>JAZRRG010000043.1:0-43842 GCA_045650565.1 Acutalibacteraceae bacterium | reverse complement strand
AAAAAAGAAGACAGCCGCACGTGAGCGGCTGCCCGAGATGGTAATGCGTTGTCAAACTTTCGAGGTCCCTTTTAGGGACCTGGCCAGTAGGCGCCCCTTATAGGGGCTGTGCATACCACTAGTTTACTAGTGGTTATGATTTTGGCATCGCTGATGTGATGTGAAAAAGCGGATGATTGCAAACTCTTAAAGCCGGCACACGGACAAAGTGATGTTCTTTGATGTCGCTCACCTCTATAACGAAAAAAGCACTTGCCTGCGCTAGTGCTTTTTTCTGGTGAGCGATAGTTTGTATTCCAACCATTACGAATGGTTGGCTTGCGGTTCCACGTTGGATGTTGAGCAGGTCTGCTCCGGTGTCGCATTTATTCCTTACAGGTAAGGAATGGCAATGTATCAGTTAGGTGATAACAAACAACCGCTTTTTGTATCACCTACGGTGATGTGTTGTGCGGTATCACTATGGTGATACCTTTGAAAAATCGCTCTGATGAGCGATTTTGTGATGGTAAAACAACATACTTATTTTATCCATCCAAGATGTTTGTAGTCCATAAGCATCTCTTTTGACCTCGGTTTCGACCGAGGTTTTTTGTTTTATTCACCCAGTAGTGCTTTAAGTCGCTTTTGCTCCTCTACCAGATAATTGTAAAACTCATACGGTTTGATTTTTGGACCGCCGTTCTGTGCTGCATCAAGGCGGTTTGAAATCTCCTCATAAAGTTTTTGAACTACCTCACGGTCAATGCCAACAGGTGCGGAATCTTGTTTCGCCTTTCGTGGCATTGGGTATTTTTTTCTAACCAAAGATATTATTAAGTGATTAACAGATACATCCTGCTCATCAGCAACCTGTTTCAAGTAGTCGCAGCATTCAGCATCAAAATATACACGTACATCTTTTTTGCTCATAAGTAAAAAACTCCTTTCAATGACAACTGCATCACAAGGCAGCGCCTTGGCTCATTTCACTTTACAACGTAAAGGGGAGTGAGTCCTTTTTCTTTTGAAAACAGTTGATAAAAATCATACTGTATTCAGTTCAAAAGGAAAAGGCCGGAAATAAATCAATAAGGCATCAAAAATGCCGTTTGATTTTTTCTGGAGTTTTGCGAAATGAAAAAACCGCTTTCTCAAAAGTGGTTTTTGAAATGTAGCAAAACCTTGCGATGTGAGAAAAATTGCTCACAATTTTTTGAACGAGCAAGAACGGCTGGTTCGCATTCTTAAATGCGAATCCAGACGGAATATGCAAAATAGAATTTTCAAAAAATGATGTTTTGCATATAAGAGATTTTTCAAAATTGTTATGAGGGATTTTGAAAAATATCAACCTTATAGAAAGGAGGATTTTATCCAATGGGTTATGCAATAATGCGATGGGGTAAAATCAAATTCGGTGGAATCGCCGCCGCTGAATACCATCAAAGAACAAAACTGCATAAAAACTGCGAACACCCAGAAATGAGAGATAGCAATTTCACCGTTAAGCAGTTTGAGGATGAATCACTCCGTAAAACTGTGAAACGGTTTATGATGCAACAACAAGAACCCACAGGTCGCAAACTCCGTAAGGAGTGCGATGCACTCATCGGTAAAAAAGCAAGTTTGCAATCCGAAATCAAGGACTTGGAAAAAAGATATGGAGGCAGAACGTAGCAAATACACCGCTCTGCAACAACAGGCAGAGGCATTGTCAAAACACATCGAACACCGCAGAAACAACATCGAGGAGGAAATCTGGGGAGCAAATGTGTTTACTGGTAAAACATCAAAGGTCATCGATGCACTCGATGAAATCGGTGATGATGTTCTCGGCTTATAAAAAAATTGTGAAGGAAACCCTGTTCTCTCATACTTATTTTAATTAAATTTTGAAAGGAGTTTTTAATCTATGGATAAAAACACATTAAGCAATTACGGCTGGGTGGTTATAGCCGTATTAGTGTTATCAGTAATGATAGCATTAGCAACACCGTTCGGTACATATATTAGACAAGGTGTTGAATCTACCACCGCAGGTTTGTTCGATACAAGCGAAAAGGCAATGAATGTTGTGGGTATGTCAGCCGGTAGTGGCAACTTTGAAGATGGTTCTGGTAATTCGGGAACACCATCAACACCCATTGATTATGAAATAATTGAAGGTGCGAACCAAACAGTTGCAACAATAGAGGCATTGTTCCGTTCAACTGCTGATTACAACAAATTTGAATCCGTAAAGGTGGATAATAATATTGTTAACCCAAGCAATTACTCTGTTAGCGAAGGGTCTACAATTATCAATTTTAAGGGTGAATACTTCGCAACTCTTTCTAATGGCACACATAAACTTGAAGTTGTATCAACAGATGGTAGTGCATTCTGTGAATTTACAGTTAATATCACACCAGAACCAGATGAAAATATTCATCAATTAAGTGGAGAATGGGTATTTAACGAAAGCATTGTGTTCCCATCCGATATAAGCATTTTTGAGTATGTCAACTATTCATCCAATGGTGTAAACTATAAAGCAATGGAAGTGTTCTACTTGAAGAATGCACAACCAAGCGGAACTGTCGTTACGGATTCTGAAAGCTGTTTCCGTTATTATGAGAGAGAGAAACAAAGTGCCGCAAATGGTCAAACACCTTACTTTGGATATTGTGTATATAGTTATAGTTTAGAAAAACCGACATACGGTCAAATGATATGGTATGACTATGAAACAGATTCTAAGATTGACTTTGGTTCCGAGCCACAAGTAGTTTCCGAAGAATTCTATGAATGGTTCACTGCCAATGCAACCAAAAATGGATAATGCAAAAACGATATGAGGAAATTTCCCCATATCGTTTTTGACTTTTTGGCAAACTATTCTGCACATATTGAAAATCCCACATATTTATGGTATAATGTATTCGACAAATAAAAATTTGACGAATACAAAACACAAAACTTTACAACGAGGATGATTACTAATGGAGAAGAAACGATTAACCCATATTGATATGTTAGAAGTGATTGCTATGTTTTTTGTGATACTCTACCATAGTCCGTTATATTCATATGATTTTTTGTCAGAACATAATTGGGCGAATTACTTTCTTTACTTTTTCAGAACTATACTTTCAACCTGTGTACCGCTGTTTTTCTTTGCCAATGGGTACTTGCTTTTCCGTAAAGAGTTTGTTTTACGGAAACATATATTAAAAACAATCAAACTATCTGTTCTAACATTTATATGGGCAGTTATTACTTTACTTTTTCTTCAACCAATAAGGCAGGAAACTTTATCATTGACAGAATTTTTTAAAGCAATATGGAATTGGAAGCAGGGATGGATAAACCATTTGTGGTATATGGGAGCATTGATATGTATATATCTACTCTTCCCCTTGTTGAAAAATGTATATGATGATAACCATAAAGTTTTTTTATATTTTACAATTGTATGTGCGCTCTTAACAGTTGGTAATACATTTTTGAATCAGTTTGGTACAGTTTTTACAAGTTTATTTTTTGAAAAACCAATTGTGTTTAATAATATTAATTTATTTAATATTTTTAATCCACTTAGAGGAATACGAGGATATTCGTTTGTTTATTTTTGTTTAGGCGGTATAGCATACCGTTCCGAATCAGATATTGAGAAAATAGATATCAAGAAAAGAAATGTTATTTCAGTTACAGGAATACTTGTATCTTGTTTGGGTTTGTTTTACATAGGAAATTGCTATTCAAAAGCAATAGGTTCAATTTGGGATGTTGTGTGGAATGGATATGATTCTGTATTCACATTACTAAATGTTACTTTTATTTATATTTTGTGTCTGAACTGGAAGAAAAACTGGACAATTGTCAAGACCATTTCGGCTAATACCCTAGGCATTTATTTTATACACGGATTAATTATTTCATTATCCAAGTTTCAAATAAGTTCTTTTTCCTTTTCAGCGAACCTGTTGTTTAACTTGATTTATGCTGCCTGTATACTTTTGCTAAGTTTAGCAATCTGTATGATTCTCGGTAAAATCCCATTTATTAACAAACTGATTAAGTAAATCCCAATTTACTCGAACAGTTAAAAAGCGGAGCATTTTGCTCCGCTTTTGTCATTTCTTTGTGGGTGTGTGTTTGAGTTGGTTGATTCGCTTTGTTCTCTGGCGGTCGCTCGTTGGCATCGTTGCCATCGTGGTACCGTCTGGGAGTGTGATTTTGATTCGATACTGCCAAGCGGTTTTGCCTTTGTTTAGGGGTGTAACTCCTGTGTACTTTTTGCTCATTGTGATTGCTCATTGACATAAAAGTGTGGTATCTGGTATAATGTTGGTGAGGAAATGCAACAATACCTGCTGTAAAGCATTTTTTGGCTGGATTTCGCAGTTTGATGCGGTTTTTTAGGTTTTCCTCATATCATTTTTTTACACATTATACACCACCTTTTAGTGTGCGTCAAGGTGTGTAATTTTCAAAAAGTGGCTTAAATACTGGGAAAAATGGACTTTTTCGTGATGAAGCCCGTCACGGCAAGGCGTTTGAAGGTTTGCTTAATCGTTATTTTAAATAAATTCTTCAAAGGGAGCCGTAAGGTTCCCTTTTATTTTTACAAAAAACGCACATAATAATACGGGAGGTAAGCTTATGAAAAAATTATTTGCAATTTTGCTGGTATGTGTTTTTATTTTATCACTTTCAGCATGCACTACTAATGAAACAGCGGGCGGTAACGGGGGAAACAACAACCAAAGTGCTACATCTTCTCAGTCATCAAATGATTCGGTATCATCCGTTCCCGCACCAAACTATGTAGCACCGTCGGGTAATAATCAGTCGAACGTAACTACCAACACAAAAATATCAAAAGATAAAGCGCTTGAAGTTGCTTTAAAACATGCGGGATTAAAACAGGATAATATACGTGACCTCGAAATAGAGCTTGATGATGAAAAAGGCGTTGCCGTTTGGGAGGTTGATTTCGAATCGGGCAATATGGAGTATTCGTATGATATAAATGCCGAAACGGGCGAAATAGTTAAGAACAAAACCGAACGGGATGATTAGTGTCCACAAAAAAGCACTTGTTCACAAGTGCTTTTTTATTTTCTTTACATTTCTTTTTTTATGTGTTAAAATGAATTGATATTAAGTACCTATGGGGGAATTTTTGTGTTAGATATTAAATTTGTCAGGGAAAATCCCGAAATTGTAAAAGAAAATATCAAAAAGAAATTTAAGGATGCGAAATTGCCGTTGGTTGATGAGGCAATTGAGCTGGACAGTAAAAAACGTGCTGCTAATAATGAGGCCAATGAGCTTCGTGCCAACCGTAATAAAATAAGTAAGCAAATCGGTGTTTTGATGGCTCAGGGCAAGCGTGACGAGGCAATGGAAATGAAGTCGGAGGTTGGCCGACAGGCAGACCGCCTAAAAGAACTCGAGGTGCTTGAGACCGAGCTTGGAGTGAAACTCAAGGATGTTATGATGAAAATACCCAACATTATTGATGCTTCGGTGCCAATCGGTAAAAATGATGAGGATAATGTTGAGGTAACACAGTATGGTGAGAAAACCGTACCTGATTTTGAAATTCCGTATCATACCGACATTATGGCGCTTTTTAGCGGTATTGACAAGGAGGCGGCAGGTAGGGTAGCAGGTGAGGGCTTTTATTACCTTATGGGTGATATTGCACGTCTTCACAGTGCGGTGCTTTCATACGCAAGAGACTTTATGATAGATAAGGGCTTTACCTATTGCATACCCCCATTTATGATTCGCTCAAATGTAGTTACGGGTGTAATGAGTTTTGAGGAAATGGATGCTATGATGTATAAGATTGAGGGCGAGGACCTGTATCTTATAGGTACGAGTGAGCACTCAATGATAGGTAAGTTTATCGATACCATCACCCCCGAAACCGCTTTACCGTTAACACTTACAAGCTATTCGCCGTGCTTCCGTAAGGAAAAGGGCGCTCACGGTATTGAGGAGCGTGGTATCTATCGTATCCACCAGTTCGAGAAACAGGAAATGATAGTTATTTGCAAGCCCGAAGAGAGCATGGACTGGTTTAATAAAATGTGGAGCTATTCGGTTGAGCTTTTCAGAAGTATGGATATCCCCGTGCGCACACTCGAATGCTGCTCGGGTGATTTGGCAGATTTAAAGGTTAAGTCCTACGATATCGAAGCGTGGTCACCCAAGCAACAAAAGTATTTTGAGGTTTGCTCTTGCTCTAATCTTGGAGATGCTCAAGCCCGTCGCCTTGGCATTCGTGTTAAGGGGGAAGACGGCAATAAGTACTTGGCGCATACCCTTAATAATACTGTTGTGGCACCGCCGAGAATGTTAATCGCATTACTTGAAAACAACCTCTTCTTTGATGGTGATACCTACACACTAAAAATTCCCAAGGCATTACAGAGCTATATGGGCGGTAAAACCGAAATTAAATCTAAATAAACAATAAGGGCGAAAGCATTCAGCATTCGCCCTTATTGTTTATTTAATAGTAGTAATTAGCTATCAATAAAAATTAGCACTTCTAAAATTCATAATATCAAGTATAAGCTGTGTAGCCGTGCAAAATCCGTCAATATAGTATTCTTTTTCGGATATATGCTCAAGCTCGTAAATAATATCTTCTATTTTTTCATAGAGTTGCATTTCTTCATCGTTTAATGTAGCGGTCAGCTTATCCGAAATATCTATTAGTTCTTTATTTAGCTTCTGATATTCGCTTCCTTTTTTAACAAATTTTGAAGATGGATTGATATTTCCATAATAAAATTCTTCAAGTATAGACATTTTTTACTAAATTGTGGCAGAATTATGTTACTATAAATATTATAAGCGTTTTTCGATTAAAAGCCAATAGTCGAATTTCGATTATGGCAAAATATCTTTGAGGTGATAATATGACAATTCCTGAAAGAATTAGAGCATTAAGGGAAGAAAGAACAGACTATACTCAAACTGAATTCGGAAAATTGTTAAATATGAGTCAATTGCAGATATTACGGCTTGAAACAGGTAGAGCACACTTAAAAGATGAAGATATAATTTTATAGTGCAATTTCTTTAAGGTATCGGCAGATTATATTCTGGGTTTGAGCGATTCACCGTGTCCTAAAAAATAATAGTGGTGGCGATTCACTTGTCATCAATACGTATACAATTGACATTATAAAATATATTTAAAACATAAAACTCACCGTAAATTTGATTTTATGGTGAGTTTTTTATATTGATTGCGCAAGGGCAACAAATACAGGCATAGTAACAATTGATAATAGGGTAGAAACCGAAACTATTCTCGAGCTGAGGGCTGCGTCACCCCCGAATTTATCTGCAAACATTGCCGATACCGCAGCTGCGGGTGCACTTGCCGCTACAGTGCAGGCAATAAGCGGAATTCCCTTAAGACCGAGCAAATATAGAATTACAAGTGATATTAAAGGCACAAAAACGAGTCGTATAGCGGTTGGCCAATAAACCTTTTTATCGGTAAATATTTTAGTGATTTTAAATGTTGATAGATTATAACCGATAACCAACATTGGAAGCGGTGTGTTAAGGTTGCCAAGGTGAGTAAGCGCATTTGATAAAAACGAGGGCGGCTTTATAGATGTGGCATATAGCAGGAGCGCCACAACCACCGCTATAATGGTTGGATTTAAAAGCAGTTTTTTGGGCTGAATGCTTTTCTTATCGCCACTCATTAAAAATGCGCCGTACGACCACAAAATAACATTGAAAACCGCAACAAACATCGCACCGTAAAATACACCTATGTCACCTAAAATCGCTTTTTGCAGTGGAAAGGACATATATCCGCAGTTTGAAAAAATAACGGCAAAGCGCATTACTCGCTCTTTTTGGTTATCCTTATCACGAACAACCAGCCGTGCAATAATAATGGCAATTATATGTATAAGCACGGTGGCTAAGAATAAGAAAAATAAATTTTTTGTTTTTTCTGCAGTTTTAATTTCACTTGTAAAGGACTGTAAAATAGCGGCAGGGGTTGCAACATAGAGTATTATATTTGTAATACCGCTAACCGACTTATCGTTTAATAGCTGACCCTTGCCGAAAATGTAGCCCACAAGCATAATTATAAAGAGGGTTAAAACCTGCATAGCAACAGTTAAAAGATTATCTAACATAAATTCACCTTACAGTACAGCGGACAAATGGTTTGTTAGGAATGGAATTTGGGGGAAGTGAGAGGCAAGTAGCTTTCGCAACGGTTCAATTACCGTATCCTCGGTGTTAAAGTGACCGCCGTCAACAAGCGTGATTCCCCTATGTGCCGCCTCTAAAAATATATGGTGCTTTATATCGGCGGTAACATACGCATCAGCGCCGCAGCTTACGGCATCCTCTAACAAATCACCACAGCTGCCGCCGCAAACGGCAACAGCTTTAACAGGGCGGTCTCCCACGCAGTAGCGAGGGGTAACACCTAATCTATCTCCCACGTATTTTGCAAAATCATCGGGTGAAAGGGCGGTTTTAAGCTTACCTAAGCGCAAGGTAAGACCCTCGTCGGCTAAAACTGTTTGTATATTCTCAAGCGATAGTGCTTTTGCCAAGCAGTCATTAACGCCACCCTCAGCTTTATCGAGATTAGTGTGCGCCGATATTACCGAAATACCGTTTTTTATAAGGCGGTGCACTATACTGTCCGATAGAACACAATTAGTGTTTGGAAAGATAACGGGGTGGTGGGTGATAATAAGCTCGGCACCGTTCTTTTGTGCCATATCTAAAACACTGTCGGTGCAGTCGAGCGCAATTATTACCTTTGTAACGGTAGCGTTCCCGTCACCGATAAGCAGTCCCGAATTATCCCACTCACAAGCCGTACAAAACGGAAAGTGAGTATCTAAAAATTTGTAAATATCAAGAACCTTCATAACTATACCTTTTTTGAAAATGAATCTTTAAGCGCTACAGTGCGGTTGAAGATAATATTATCACTGGTAGAATCTTTATCAAGGCAGAAGTAACCCTGACGCATAAACTGGAAGGTGTCACCAATAGCCGCAACAGCCAAATCAGCATCTATCTTGCAATTTTCAAGTGTTATCAGTGATTCGGGATTAAGGTTGTCCGCAAAGGATTCAACGCCCTCCTCATCCGAGGGGTTTTCAACAACGAAGAGGCGGTCATAAAGGCGCACAGATGCGGTAGCGCAGTCGTTGGCATTTACCCAGTGCAAAGTGCCCTTCACCTTTCTGCCGTCGGGTGTCTCACCACCAAACGACTCGGGGTCATAGGTTGCGTGAACCACCGTTATATTACCAAGCTCATCGGTTTCGTGTGAGGCATACTTAATGTAATAAGCACCCTTTAAGCGCACTTCCTTTTCAGGACACAAACGGAAGTATTTTCCAGGAGGATTCAGCATAAAGTCGTCCTGCTCAATATAAATCTCCTTAGAGAAGGTAACCGCCTTTTTACCAAGCTCGGGCTTGTTGGGGTTAATGTCCACTAAAATTTCATCGGTTTTGTTATCGGGATAGTTGTCAATAACCACCTTAAGCGGACGCAAAACTGCCATAGCACGAACTGCCTCTGCATTCAAGTAGTCACGAACGCAGGATTCAAGCAAAGCGTAGTCAATAACGCTGTACGCTTTTGACACACCGATTTTATTAATAAATTCTCTAATAGCGGCTGCAGGGTAACCACGGCGGCGCATACCGCAAATGGTTGCCATTCTCGGGTCATCCCAACCTGAAACCAAGCCATCATTTACAAGCTTTAAGCACTTTCTTTTACTTGTGAGAGTATAGTTTACGTTCATACGTGCAAATTCGATTTGGCGGGGCGGTGTGGGGATATCAAGTACCTGCAAGAACCAGTCATATAATGGGCGGTGGTTTTCAAATTCGAGTGAGCAAAGAGAGTGCGTTACACCCTCCTTTGCATCGGATAACGGATGCGCAAAATCATACATAGGATACACACACCACTTATCGCCTGTTCTGTGATGATGTGCCTTCATAATGCGATAGATAACGGGGTCACGCATATTGATATTGGAGGAAGCCATATCAATTTTCGCACGAAGCACCATAGCACCGTTCTCAAATTCACCGTTTGTCATACGGCGGAACAACTCCTTGGTTTCTTCTATTGGGCGCTCACGATAGGGGCTTTTAATACCCGCTTCGGTAAGCGTACCTCGCATTGCTTTAATTTCATCGGCACTTGATTCATCTACATATGCCAAGCCCTTATCAATTAGCTTTAATGCACACTCGTAAATGAAATCAAAATAGTCAGATGCAAAGTAAACATTATCCCAGTTAAAACCGAGCCACTCAATGTCCTCTTTTATAGCATCGACATACTCAACATCTTCTTTTGTCGGGTTGGTGTCATCAAGGCGCAAATTGCATTTACCGCCGTATTTTTGTGCGGTGCCAAAGTCTATGCAAATTGCCTTGGCGTGACCAATGTGAAGATAACCGTTCGGCTCGGGCGGAAAACGGGTTTGAACCTCGTTATACACACCCTTTTCTAAATCTTCATCAATAAAGTCCCATATAAAGTTGGACTGTATAGTGTTTTCGTTTTCAATTACCTTTTTCTCTTCCATTTTTATTCCCCTAAACTCTTAATGGTATTTTCAATACGTCTTATACTTTCTTCCTTGCCCAAAACCTGCATAATACTGCATAGGTCGGGAGTGTTTGTTCTGCCCGTTACAGCAATTCTAAGCACGGTGCTCAAATCACCCGCATGACCTTTAAATGCATCGGGATTTGCCTTGTATTCCTTGGTCTCGGCTGCAAAGTTAAGGGTTGGAGCTATTTGCTTTATTTTGCCGAACCATTCTTGCCTATCATCATTTTGGTCATAAACCTTAATATACTCTTTAAGGAATGCGGCGGCATCGGCTTTGGCTATATGCTCGGGTAAGCAGTAGCTCGGAACAAAGGTGCTCTCAAAAAAGTAAGCATAGAATTCCTTTGCCTCGTTCCATTTTGCCAAGTCCTTGCGTGGCTTTGCAGTATTGTCACGGTCAATTGCCAAAATGCTCTTTGTATATTCGGGGTTTGCGGTTAATAGCTTAAAGAACTCCTCATCAAATTCCTTTGCCCAAGCCGTAAGCTTTTGATAAACCTCATCCGACTTTAACAGTGCAATTCGGTTTTTGCTAACATCAAGCAGCTTGTTTTCATCATATAAAGCACCCGAAACACTCATCTTTTTAAGATTAAATTTAAACTCCTTGTAAGAGGTGTTGGGGTTGGCTCTACGCCAGTCCTCAAAGTCTGAGGAAGCGATGGTCATAAGATACTCAATAACATTCTCGCTCTCATACCCCTGTTCAGCAAAGAATCTTACTGCGGCTTCGGGGTCCTTGCGTTTTGAAATTTTGCGCTTAGCCCCATTATCAAGCTTCATAATCGGAGCCACGTGTGCAAATTTCGGCACCTTAAACCCAAGCAAACGGAAAAGCTGAATGTGCTTGGGCACCGAGGAAATCCACTCATCTCCACGAATTACGTGTGTTGTGTGCATTAAATGGTCATCAACTGCGTGTGCAAAGTGATAGGTGGGAATGCCATCGGATTTAAGCAAAACAAAATCCTCATCGTTTTCGGGCATTTCAATTTTACCCTTTATGCCATCCTCAAATACAATGCGGTTTTCTTCGCTACCAGGAGATTTAAGGCGAATAACGTAGGACTTGCCCTCATCAATCAGCGCCTTTGCCTCTTCATATGTTATATCTCGGTGACGGGCATATTCTCCGTGATAACCTGTCCTTATTTTGTTTTTCTCTTGCTCGGTCCTTACTTTTTCCAATTCCTCAGCGGTGCAAAAGCACGGATAGGCAAGACCTTGCTGTATTAGCTGTTTAACATAGGTTTGATAAATCTCGGCACGCATACTTTGCTTGTAGGGACCGTAATCGCCTGTTTGGAGATTCCCTTGGGTAAATCCCTCATCAATGGTTATGCCAAAGCGACCAAGCCCGTCGATAATATCTTCGATACCACCCTCAACCTCACGCTTTTTGTCGGTATCTTCAATACGTGTAAAGAATATACCGCCTGTAGAGGTTGCGGTTATGCGGTTTACGAGTGCCGCAAAAAGTGTACCTAAATGGAGATAACCAGTAGGGGAGGGGGCGATTCTTACAACCCTTGCGCCATCGGGCAAACTCCTTTCAGGAAACATATTTTCATAATAATCGGGTGTGTTTTTTATATTGGGCAGTAAAAGCTCTGCCATCTTTTCGTTAGCTGTCAATCTATACACCTCTAAAACATAATATATCAATTATATATTATCGCAAATTTTTTCCATAATTACAATACTTATTTTATAAAAAATGAAATATATTATATATAAACAAAAAAGCACCGAATATTCGGTGCCTTTTGGGTTATTTTTGAATAAGCTTATTAAGTTCATCCATAAATGTAGTAATGTCCTTAAACTGACGGTAAACCGATGCGAAGCGAACATAAGCAACCTCGTCAATTTCCTTTAGCTTTTCCATAACAAGCTCGCCAATTTTAACGCTGGTAACCTCTCTGTCAAGCGAGTTTTGAATTGTAGCTTCGATTTCATCAATCATATTATCAAGAGTGTTAATTGAAATCTGCCTTTTATCACAAGCACGTAAAATACCGTTAAGCAGCTTATCTCTATCAAAGGTTTCACGAGATTTGTCCTTCTTAATAACAATAATGGGCAAGCTCTCAATGATTTCGTATGTAGTGAAACGCTTTGAACAGTTAAGACACTCACGACGTCTGCGAATGCGTTCTCCTTCATCGGTAGGTCTTGAATCAATTACCTTGCTGTCTTCGGTTGAGCAATAAGGACACTTCATATTTTTTCCTCCTACTGTATATTGTAGATACAAAGGTATTATACCACAATCTTTTTAATTAAACAAGTATAATTTTTGTTGCCAAAATACGTGTTTGCTGTTAGAATATAATAAACGAAAGGAATGATGAAAATGAGTATACAAACTTCACCCGTAAAGTCGGGCGATACCGTAGCGGTAATGCACACCAATATGGGAGATATAAAAATTAAGCTTTTCCCGAGCTTTGCACCCAAAACGGTAGAAAACTTTACAACCCATTCTAAAAACGGCTATTATAACGGAATAGTTTTCCATAGGGTTATAAACGATTTTATGATTCAGGGTGGTGACCCCACAGCCACAGGTATGGGAGGCGAGAGTATTTGGGGACAGTCGTTTGAGGATGAGTTTTGCAAAGAATTACACAATATTCGTGGCGCACTTTGTATGGCAAATGCGGGTCCTAACACAAACGGCAGTCAGTTCTTTATTGTTCAGGCGTCCAGCTGCCCTCAAAATATGCTCGAGCAAATGGAACAGTTAGGTGAGGAGTCGGGCTTTGGCGCCGAGGTTATTGAGGATTATAAGACTCTTG
Organism: Acutalibacteraceae bacterium; assembly: GCA_045650565.1. GTDB lineage: Bacteria > Bacillota > Clostridia > Oscillospirales > Acutalibacteraceae > SIG565. Next base: position 30,415 of record JAZRRG010000043.1, on the reverse strand, counting down.
GTGGCACCCCTTGGCTTGATTTCCGCCATACAGTTTTCGGTCAGGTGACAGAGGGTATGGACTCAGTAGATAAAATCGCAACCACAAAGGTAGGTCCTGCCGATAAGCCCGTTTATGATGTTGTAATCGAGAGCATCGATATAATTACGGTAGAGTAATATGGCGTTAAGTAAAAAGCCAAAGCATATTTTTGAACCAACGCCGCTTTCCTGCGGACAAGCCGTAATCGCAATGGCAACCGATACCGATATCGAATGTGTTGTAGAGCTTTGCGGCGGCTTTGCTGAGACCGACCTTAAAACAATGAGGTGGGTTTTAAATGAGCTCGGCGTTACGGTGGGGGACATAAGAATGGCGGTAACTCAAAGAGGCGAGCTGCCTTTTGCGGCATTGCTTAGCTTAGAAACACCTAAATGTTGGCATTGGTCGCTATATATAAACGGTGTGTTTTATGACCCCGAGTATGGTGTGCTGGAGGACTTTCCGCCATCCTTCCGTAGATATTTTTGGGAAATAAAAAATAAAAGCCAATAAAGATATGCAGAAATTTTCTGCATATCTTTTTTGTTTACTTTACATTTTTATTTTATTGTGGTAAAATAAAAGCATACCACACTATGCTGAATATTTGACTTCTAATACGGGAGACTATCCTTTTGGTAAAAGGTGTCTCTCTTATTTCCGTATTGGAAGTCGGCGTAGTGTGGTAGCGAAACCGAGGGAGATGCTTTTTCGGCACATCCTTCGGGATGTGCTTTTTTATTGAGGTGGAAAATTGTGAGAAGAAAACAAATAATTGATATAACAGGCACACCCCTAACCCCCGAGCCGACAAGGTAAAAGGTGCCTTGGAAACGGCGAACACGAGGATTACGAATTATGTTGTGATGAATGCAATTATTATTTATACTGTTATCCACAGTTTAATTCCAAATCGATAAAAAACCGCTTAAAAAAACTGCTTGACAAATTGAAAAGTCGGTGGTAAAATGGTAGAGCCGCATATTGTGGGCTTATTAAAGTTGCGCAAAGAAAGCGCACGCCTTCGAATAGCGAGACTTAAGTTGAGGCAGGTGCCAGAAAGATGTACGCAATTATCGAAACAGGCGGAAAGCAGTACCGTGTAGAGAAGGATAGCATTATCTACATTGAGAAGCTTGATGCAGCAGAAAATGAAGAGGTTATCTTCGATAAGGTTGTTGCTGTAAAGGACAGAACCTTAAAGGTTGGTAAACCTTATGTGAAGGATGCCGTTGTTAAGGGTACCGTTGTTAAGAACGGTAAGGGTAAGAAAATCACAGTTTTCACCTACAAGCCCAAAAAAGGCAGTTCTCGCAAATTGGGCCACAGACAGCCCTACACCAAAGTACAAATTAACGAAATCGGTTAATTATGACAAAGGTAAGGTTTTTTAAAAGCGGTGAAAAGCTAATAGGTTTTTCCGCTATCGGACACAGTACAAGTGGCTGTGCCGATGAAACAGGTCGGCTTGTTTGTTCGGCGATATCGTCGGCAGCGTATATGACCGCCAACACCATCACCGAAATAGTAGGCGATAAAGCCGAAATTGATGAAGCGGACGGTAAAATGATAATAAAAATCAAAAATCCGTCGGATAAATCGGTGGCAGTGCTTGAGGGTTTTAAGCTGCATATAGAACAGTTGGCAAAGGATTACAGCAATTCAATCACAATAATTTCGGAGGTGTAAAACCATGTTAAAGATTAATATCCAGTTATTTGCTCATAAAAAAGGTGTGGGCTCAACCAAAAACGGTCGTGATAGCGAAGCAAAGCGCCTTGGCGTAAAGCGTGCTGACGGTCAGTTTGTTTTAGCTGGTAACATTCTCGTTCGCCAGAGAGGAACTCACATTCATCCCGGCAATAACGTAGGTATCGGTTCTGATGATACCTTATTTGCTTTGATTGACGGCAAGGTTAAATTCGAAAGAGTTGGTCGTGACCGCAAGCAAGTAAGCATTTACGCTGTTGAACAGTAAGTAAATCAGTGGGCTCGGGTATTCCCGAGCCCAGTATTTTTTTGTATGGAGAAATTTTATGTTTGTTGATGTAGCAAAAATACATCTTAAGGCAGGTAACGGCGGCAACGGTGCGGCAACATTCCATAGAGAAAAGTATGTGGCATCGGGCGGACCTGATGGCGGCGATGGCGGCAAGGGCGGAAGCATCATATTTAAGGTTGATGATAATTTATCCACCCTCGCTGATTTTAGATATAAGCGCAAATATGTAGCCGAGAACGGTGAAAATGGCGGCGGCTGCCGTTGCACAGGAAAAAGCGCCAAGAATTTAGTTATAAGTGTGCCTCGTGGTACGCTTGTGAAGGAAGCCGAATCGGGCAAAATTATAGCCGATATATCGTTTGATGAACCAACAGTTATTGCAAAGGGCGGTAACGGTGGTTGGGGAAACTGGCATTTTGCGAGTTCAACCCGCCAAATTCCCCGTTTTGCAAATGATGGTCAAAAGGGTGAGGAGTTAGATGTAATATTAGAACTCAAGCTTTTGGCTGATGTTGGTCTAATCGGTTTCCCAAATGTAGGTAAATCGACGCTTGTATCGGTTGTGAGCGAGGCAAAGCCCAAAATCGCCAACTACCATTTCACCACACTAACCCCCGTGCTCGGAGTTGTTCGCATAGATGAAGGCGCATCCTTCGTTATGGCAGACATACCGGGTCTTATTGAGGGTGCGGGTGAAGGCGTAGGTCTCGGTCACGAGTTTTTGCGCCACGTAGAGCGCTGCCGATTACTGTTACACGTTATTGACATTTCGGGCAGTGAGGGGAGAGACCCAATAGAAGATTTTGAAAAAATCAATAAAGAGTTAGCGGTTTTTAGTAGCGAATTAAGTAGTCGTCCGCAAATAATTGTGGGTAATAAGTGCGACCTTATTGAAGAGGATGAAATTTTGCGCATCAAAAACTATTTCGAAGATAAGGGATATGCATTTTTTTCAGTTATGGCGGCTATTGCCGAGGGTACTAAAGAGCTTGTAAATTTTGTTGCGAGTTATCTTGATAAATTGCCACCTATGAAGCATTTTGAACCCGAGATTATAAAAGAAGAAATTGTTACAGTAAAGAATAAGCAAACCTTTACTGTAAATGTGCGTGACGGTATTTACTATGTTGATGATGCCGATTGGGTCGATGATATTATGAATAAGGTTGACCCTGATGACTATGAGTCGTTGCAGTATTTCGAGCGAGTTCTTCGTTCAAGCGGTATTATAAAAGCGCTCGAAAAGGCGGGAATAAACGAAGGGGATACCGTAAGTATTTGCGGTGTTGAGTTTGATTTTGTACAGTAATACAGAGGAGAAATTATGCAGATAGATTTATTAAATCCCTCGGTGCTGTCCTTCGTGGGTGATGGAGTTTATACATTGCTCGTTAGAGAAAAATTGGCAGCGGTTAATCGCCGCTCGGGTGACCTACACGCCTTATCGGTGGAGTATGTCAAGGCGTCGGCACAGGCAAAGGCATATGAGGTTATAAGCGAAGAATTAACCGAGCATGAGTTGTCGGTTTTTAAAAGGGGACGCAATTTTCATACAAATAACACCCCTAAAAATTCCACAAAAAGTGATTATCATACCGCAACGGGTATAGAAACACTGTTTGGCTACTTGCACCTGTGCGGCAACAAGCCACGTATTACGGAATTATTTAATAAAATATGGGAAAACCTAACCTTAGAGTAAAGTTTAAGGGCGGTTTTTAATGAAAAAATTTAAAAGCGGTATAGCAACCGATATATTAGCTTGGACGGCGGGTGCATTTATTTATGCGGCGGCTGTAACAATGCTTATTGAGCCAAATGAAATCTCTCCCGGAGGTTTCACCGGTATTTCGATAATGGCACACCAACTTTTTGGAATATCATCGGGTACGGTTTTGTTTTTGCTTAATACACCGCTTCTAATAGTGCAGTATAAAAAATTCGGCAGCGGTTTTATTTTAAAAACCGCTGCCGCTACCTTTTTAGTGTCCTTTTTTCTTAATATAAATGATATGCTTTTGCCAAAATTCTATTTAGATGGCGTATTGGCATCGGTTTTCGGTGGAATTTTATCGGGCTTAGGACTAAGCTTGGTTTTTATTCGAGGCGCTACAACGGGCGGTGTGGATGTTATAGCAAAGCTAATAAACAATAAGCATCGGCATATATCGGTGGGTAGGGTGATTCTCTTTGCTGATTTTACCGTTATCTTGTTAACTGCGGTAGTTTATCGCAATGTTGAGAGTGCGCTTTATTCCCTAATTGCTATTTATTCATCAACAAAAATGATTGATAATATTCTCTACGGTGCAGATAAGGGGAAAATGGTTTTTGTAATAACAAGTAAGGGCGAAGAAATAGCAGAAGCGGTATTAAAAAAGCTTTATAGAGGAGTCACTTTATTAAACGGGAGGGGTGCCTATACCAAAAGTGAGAAATCGGTGTTGCTTTGCGCAGTGAGAATACACGAGGCGGCACTGCTCCATAGAGTTATACTCGAAACCGATAAAAAAGCATTTATCGTTGTAGCAGATGCGGGAGAGATTATTGGTGAAGGATTTAAAATGGGTTGATTTTTAACGGTAATATGTTAAAATAAGGTTAAAGGATGTGTTTAAATGAATACAGTACGTGTTAAAAAATTAGATAAAAACGCAATTCTTCCAACATATGGCTCGATATCTGCCGCAGGTGCTGATTTGTATGCCTGTAACGCAGAGGAAATTATTATTAAATCGGGGGAGACAGTGCTTATTCATACGGGTATAGCGCTTGAGATACCGGTTGGCTTTGCAGGTCTTATATATGCGAGAAGCGGCATTGCCACCAAGCGTGGCTTGGCACCCGCAAATAAGGTTGGTGTAATTGATTCGGATTATCGAGGCGAGGTTATGGTAGCGCTCCATAATCACTCAAATACCGAGCAAACAGTAGCGGTGGGTGAGCGCATAGCGCAGTTGGTTATCACACCCTACATAACGGCAACCTTCGAAGAGAGCGCCGAGCTTGATGACACGGTTAGAGGCACGGGCGGTTTTGGTTCAACGGGCATTAAATAAAAACAATAATAGATAAAAATATTCCATTTACTTCGGTTTAGGGTAATGATATTATATAATTGTAAAAAACCAAAGGAGTGTATATAATGGCAAAAATAGTTACTTTTGGCGAAATTATGTTAAGATTAGCCCCTAACGGCTACTATCGTTTTTTCCAAAACGACCAAATGCAAGCAACCTTCGGCGGCGGCGAAGCCAATGTTGCGGTATCTTTGGCTAACTACGGTATGGACAGTGTTTATGTTACCAAGCTGCCTAAACACGCTATTGGTCAGGCGGCGGTTAATTCGCTTCGTAGCTTTGGTGTAGATATAAGTAAAATCGTTCGTGGCGGAGAGAGGGTAGGCATCTATTATCTCGAAAAGGGCGCCTCACAGCGTGGCAGTGTATGTATTTATGACCGTGCATATTCCGCAATTCAAATGGCGGCGGCATCTGATTTTGATTGGGACAGCATTTTTGAGGGTGCAGACTGGTTTCATTTTACAGGTATCACTCCGGCACTCGGACCCAATGTTGTAGAAATTTGCAGAGAAGCTTGTATTGCCGCAAAGAAAAAAGGCGTTAAAATCTCCTGCGACCTAAACTATCGTGGAAAATTATGGACACGGGAGGAAGCCCGTGCTGCCATGACTGACCTTTGCCAATATGTTGATGTGTGCATCTCCAACGAGGAGGATGCAAAGGATGTGTTCGGTATTGAGGCGGAGGATACGGATATTTACGGCGGTAAATTAAACCACGAGGGTTATAAATCGGTTGCAAAGCAGTTGGCTGATAAGTTCGGATTTGAAAAGGTTGCCATTACACTTCGTACATCTATATCGGCAAGTGATAACGACTGGGCGGGCATGCTTTACGATGGCGAGAACTACTGCTTCTCAAAAACATATCACCTGCGTATAGTTGACCGTGTAGGAGGCGGAGATAGTTTTGGCGGCGGACTTATCTATTCACTGCTTTCGGGTAAAGATACTCAGGCGGCAATAGAATTTGCCGTTGCGGCATCTGCCCTTAAGCACTCTATTGAAGGCGACTATAATAGAGTTAGCGTTGCAGAGGTTGAGAAATTAGTCGGCGGCGATGCTTCGGGAAGAGTACAAAGATAACATAAATAGAAAAGCACGGCTGTTTTTAACAGCCGTGCTTTTTGTATTATTATTACATTTTTATCCAGCCAAATACATTTGCAACCGAGCTTAAAAGAATAATTATCATACAAGCAGGTGCTAAATATTTCATAAAGAAATTATATAGCTTTTCTCTTTTGAATTTACTGGATAATTTTACTTCATCGCCAATAGTTCTAAGCCCTGCCGAATAAACTACGAGTAAACAGGTGCAAAGTGCCGAAATGGGCATCATAACCGAGTTTGTGATAAAGTCAAAGAAGTCGAGTGCGCCCATACCGAGTATTTTAATAAAGTCGAGCGCATTAAAGCCGAGGGTTGTAACGCTGCCGAGAATTACTAATATCACCGAGGTTACAATAATGCTTTTGCCTCTGCTCAAGCCAAGCTCGTCCTGGAAGGTTGAGGCGGTGGTTTCGGCAAGGGAGATGGAGCTTGTAAGCGCTGCGAAAAACACAAGCAAGAAGAACAAAACACCTGCTGCAGTACCAAGTCCCATGCTCTCAAACACCTTGGGTATTGTAACAAACATAAGTGAGGGACCGGCGTTTAGCGCCTCGGGGTCTCCGCCTGAAAAAGCAAACACAGCGGGTATAATCATTAGACCGGCAAGTATTGCAATGGCGGTATCAAAAATCTCAATTTGTGTAGTGGTTTTTTCAATATCAATATCTTTTTTAAGATATGAGCCGTAGGTATAAAGAATTCCCATCGCAATCGATAACGAATAAAACATTTGTCCGAGTGCGGCAACAACCGTCATTATAGAGAAGTTTTTAAAGTTGGGGATAAGGAAGTATTTAACACCCTCAAAAGCACCCGGCAAAGAGATGGAGTATATAGCAACAGCAATTGCCAAAATAATGAGTGTGGGCATCATAATCTTTGATACTCTCTCAATGCCCTTTTGCACACCGAAAACTACTACTACCACGGTTGCCACAGCAAAAATCAAAAAGTAGATTTCGGTTTGCGCTGCGCTTCCTAAAAAGGAGGTAAAATAGGCATCATCAGCCATCGCTACGGTTTCGCCTTTGCAGTATTCGACGAGGTATTTAATAACCCAACCGCCAAGAGTACAGTAGTATGGTAAAATAAGCATGGGAATTATAGCATTTATCCAACCGCCGAATTTATGGCGTAGCTTGTTTCCAAACTGTTTAAAGGCACCAATCGGGCTTTTACCTGTGCGTCTGCCAAGTGCGGTTTCGGAAACAATCATAGCGTAGCCGAAAGAAAGCATTAAAATCAAATACACTAGCAAGAACATACCGCCGCCGTATTTTGCCGCAAGATAGGGAAAACGCCATATATTACCAAGACCTACAGCTGAACCCGCAACGGCAAGTACATAACCCAACTTGCCTGAGAAGCTGCTCCTTTTTGTTTGTGGGGAATTACTCATTTTTACACCTCTGATATAAATTCATAAAAACATTTTAACATTGGGTGAGAATTATTTCAATATTAAATTTAGTATAAATATAAATATAAAAAATATTTACATTTAACTTGCTTATTTGTAATTGACTTTATATCGGTTATACTGTAAAATATATTTGTATAAATTTAGAGTTAGGAAGTGTTAAAATGCAACCTGCTTATAAGAGGGTTTTAATTAAACTCAGCGGTGAAGCGCTTGCCGGCGAAAAAGGTACAGGAATTGATTTTGATAAGGTTTTATCGGTTTGTAAAAGCATCAAGGAATGTGTAGATATGGGCGTTCAAATTGCGCTTGTTGTCGGTGGAGGCAACTTCTGGCGTGGTAGGTCAAGCGGACAAATGGACCGCACCCGTGCAGACCATATGGGTATGCTCGCAACGGTTATTAATGCATTAGGCCTTGCGGACGGTCTTGAACAGGTAGGTCTTACCGCACGTGTTGAAACTGCTATTGAGATGCGCCAAATAGCCGAGCCGTATATTAGAAATAGGGCGGTTAGGCATCTTGAAAAGGGCAGAGTGGTTGTATTTGGCTGCGGCACGGGAAATCCGTTTTTCTCAACCGATACAGGTGCGGCACTTCGTGCGGCGGAAATCGGTGCTGATATAATCTTTAAGGCGACCAATGTTGATGGCGTTTATGATAGCGACCCAAAGCAAAACCCCAATGCCAAAAAGTTCGATACACTTTCCCACATAGATGTATTAAACAAAGGGCTTCACGTTATGGATAGCACTGCGGCGTCACTTTGTATGGATAATAATATTCCGATACTCGTGTTTAATCTTGATAATCCTGATAACATAGTAAAAGCTATGCAGGGTGAGACTATCGGTACAATCGTTAAATAATATTCGGAGGTAAGTTATGAATACTGTTATAAATAACGCAGAAGAAAGAATGCTGAAAACACTCGATGCACTTGACCGTGATTATAAGGCGGTACGTGTAGGCCGTGCAACCCCCGCTGTGCTTGATAGAATTACAGTTGATTATTACGGCGCACCAACCCCCATTCAGCAAATGGCGGCAATATCGGTGCCCGAACCCAGAATGCTTCAAATTCAGCCGTGGGATGCTACAACCCTTAAATCTATTGAAAAGGCAATACAGGTAGCGGATATTGGAATTAACCCGCAAAACGACGGTAGGGTTATCCGCCTTGTTTTCCCGCCGCTAACCGAAGAACGCAGAAAAGAAATTGTTAAGGACGTGCGCAAAATGGCTGAGGACAGCAAGGTTGCTGTTCGTAACAGCCGTCGTGATGCACTTGAAAAGCTCAAGGCAATGAAGAAAAATTCTGAAATCACCGAGGATGACCAGCAAAACGGCGAAAAGAAGATTCAAAATCTCACCGATAAGTACTGCAAGGAAGTTGACGATTTATCGGCATTAAAGGAAAAGGAAATTCTCGAAATCTAATTACTTACGAGTGGCAAAAAATCCATCAGGGAACACCTGGTGGATTTTTGAAAGGTATAATTATGTTTTTTAAAAAGAAAAAAGAAGAGGTTCGCACGATACCCGAGCACATTGCCATTATTATGGACGGTAACGGCAGATGGGCAAAGAAGCGTGGCTTACCACGCAATGCAGGACACGCCGCCGGCTCAAAAACCTTTAAGGACATAGCACGTTATTGTAATAAAATCGGTGTAAAGCATTTAACTGTTTATGCCTTTTCAACAGAAAACTGGAAACGCCCCGCTGATGAGGTAGAGGGCATTATGAATATTTTGCGTGATTACCTTAAGGATTCCAAAAACTATATTAAAGAGAATATAATGCTTAAATTCATAGGCGATAGAACGGTGCTGCCTGAGGATATCAAGCATCTTATGGCAACGGCTGAGGATGATTCCAAAAACGCTACGGGACTTTGCTGTTATCTTGCAATAAATTATGGCGGCAGGGATGAGATAGTACACGCAGTAAGGGAGATTGTTGCAAAGGGTATTAAGCCCGAGGATATTACCGAGGACACAATATCAGAGCATTTGTATACCAATTATTATCCCGACCCCGAATTGATTATAAGACCAAGCGGTGAACAGCGCATTTCAAATTATCTTATATGGCAGTCGGCATATTCTGAATTGTGGTTTTCGGATGTTTTGTGGCCTGATTTTAAGCCACAGGATTTAGATAGAGCAATTGATGATTATAATAAACGCAACCGTCGTTTCGGAGGTATTTAAATGCTAACAAGGATTATTTCTGGCACTGTACTCATATTGGTAGTAGCCGCACTTGTATCATTCCATTTGCTTGTAGATTTCCCGTATCTTTTGATTTTTGTTTTGGCGTTGGCGGTGGCAACCTCCTCATACGAGCTCACCAAAAATGCCAAGCAGGTAGGAAATAAGCTGCTCGTGTGGATATCAAGCGTATGGGCGGGATTGCTGTTTGCGGCATTATGCATTCATCCGTTGGTAAGTATTTATTTATCAATAGTATTTGCATTGGCTGTGGTTTTTTGTGCAATTTTCTTTCACGGGAAATTGGCAAACAGTGAAATAGCGGCAGCCATTGCAGTGCCCATTACATTAAGCTTTGCTTTCTTTTGCATATATGCATTATTAGAGAGAGGGCTGTTGTATTTATCACTTTTACTCAATTTTTCATGCGTTAACGACTGCGGAGCATACTTTGTTGGCGTTACGTGTGGCAAGCATAAGCTATGCGAAAAAATAAGCCCTAAAAAAACAATAGAGGGCGCAATTGGCGGCATAGTATTAAGCATGGCAGTAACGGTGATTTTGTGTTTTGTATTTGATATACAGGATAAGCTGGTGCCGCTGCTTGTTATGACACCGGTGCTTTGCATAATAGGCATAATGGGTGATTTGTTCGCCTCGGTAATCAAACGAAATGCCGATATCAAAGATTACGGTAATCTAATACCCGCTCACGGCGGTATAACCGACCGATTTGACAGCATACTTTTAATAGCACCTGTTTTTATTTTGTTACTTAATGTTTTTTAAGGTGAAGAAAAATGAAGGAACTTGTTATTTTAGGTTCAACCGGCTCAATAGGCACACAAACGCTTGATATTGTAAGGGAAAACCCAAAAGATTATAAGGTCACCGCCTTGGCTTCAGGCAGAAATATAGACCTGCTTGAAAAACAAGCAAGGGAATTTAATCCGCAGGTGGTAGCAGTAGGGGATACTGCTGCAGCTAAAGATTTAAAGCTGCGCTTAAAGGACACCGATATTCGTGTTTTATCGGGTGAGGACGGTGTTTGCGAAGCGGCAAGCGGCAAGGGAGATGTTGCAATAAATGCCATTGTGGGTATTGCGGGGCTTCGCCCAACACTTGCGGCAATAAGGTCGGGCAAAACAATAGCCCTTGCAAACAAGGAAACACTTGTAACTGCGGGCGATATAGTAAAGCGTGAGCTGAGAGCAAACAATGTCAGCTTATTGCCTGTTGATAGTGAGCATTCTGCTATATTCCAGTCCTTGCAGGGAACACCCCGTGGGCGACTCAGCAAGATTATATTAACCGCATCGGGCGGCCCGTTTTATTCAAAAAAGCGTGAGGAATTAATAAATGTCACCCCTGCCGATGCGCTAAAGCATCCCAACTGGTCTATGGGTGCTAAAATAACTATTGATTCGGCAACACTTATGAATAAGGGTCTTGAAGTGATAGAGGCGGTGCATCTTTTTGATGTAACTGCCGATGATATTGAGGTACTGGTCCATAGGCAAAGCATCCTGCACTCGGCGGTAGAGTTTTGTGATGGTGGCGTTATCGCCCAGCTCGGCACACCCGATATGAAATTGCCGATACAGTATGCGCTAACCTATCCCGATAGGAAGTTTTCAAATGCCGAGCGGCTGAATTTATCAAAAATCGGCTCCCTAACATTTGAAAAGCCCGATACCGATACATTTCGTTGTTTGCCGCTTTGCATAAAGGCAATAAATGAGGGCGGCTTAAAACCCGCTGCGGCAAATGGTGCGAACGAAGAGGCGGTAAAGCTTTTCTTGGATGGAAAAATCAAATTCCTACAGATTGCCGACTTGGTTGAGGCGGCCATTGATAATCAAAGTGCGGTAAAAAGCTTTGATGTGTCAGATGTTTTTGGTGCCGATATGGGCGCCAGAGAATTGGTTCAAAAATTTGCAAAATAAATAGAAAGCAGGGTGGAGAATATTTCTTCATTTATTTCGGTTTTAAATAATATATGGCCCTATGTTGTGGCGGTGCTCGTGTTTATTGTGCTGATAATTATACACGAGTTTGGACATTTTCTTGCCGCAAAGCTAATGGGAGTTCGTGTTAACGAATTTGCGGTGGGCTTTGGTCCAAAGCTTTTTTGTAAGCAGTGGGGGGAGACCACCTATAAGGTAAATTTAATACCGCTTGGCGGCTACTGTGCTATGGAGGGTGAGGATGAGGAAAGCTCGGATGAGAGGGCGTTTTGCCAAAAGAAAGCGTGGCGCAGGTTTATAATTGTTATAGCGGGAGCGCTTTTTAACCTGATTTTAGGCGTTGTTTTGGTTGCCGTATCTTTAGCCCCCGGTAAATATTTTGCTACAACATGCGTGGCAAAGTTTGCTGATGAAGCTGTGAGTGTAAATTCGGGGCTTAAGGTGGGCGACGAAATTATAGAGGTTGACACAAGAAGAATCTACACAACCTATGATTTAAGCTATGCCTTTACTGGTGTTAAGGATGGAATAGTAGATATAACCGTTTTGCGTAACGGGGAAAAGACCGAGATTAAAAATGTAAAATTTGCAACACAAAATGTCGATGATATTGATTATATTGCGGTTGATTTTTGGGTAGAGCCCGAGCAAAAAACATTTTTAAACTATGTAAAGCAAACCGCTAAAATGACCGTGTCCTATGCACGAGTTGTTTGGTTTTCACTGGTTGATTTAATTGGAGGTAAATTCGGTCTTAATGCGGTGTCGGGACCTGTTGGCGTTACTGCGGCAATAGGCAGTGCAGCCAAGGCAAATCTCTTAAATATAATACCGATTATGGCGCTTATAACCATAAATCTCGGCATTTTCAATCTGCTGCCAATCCCAGCGCTCGATGGCGGACGTCTGCTGTTTATTTTGTATGAAATGATATTTAGAAAACCCGTTCCTCAAAGATTAGAGGGCGTTATTCATACGGTGGGCTTTGTGCTGCTGTTCGGGTTTATGATTTTGGTGACATTTAAGGATATTTGGAAGTTAATAACGGGGTAGAATATGTTTACTAACGATATTACAAAGAAAATAAAAATCGGAAATATGTATATTGGCGGCGGTGCTCCCGTTTCTATACAGTCGATGCTTAATGTACCCGCCCACGATATCGAGGGCAATGTTCGCCAAGCGGTTTTGCTCGAAAAGGGCGGCTGTGAAATTGTGCGTGTTTCGGTGCCTGATATGGCAGCGGTTGAACTTATTTACCGCATAAAAGAAAAGGTGAATATTCCGCTTGTTGCAGATATACATTTCGATTACCGTTTAGCACTTGAAAGTGTTGCGGCGGGAGTTGATAAAATACGAATAAACCCGGGCAATATCGGAAGCGACCAAAACATAAAGCTCGTTGCCAATGCGTGTAGAACTGCAGGGGTGCCTATAAGAATCGGCGTTAATTCGGGTTCGCTAGAAAAGGAGATTCTTGCCCGTTTTGGTGCGGCAACGCCCGAAGCGATGGTTGAGAGTGGGCTTTACCACATATCACTACTTAATAAATTTGATTTTGATGATATTGTGTTGTCCCTTAAGTCATCCGATACCGCCCGTACCTATGCGGCCTATGTTTTGGCTGCCGAAAAATGTCCTTATCCGCTTCATTTAGGCGTTACCGAGGCGGGCACATATAATATGGGTGTTATAAAATCAAGTGCGGCACTCGGCGGTTTGCTGCTTAGGGGTATTGGCAATACTATCCGTGTATCCTTAACCGATGACCCGTTAAGAGAGGTAGAGGCAGCAAAGGACCTGCTAAAAGCCATCAATTTAAGAAAGGGCGGCATAAGGTTTGTGTCCTGTCCAACCTGTGGAAGAACTAAAATCGATTTAATTGGCCTAGCCAAAAGAGCAGAGGAAAAGCTAAAAAATGTAGATAAGGATATAACCGTTGCTATTATGGGATGTGTTGTAAACGGTCCGGGTGAAGCGGCAGCGGCAGATATTGGCATTGCCGGTGGAGACGGATGTGCAGTGCTGTTTAAAAAGGATGGCAGCAAACGAAAAATAGCGGAAGACAAAATACTTGAAGAACTAATAAGAGAAATAGAAAAACTTTAAAGGGGTAAAAAATGGCGTCAGCAAAATTTGTAGATGTTTTTAAAGACTACTTAACAAAGCAGCAGTATGAGCTTACCGAAAATGCCACACTAATAAATTGTACTGTGTCGGATGAGCGTGCTTTAAAAATCAAGCTGTATACCGATAAATACATATCATTTGCAAAAAAAGAAGAACTCAAGGCCACACTTATTGATGAATTAACCTTGTCAGGTGCGGAGATTGAGTGCTTTTTTGCGCCAGAAGCGTTTTGTAAAGAGGCAGGCAACGATATAGTAAATAAGGTAAGGCAAAAAAATGTTTTGCTTAACGGATATTTTAAGGATGCTGAGTTTTCACAAGAAGGTTTTTCTTTACATATTACATTAAAATACGGTGGATATGAAGCCATAAAGGCGAGTAATTTTGAGCATAAGTTTAATGAAATTTTATATGATATGTTCAAGATGAAATTTGAAATAGAGTTTGATGGACAGCTCGAAAATGTAGAGATAGAGCCGCCCGTAGAACAACAAGCTGTAAGGCAAAAAAAGGAAGAGGCAGCAAAACGGGTGTATAACTACAAGCCAACCGATGGATTGCCCATATACCTTGAGAGTGCGAAGCATTTTTTCGGCAGAAAAACCGATACAAGAGTTAAACCGCTAATCAGTATAGCACCGCCCGAGTTTGCCGAGGGCTCTACCTATGTTTGCGCTTGGGGAGAGGTTTTCGGTATGGACACTCGTGATATTACCACCCGCCGTGGTGAGAAAAAGAGTATTGTAAAATTTGCATTTAGCGACTCAACAAATTCCTTTAATGCAAGTGTGTTTATTGATACCGATAAAAAAAATCAGCTAAAGCCGCTGCATGACGGTGCCTATGTAATTGTTAACGGTGATTACCGTTACGACAAATGGTCGGGTGAGTTCGTGGTGGAGGTAAAATCTCTTTCGAGCGTTGAAAAGTATGAGGAGACCGATGATTATGAGGGACTTCGCCGAGTGGAATTACATTGCCACACAAATATGTCGGCATCCGATGGCGTTGTAGGTGCGAAGGATATTATAAATCAGGCGTATAAATGGGGACATAAAGCGGTTGCAATCACCGACCACGGTGTTGTACAAGCATATCCTGATGTCGCAGCTGCTGTAAAGGATATCCGTAAAGCAGGTGGTGAGTTTAAGGCAATATACGGCGTTGAAGCGTATTTTGCGGATGACACTCGTGGTGTAACCGACCTTGCAAAGCTTCCACGCTTCCACCAAATAATGTTGGTTCAGAATCTTACTGGACTTAAAAACTTATATAAAATAATATCAACAGCACATCTTGATAGCTTTTATTATGTGCCTGTATCACTAAAAAGTGTTATCGATAAGCACCGTGAGGGCATATTGCTGGGCTCGGCTTGTGAGGCGGGTGAGCTTTACGATGCCATACTTAAGGGAGCCCCCCACGAAGAGCTAAAGCGAATTGCATCCTACTATGATTTTCTTGAAATACAACCGATTGGCAACAATGAGTTTATGATAAGGGAATCGAAGAAGGTTTATACCGATAAGCGAACCGGTCAAGCAAAGGAAAACCCATACCAAAAGGTTACCGATGCAGAGGTTATAAAGAACTTCAACCGCAAGGTTGTTGAACTTGCGGATGAGTTAGGATTGCCGGTTGTTGCTACGGGTGATGTCCACTTCCTTAAAAAAGAGGATGCTATTATCCGTAAAATAATTCAGTCTAAAAAGTATGAGGATTTTGATAATCAAGCACCGCTTTATTTTAAAACAACAAAGGAAATGCTTGAGGATTTCTCGTATTTTGGAGATAGAGCATACGAGTTTGTTGTAGAGAACCCCAATAAAATAGCCGATATGATATCAAACGATGTAGTGCCCGTGCCTGTGGGTAGCTATCCGCCCGTTATTGAGGGCTCTGATGAGCTGCTTAGACAAATTTGTTGGGATAGGGCGATGGATATGTACGGTTATCAAGGTAAAGTGCCCGAAATCGTATCAGAACGCCTTGAAAAAGAGTTAAACGGTATTATAAACAATGGCTTCTCGGTAATGTATGTTACGGCGCAAAAGCTGGTGTCATACAGTGAGCAGCACGGCTTTCTCGTTGGCTCACGTGGTAGTGTCGGCTCATCCTTTGTTGCAACTATGGCGGGTATATCCGAGGTTAATCCAATTGCACCGCACTATTATTGTCCCAACTGTAAGCATAGTGAGTTCTTTGATAAAGGTGAAGTGGGTTCGGGCTTTGACCTGCCCGAAAAAGACTGCCCAATATGTGGCACGAGATATAAGCGAGACGGACACGATATTCCTTTTGAAACCTTTTTGGGCTTTAAAGGGGATAAGGTGCCTGATATCGACCTTAACTTTTCCAACGAATTCCAAAGCGAAGTTCAAAAATATACCGAAACACTTTTCGGCAAGGAAAATGTTTTTAAGGCGGGTACAATTTCTACCATAGCAGAAAAAACAGCATACGGTCTTTCTAAAAACTATGCCGAAATGAAAAATATCGTGTTAAGCTCTGCCGAGCTTGACCGACTCGCCAAAAAGGTGGAAAACGCAAAAATTAAGGTTACTACAGGTCAGCACCCTGCGGGTATGGTTGTAGTGCCGAAAGACAAGGAAATTTACGATTTTTGCCCCGTACAGCACCCTGCAGATGATGTTAAATCCGATATTGTTACAACACATTTCGATTTCCACTCGATTCACGATACGATACTCAAGCTTGATGAGCTCGGACACGTTGTGCCGACTACCTACAAGTATTTAGAAGAGTATTCGGGCGTACCGATAAGTGAAGTGTCTATGAGTGATGAAAAGGTGTATAGCTTGTTTCTATCTCCCGAAGCGCTCGGTGTTACAGAGGAGCAAATAAAGACCCATACAGGTACCTACTGTATCCCCGAATTTGGCACCAAGTTCGTTATGGAAATGCTGCGAGACTGTAAGCCCAAAAACTTTGCAGACCTTTTGCAAATATCGGGTCTTTCACACGGTACCGATGTTTATCTCGGCAATGCTAAGGATTTAATTGAAAAGGGCATATGCACCATTTCCGAGGTTATTGGAACACGTGATAATATTATGGTATACTTAATCTATCAAGGTATGGAGCAGAGCCGAGCATTCGCCATTACCGAAACCGTTCGTAAGGGTCTTGTTGCCAAGGGTAAGGTGTCACCTGATGAGTGGCACGCTATGGAGGAAGATATGCGTGCAGTTGGTGTGCCTGACTGGTATATTGAAAGCTGCCATAAGATTAAATATATGTTCCCCAAAGCACACGCAGCGGCATACGTAATTTCGGCGCTCCGCCTTGCTTGGTATAAGGTGTATTATCCGCTTGAATTCTACTGTGCATATTTTACTGCCCGTCCCGAAGATGTTGACGTGCCTACATTACTAAAGGGTAAGGAAGGCGTTAAGGCATATCTTAAAACGATAGAGGAAAAGGGCAAGGAGGCAACCCAAAAGGAGCTCGATGTTTACGGCAATATGCTTATATTTAATGAAATGCTCGAGCGTGGTATTGAGATTTTACCAATCGACCTAAAGCGCTCGCATGCTGTGAAATATGTTCCCGAGAACGGCAAAATGCGTCTGCCCTTTGTTTCGCTTTCGGGCGTAGGCGAGAAGGCGGCTATTGCGCTTTATGAGACCGCACAAAACGGAGATTTTATTTCCAAAGAGGAGTTTGGTTCTCAAGCGGGTATTTCAAAAACAATTGTTGAGACACTGTCGGATATGGGTGTTTTGGATGAACTGCCCGATACAAACCAAATATCTATGTTTTAAATAAATGAGGTGTGGTCAAACCCATACCTCATTTTTATTAGAAAGTTATTCCAAGTGTTGAAAAAAGGTTACAACTTTGTTATAATATGAAGGAATTTGAAAAAAGGAGACGAAAAATGAAACAGTTATGGTCGAATTTTACGACTTTTATAAACAGATATATTAACATTGTTGTGCCGTCGGTATTTGCGGTGCTGTGTGTGGTTTGCGGTATTGTAAGCATAGTAGCATCAGGTGTAACCACGGCTTACAGCGTAGAATACGGCGGAAAGCAAATTGCCATTGTTAAAGAAGCTGAAGTGTTCCAACAAGGCAAACAAATGGCTCTTTCCAAAATTTCGGGCGAAAAGGACAACCTTATATATACGCCAACCTTTAAAAAGGTGCTAACTGTAGAAAATAAAATAAATGATGCCCAAACGATAGGCGAGGGAATTATAAATAATACAGCAGAGGTTGTTAAGGGTATAGCGCTCACCGTTAACGGCGAGGAAAAAATCTATCTTAAAAACGAGCAAGAGATAACTTCTCTGTTAGAAACTCGTTTACACGCATACGATGTAAGCAGTGCCGATGAAAATTCCTCGGAATTTGTCGATAAGGTGGAGTTTAAAGAGGTATATTGTACGGTGGCTTCCTTTTGCAGCAGTGAGGAGATGAATAATGCGGTATCCGACTTAAAGGTTAAAACTACCATTAAATATAATGAGGATGTTGTAGTATCATATAAAACGGTTACTAAGTATGATAGCAGTCAGCTGTTTACATACCGCAAAACAACCCAAGAGGGTAAAAATGGATTAAATCATAATGTGGATAAGGTTGTGTTTGTAAACGGCATCGAAACCGACCGTGAGCATTTAGACCAACAGGTTATTACAACGCCCGTAAACAAGGTGGTTGTTGTTGGTACTAAATACCCACAGGATACAACCGCATCGGCGGCGGGAATGGTATGTCCGCTGCCACGTGGCTCGTATGCAATTACCTCGCAGTATGGTGAGGACCGTGGAAGCAGTCGCCACTATGCACTTGACCTTGGTACCTACGGTGGTATAGCACAGCCGATATACGCAGTTAAGGACGGCGTTGTCACAAAATCAGTAAAAAGTAACACAGGTTACGGCTACCACATAATTATTGACCACGGCGCAGGTGTTCAAACTCTTTATGCCCATGCAAGTGCTCTTTATGTGTCGGTGGGCGATAGGGTAACACAGGGGCAAACCATCGCCAGGGTTGGCTCAACAGGAAATTCATCAGGACCTCACCTGCATTTCGAAGTGATAATTCATGGAACAAAGAAAAACCCACACAATTATATAAATTTTTAATAAGTAAGACCGATAATCTTGTTAGAATATCGGTCTTTTTAAATAAATATTTCAAAAAGATTACAAAAAGGTTGCAATTTTGTAATCTTTTTGGTATAATAGTAAATGTTGTGATTATTATTTAATTTTTTTGGAGGCAATTTTATGAAGGAGAAGGTATCAGGATTTATTTATAAAATCCAAAATACCCAACACCTTGTAAAGTTAATATTTTTTGCAGTCGTTTGCTTTGTATGCGGCGTTATAAGTCTTGCGGCTTCGGGCGCAACTTTTGCTTATAGTGTTGAGTATAACGGCGTAGCTGTCGCTACCGTTTATTCACGCCAAGATTTTACCGATGCCACGGCTTTAGCAGCAAAGAAAATTGCAAGCGGCAATTCATCCGAGCATATAACCAAAGCCAAATTTAAGTTAGTAGTAACTCTTAAAGAGCGTGTTAATTCAACCGAGTATTTGTGCGATAAGCTCCTTGAGAACACCCGAACGCTTCAAAAGGGCGTAGTGCTTACTGTCAACGGTGAGAAGATTGCGTTTGCACAGTCTCACGAGGAGATGCAGGAATACATAAATAAACGCCTTGCGTGCTATGATAGGGATGGTGCTGAAAACACAGCAGAGTTTGTTGATAATGTTGTGGTATCTGATATGTATTGCACCGATAGTAATTTTTCTTCATCAGAGGATATTAACAGCTACCTTTGCACCTTAAGTGTTAAAACAACCGCAAAGTATCGGGATGATGTTGTTGTTGCATACGGCACCGTTACACAAAAAACCGAGGATAAGCTTATCGGCTACCGTGAGGTTACAGTCGCAGGTGTTAACGGACTTAATCATTCGGTTGAACAGGTTGTATATATTGATGGTGTTGAGCAGGGCAGACAAATGTTGGCTGATGAGGTTGTAACCGCACCTGTAGACAAGGTTGTAGTTGTAGGCACCGCCTATAACACATCCGATAATAACGCCACAACCAACATGGTTTTCCCTATTGCCAGAACCTCTTACTTTGTGTCATCTCCCTTTAAAGAGTATAGGGGATATTATTCACACAAGGGAGTTGATATAGCCACTAATAAGGGTACACCCATTTATGCTATACAGGAGGGCACGGTACTTACTGCGGGTTGGCATGATGATTACGGCTATCATGTAATAATCAATCACGGTAATGGCGTAAAAACACTTTACGCTCACGCAAGCAAGCTCCTTGTATCAGCAGGTCAAGAGGTTAAGCGTGGTCAAAAAATAGCTGAAGTCGGCTCTACGGGATGGTCAACAGGATACCATCTACACTTGGAGCTGATTATAAATGGTAAGTATGTGGACCCGCTAAAATATATTGGAGAATAATATTAACCGATATTCGTATGAATATCGGTTTTTTGTGTCCTGATTCTTGACTTAACTACTATATATAGAGTATAATAAATATAACTATTCATATATAGGAGTGTAATTATGGCAAACAAAACTGCTGTATATAACAATGAAAGCATCGAGAAGCTAAAAGGACCTGACCAGGTGCGCTTGCGCCCTGCGGTTATTTTCGGTTCGGATGACATTGAGGGCTGTAAGCACTCGGTGTTTGAAATTATTTCCAACTCAATAGATGAGGCACGAGAGGGTCACGGTAATAAAATTGTGGTTACAAAATATACCGATGGCTCGGTTGAGGTGCAGGACTTTGGCCGTGGTGCACCCGTAGACTATAACAATAAGGAAGAGTGCTATAACTGGGAATTACTGTTTTGCGAATTGTACGCAGGAGGTAAGTACGGCACGGCAAGTGGCTCTAACTATGAGTATTCAATAGGTCTTAACGGCTTGGGACTTTGCGCCACACAATTTTCCAGTGAATATATGGATGTTGAAATAAAGCGAGATGGCTTTAAATATACTCTCCATTTTGAAAAGGGCTATAATATAGGCGGACTTACCAAGGAGGAGTATTCGGGCAGAGATACGGGCACAAAAATCAAATGGAAACCCGATATTAAGGTTTTCACCGAGGTGGATATCCCCTCAATCGACCTTATGGACACCCTGCGCCGTCAAGCAATAGTGAATAAAGGACTTTTGTTTGTTTTCCGTGAACAGCAGGGAGCGAGATTTGTTCAAACAGAGTTTGTTTATAAAAACGGTATCGTAGAATATTTGGAGGAGCTTGTAGGAGAGCAAAAGCTATCAAATATACAGTTTTGGTCGGGAGACAGAAGAGGTCGTGATAGAGAGGACCGCCCCGAGTATACCGTTAAAATGAATATGGCATTTTGCTTTTCAAACAACCATAGGTTGATTGAATATTATCACAACTCAAGCTGGCTTGAAAACGGCGGCTCACCTGATAAGGCGGTAAGGGCGGCATTTGTTGCACAGCTGGATGCATATATCAAAAACAACAACAAATATAAATCAAACGAAAGTAAAATAACATTTTCCGATATTCAGGAAAGCTTGGCGATAGTTACCAACTGCTTCTCATCCGTGGCTTCGTATGAAAATCAGACCAAAAAAGCGGTGAATAACAAGTTTATCTATGAAGCGATGAACGATTTTATCCGCCGTCAGCTTGAAATTTATTTTATTGAAAACAAGGCGGAGGCCGATAAAATTGCCGAGCAGGTGTTAATCAATAAGCGGAGTCGTGAGCGAAGCGAAAAGGAACGCCTAAACCTTAAAAAGACATTGCAGTCGGGCAACTCTTTGGTGGACCGTGTTCAAAAGTTTGTTGACTGTAGAACAAAGGATATTGAGCAAAGAGAAATATTTATAGTTGAGGGTGACTCGGCATTGGGCTCGTGTAAACTTGCCCGTGACCCCGATTTCCAAGCTATTATGCCTGTGCGAGGTAAGATTCTCAATTGCTTAAAGGCGGAATACGATAAGGTGTTTAAGAGTGAGATTATCACAGACCTTATAAAGGTGCTTGGCTGTGGAGTGGAGGTAAAATCAAAAACGAGTAAGAACATTTCCACCTTTAGTATGCAAAATCTTCGTTGGAATAAAATTATTATATGTACCGATGCCGATGTTGACGGCTTCCATATAAGAACACTTATTTTAACTATGATTCATAGACTTATGCCAACGCTCATACGTGAGGGTAGGATATATATAGCCGAAACCCCGCTTTATGAAATCACCACCAAGGATATGACCTATTTTGCCTATGATGAAACCGAAAAGGCGGAGGTTTTATCCCAAATCGGTGATAAAAAATACAAAATCAATCGTTCGAAGGGACTTGGTGAAAACCAACCCGATATGATGAACCTGACCACCATGAATCCGCAAACCAGACGTCTTATAAAGGTAATGCCTGATGATGCGGAGAGAACGTCGCAAATGTTTGATATATTGCTTGGCGATAATTTACAGGGCAGAAAAGAATATATTGCAGAAAACGGTTACTTATATATCGATGATGCTGATATTAGTTAAAAGAGGAAGATAAAATGGCACCGAAAAAGAAAAAAGAAGAAGCTACAAAAGCCACCCCTGATATAATGGAAAAAACCTATATTGCGGGTGCGGGGCTTACAGTTGAACAACCCATAGTTACAACGCTTGAAACTAACTTTATGCCGTATGCTATGAGTGTTATCATATCCCGTGCGATTCCCGAGATAGATGGCTTTAAGCCATCACACCGCAAGCTGTTGTATACAATGTATATGATGGGGCTTTTAAATGGCGGCACAATAAAATCGGCAAACATAGTCGGTCGCACAATGCAGCTCAACCCACATGGCGATGCCGCCATTTATGAAACCATGGTGCGTTTGTCCGAGGGTAACGAGACGCTTTTGCACCCGTATGTTCAGTCGAAGGGCTCGTTCGGTAAGTCGTATTCTCGTGATATGGCGTATGCCGCATCCCGTTATACCGAGGCAAAGTTAGCGCCAATAGCGGCTGAGCTTTTTGCCGATATCGAAAAGGATACGGTTGAATTTGTTGATAACTATGATGCAACACTTAAAGAGCCAACGCTTTTTCCCGTAACATTTCCAAGTGTGCTTGTAAATGCCAATACGGGTATTGCGGCAGGTATGGCAAGTTCAATTTGCTCGTTTAACCTTAATGAAGTTTGTAAAACAACAATAGAGTATATTAAGGATAACGATATAAATGTTGCCGACACTCTAATTGCGCCCGACTTCCCAATAGGCGGTCAGCTTTTATATAACCGTGCCGAAATCGAAAAGATTTACGAAACTGGTAGGGGAAGCTTTAAAATCAGAGGCGTTTATTCCTACGATAAAAAAGCAAACTGCATAGATATTACCGAAATTCCGCCAACCACTACGAGTGAAGCGATTATCGAAAAGGTAATAGAGCTTGTTAAACAAAAGAAAATCACCGAAATCAATGATATACGTGATGAAACAGGTTTGCAGGGTCTGAAAATTACTATTGACCTAAAGCGTGGCGTTGATGTAGAAAAATTTATGAAAAAACTCTACCGTTCAACACCTCTACAGGATAGCTTTGCTTGTAACTTTAACATACTTGTCGGCGGTGCGCCGCAGGTTATGGGCGTTAAAGAGATTATAGAAGAGTGGGTTGCCTTTAGAACAGAGTGCGTTCGTAATAGAATTATATTTACACTCGGTAAAGCTAAGGATAGGTTACATTGGCTCAAAGGTCTTGAGAAAATATTGCTGGATATAGATAAGGCAATAAAAATCGTTAGGGAGACTGCCGAAGAAAAGGAGGTTGTTCCCAACCTTATGATTGGCTTCGGCATTGATGAGGTACAGGCGGAATATGTAGCTGAAATAAAGCTTCGCCATTTAAATAGAGAATATATTCTAAAGCGCCTTAACGATATTGAAAATCTCGAAAAAGAAATTGAGGAGCTCGAATCAATCCTTTCAAGCAGAACCAAGGTACTCAAGATAATCATCAAAGAACTTGAGGATGTTATGAAAAAGTACGGCAAGGAGCGTCGCACTATGGTTGTAACCCCCGAAGCAGATATGGATGAGTCCGAGCCCGAGGTGGTTGATGAGTCACCGGTTACACTATTCTTTACAAGGGATGGTTACTTTAAAAAGATAACACCCCAGTCACTTCGTATGAGTGGTGAGCAAAAGCTTAAAGAGGGTGATGAAATGTCGCAAATTATTGAAGCTACCAATGCTCACGAATTGCTGTTCTTTACAAATAAGCAGCAGGTATACAAAGCCAAGGTCAGCGATTTTGCCGATGGAAAGGCAAGCGTGCTTGGTGATTACGTTGCAGGAACCCTCCAGTTTGATGAAGGGGAAAATGCAGTGTATATGGTAGCGGTTAGAGAATATGTCGGAAATATGATATTTGTTTTCGATAACGGTCGTGTTGCCAAGGTGGCACTCAGCGCCTATGCCACCAAAACTAACCGTAAAAAGTTAGTTGGTGCATACACTGATAAGTTCACTCTTCACACCGTGCTCTATTTGCCGACTGAGAGCGATATACTGCTAACATCTACTAACGGTAGAATGCTGCTTGTAAACAGCGGTGCCTTGCAAACTAAATCCACAAGAGATAACGGCGGTGTAGCGGTTATGACGCAGAAAAAGGGTCAGCGCATTTTCACTGCCGAGGTATATCGTGAGGGGATGCTCGATTCACCTCACCGTTACAGAACCCGTAATTTACCTGCGGCGGGTAGCTTAAAAGCTCAGGCAAAGGCAGAGCAGCTAACAATTTAAAAAAGCCACTCCTAAAAATAGGAGTGGCTGTCAGCCCATTATATTCAAAACAAACGCAATTAGTTAAATACTGCTTGGCTGACATTTATACTATTTCACATAAATTTAAATATATTACAGGAATTATTTGACAAAGCCGTTTTGTTGCTATAATATATTTAAGATAATTTGATTTTGGAGGAACCAATTGTGGCAAAAGAACTCGCAAAGGTTTATGACTCAAAGGAAGTCGAGGACCGTATATATAAAAAGTGGCTTTCAGGCAGGTATTTTCATGCCCCCTGTGATAAAAGCAAGGAAACGTTTACAATAGTAATCCCGCCACCGAACATCACAGGTCAGCTGCATATGGGACATGCATTGGATAACACACTGCAGGATATTCTTATTCGCTTTAAGCGTATGCAAGGGTTTGATACGCTTTGGCTTCCCGGTACCGACCATGCATCAATTGCAACCGAGGCAAAAATCGTTGAGGCAATGCGAAAAGAGGGCATAACAAAGGATGATATAGGCCGTGATGGCTTTTTAGAACGTGCTTGGAAGTGGAAGGAGCAGTACGGCGGCAGAATAATCGAGCAGCTCAAAAAAATGGGTTCCTCTTGCGACTGGGAGCGTGAGCGCTTCACACTTGATGAGGGCTGTAATCAGGCAGTTAAGGAAGTATTCATCGGTCTTTATGAAAAGGGACTTATTTATAGGGGAGAAAGAATTATCAACTGGTGCCCTAAATGCTTGACCTCTATTTCGGATGCCGAGGTTGAGTATGAAGAACAGGCGGGTCATTTTTGGCATTTGCGCTATCCTTTGGTTGATGGCAGCGGTTATTTAGAGCTTGCTACCACCCGTCCTGAAACCCTGCTTGGTGATACCGCAGTTGCGGTTAACCCCAATGATGAAAGATATAAGCATCTTGTTGGCAAGATGCTTGATTTACCGCTGGTGCACCGCCATATTCCCATTGTTGCGGATGAGTATGTTGAAATGGACTTTGGTACGGGTGTTGTTAAAATCACCCCCGCACACGACCCCAACGACTTTGAGGTGGGACTGCGCCATAATTTACCCGTTATAAATGTTATGAGTGATGATGCAAAAATCACTGCCGATTATCCAAGCTATGCGGGTATGGATAGATATGAAGCGAGAAAAGCGATTGTTGCCGATTTGGAAAAAGAGGATGCGCTTGTAAAAATTGAAGAGTACACCCATAATGTTGGCACCTGTTATCGCTGCTCCACAACGGTTGAGCCACGGGTTTCAAAGCAGTGGTTTGTTAAAATGAAGCCGCTTGCTGCCCCTGCTATTGATGCAGTTAAAAAAGGTGAAACAAAATTTGTTCCTCAGCGTTTTGAAAAGGTGTATTTCCATTGGCTTGAAAATATCAGAGACTGGTGTATTTCCCGTCAGCTTTGGTGGGGACACCGCATACCTGCTTGGTACTGTGGCGACTGTGGTGAGATAACCGTTGCAAAGGAAGAACCGAGCGTTTGTAGGGCGTGCGGCAGTAAAAGTATTGAACAAGACCCCGATACACTTGATACTTGGTTTTCCTCTGCGCTTTGGCCCTTCTCAACTCTCGGTTGGCCCGAAGAAACAGAAGACTTTAAACACTATTACCCGACCAACACCTTGGTAACGGGCTATGATATTATTCCGTTTTGGGTAATGCGTATGATGTTCTCGGGCATTGAGCAAACGGGTGAGGTGCCGTTTGATACAGTGCTTATTCACGGTCTTGTAAGGGATAGCCAAGGCAGGAAAATGTCATAGTCTTTAGGCAACGGAGTTGACCCGCTTGAGGTGATTGAGCAGGACGGTGCCGGTGCTTTGCGCTTCTCTCTGGCTACGGGTAACAGCCCGGGTAATGATATGCGCTATATTCCTGAGCGTGTTGAGTCGAGCCGTAATTTTGCAAATAAACTGTGGAATGCCGCCCGTTTTATTCTTATGAATTTAAAAACTGACGAGCAGCTACCATTACCCACCGCACCTTCGCTTGAGGAAAAATGGATACTTTCAAAATATAACAGTTTAGTACGTGAGGTTACCGATAACCTCGAGAAATACGAGCTCGGCCTTGCCGTTCAAAAGCTTTATGATTTTATTTGGGATGTATATTGCGACTGGTATATCGAAATTTCTAAGGCCCGTTTAAACGGTGCGGATGAAGCAGCGGCAAATAACACAAGAGCCGTACTTATATTCGTTATGGATGGTATGCTTAAGCTTTTGCATCCGTTTATGCCGTTTATAACCGAGGAAATATGGCAGTCCATTCCGCATAACGGCGAGTCTATTATGATATCAGATTGGCCTAAATATTCGGCTGAGCTAAACTTTCAAAGGGAAGAAGCCGAGTTCGAAAAGATTATGTCAGCCATTAAGGCAATTCGCAACCGTAGAGCTGAAATGAATGTTCCACCCTCACGTAAAGCAAATGTTACAATCGAAACCGATTCGGTTGAAACCTTTACAGATGGCAGTGACTTTATTTGCCGTTTGGCATATGCATCTAATGTTACTGTCGGCTTCGAGGCGGGTGACAGTGATTCGGTATGTATTATTACTGAATCGGCAAAAATCTATTTGCCACTTGCAGAGCTTGTTGATTTTTCAGCCGAGCTTGAACGGCTTCAAAAAGAACTCCAAAAGGCAAATGTTGATAAGGAATTCTTTGAGAAAAAGCTTAACAATCCGGGATTTGTTGCAAAAGCGCCCGAATCGCTCGTTAAAACACAGCGTGAACAACTCAATAAGGTGCTTGAAAAAATCAATATGATTGAAAGCAGCATTGCCGATATTAAGTCAAAAATGTAGGTTGCGCCTTAAAATACATAAATCATCATTACTTATACATAGCTTTTTTGTGTCTCATAAAATATAGTTGAATTATATATTTATTTCGGAGGTATTAGGTATGGGCATTAAAAGAATTATTGCAGGCATTATTGTTGTGGCAATGATTTGTTTGATATTTACATCTTGTAGCGGAACGACACAAGATGTAAACTCTGGCCCGTCGAATACATCAAGTGAAAATATTTCACCGGTGGGTGCAAAATTCACAAAGGGTGAAAATGGGTGTGTTGCTGCTCCCGCAAATAAAATCACTACCTTTGAAAATCAAGACACCGTTGTAATGTGCTGGGGCGCCAGCTTAACGGCAGGTATGGCGGTTGGTGAGGATTATGATTATCCTGTACAGCTGCAGGCAAATCTTGCAGGGCAATTTAAGGTTATGAATGCGGGCGTCGCTGGGAAACTTTTTTATATGCCGAAAATGGTATAGATGTTGAGTTTTTAGGATTTGCTGAGGACCTCCCGTTTAATAAAATGATTGTAGCAGGTCAAACCTTTGATGTTACATTGCAAAAAGGTACAGTATGGGATGAGGTTTACTATACATTGATTAGAGAGGATACAAGCTCAGCCATAACCTTTAAAAAAAGGAACCGAAGTTAGCTTCAATTATTCATCACAATATAAAAAGAGTTATTGCAATGTTGTTTTAATGGGTGCAAACGATGGATATAAGGGAAGCCCCGAGCTTCTTGCGGAGAACTATGGAAAAATAGGTGCAACATCGGATAAAAATATATACATAATTCAGTGGGATGTAACCGATGCAAAAAGAAAGGCGCTAAAGGATGCCTTTGGGGACCAAACGTTAGACTCACGTGATTATATGATAAATAATGCGCTCAAGGATTATGGTATGGAACCCACAAAGCTTGATGAATGGTGCATTAACAAAAATATGGTTCCGGCTTCCTTTTGTCTTAACAATGATAAATCGGATGTGCATTTAAACGAGCTCGGCTATAAGATTTTGGCTGATTTAGTTTATAAAAAGGGTGTAGAACTCGGTTATTGGAAATAAAATTTATTTCATTTACAAAATTCAACAAATTTTTTATATGTAAACTCCTATTATTATATAGGAGTTTATTTTTTTATATTTAGGAGGTATTTTTATGCCGGTAAAAATCGATACAAAGGGCGAGATTGTAACGGCGTATCTTTCGGGAGAACTCGACCATCATACAGCCAAAGCAATGCGAGAAAGTATTGATAGCGCAATAGAGCTCAATATGCCAACATTACTAATAATAGATTTTACAGATATTTCGTTTATGGATTCATCAGGGATAGGTCTTGTTATGGGGCGCTACCGTTTGTTGTCAAAAACTGGAGCCGAGCTTCATATAAGCGGAGCGTCCGAGCAAATATATAAGGTAATGAAATTGGCGGGAATTGAGAGATTAGCAAGACTTGAAAAGAAAGGAAATAAAAATAATGAAAACAATAAATAAATTTTCGGTAACTTTGCCGTCACTGTCGGTTAATGAGGCGTTTGCACGCTCACTGGTATCCTCGTTTGTATTACAGCTTGACCCTACAATTGATGAAATGTCAGATATTAAAACTGCCGTGAGCGAAGCAGTAACCAACTGTATAGTTCATGCCTACAAAGAGAAAATAGGTAACATATACATAAATGCTGAAATAAGGGACAATCATTCGGTGGTAATTAAAATAAGGGATAAGGGGTGTGGAATAGAAAATATTGAACAGGCGATGGAGCCGCTCTATACAACCGCAGGCGGCGAGAGAGCAGGACTTGGCTTTGCGGTTATGCAAAGCTTTATGGATAGCGTACGTGTGCGCTCGGCAGTTAACAAAGGAACAACGATAGTAATGACCAAAAAAATCAGTTTAAGATATTCCGCCAATGCTAATCAATAACGAAGAAAAGATAATAAAGGATAATATAGGTCTTGTGCATAGCTGCTGTAAAAGGTTTGCGGGCAGAAACATTGAGTATGATGATATGTTTCAGGTCGGCTGTATGGGACTACTGAAAGCCGCAAGAGATTTTGATGAATCACTCGGCTTTAAATTCTCAACATATGCCGTGCCTGTGATATTAGGCGAGATAAAAAGGCTGTTTCGTGATACGGGCGCCATAAAGGTATCACGCTCGTTGAAAGAGCTGTCCTTAAAGGTTAGTGCGGTGCGCCAAAGGGAAGAGCAAAAAACAGGCAGAGCATTAACCGTGTCAGAGCTGGCAGTAATTCTTAATGTAACACCCCACGAAATAAACGAGGCGATTTGCATATCACAGCCGACGGTCTCGCTTACCTATCAGGATGAGGATGGCGTGAGAGAACTGGATTTGCCTGTAGATAATGAGGAAAGTATATCAACACGGCTTGCCATTGGACAAGCAATAGAGAAACTGTCAGAAAATGATAAAAGGATAATAATGCTTCGCTACTTTTCTGGCTTGACTCAAAGTGAAGTAGCCATCCGCCTAAATATGACGCAGGTGCAGGTTTCCCGTAGAGAGAAGAAACTTTTAGAGGAAATGAAAACCACTCTTTCGTGAATAATATACAAAAAAGTGGATATAATGTTACTCGATAATACCATATTTTTACTTTTTTAAAAAAAGTTTAAAAAGTGCTTGACATTGGTTTTGCGCTGTGGTATTATAATTGAGCGCCCAAAAAAACGGGAGCGAAAATGGACCTTGAAAATTAAACAACGACAATAATAAGGACCCGACAATTCTTAAGAGAAATCGAGAGAGTAAACAAGGACAAAAAAGATACGTCAGGTATCGAAAAGAGCTAAAAGCTT
>JAZRRG010000042.1:0-123570 GCA_045650565.1 Acutalibacteraceae bacterium | reverse complement strand
ATACTAACTCGCACGCCTTGACCTTAAATTCTTTACTGAAAGTTCGTTTCATTGTGAACACCTCTCTGTATGTATTTTACCATTCACTCTTCAATGTGTCCACTTTTACTATACAACTTTCACCTCTTCACTCTTCACTTTTCACTCTTCTCTTTCGAAACTTGTCGATTAGGTAATAAGTAATAGTAAAGAAGTTACCTTTGTGTTATATTAAATCATATGTTATAATCTAAACGAAAAATATTTTCTATGACAAAGAAATTTTTTGGAGATGATACTATGCATCATAATGGTACAGGATTACATCCATATTGGTATATAAGATTAATTTCTCTTATTCTTACTGTTTTTCTACCGTTGGGAACCGTAATGTATTTGAATAATTATCACCACGAAATCCTAATAGAATACATTCGTGACTGGATGATTTTTGCTTGGGTTATACTCATGGTTTTTGTTTTGATTATTTCTTTAAAAATCGAAAGTATGCTTGAAAACAAAAAACGCAAAAGAACTACCGTAATTAGAAATATCAATATGACAGATGAACAAAGCCGTGCTTTCAATGAGATTTTTGAGCAAGTTGATATTACTTTTAAAAATGAAAATGCTTTCACCAACCATGATGATAAGGCAATAATTTTATGTCCCAAATGCCACAGTAACAATGTGGCCCGTACACAATCCGGAAAATATATTTGTCTTACTTGCGAACATCAATTTTATTAAATAAATCTCCTCGTTCTAAACTCAAACCACCCTTCCGGGTGGTTTTACTTTTTTATCAGTTTATTCATACTCACATCAAGGGCTACAGATATTTTATAAAATGTTTCTACCGAAAAATTATATGTTTTTTTGCTGTTACTCTGTAACTGTCTAACAAAATCGTGTGACAATCCAGTTGTTTCTGTTATTATTATGTTCCCCATCAATTTTTTAGTTAAAATAAAGAATAAATTATTTTTTAAACATTCGTAATTATTTACTAATAACAAAAAGGCATCAACCATAACGGTTGATGCCTTTTGCTCTTTATTTTTCTTTTTTCTTAAAAATATACCTTC
Organism: Acutalibacteraceae bacterium; assembly: GCA_045650565.1. Taxonomy (GTDB): domain Bacteria; phylum Bacillota; class Clostridia; order Oscillospirales; family Acutalibacteraceae; genus SIG565. The sequence goes on along the minus strand of JAZRRG010000042.1, from coordinate 122,503 downwards.
TGAAAAGTATTATATTGAGCACTACAAAGAAAGCTATAAGAAGAATCAAGGTAAGCAACGGTCTTACGGGTGCTAATGTTGCCAAAAGCATTATGGGGAAGCCGAAAACTATTGCGGGGAAGTTTTGATAAACCATATTATCGGCTGCAGGTGTTTCAAAATCGGGGTCAATTTCACGAAGAAGAATTGTTCCCGTACTTGCAGTACCCGTTAGCATTCCGTACATCATAAGGAATTGCTCCTCGGGGTAATCCTTAAAGAGTTTTTTAACCACAAAGTAGTTATATATGTAGGTTATAACAAGTCCCACAACACCGAGAATAAGCATAATTCCCCAATAGGTTTCAAGTATACCGAGGCGTATTGCCGCAATGCCCGAGACCACCATTAAATCAAAGAAGAAATTGCTGGTTCTGGTCATTAAGAAATCGTTAATATAACCTCTGTTTATAATCTTTTTCTTGCGCAGGAAATTCACAACCACCTTAATAAGCGTTGCGCTTAATACACCAAGTAGAAAGTTAAAGCCATAAACAACCGATTTCATACCCGGTAACAGCTTGCCAAGTCCCAACATTAAAAGGTAGGTTAAAAGATACGCCGAAACCACAAGCGCTACCTGTATAGTCATTTTATCCATACTGCCTTGCATTGGGATTTCTCCGCTTTGCTTTACATTTTCATCGATTGCGGTGTCATCATCTGCACTGCTTAGCTTTATCTTGTTTTTCTTTTTTAGGATATTAAGGTGTATTACGCCGCCAAGACTTGCACTTAAAAAGCCCAATGCCGCTATAGTAAGACCGAAGCTCTTACCGCCTACAAAACCGAACTGGGTTTCATATATATTTCCGTAGTTAAGCGCCTGACCTGTGCCTTGACCGTAGCCAAAGGGCAATAAGAGACCTGCCGCCGAGAAAAAGCCCGAAACAATAGCTGCCGCTACCATAGTTATTGCAAGACCAACAATGCCCTGTATTAAATAAGTAGAAACCGTTGTTACGCCTGTATTAAAAATTTCCGATGTGCGCTGCTTTGTAAGCTTACCCTTGCTCGATTTAAAGGTTGATGCTATAAAGCCGAGCGCTAAGGTATGATATGTAATTACCTCTAATGAGTTGTAACCGTTTCCTCCGAAAAACTCGGTTTCAAACATTATATCTCCCGTTATGAGATTATATATACCCGCAACAATAAGGAGCAAGGCGCCGCCTAGCACCGATGTGGGAATAAGCGATACTCTCAAAATCTTGATTGACCTTTTTAGCATATGAGCCACAAGTAAGCTCAAAAGCAAAATTGCTATAATATTTATGCTGCACCATACATTAGAGTCCCAAAAATTGCTCATTTACCTTACCACCCTTACTTACATTTATGAAACGATTAAATATATTCACATATTTAAGTGCGTTGAAGTGTTTGTCGCCCTTTAGTTGATATACACTTTTATCAAAATATATATTTAGCTTGTTTTTGCCGAGCACAGTTACTGCATCGGTCTGGCTAAACCGAAACTCTCGCATTTGCTCTCCGCCCTCATCAATAACAATTCTATCTGAGTACAACAAAACAGTTATTTGTTCGCAAAGAAGCTGCTTTCGCTTATTTATTATAACTTGAGAAAGCCGTGCGGTATCGGTAAACAGCGGACCCTCAATATACTCGGTTAAATCTAATTTATTAACGACCAGCTTTTGATACTCATACCAGTCGTTCACAAACCTAAACGGAAACTCAAAACCGACACCCGAAAGGGTTGTATCGGGATTATACACAATACGCCGTTCACATTTTTCACACTCAATTATGTGATTATGGCTTACAAACTTTGAAAGACCGCAGAACGGACATACATATATTGCCCTTTCTAAAAACTCTGCCGTCTTTTTATGGTGGAATTCATTTTTATCATTGGCTTCATTCACATAAAGCACTTTTTCGATTTTTGCAAAAAGCTCTTCCTCGCTCATTTCTTTTACCTGTTCTGGCTCTATAACCTCGGCAACATAAGCACGCATTTTGCCTTTTCGCACAACATCACTCCAGCGAGGATGCGCTCCGTATCCGCCCTCAATTCTATAAAGGGCAACGGGCAGCTTTAATACCTTTGCAAGTGAAGCGATGGCAGGACTCATATACTCGGTTTTTCCGCTGTATGTACGGTTGCCCTCAGGCGCTATTGCAATGGTAGCCCCCTCTTTCGCAACACGTATGCAGTTTCGCACTGCGCCTACATCAGCAGTTTGCTTCTTTATAGGAATCGGCGCTACGAGATATCTAATAACCGAAGAAATCCAACCGTTTGAAAAAAGGTCCTCGGATGCGAGATAATACACTGCTCCCTTAAAGGACATGCCCACAAAAAACTGGTCAAACGCCGTTTGATGATTAAACAAAACTAGATATTGACGCCCGTTTTGCTGCTTGAATCTTTCGATTTTAATGCCGTATTTAATCCTTGAATACGGAGCCAATATAGAATATAAAATATTTCTTACAATCGCATGTCTTGTTTTAATCCATTTTTTGTTTGCCAATTATATCACCTCCGAGCCAATATACTTTGTCTATTATAACATAATTGTTCAAAAAAATCATCTTTTTTTTACGCACTATAGATTTTTTTGTTTACAGATGGTATAATAGTATGAGATTTTAAGCTTGTCCAAATGGAGTGAATATATTGTATAAGATAATTAAAAAGAAAATTTTAAACCCTACTGTAGTCCTTATGGAAATTGCTGCTCCCTTTGTTGCCCGTAAGGCCGAGCCAGGACAGTTTATAATTTTGCGTGTGGATGAAAACGGCGAGCGTATACCCTTAACCATTGCCGATTTTGATAGAAAGGTAGGTACCGTTACAATTATTTTTCAAATTGTAGGCGCCACCACCGAAAAGTTAGGTCACAAAAACGAGGGTGAGTATATTACCGATTTTGTTGGACCCTTAGGTAAACCCACCAAAACGGACGGACTTCACAAGGTTGCTGTTATAGGCGGTGGCGTGGGCTCAGCTATTGCCTATCCTGTTGCCAAAAAGCTACATTCACTCGGCTGTGAGGTAACCTCAATTATCGGCTTTAGAAATAAGGATTTGGTAATTTTAGAGGATGAATTTAAAGCCGTGAGCGATACCTTTTTGCTTATGACCGATGACGGTAGCTGTGGTCAAAAGGGGCTTGTTACCGATGCGCTTAAAGCTTTGATTGAAAGAGGGGAGACATTTGATGAGGTTATAACCATCGGTCCGCTTGTTATGATGAAATATGTATGCGCCCTTACAAAAGAGTATGGCATAAAAACTGTTGCCTCTATGAATCCTATTATGATTGATGGCACCGGTATGTGTGGTGGCTGCCGACTGAGTGTTGGCGGTAAAACTGTTTTTGCCTGTGTTGACGGTCCCGAATTTGATGGACACGAAATAGATTTTGATGAGGCAATTGCCAGAAGCAATATATATGCACCGTTTGAAAGGCAGCGCCATACTGACACCTGTAATTTGTTTAAGGGGGTAAAATAAATGGCTAATATGTCACCAAAGCGCAATGAAATGCCTACCCTTTCCCCCGAATTCCGAGCCACTGTATTTAGCGAGGTTGCGCTGGGTTACACAAGGGAACAGGCGATATCTGAGGCACAGCGTTGCCTTAACTGTAAGCACAAACCCTGTGTTTCGGGTTGCCCTGTAGATATAGATATCCCCGCCTTTATCCAAATGGTTGCCGAAGGCAAGTTCGAAGAGGCGTATAAAATTATTTCCCTTTCCTCCGCACTGCCTGCCGTTTGCGGCAGAGTTTGTCCGCAAGAGACACAGTGTGAGCAAAAATGCGTACGAGGTATAAAGGGTGAGAGCGTAGCCATTGGCCGCCTTGAAAGATTTGTTGCCGATTATATGGGTGCAAAGGGTAATATGGCGGTTATGCGCCCCGATGCACTTTCCCACAAGGTAGCAGTTATCGGCTCGGGTCCTTCGGGACTTACCTGTGCGGGTGAGCTTGCAAAAATGGGCTACAAGGTAACCATCTTTGAGGCGTTGCACATTGCCGGCGGCGTGCTGGTATACGGTATACCCGAATTCCGTTTACCCAAAGCCATTGTTGAGCGTGAAATAAACGGACTTAAAGCTTTGGGAGTTGAAATTAAAACCAACACCGTTATCGGAAAGACCTTTTCTATTGATGAATTGATGGATGAATACGGCTTTGATGCGGTGTTTATCGGCTCGGGTGCGGGGCTTCCAAAATTTATGAATATCAAGGGAGAAAATTTAAAGGGTGTATCTTCGGCAAACGAATTTTTAACCCGCATAAACCTTATGAAAGCATATTCGCCTGACAGCGATACACCCGTGCATAAAGCACGGTGTGTGGCGGTTGTGGGTGGCGGTAACGTTGCTATGGATGCCGCCCGTTGCGCTAAACGGTTGGGCTCCCAGGTGTATATTGTATACCGCAGAGGCATGGAGGAATTACCCGCACGACAAGAGGAAATCGAACACGCAATAGAAGAGGGTATTATCTTTAAAACCCTTACCAATCCCGTAGAAATTTTGGGAAATGAGGATGGCTTTGTAGATAAAATCAGATGTGCCCAAATGACACTTGGCGAGCCCGATGCGTCGGGTAGGCGCCGACCTGTAGTAAAAGAAAACAGTGAATTCGAAATCGAGGTTGATAGTGTACTTATGGCACTTGGTACTTCTCCTAATCCCCTTATAAAATCTACAACCGAGGGACTCGAAACGACCTCCTGGGGCGGTATAGTAGCAGGTGAAGACGGACAAACCTCCCGTGAAGGTGTGTTTGCAGGCGGAGATGCCGTTACGGGTGCCGCCACGGTAATACTCGCTATGGGTGCGGGTAAAACAGCCGCAAAGGCGATAGATGAATATATAAAATCTAAAAAATAAATATAAATGAGGTGCTTTTATGAGTTTTGTATCAGAAAAAGTAAGTGAAATAGGCGTAGTCCCTGTAATCAAACTTAACAATCCCGAGCGTGACGCTGTACCTCTTGCAAAGGCGCTGATTGACGGTGGTATGCCCGTAGCCGAGGTTACCTTCCGTGCGGCAGGTGCCGCAAAGGCAATAAAGCTGATGGTTGATGCTTATCCCGATATGTTAGTTGGCGCAGGTACTGTAATGAGCGAAGCCCAAATTGATGAAGCAATAGCGGCGGGTGCTAAATTTATAGTAACCCCCGGGCTTGATGCTGATTTAGTAAAATACGCACAAGCAAAAGGTATTGATATTTTCCCCGGTTGCACAACACCCACCGATTATCACTTGGCTTTTAGATTAGGTCTTAAGGTGTTAAAATTCTTTCCTGCTGAGCAGTCGGGCGGACTTGCAAAGATTAAGGCAATGGCAGCGCCTTTCCCACAGTTTAAGGTTATGCCCACAGGTGGGATTTCACTTAAAAACCTTGCCGACTATATCTCCTGCCCCACAATTTGCGCTTGCGGCGGCTCATATATGGTAACGGCTGACCTGATAGATAATGGTAAATGGGATGAAATAACCAATTTGTGCAAACAGTCGGTAGAAATTGTTAAAGCAAACCGTAAATAAAATATTATATAAAACAGGTCGGATGCAAATGCATCCGACCTGTTTTTTTTGTTATATTGACATTGTAGGGGTGGATGCCCACATCCGCCCGTTAATTTCATAAATTATATACAATAAAACACCATCCGCATAGCCCTAATTTTACAGGCAGCGCTGGGGTGCGCTTTTTGTGGGCTTCACCTTGAGGGCTTTTGGTATGTTATATTCACAACAGCAACTCTAATTTAATGAAAACGTAGGATTTTGTTTGCCGCCATATCCTTTATTGAACCACGCGACTTTTTAGTGGTTTCGTTGTACAAAAAACGCGATGGTTTACACCATCGCATTTTTATTATTTTATAATGGAAAAGGTTAGGCGAAACAAGATTGTTTCGCCACAAAATCTTTGCTTTTGTAACAAATTTTTACAAAAATTTGTACTTTTACATTGAAATAATTGATTCGCCTGACATTTCTGAGGGTTGGGGGAGTCCCAGTAGCTTAATAATTGTAGGAGATATATCGCAAAGTTTACCGCCATCACGAAGAACACAATCCTTACCGATTACCGCAAAGGGTACGGGGTTGGTTGTGTGCGCCGTGAAGGGTGAGCCATCGGTATCGAGCATACGGTCGGCATTGCCGTGGTCGGCAGTAAGTAGCATTACGCCACCCATTTTAAGCGTTGAATCCTTCACCCTGCCTACACACTCATCCACAGTTTCTACCGCCTTTACAGCGGCTTCAAACACACCTGTATGACCCACCATATCGCAGTTAGCAAAGTTAAGTATTACAACATCATATTTGCCGCTTTCAATGGCCTCGCACACCTTATCGCAAACGGGTACTGCGCTCATTTCGGGCTGTAAATCGTAGGTTGCAACCTTAGGAGATGCAACGAGTATGCGGTCCTCTCCCGAGAATTCAACCTCTCTACCGCCGTTAAAGAAAAAGGTTACGTGAGCGTACTTCTCGGTTTCGGCGATGCGAAGCTGTGTCATATTATTTTTTGCTAAATACTCGCCCAAAGTGTTTTCGAGTGTTTGGGGGCGGAAAGCAACGTCGACATTCGGCATAGATACATCATACTGTGTCATACAAACATAATACACCTTTTGTCTGCCGCCACGCCTCTCAAAGCCCGTAAAGCTATCATCCACAAAGGTACGGGTGATTTCTCTTGCTCTATCGGGACGGAAATTAAAGAATATAACACTGTCATCCATTTTAATTCTCTCGGTACCCTCAACAACCGTGGGTAAAACAAACTCATCAGTTACATTCTTGCCGTCTTCATCGATTTGCTCGTATGAAGCACGAACTGCCGCTGCGGCATCGGTAGTTTTAACTCCCTCGCCATAAACGAGTGCGCCGTACGCCTTTTCAACTCGTTCCCAACGGTTATCTCTATCCATACCGTAAAATCTACCGAGAACGGTTGCTATTTTGCCTATTCCCATTTCCTCTAATTTTTTATTGGTTTCATCAATAAAATCAGCGGCCGAGGCGGGCGGTACATCACGACCGTCAAGCAGTGCGTGAATAAACACACGGGAAATTCCGTTTTTCTTGGCAAGCGATACCAGTGCATACATATGCTCGATATGGCTATGCACACCGCCATCGGACAATAGCCCCATTAAATGCAAAGCGCTATCGTTTTTCTTGCAGTTTTCAATGGCTGCGAGTAACGCCTTGTTCTCAAAAAAGTCGCCATCCTTAATAGACTTTGTAATTCGGGTTAGCTCTTGATATACAACACGACCTGCACCTATATTGGTGTGACCCACCTCACTGTTACCCATTTGACCGTCGGGCAAACCTACATCCATACCCGATGCGCCGATTTTAGTTGTGGGACAGTTTTTAAATATACCGTCTAAAACGGGTGTGGCGGCAAAATCAATTGCGTTGCCCTTGGTTTCGGTGTTAAAACCAAAACCATCCATTATGGTTAAAACTATCGGTTTTTTCATTTTTACCACCTTATTTGCAGTCGCAACAAGCTGCTTTTACAATAACAGCAAAGTCCTCTGCCTTTAATGATGCGCCGCCGATAAGACCACCGTCAACATTTACCTTTTCTAAAAGCTCATCAGCATTAGCAGCATTCATAGAACCGCCGTACTGTACGGTAACCGATTGTGCCAATTCCTCGCCATAAACCTCGGCAATTGCCTGACGAACAAAGCCATTACCCTCATCGGCTTGGTCGGCAGTAGCGGTAACGCCTGTACCGATAGCCCAAACCGGCTCATAAGCAATAATAATATTTTTAAGCTGCTTAGCACTAATATTTGTAAGCGCCATCTTGGTTTGGTATTTAAGAAGAGTCTCTGTATATCCGAGCTCTCTTTGCTCTAATGTTTCGCCAACGCAAACAATAGCTTTAAGACCTGCATTTACTGCTGCTAATGTGCGAAGATTAACGGTTTGGTCGGTCTCGCCAAAGTACTGCCTACGCTCACTGTGACCTATTACAACATACTCTACACCTGCGGCTGTTAGCATATCGGCTGAAATCTCACCCGTATATGCTCCCGAAGACTTAAAGTGGACATTTTCAGCGCCAACCTTAATATTTGTTCCCTTGGTTGCCTCAACCGCCGCAGCGATATCAATAAAGGGTACACAAAGAACAACCTCACAGTCGGCACATGCTACCAATGGCTTAATTTCATTTATAAGTGCTGTGGTTTCAGCAGGAGTTTTATTCATTTTCCAGTTACCTGCAATAACTGCTTTTCTTTTTGCTTTGTTCATTTTTACTCTCCTTAAATTATTTGACTATTCCTAAAATCAGCACGGCGTTACCGCCGTGCCGTTTGTTTTTATTATTTATCGCCAAGTGCTGCGATACCGGGCAATACCTTACCCTCGAGGAATTCAAGAGAAGCACCGCCACCGGTGGAGATATGTGTCATCTTATCAGCATATCCAAGCTTTTGAACTGCCGCTGCCGAGTCACCACCGCCGATAATGGAAATAGCGCCCGATTCAGCAACTGCCCTTGCTACAGACTCGGTACCCGAAGCAAACTTCTTCCACTCGGATACGCCCATAGGTCCGTTCCAAATTACAGTGCCTGCACCCTTTAGAGCATCAGCAAACAATTTCTCGGTTTTAGGACCGATATCAAGTCCCATCCAGTCTGACGGAATAGCGTCGCAATTAACTTCCTTCGACTCGGTTTCAGCATCATATTCTTTACCTATGCGGTTATCCACCGGTAATACGAACTTAACGCCCTTTGCGGCAGCTTTAGCCATAAGCTCTTTAGCAAGTTCAACTTTATCTTCCTCACAAATTGATGTGCCAACGGTGTAGCCCTTTGCACGATAGAAGGTGTAAGCCATACCGCCACCGATGATAAGTGTATCAACCTTTTCGATAAGGTTTTCAATAACACCGATTTTATCGCTTACCTTAGCACCGCCAAGTATTGCAACAAAGGGACGTGCAGGGTCAGCCAACGCCTTGCCCATAACACCGATTTCCTTTTGGATGAGGTAGCCGCAAACAGCTGGTAAATAATCAGCCACACCGGTAGTAGATGCGTGGGCTCTGTGAGCAGTACCAAACGCATCGTTAACAAAAATTTCAGCCATTGATGCGAGTTCTTTAGCAAACTCAGGGTTGTTCTTGGTTTCTCTTGCATCAAAGCGAACATTTTCAATAAGCACTGCCTCGCCATCCTTTAAAGCGGCGGCCTTTGCCTTTGCATCAGCGCCTATAATATCGGTAGCAAATGCAACCTTATCGCCAAGCAGCTCATTTAAACGGTCAGCAACGGGCTTGAGGGTGAATTTCTTAGCATCCTCCTCTGCCGCCTTTTTAAGATATGCCTCGGTTGCTGCTGCTCTCTCGTTTTCGGGAAGTGCCTCAACTGCCTTCTTTTCCTTTTTAGAAAGACCAAAGCCCTCGGTAAAAATGCTGTGGGGCTTACCCATATGTGAACAAAGAATTACCTTTGCTCCATTATCGAGCAAATACTTAATTGTCGGTAATGCGCCGATAATTCTCTTATCGTCAGTAATTTTACCATCCATCATAGGTACGTTGAAGTCACAGCGAACCAAAACCTTTTTGCCCGCTACCTGAATATCCTCAACTGTCTTTTTGTTAAGTGCGTTCATTAAAATCTTCCTTCCATTAAATTGTTAAAATTTCCACAATAGTATTTTACCACATTTTTGCAAATTTTCAACAATTTATTTTATATTTATATACTTATATATTATACTCTTTATTTTACCACTTATAATTGTGCAACTGTCCAAAATTTTGAAGTTCGGGATAACCCCACTGCCTTAAGACCTCATACACACCAATCGCCACCGAGTTTGACAGATTTAAGCTCCTTGCATCCTCTATCATTGGGATTCTCACACAGTTATCTCGGTTTTTAAACAGTAATTCCTCGGGTAGACCTTTGGTTTCCTTGCCGAAAAGCAAATAGCAGTTATCAGGATACTCAATATCCGAATGATTGTGCAGTGCCTTTGTAGTAAAGTAAAAGAATTCCCCTTGATTTTTCGCAAAAAACTCATCTATATTTTCATAATAGGTAATATCAAGATACTGCCAGTAATCGAGCCCCGCCCTTTTAAGCTTTTTATCATCAATTTTAAAGCCCATGGGACCCACCAAGTGCAGCCGAGCGCCCGTTGCCGCACAGGTACGGGCAACATTTCCGGTGTTTTGCGGAATCTCGGGCTCAACCATAACTATATTTATCGTTGCCATATTTACACACTCTCTTTCAAAACGATTATACCCTTTTCAAAATATACTTGTCAAGAAGGGTATTTGTTTGTATAATATTAATAAAGAGGTGCAACAGATGAAAAAGAGACCTAACATTTTAAAACTGATGGATGACTACCAGTACAAACGTGCCATTTGCTATGCAAAAACTAATGAGCGCATATACTGTAACCTAAGGACAACCTATATTATCGGCTTTGTTTATCAGGCGCTTATTATGTTCCTTTTGACCTATGGGCAGTATAAAACCCATTATCTTGACGGCAACAATATTTTTGCCTTTTCGCTGATGTCCTTTGGGCTTTTCGTTTTGGCCTTTATACTTATGTTTTTTAAGCTTGATATAATTTCTCTGCCGCTAAACATTGCTGGAACTGTCCTTTTGTGGCCGATTATGAAGGAGGTTTTATTCCTCTCGGGCGCTTTTTATGTTAAAAACTCCTTTTACTTTAAGCATCTAATCCCGCTTGTTTTAATTCTCATACCGTCTGTTTGGATGTGTATCATTTCAACCCGTGAAAGATTTTTTGTAAACCGTGATTACAAGGCGGTTATGGAAAAGCTTTACCGTAGATATCGCACCGAGGAAATGTCGGATAGCGAGTGGGAAGAATTTATCGATAACTACAACGAAACTGAATATAAAGAAGAAAAAACAGTCGGTTAAAACCGACTGTTTTTATTTTACACGCCTCTTGTTCTTTCGGTTATTGTAATAACCTTATTATCCCAGTTTTCATAATCATCTACGATTACATCCTCATCCAACTCGGTAATGGTTGTAATCTCACCCTTTAAGTATGCGTTTAATTGCTCTCTTCGTAATTTAAGCTGCTCTATACCACCGCCAAGGCGAATGAGTATTGTTTCAATACCGTTTGATTTTTTATCTCTCAACCAGTCTTTTTTGAACAAATCAATAAATGTTCTGTAATCCTCTATTAGTGCCGGTATTTCCTTGTTGGCAACGATATCTAAATACTCTCGGTCAGCGCCTCTATAAGCGGGTCTTATTTTATAAATAAGCTCCATCTTCTTTGCAGCTATTTTTGCAACATAGTATACATACCTGTAATAGTCATAATGCCTATCATTAAACGCCATATATTCCTCTGCCTTTTTCATTGCATGCTGAACATCGGCTAAAGACTCCTCGTAATCATATGTAAGATTAACCATATTATAAAAGAAATCGGTATAAATGAGTTTTGCTGCAAATCTCGGTCCCGCATGGAATTTTGAGTGAAGGCGACTAAGCTCAAACCTATGTTCAAAGGGCATTTTGGTTAAGAACTCACTAACCTTAGCAATATCATCCTTTGGGCAATCAAGTCCTCTATAGCAGTATTCGGAATAAATCGGCATTGTGCCTATAGAATGCATGAAGTTGGTTTCGCTACCGAAATCTCCAAACATACAGCAACGGAATGTTTTTTCGTTATTTTCGATTGCGGCTTGTAAAAACGGAACAACCGAATCATATGATAGAATTGTATCCTCTATAAAGCCCTCCCAGGTTCTCACGGCACCTGAAAGTATTAAACCCCTATTAAGCTTTTGATATTCCTTAATGAAGGTGTCATATTTGGTTTTATCGGTATCGTAATAATCCCAAAGGGAAACCATCATATTTTCAGGTAAACCCTTTACTAAATCCTCGCTCATTTTGGCGGTTACATCTAAATATTCTCCTGTTTTAGATGCCACACGTGCGAACTGGTCACCTGATAGCGTGGGTCTAAAATTATATTTCTCGCAAATTTTAAATATCTTAGCTGCGTGGCGCTTGTATATTGATATAGCCGGCTCATATCCGTGTAACTTAAGGAATTTGCCAAGTCCTAAATTTTCCGTTTCATCAAGGGCGGTATTCATAATCTTAGCATTTGGGAAGCACTCCCTCATATGAGCATATGCCTTTTCAAGAAACTCATAGGTCTTTGGCTCGTCAACAAGTAAGGTATGGTGTGTATCCCGTATGGGTGCGGCTTCCTTCCACTGCAGATATTGTTCCATATGTCCTAATGACTGAACCGACGGCGCAACATCTATTCCAAACGCCTCGCAAATAGCATTTAACTGCTTAAGGTCTTCCTTTGTGTAACGACCACGCATATAGCCAAGGCGAGGGTATCCTTCAAGCTCAAACATATCTTCAAAGTTAAAGGAAATTTGGGTAAAGCCCATTGCCGCCATATTTACTACCCACTTTTTGAGTGCTTCCATAGTAAACACACCGTTACGTGCAACATCCAAATATAGCTGAAGAGTTTCAAACCTAGGTGTTTGCTTTATTTCAAAAGGACCATTTTTGTAATCTTTAGCGAGTAAAAATACGCCTCTTGCAAAGGTAACCTTATCTTTACAACCGACTATTGCATTTTTTCCATCGAATTTAACGCTTACACCGTCAAATTCCTCTACGGTAATATCACCCGAAAAATCGCTTTCAACAAGCTTTAAAATTTCTTCTGTAATATACGCTTTTTCTTGTGGTAACATTTTTATACCTCCTTGACTTCTTTATTTTAATTATAGATACTTTTTTACGAATTCAAGGTGCTTTTTTGATATTTTTTGGTCTTATTTTGACTTTTTAAAAATAAAGCACAGGTTGCCTCGCAGGTAACCTGTGCTTTTTCTTAATCAAATAATTCTTTTATTTTATCGGTAAAGGAGCGCTTTTTCTTATAGTTTTTATCATTTGACAATTTTTCAAAGCCCTTTAAATGCTCCTTTTGCTCTTTACTTAAATTTTTGGGGACTTCAACCGAAATTTTTACATATTGGTCGCCACGACCTGAATAGCGTAAACGCTGTATTCCCTTACCCTTTAGTTTAAATTCATCGCCCGGCTGTGTGCCCTCGTGGATGGTGAATTTAACCTTGCCGTCCAGCGTGGGTACAGTAATTTCATCGCCCAACGCCGCTTGAATAAATGTTATGGGTATTTCACAAAATACATCGTAGCCGTCACGCTCGAAAATTGGGTGCGGACGCACCGTTATATTGATATGGAGGTCGCCATCAGGTCCACCGTTAACACCGGCATCACCGCCGCCTCTGACATTTATTATTTGACCGTCATCAATACCCGCAGGGATTTCAACCTCCCTTTCGGTTGTGCGCCTTATTCTGCCCTTGCCGTTACATTTTGTGCACGGGTCATCAATAATTTTACCCGTAGCGTGACAGTTTTCACACGGCTGTTGTGTTTGCATTGCGCCAAACATGGTACGCTGCACGGCGGTTACATAACCCTTACCCGAACATGTAGGACAGGTCTTGGGTTGTGTGCCCGGCTTACAGCCCGAGCCCAAGCATTCATCGCAGTTTTCGATTCTTGTTACCTTAATCTTTTGTTTGCAGCCCTTTGCCGCTTCTTCAAAAGAAATAATAACATTTGCCGCTGTGTCGGCTCCACGGCGTGGTGCGTTTGGGTTGCGCCGACTGCTTCTGCCGCCAAAACCACCGCCAAACATTTCACTTATTATGTCTTCGAAACCACCAAAACCGCCAAAGCCACCGCCAAAATCTCCGTAGCCACCGCCACCGGCGCCAAAGTTGGGGTCTACACCTGCATGACCAAATTGGTCATAACGGGCTCGCTTTTCCTTGTCGGACAAAACCTCGTATGCCTCGTTGACCTCTTTAAACTTCTTTTCGGCTTCGGCATCGCCCGGATTTAAATCGGGGTGATATTTTTTAGCCGCCTTGCGATATGCTTTTTTTAGGTCGTTTTCATCTACCGACTTATCAACGCCCAATACTGCGTAGTAATCTCTTTTTTCTGCCACAATTTTTCTCCTTTATAGGATTTAGGAATTAGGATTTAGGATTTAGGAGAGACGCTGTTCAATTTGGTGATTAAGGCGTTTAACATTTTAACAATTTCGGTTGATAACGATAATGCCTTATCTATTTTTTCTCGACTTAAATAGCCGATTCTAACACACAAAAGAAGTTACGTTTCAATCTCAGCATTAGAGCCACGAGCAATGCACAAAAAATTTATGTATTCCTTCGTGGTTTGCCGCATTTGACCTTCCGCAATATTTAGAAGGAACCGATACCGCCGCTCTTCGAAGTTGCGATATTATGCCAATAATTTCTGATTTAGGGATAGCTGCCGTTAAATTGTAAATTTCTTCAGCTAAATCCATTGCCTTTTGCCAAACTAATAATTCTTTATAATTAAAATTCGCCATACTAATCCCCAAATCCCAAATCCCGGTCTCTTAAATAGGGCGGCATTGCCGCCCTATTTACTATTTATTTGTATCGTCTACATCTGTGAAGTCGGCATCATATACATTATCAGCTCCCGCTGCATCATTTCCAGCATTAGCTTCATTGCCTGCCGCCGCTTGAGCCGCCTTATAAAGCTTTTCACTAATTGCATAAATCTCTTTCTGCAGGTCTTCCTGACGTGCCTTAATTGCTTCGATATCTTCGCCCTTTAACGCTTCTTTTAGTGCCTCCTTTGCAGCTTCGATTTTGCCCTTTTCTTCATCAGTTATCTTATCGCCCATTTCATTTATGGTCTTTTCGGTCTGATAAATCATTTGGTCGGCACCGTTGCGAATATCAATATCCTCACGGCGTTTTTTATCCTCAGCTGCATACTGCTCTGCCTCTTTAACCGCCTTGTCTATATCATCCTTGGACATATTTGTAGATGCGGTAATAGTGATATCATTTTCCTTGCCTGTGCCGAGGTCCTTTGCCGATACGTGAACAATACCGTTAGCATCTATATCGAAGGTAACCTCAATTTGAGGAATTCCACGGGGAGCAGGTGCGATACCGTCAAGATGGAATACGCCGAGTGTCTTGTTATCCTTGGCAAATTCACGCTCACCCTGTAAAACGTGTACCTCAACCGAGGTTTGACCGTCAGCCGCTGTTGAGAAGATTTGGCTCTTCTTAGCGGGAATAGTGGTGTTACGCTCAATAATCTTTGTGGAAACACCGCCCATGGTTTCAATACCGAGTGAGAGAGGTGTAACATCAAGTAGGAGTAGTCCCTTAACGTCACCGCCAAGAACACCGCCCTGTAAAGCGGCGCCTAAAGCCACGCACTCATCGGGGTTGATACCCTTAAAGGGTTCTGCACCCATAAATGCCTTAACTGCCTCTTGAACAGCGGGGATACGAGAAGAGCCGCCCACCATAAGCACCTTGTTGATTTCGTTTTTGTTGAGTCCCGAGTCGGAAAGTGCCTGACGAACAGGTGCCATTGTTGCCTCTACCAAATCGGCAGTAAGCTCGTTAAACTTAGCACGTGAAATTGTGGTTTCGAAGTGCTTGGGACCTGTAGCATCTGCGGTAATAAAGGGCAGGTTAATATCTGCCTGTGTCATACCCGATAAATCTATTTTTGCCTTTTCGGATGCCTCTTTTACACGCTGCATAGCCATCTTATCATTTGATAAATCAATGCCGCTTTCCGCCTTGAACTGAGCAACTACCCAGTCCATAATGCGCTTGTCAAAGTCATCACCGCCAAGACGGTTGTTACCGGCTGTAGCGAGTACCTCTTGAACGCCATCGCCCATTTCTATGATGGATACATCGAAGGTACCGCCGCCCAAGTCATAAACCATAACCTTTTGGTCATTATCCTTATCAATTCCGTAAGCCAAAGCAGCGGCTGTGGGCTCATTGATGATACGCTTTACCTCAAGACCTGCAATTTTACCTGCATCCTTGGTTGCCTGACGCTGAGCATCGGTAAAATATGCGGGAACTGTGATAACTGCCTCCGAAACTGTAGTGCCGAGATATGCCTCGGCATCGGCTTTAAGCTTTTGTAAGATTATAGCCGAAATTTGCTGCGGGGTATAGTTTTTGCCATCAATAGCAACTGTATAAGATGTACCCATCTCACGCTTGATTGAGCTGATTGTTCTGTCAGGGTTTGTGATTGCCTGACGCTTTGCAACCTGACCTACCATACGCTCGCCTGTTTTTGAAAATGCCACAACACTCGGTGTGGTTCTTGCGCCCTCTGCATTAGCGATAACTACCGCCTCGCCGCCTTCCATAACGGCAACGCAAGAGTTTGTTGTTCCTAAGTCAATACCAATAATTTTTCCCATAATAAAAATCTCCTTTAGATATTATATATTTGTTAATTTGCCACTTTTACCATAGCAGGTCGTATAACCGTATCTCCGATTTTATAGCCCTGCTGTAAAACATCAGCAATAACGTTTTCGCCTAAATTTTCATCCTCGATATGCATTACTGCATCGTGTAGTGACGGATTAAACTCATCTCCGACCTTTGCCAAAGGCACAATGCCAATATTCTCGGTTAGTGCCAACAGCTGCTTAATAATAAGCTCTATACCTTTAATATAGTCAGGAGATGTAGTGTCCATACCTGCCGCACGCTCAATATTATCAAGCACAGGTAATATTTTCTTAATAACATCCGCCTTGGCATATTCGCCTATTGTCAGCCGTTCACGCTCGGTTCGCTTTTTATAATTATCGAACTCGGCTGCAGTACGAAGCAATAAATTATGCTCCTCCTCCACTTTTGCGAAAAGCTGCTTTATTTCTTCATCCTTTTTGTTTTTTCTCGGCTTTTTTTCCTCGGTAACCGAAGTTTTTTCCTCTGCCAATTAGTTTCCCTCCATATCTTTAAGCGTTTCGGTAAGTAATATATCCATACGCTTTGCCGTATACTCAATGCTTGGTATTATAAGCTCATACGACATCCTCGTAGGTCCTATTACTCCTATACAACCTGTATTTTTATTGCCCATATTATATTTGGCAAAAATAAGACTTGACGGACCGAGTATGCTATAATCGGTGTCTCTGCCGAAAATAACACCAAGTGACTCGGACTGCCCCGATAAAATAGACATCAGCGCTTCCCTTCTATGAAGCAATGACAAAATTTTATCGGCATCATCCTTTTGCCAACCAACCGAAAACAAATTTGACTGTCCCGACAGACTTACATTTGCCTCTGCTATTTCATTTATCATATCAAACAATGCCGAAATCAGCGGCATTAAGCGTATAACCCCCGTACGAGCGCCTATATAAATATTTTGTTGCATCGCAGGGGTTAGAGTTTCTATACTTTTTCTTATTATTTTGTCTCTTACCAAACTATCAAAGCTCGAAATTAACTCTACATCTATCTCGGTCTGAGTATGCACAAGCCGACTGCGTGAGCGTCCGTCGGTGGTGATTAAAATGAGCATCACCGAATGGCTGCCCATCCGAAACAGCTCTACTCGTTTAACGGCGGCGCCGTTAGTAGAAATATTTGCCGCCACGCTCGGCAGCCCCGTAATGTCACTCAACACCTTACACGCTACGCTTGGCAATTTCTCGGGGTCGCAATTTGAAGCAGACAAAGCCGAATCAATATATCTCTTATGCTCGGCATTTATTTCATCCCTATGCATAAGTGTTTCGATATACAACCGATACCCGAGTGCCGTTGGTACACGACCTGCCGAGGTGTGCGGCTGTTCTAACAGACCGAGTGCACACAATGCACTCATTTCATTCCTAAGTGTTGCACTTGACGGTGCATTCTCAAGGATTTCGCAAAGAATCTTTGAGCCAATCGGCTCACCCGAAGCAATATGCGTTTTAACTATTGCCGACAATATTGCTTTTTTTCTCTCGCTCAGCTCCAATGCATCACCGCCTTTTTTAAAATTAGCACTCTACTTGTGTGAGTGCTAACTATTTTTATTATATCCTCATTTTCGTATTTGTCAATACTTTGTAAAAATATTTTTTGACCTTGCCTGACCTTTATTTTGTTCGGTATTTATCACGCAAATATGTGCATATTAAAAATAAAAACAAAATTTAGGTGGTTTTATGAAAAAAATATTTTGTATTATTTCACTTTTGCTGATATTTTCCCTTTGCATATCTCCTTTTTGCTCCGCCTTTTCAAAGTTCGGCTCACGAGGGAACGAGGTTTCGGCAATACAGGTGCGCTTATCTGCGCTCGGTTACTACAAGGGTAGCGTTGACGGCATTTACGGCTCGGCAACCGAAAGCGCCGTAAAGCAATTCCAATACGATAACGGGCTAGTAGCCGATGGCATTGCGGGGGATAAAACCTTGGAGGCGCTTGGCATTAAGGACTCGGGCGGCAGTTATTCCTCAAGCGAATATCTGCTTTTGGCTCGACTAATCTCGGCAGAAGCAAGAGGCGAGAGCTACGAGGGACAGGTAGCAGTTGGCGCAGTTGTTTTAAACCGAGTTGAGCATCCGTCCTTCCCCGATACCATATCGGGCGTTATATATCAAAAGGGCGCCTTTTCGTGTCTTTACGACGGGCAGTTTGACAAACCGGTCAGCCAGTCGGCATACTCGGCAGCTCGGGACGCTCTAAACGGTATGGACCCGAGTGGTGGCGCAATATATTATTTCAACCCTGCCACCGCAACAAACAAATGGATTTGGAGCCGTCCCGCCATAACCACTATAGGCAATCATATTTTTTGTGAATAAAAAAAGGAGAGCCACCGCTCTCCTTAATTTTTATTTTTTACTTGAAAAAATTTTGTTAAGCAACACAGTAGCTAAAATTATAACACCCATAACTATGAGTATTGCAAGCATTCCCGTGCCCATATACGAAAGATTATTTATAAAGTTTTGTGGTTGAAACATATTTAAATCCTCCCTACATAAAGAAATTAAGAATCAATCCGCCTGCAATAACCGATGCGATTTGACCCGACACATTAACACCAATTGAATGCATAAGCAGGAAGTTTTGAGGGTCCTCAGCGAGTCCCATTTTATGAACTATACGACCTGACATTGGGAAAGCCGAGATACCTGCGGCGCCAATCATGGGGTTTATTTTCTTTTTTAAGAAAAGATTTAAGAATTTTGCGAACAGCACTCCACCTGCTGTGTCGAAAATAAAAGCAACAAGACCGAGTCCTAAAATAAGCAGGGTGTTGGGTGCCAAGAATTTTTCGGCTGTCATCTGCGAAGCGATTGTGATTCCAAGGAAAATTGTAATAAGGTTTGCAAGTACCTTTTGAGCCGTTTCTGAGAGCGAATCAAGCACACCGCACTCACGAATCAGGTTGCCGAACATAAGGAAACCAATGAGCGAAACCGATGCAGGTGCAACAACACCTGCTACAACCGTGATAATAATCGGGAAAAGAATTTTTGTAATCTTTTTAACCTCCTTGGGTTCATAAGGCATACGAATCATACGCTCTTTTTTGGTGGTTAAAAGTTTAATTACAGGGGGCTGTATAATAGGAACGAGCGCCATATATGAATAAGCCGCAACCATTATAGCGCCGAGGTATTGACTGCCTAATTTGTTTGCAACAACAATAGATGTGGGACCATCCGCCGCACCTATAATTGCTATCGAGGCAGCATCGTTAATTGGGAAGAATATTGATGCTAAGCATAATGTAAAGAAAATACCAAACTGTGCCGCAGCGCCAAAAATCATTAGCTTGGGGTTAGAAAGAAGCGGACCAAAATCTATCATCGCACCAATACCGATGAATAAAATCAACGGAAAAAGCTCGTTTGCTATACCCGCTTCAAAGAGTGTGGTAAGTGCGCCATGCTCGGCTTCAAGTCCTTCGGCTGACAGTGCGCCATTTAAAACCTCTACAGTTTTATCCACGCCGTTTTGAAAAAATCTTGTTATAGCGCCTGAGCCCGGTATATTAACAAGTATTGCGCCAAATCCGATGGGCAGCAAAAGTGTCGGCTCCATCTCTTTTTTAATAGCAAGGAATATCAAAATCCCTCCTATTAACCACATAACCACCTGTTGCCAGGTTATGGTTAACAGATTTTCATACAAAATCTCCATAACTTTTTCTCCTTAAAAATATATTGTAAAAAAATAAGACACTCACTGCTTTTGCAGTAAGAGTCTTGCAATTTAAGACATCGGCGGGAACAATCCGTATTGACGCCGAGTGCCACGGGTATACCGCCAGCTACTCCCTCTTAAACATAATTAGTATACCACAAATTACTAAAAAATCAATAATAATTCCCCGAGATTTTTCTCGGGGAATTTTTTATCTTTCAACGATACATTTTGTGGGACACCCTGCCGCACACTCACCGCATCCGGTGCATTTTGAAGCGTCAATATGTGCTAAGTTGTTCTCCACCGTAATTGCCTGTGTAGGACACAGCTTTACACATTTTTGACAACCAATACACGCCGCCGTACACACCTTGCGTGCTACCGCACCCTTTTGCGTATTTGAACACGCAACTGCATATTTTGCCGTGACGGGTAAAATTTCAATTATACCCTTCGGACACGCTGCGGCACATTTGCCGCAACCACCGCACAGTGTTTTATCAACACATATATTGCCGTTTTCTATTTTTATTGCGCCAAACTCGCAAGCCGACACACAGTCTCCAAAACCTAGGCAGCCAAATTTACAGCCATACGGACCTTTATACATAAGGTTTGCTGCCGCACAGCTTGTAGCACCGTTATAGCTAAACTCCTTTATTGCTTTGTCAAAGCCGTGATTACATTTGACAAATGCGCACTTTTTCTCCACCGATATTTCGGTGCCGAGTAAAGCCGATAACTGTTCTGCCGTCGTGGTGCCGCCAGGGGTGCAAAGGTTCGGCCGTGCCTCGCCCGATGCTACCGCCACGGCGTAGCCATCGCATCCTGAATATCCACAAGCACCGCAGTTAGCACCCGGAAGACAGGAACGTATCTGTTCTACCTTTTCATCGGTAGGAACCGACATAAACTTAGATGCCAAAGCGAGAATTACTGCAAGAACGAGTCCCGAACCACCTATAATTAAGGCAGCATATAAAATACCTGACATATCTTAACCCCCTATTCCTGCGAATCCCAAAAATGAGAGGGATACTATAGCCGCAGCTATCAGCGTTATGGGTAGTCCCTTTAAAAATTCGGGGATATCGGCGGTTTCAAGCCGAGAACGGATACCCGCAAATATAATCATAGCGAGCATAAAGCCAAGACCTGCCGCAAGCGCATTTACAAGCGCCAAAATAAAGGAATATCCCTTTGTGAAATGTAAGATTGTAATACCAAGCACTGCACAGTTCGTGGTTATAAGCGGCAGATAAATACCGAGTGCATTATAAACCGATTTGATATACTTCTTTAATACCGTTTCCAAGAACTGAACAATGGCAGCAATTACAAGTATAAAAAGAATAGTCTGTAAATATTCAAGACCGAGAGGCACCAAAACATAAGCGTAAAGCGGATAGGTAACGGCAGTAGAAATAAGCATAACAAGTGTTACTGCAACACTCATGCTGAATGCCGTTCCAACCTTTTTAGAGGTGCCAAGGAAGGGGCAAATACCAAGAAATTTTGAAAGAATCATATTCTCGGTGAGAAGTCCCGCAAGTAAAATAGAAACTATAGTTCCTGCCATTACTGCTCACCTCCCGTTTTACAAGCATCCTTCATAGGACACTCGCCGCAACCCGTATGCTCTACCGGTTTTTTGCCCGAAAGTGTAGCGAGCTTATTTGATACAGCAACGAGTATGCCGAACACAAAGAATCCACCGGGTGGCAAGAGCATAACTATCATCGGGTCAATAAAATTCGCAGTGATAGTTAATCCAAATATAGAGCCCGCACCGATAATTTCTCTTATTGCGCCCATAACCGTCAGTGTTGCGGTAAATCCGATACCCATACCGATACCGTCCAAAACACTTGGCAACACGCTGTTTTTAGATGCGAACATCTCAGCACGACCGAGTATTATACAGTTAACAACTATAAGCGGCAAATAAATACCGAGCGCCGCATCAATAGAGGGCAAAAACGCCTTTACCAGCATTTGTACCACCGTTACAAATCCTGCAATAACGGTAATGTATGCGGGTATACGAACCTTGTCGGGAATAATATTGCGAAGCAGAGATATAACAAGGTTAGAGCCAACAAGCACAACCGTTGCCGCTGCGCCCATGCCTATACCGTTTATGGCAGCGGTGGTAACAGCGAGTGTGGGACAGGTGCCGAGCACCAGTCGTAAAACAGGGTTCTCCTTAATAATACCGTTGGTTAAGTACTTTAAATTTTCCGTTTTCATCACTGCACCTCCCCTGCCTCATTTGTTGTTGCTTCAACCGTTTTTAAGTACTCGTTAAGACAAGTAAACGCCTCATTAACGGCGGCTGTTACCGCCCTTGAAGAAATTGTAGCGCCGGTCACGGCATCTATTTCATTTTTATCCGAATTGGCGCCATTTTTCTCAACCGAAATTTTTTCGGTCTTGCCAACATACTGCGAATAAAAGCTTTCTTTTGTAACGTTCTGCCCAAGACCCGGAGTCTCATCAGCGGCCGCCAGAATTTTTACACCCAATATTTTTTTATCGGTTGATATTGCCGTCATAACCACAATATCTCCGCCATAGCCACGGCTTTGGGTTTTAACAATATAGCCCTTTATCTCTTCGCCGTTTTTGGCTAAATAAAGTTCACCTTGCACCTCTGCCTTATCATACTTTTCCGCCGAAATAAGTTCTGCCATAGCGGCGTTACTTGTTTCTATATCCATAGCGGCGATTTTATCCTTTGTTATAAGGTTTGTAACCGACAAAAGAATAGCTACCACAAGGCAAATTGCCGTTAAAACAGCAACGGGACGAAAAACATCGGAATTGCGCTTTAAAAACAAGGTGAATTTACTTAAAATGTTACTCATTTTTTATTCGCCTCCCATCCAAAAGGTTTTGGCATGGTTAAACTGTTAATATGCGGTACCAACAGGTTCATAACCAAAATTGAATAGGAAACACCCTCGGGAAGTGCGGCAAATTGGCGAATAACAACCGTAATTATACCGCAGCCAACACCGAAAATAAGCTTACCCCATTTAAATGTAGGACTTGTTACATAATCGGTAGCCATAAAGATAGCACCGAGAAGCAGTCCACCACTAAAAATTGCACTAAACGGATTTACGCCCAGCGCCCAAGACAACACAAACACCGTTCCAATAAAGGATACGGGAATTATGGGAGAAATTACACGGCGCATAATAAGATAAAGTCCGCCAACGACAAGCATTATCACCGAGGTTTCACCTATTGTTCCCGCATGCATGCCAAAAAACAGCTCATGCAGTGTATACTGAGCGCCACTCGCAAGCGGTGTTGCAGAGCTTACCACTGTGCTGAACGGCTCATAAAAACTGGTCATAGCTGCGGGGAAGGACACCATAAGCACTATACGGGCGGTAATAGCGGGGTTCGCAAAATTGTGACCCAAGCCACCAAACATTTGCTTTACCACAATTATAGCAACAGCGCTGCCGAGTGCCGCCATCCAAAACGGTAATGAGGACGGTAGGTTCATTGCCAATAAGAGTCCCGTAACTACTGCCGTTAAATCTCCCAACGAATTGGGCTTTTTAAGGACTCTATTCCACACAAACTCGCTGAGCATTGCCGATGCTATGCAAATAGCTATCAAAACAGCCGCACGCCATCCGAAAATAAATGCTCCGTAAATAGCGGCGGGAATCAGTGCGATTATTACATCCAGCATAACCGACTGTGTAGTAATTCCCGAATGTATATGAGGGGAGGATGAAACAGTAAGATTATTTCGCATTACTTTTCCCTCCTTAATATACTTTTTGCAGTACGCATAGACTGTGTAAGCGGTCTGCCTGCAGGACAGGTGAAGCTACAAGAGCCACATTCCATACAATAGTTAACATTAAGCTTTGAAAGTTTTTCTTTAAGCGACAGATTAACTGCCGTTTCCACCGCCGCAGGTGTTAGGTTCATAGGACAACCCGCAGCACACTTTCCGCAACGAATACACGGTGTAGTAGGTGCGGCATTGTCGCCCCTAAACGCCAATATAGCATTGTTTTGCTTGGTTATAACCGCACAATCACTCGTTACTGCGATGCCCATCATAGGTCCGCCGTAAAGTATTTTTGAAACGTTCTCATCAGCACCGCAAAAATCAAGTACATCCTTTATGGGCGTACCTATCGGTACAAAAACATTCTTGGGCTCTTTTACGGCATCACCATCTACCGTTAATATTTTTGCAACCAGCGGCTTGCCCGTTCTTATAAATTTGTAAAGAACCGCAATACTCGTTATATTCATAACAAGACAGCCCACATCGGCAGGTAATTTGCCGAATGGTATTTTACGCTTTGTTGCTGTGTATACAAGCACCTTTTCAGCACCCTGCGGATATCGTGAGCTCAAGCGCATTATTCTAACGGCATTTTCCTCGTCTCGCTTATCGGTGGCTATCTCATAAAGCTTCTTAATTGCTTCGGGCTTGTTGTCCTCAACGGCAATAATTACATTTTTAAGCCCTAACTTTTCCTTTAACAAATAAACACCATCTATAACATCCTGAAAATGCTCTATACAGGTGCGGTAATCACTCGTAATATACGGCTCACACTCGGCACCGTTAACAATCAATGTATCTATGCTCTCCCCCGCTGCAGGAGCTAATTTTATATGTGTTGGAAATCCTGCTCCGCCAAGACCTACAAGTCCGCAATCTCTTGCGGCTTTAACTAAATCCTCGGCAGTTTCAATTACGGGCGGGGTAAAGCTTTCCTCCGCCATTTCACCGTCCGATTCAATTACAACGGCACAGGTGGTGTCCCCCGCTACGCCGTAAATCTCGGTTATACCTGTAACCGTTCCAGAAACGCTCGAATGTATCGGCGCCGAAAACGGCTTTTCGCTATCGCCTATTTTTGTGCCTACCAAGACCTTGTCGCCAACATTTACCGTTGGCTCACATTCGGCACCTATATTTTGTTTTAGCGGAATTGTAACAACCTTGGGTAACGGCAATTTAACCGTTTCCATTTCAGCTGTTCTTTTCCTGTGAGGAAGTCGCAACGCACCTGAAATTTTCCCGATAGGGCGTAGCACCTCTTCCGGTTTATATTCCATAAAGAACTCCTCCTGTGGCCAAAAAATATAATCTCACTGAATAAGTATACTATATTCGACTAAAATTTACAAGCAAATATTAGCCCTCGGTATTTAGTAAATACTAACAACTGTTGACTTTTGCTATTTTGTGTTTTAAAATATGAATATGAAACTCATTTTCATATTGGAGGCATTATTATGCGTAAAAGCGGCGGCTATAACACTAGACAACGCACCGTTGTTGAAAATATACTGAGAAACAATCGTGACGTTCATATGACTGCCCACGATATTGAATTAAAGCTAAGTCAAGCCGGCGAAAGCATAGGCAAAACCACCGTTTACCGCACACTCAAAAAGCTCGTAAGCAGTGGAAAGGTGCATAAATACACCACCGAGCAAAATGATGGCGCTTGTTTTCAGTATATTGAGGACACGGGTGAGTGTCATGAGCATTTTCACTTAAAATGCACCGCATGTGGTGAGCTTTTACATCTTGATTGCCAAAAAGTATCCGAACTTGCAGGGCATATATCCTGTCACCACGGTTTTACTCTCAATACGGGTCGCACGGTGCTTTACGGATTATGCGCTAACTGTCAGGCAAAGGGGTAAATATGAAAAGATTTTTAATTTTGTTTCTCACTTTTTTATTGTTTTTGACAGGTTGTTCTTCGCCCGTTAATGATAACGCAAAGATAAAAATCGTTGCAACAAATTTTGTGTGCTACGATTTTGCACGTGCAATAGCGGCAGATAAAGCGGAAGTTACAATGCTTATCCCACCGGGCAGTGATATACATTCCTTTGAGCCGACAGCCCGTAACATTGCCGACATTAAAAGCTGTGATTTATTTTTATACATCGGTGGCGAGTCTGATACTTGGGTGGAAAAGGTACTAAACGACACCGACAATGCAAAAATTATTAAGATGATTGAGTTTGTATCGCCAATTAAAACCGACCACGGAAATGACGAGCATATATGGACCTGCCCCGATAACGCTATTAAAATGCTCACTGCAACCCTTGAGGGACTTTGCAAAATTGATAGCGGCAACACCGATTTTTATAATAGACAAGCCACAGCTTATAAAGATGCTATACTAGATGCTGCTCTTGAGACAAAAAAGGTAGTGCAAAATGCCAAGGAAAAAACCATAGTTGTTGCCGACCGTTTTCCACTTGTCTATTTTACAGAATATTTTGGTCTTGAATATGTAGCGGCTTTTAGCGGCTGTGAGCACGACACCGATGCTTCGCTCCATACCATAACGCAACTTATAGACACCGTTAAAAACAAAAATCTTGGTGCTGTTTATCGCATAGAAATGAGCAATTTATCGGTAGCCGACACTGTAAGCGATGCTACGGGAACCGAGATTTTGGAGCTTCACTCATTCCAAAACATTTCGGCTGACGACTTTAAAAGCGGCGTTACCTATATTGATATTATGAAAAGAAACTGCGAAGCATTACGAAAGGGGCTTAAATAGTGGCTATTATTACGGTTGAAAAACTTTCAAAAAGGTTTTCGGGCGAATATGTACTTAAAGATATTAGTTTTTCGCTTGAAAAGGGCGAGAGCTTTTATATCGTGGGCGAAAACGGAAGCGGAAAGACCACGCTTGTAAAACTGCTGCTTGGGTTACTTGAAGCATCATCGGGTGTTATAAAATTTAACAATGTTCGCAAAAATCAAATTGGTTATATGCCACAGCAAAACGAGATTCAGTCCGACTTCCTTGCAAATGTAAGTGAGGTTGTAATGTCGGGTTTTTTGAACAAATCAGGACTTTTAAGCTTTTATAAAAAATCCGCACGGGACAAAGCACGGCAGATAATGGAAAAGCTTCATATCACCGATATAGCCGAAAAGTGCTTCCGTGATTTATCGGGCGGACAAAAACAGCGTGTGCTGTTAGCGAGAGCTTTGTGTGCCGCCGAGGAAATACTCTTACTTGATGAGCCAATGACGGCGCTCGACCCATTAGCCACTGCCGAATTTTACGAAATATTAGAGCAGCTAAAGCGTGACGGCGTAACGCTTATTACCATATCGCACGATGTTCAGTGCGCTGTGAAATACGGGGATAAAATACTGCATTTAGGCCGTGATGATGTTTTCTTCGGTACAACTAAAGGATATTGCCACTCTCAAATCGGTAAAAAGATGCTGACGGAGGGACACCACCATGATTGATTATATTCTTTCTCTTTTTGAATATGACTTTGTAATAAATGCGCTGATAGTGGGCATTTTGATTTCGGTTTGTGCGGCATTGCTTGGCGTAAGCTTGGTGCTTAAACGTTTTTCTATGATAGGTGATGGACTTTCCCACATAGGTTTTGGTGCATCAGCCATAGCGTTAGCCGTAGGAGCCGCACCACTTTATGTTTCGGTGCCAACTGTTATTGTAGCGGCGTTTTTACTTTTACGCCTTAGAAATAGCGGAAAAATTAAGGGAGATGCCGCAACGGCGCTACTCTCCAGCAGCGCTTTAGCCATCGGCTATACCGCCGTTAAGCTTTCGGGCGGGGTAAGTATAGATATTAACAGTTATATGTTTGGCAGCATTTATACGGTAAATAAAACCGATTTAATAATAGCCGTTTGCTTAACACTTGCGGTACTGCTTTTGTATCTTTGCTTTTACAATAAGATTTTTTCGGTTACGTTTGATGAGGAATTTGCTTTGGCCACAGGTATTAAAGCCGAACGCTATAACACCCTACTCGCCTGCCTCACCGCCGTTACGGTGGTTATCGGTATGCGGCTGATGGGCACACTGCTTATCTCGGCGCTTATCATTTTCCCTGTGTCCTCAGCATCAAGAGTGTGCAAAAGCTATAAATCGGTTGTTATAACATCTGCTATAGTGTCGGTTGCGGGTTTTGTTGTAGGACTGCTGCTCTCCCTTGTTTTAAACACCTCACCCGGCTCAAGCATTGTTATCGTGAACCTGTTTATTTTTGGCGTATTTGCGATGTTAGGACGACTATTAAAAAAATAATTTTAAAAACCGCATAAAAAACACTTGCAAAATCATAATATATATTGTATAATAGTTGGGTGCTGGGAACAGTGCCTAAATATCGCGGGATGGAGCAATCTGGTAGCTCGTCGGGCTCATAACCCGAAGGTTGTTGGTTCAAATCCGGCTCCCGCAACCAACAATGCGAACCGAAAAAGATATCGGTTCGAAAAACCCAGAAACCACAACGGTTTCTGGGTTTTTTGTGCCATTTTTCAAAGTGTAATTCAAAAGATATCATTTCCCAAAAACGACCTTTGGGGAGGACTTGAACTAAATGCATTGGCTTTTAGGAGCAGATTTTGCGATTGTTTTCGCAGATTTTGTCTCTTTTTTGTTCGTTCATTTGTGAAATATTTGTGTTGCTGGTAGCAAATAGAATGAATCAATAACATCCACCGTAGCAGAATCAAACATTTTGCTGCGTTTTTTAATTGTAAATTTTTTCGGACAACTTACCGGTTTTATCAAAAAAACATTGAAAAAAGCTAGGGTTTATGATATAATTGCATCGGTGCTAAAACAAAATTGTGTGCAAGTTATAATTGCGGGAGATACTGAATGGCTGGGAAAAGAGTAAAAACAACGAAATATGAGATCATCCAGGTAGCGTCTGAGTTCTTTATGAGTGTTGGCTATTCTGCAACCTCACCGAAAATGATCGCAAATGAATTGAATATTAGTACAGGCAATATTACCTACTATTTTCCCACGAAAGACCATCTGCTATTGGAAATAGTCAAGATGCTATGTGATTATCAGTGGGAGCTGATCAATAAAAAAACAGGTGATGATGAAGGGAGCATTTCTTCTATCTGCCTTGAAATGATGACAGTCGTCTTCGGCTGTGCCGAGAGCGATATTGCAAGAGATTTCTTTACTGCGGTGTTCCAAAGCGAAATGTGTCGCAACTATTTGCGCAGGAATCATGAGGAACGCGCAAAGAAGATCTTTGCAAAGGAATGTGCTGATTGGTCGGACGAGCAATTTACAGAGGCGGAACTGCTTGTTATGGGGCTTCAATACACAAGCGTTGTCGCAACAGATGCCAAGGTGTCTGACGAAAGAAAAGCATTGCGAGCACTTGAACATATCCTTGGTATCTACAACGTGGATCAGGAAGTGCGGAAAGCCGAAATCGAAAAGGTTGTTTCGTCTGACTACCGAGAAATGGGAAAACCAATGCTGCGGAAGTTCATCAAGTATGTTGAAGATACCAATATGCAGACACTGGAAAATATGTTGCGAGGAAATCGCAGAAACAAAATAACCGATACTTCAAGATTGGAGGTTTCAGTATGAATCAGAAATCCTTTGTAAAAAGAATAATGGCGGTT
This sequence comes from Acutalibacteraceae bacterium, assembly GCA_045650565.1. Taxonomy (GTDB): domain Bacteria; phylum Bacillota; class Clostridia; order Oscillospirales; family Acutalibacteraceae; genus SIG565. The sequence continues at coordinate 92,860 of JAZRRG010000042.1, read as the reverse complement.
GCCTTGAGCTTGATTATGGTACTGGGTCTGATGCCGATGAGCGCATTTGCTCTACCTGTAGCTCCTCACACGCACCCCGCTTGCGGTGACAGTAGTTGCGACGATAGCGCCCACGCGGTAAATGATAGTTGGACGGAGTGGGATGGCACCACGGCTTTCCCCGGAGGTAATGTGTGTCTAAGTGGAGATGTGATTCTCTCTTCTCCTCTCAGCATTACAGATACTGTTAATCTGTGTCTAAATGGACACACCATCAGCGCTGCAGGTGGTAATTTCGATGTCAGTGGCACGCTGAATTTGTGCAGCTGCGAAGATAACGGTATTATCAAGAGAACCACCACTACAACAGCACTTATCTCTGCTGATGCCGGAGCAACGGCAAATCTGTATAACGTAACACTTGATGGCGGTGCCGTTTGGGGTGGAACAATGGATACCACTCTTCTACGTGTAACGAATAATTCCGGCACCGTTTCAAGCAGTCCCTTGATCGATGCAGGCTATCAGTACACTGCCGGTGGTCATATTACACTGAATAGCGGTGTTGTATTACAAAATAACGAATGCTCGGATGCTGGTCATGGCGGCGCTGTTACAATCGGCGAAGACGGAACGCTTGTGATAAATGGTGCAACGATCCGTAATAACGCCAAGACAGACGGAAATGCCGGTGCAATCAAAGCATATGCCGGTGCGCAAGTTACTTTGAACAGTGGTGAAATTTACGGCAATAGCGCATATAAGCACGGCGGCGCGTTCCAGATATTCGGCGGCGCCAGCACAGATTACGCAGATGCTGTCTTTACTATGAACGGCGGTATCATTCGCAATAATAAGGCCAACGGTGTCGGCGGTGGCATTGCGGTGTCCGACCACTCGAAATTCATTATGAATGGCGGCAGTATTGTTGATAATGCCACGACCGATTCGCAAAAGCGCGGCGGTGGCGTAGGATTTGCAGATGCAAATACAGCAATGTCGATTTCCGGTAACGCAGTCATTTCCGGAAACACTGCAAACAATCTTTATATCGGTACAAACTCCTGCAACAAATTAACAGTCGATACACTGGGCAGTGGTGCGAACATTGGGGTTACCATGAAAAGTAGCTCCGGCGGCGTATTCACCATTGGCGGCGCAGCTGATGCAGATAAGTTCGTCAGCGATAATTCGGCATATGAAGTAGACGATGACGGCAACAATTTGAAACTTGTGAAGCAATTTACCGTTTCTTTTGATAACAACGGCGGCACAGGCGCTAAGGAAAGCGTTAAGGTTTTTGACGGCGATGGTTACACCTTACCGTTGAACCCTTTTACCGCACCAAGCGGATATCAGTTTAAGGGTTGGGCAAAATCGGCAAACGGTAACGTTATCTCCGCCGAGGCGATAACCGTAACCGCTGATACCACCCTTTACGCCATTTGGGAAAAGATTCCGGCAGAGGTACCCAGCGTACAGATCAGCGAAAATTTGACCCTTACCTATGGTGAATTTACAAATCAAAAGATCACCGCTACCGTTGACAAAAAGGACGGCTATACCTATTCGTACCAGTGGGTAAATATCAACAATGTGGTGGTCGAAACAACCGATACGCTTAGCATTCCCGATGATTTAAGCGCGGGCACGTATGACTATGCTTGCGTCGTTTTCGCAAAGCGCGAAGACAACGGCGAGTCCAATTCAATCGTCATTCGGGATATCTGGGTCAAAGTCAATGTAAAAGCGATTGATAATAATAGTGCCGAAGCTACTTTGAGTAAAACAACTTTTACCTATAACGGAGAAGAACAAAAACCTGATGTTACCGTAACCTATGAGGGCAAATCCTTGACCGAGGGCACCGATTACACGCTTGATTGGTCGGCGGATTGCAAAAACGCAGGTCTTAAAACCGTAACGGTAAACTTCAAAGGTAATTATAGCGGAAGTGCACAGGAGACCTTTGTAATCGCAAAGGCACCGCTTACCGTTACCGCTAACAATAAAACCATTACCTACGGTGATGCACCTGCTCATAACGGCGTTACCTACTCGGGCTTTACATCGAACGAAAATGCAGATGTGCTTGGCGGCACACTGGTCTACAGCAATGCCTACAACCAATACGGCAACGTAGGTGATTACGACATTACCGTCAGCGGCCTGACCTCTGATAATTACGAGATCACCTTTGTCAAGGGTACGCTGACTGTTGAGCAGCGCCAGATCAGTATCCATTGGGGCGCTACGGAGTTTATTCCTTATAACGGAAGTAAACAAGTGCCCGAAGTAACAGCAGGTAACCTTGTGAATAACGACTCGTGTGACCTTACGGTGGAGGTTGTTGAGACCGCCGAAGGAGCAGGTGTTATCCCCGGAAGATGGAATGCAAGAATCACGGCGCTTTCTAACGGAAACTATTGCTTGCCGAAAGACGGAAGATTAGTCCAGGTCGATTACAGTATTTCAAAAGGTTATCAAAATGCTCCGATTGTTTCGGGCGTTGCCGAAACTATTAAAGGGAAAGCAGACGGTAAAATTACAGGGCTTACTACTGAAATGGAATATGCCACGGAATTTACTGCTGATGACGACAAATATACCAAGGTAACCAATGCAAATATGAACTTTGCACCGGGAACCTACTATGTTCGTTACCAGGCAAAGGGGTATTATAATCCTTCTATCTTCACGGAGGTTACGATCGGAGAAGGCAAAAAGTTGACGGTAACATTACCGCAGAATCAGATCGGTTATACCTTGACAGTGGATAAGTCTACGCTTGATTGGCAAGAGGAGTTTACTCTGACCTATACGTTAAAGGAAGGTTATACTGAACTTTCTAATTTTGCGGTAGAAGTGAACGGCAGTCCCGTAACACTCGCAGGCGGCAAGTACACCGCAACCAATCTGGAGGCGGATATTGTAATCACTGTTACAGGTGTTGCAGATATTACCGCACCTACCGCCCAAATCTCTGTCAAAGACAACAAGTGGTCTTCCTTCTGGAACAGTCTTACCTTTGGCCTGTTCTTCAATGAGAGCCAAGATGTTACCATCACCGCAACCGATGCAGGCAGTGGAGTGAACACGATTCAGTATTATTTAGCAACTGACGAATTGGAACTTGACGAGGTTCGGGCAATTACAATTTGGCAAGATTACAACGGCACGTTCAAGATTGAGCCCAACAGCCGCTACATTGTTTACGCCAAGGTTACCGATCATGCAGGCAACACCCTGTATATAAACTCTGACGGGATGATCCTGGACAGCATTGCACCTACCCTTGAAGGTATTGAGGATGGACAAACCTATTATGGTGACCTTACCGTTATCAAACCTGTTGAGCAGTTCTATGACATCAAGACCGTCACACTGGATGGCGTGCCTATGAGCTTTGCTGAAGGCACTTACGGTCTTATTCCTGCCGACAATGCAGAGCATACCGTCGTAGTCGAAGATCACGCAGGCAACAAGACGATCTATACTGTGACCGTATACAAAAACTATACTGTTACCTTTAAGATAGACGGTAACACCATCAATACCCAGACTGTGGGATACGGCAAGGATGCAACCGTTCCTGCGATCCCCGAAAAGGAAGGCTATACGCAGACTGCTCCTGCTTGGGATAAGGACGGAAAGAACATCACAGCCGACACCGAGATCAATGCTGTTTACACCATTAACGAGTACACCATCACCTTCACGGACGAAAACGGTGTATACAAGACCTTGACCGTAAAGCACGGTGAGGCTGTTACAATGCCCGAGGTTCCCACAAAGGATGGTTACACAGTTACTTGGGAAACCACCATTGATAAGGCAACAGGCGATGCAACCGTTAAGGCGGTATATACCGAAAAGGTTGTATCCGATAGTCCTCAAACCGGCGATAACAGCTATATGATGCTGTGGATCGAACTCCTCCTCATCAGCGGCGGCGCAGTAATCACTCTGACCGTCTATGACAGAAAGAGAAGAACGACAACTAACAAGTAATTTAATCCCAAATAGGGCGGCGAGGTTTATCCCCGCCGCCCTTTTGATAATTAGAACTTGTTTTCGGTAAGAATATCAAAAAACCTGCTTATTCCAATTTATCGATTGGTTTCAAGTGTGATATCTTTTTCGGTGCTACGAGCCAAAAATCCTCATTCGCAAGAGTGGGGATTTTACTTTTCACTATTCTATGCATCAGCAGTTTTCTATTAAGTACCAAAATGCTCGATATTTTATTGACAAATAAATACTTCTTATTGTATTATTATTTTATAATATTATACGAGGTGTTATATATGGCAAAAACTGTTAAAGATATACTTAACATTATCAAACAAAACGACATTAAGATGGTTGACTTTAAGATGGTTGACATTAACGGTCAGTACCGCCACGTTACCATCCCTGCTGAAAATTTTTCGGAGGATACGATGAAAAGCGGTATCGGCTTTGATGCCTCTAACTACGGCTACGCTGTGGTTGAAAAGAGCGATATGGTGTTTATTCCCGACCCTGACACCGCTGTTATAGACCCGTTTTGTGAAATTCCTACCCTTTCTATGACGGGTAACGCAATGATTATCGACTCTCCCGAAAACCGCCCGCTTGCGCAATACCCCCGCAACATTATAAAGGCGGCGGTTGAATATATGAAGAAAAGCGGCGTTGCCGATGAAATGAAGATTCTACCCGAATTTGAATTTTATCTTTTTGATGACGTTACCTGGAATGTTGACGGCAGATATATAGGTGCTACAGTGGATGCAAGTCAGTCCTATTGGAACTCTGCAACCGAAGGTCACGGCGTAGTTGTTGCAAAGCAGAAAAACTACCACATTGCAAAGCCGTTTGATATATCTTACGAGTGCCGCAGTGAAATGTGTATGCTAATGAAACAGGCAGGCATTGAAATTAACTACCATCACCCCGAAGTAGCCGCTTCGGGTCAGTTTGAAATCGAGCCGCAACTTGGCGAAGTTGTACATATGGCAGATGCTACTATGATGATAAAGTACATCATCCACAACACAGCGCTAAAATACGGCAAGAGCGCAACCTTTATGCCCAAGCCCATTTATGGTGAAGCGGGTAGCGGTATGCACGTGCATATGCTTCTTTTCAAGGATGGACAACCCGTATTCTCGGATGATAACGGTTATTCACACCTGAGCGAAACCGCCCACTACTTTATAGGCGGACTGCTTAAGCACATAGGTTCCTTGTGTGCTATTACTAATCCTAGCACCAACTCATTTAAGCGTTTGGTTCCGGGCTTTGAAGCTCCTGTAACGGTTGGCTATGCAACCTCTAACCGCAGTGCTGTTATTCGCATCCCTGCCTACGCCAAGAGCCCCGATAAGCGCCGTTTTGAGCTTCGTAATCCTGATGCCACCTGCAACCCGTATTTCTGCTATGCTGCAATACTTATGGCAGGTCTTGACGGTATTAAAAACAAAATCGACCCCCATGCTAACGGTTGGGGTCCCTATGATATGAATCTTTATAATCTGCCCGAAGAAGAAAAGGCAAAGTTACAGGGACTGCCCACATCTCTCAATGCAGCGCTTGACTGTTTGGAAAAGGATTTCGAATATTTAACTGAAGGCGGTGTGTTTCCCGAGGAGCTTATTCGCAACTTTATCAAGGCAAAACGCACCGAGTGCGCTCAAATGTCGCAAATCCCCCATCCTGCCGAATTTGATAAGTATTATAACCTCTAAACAAAAGAATAGAAGATTCGCTCACTGCGAGTCTTCTATTCTTTTGTTTTATATAGTGTTTATACTCTCTCTTTCTAATCTACTTGCCTAGCCAAAGCATTCAAACCCGAATCAGATTTTGGGATAAGGATTTTACGCTGTGGCTTTGTTAAAATACTCGCAAATCAGCCGCCTATCTGCGACAAAGAGCCAAAAGATACCTTAAAACCGCCCTTTTAGGCCGGTTCGGGCTTGAATGCTTTGGCTAACGCAAGTAATGTTTTTATAAAACTAATTTGACATTGTGATTTTAAAGAAGTATAATAAATTCTATCAAAACTAGAGGTGGGTCTGTTGTGAAAAAGTTTGAGGGAGTGCTGTTTTACACCGACCTTGATGGAACGCTGTTTTGCGATGATAAAACAATTTATTTGGAATTTATATCTACCAAAGGAGTCGGTACAGCTTGTGCGTGATATTGACCGACACTTGCCCGAAATAGGAATACAAGCAAACACCGAAAAATGCGTATTTTTTAACAAAGATAACGATATAATGGAACACTACCGTGCCACAAGGAATTTGACAAATGTTTCCTGTCGTTTTGAGGATATTAAGGAGCCCGTCTTAAAAATCAATATTTTACACGACAACGACGAGCAAATTTTGGCACTTGCAAGCTTCCTTGGCCACCATCCTCTTGCGCACCATTTTAGCTTTGTACGTTCGGAAAAAATAATTTACGAGGTCTTGCCTAAGTGTGTTAACAAGGGAGCAGTGCTTGGTATCGCCGTATCAAATGCGGTTAAAGAGGTAAAAGCGGTAGCCGATTACATAACAGTAAGTAACAACGAGGATGCCGTTTCGGTAATTATCGATAATATGGATAGGGAAATTTTAAAGGTTTAATAATACAAAAAGGGGAATTTTATGGGGTTTTTAACAAAGGTTCTCGAGGTTTTGGATGCACGTATGGTAACGCCTACGCTTTACGGTGTGTTTCACCTGTTTTTCTTTATTTTATCGGTGGTATGCGGAATACTTCTTTGTGTCTTTTGCAAAAAGCCGACCGAACGCTTTATGCGCCGACTTTTGTTTTGGGTGTCAGTGGTTGTGATAACCTTAGAGATTTACAAGCAAATAAACTACAGCTTTTCATATACCGATGGCATAACCTTTGATTACCAGTGGTATGCCTTCCCTTTCCAATTTTGCTCAACACCTATGTATATAGGTTTACTGGCAGGTATCATAAAAAACCACAAGCTTCACGAAGCATTTACGACTTATCTTGCTACCTTCTCGCTGTTTGCGGGGCTTTGTGTTATGTTTTATCCTGCGGATATTTATATTAGTACAATAGGCATAAACATACAAACCTCTATTTGCCACGGCTCAATGATTACGCTTGGAATATATTTATTGGGTAGCGGATACATAGGGCTCAAACACAAAACCATACTTAAAGCCATTTCGGTTTTTGCGGTGCTCGTTTTTACTGCCGCCGTTATGAACGAAGTCGCTTTTCTTACGGGACTAACCGAGAGTGAGACCTTTAATATGTTCTTTATAAGTCCACACTGTGAGCCGTCGCTCCCTGTTTATTCACTCGTTCAAGCCGTAATACCCTTCCCGTTTTGTTTAATACTTTATATTGCGGCGTTTTCCTTTGCGGCTTATATTATGCTGCTTATCGCAATTTTAGGAAATTCAGTTTTTACTCGCAAATCACCCTCAATAGAAGAACCCGCGAAAAGCAAAGAAAAGATTACAGTTTAGATAAATATAAAAACGAGACTCATTTGAGTCTCGTTTTGTTTTGCTTTTTAGTTTTCCTCCGAAAACATATCCTTGCCTACTGCGCATAACGGACATACAAAATCCTCGGGCAAATCCTCAAATTTTGTACCGGGTGCAATACCGCCATCGGCATAGCCCTCTGCCTCATCATAAACCCAGCCACAAACATCGCAAACATATTTTTTCATAATAAAGTCCTCCTGATTTTCAATATTATAAAAGCTCTGTTGCCAGTGCCTTAATTTGCTCTATACTGTCCGAATTTAATGCCGAGCGCAGCGTTACATTATTTTGCGTGAAGGTAATGCTTTTGGATTTTTCGAGCATCATTTTCATCACCTTTGCCGCCACAGGCGCCCAGCCCCCATTTTCTATTAGTGCAACCGTTCTGTTTTGGAAGTTGCGCTCGGTAAGATGGTTTATAAACTCACGCATAAACGGGAAAATATCGGCATTGTATGTGGTTGTTGCAAGAACAAGCTTACTATACTTGAATGCCTCGCTCACGGCCTTTGCCATATCACATCTTGCAAGGTCGCAAAGCACAACCTCCTTATCTGTTTTTGCTTTCAATTCTTCATAGAGCCGCTGCACTGCCTTATTAGTATTACCATAAACCGAGGTATATGCAATAACTATGCCATCCTTTTCGGGCTGATAGCTTGACCAAATGTTATATTTTTCAAGATAATATCCCAAATTTTCTTTAAGAACGGGACCGTGAAGCGGACATATCATACTGATATCAAGCATTGCCGCCTTTTTAAGAAGTGACTGCACCTGAGCGCCGTACTTGCCCACTATGCCAATATAGTAGCGCCTTGCCTCATCAATCCACTCCTGCTTAACATCAAGCGCTCCGAATTTGCCGAAGCCGTCAGCAGAAAAAAGCACCTTATCGGTTTTATCATAGGTTACTATAACCTCGGGCCAATGCACCATAGGTGCGGTAACAAAGGTAAGGCAGTGTTTTCCGAGACACAGCATATCGCCCTCGCCCACTACAATGCGGTTTTCACTAAAGTCGGTGCCAAAATAGTCCTTCATCATAGCAAACGCTTTAGACGATGCCACAAGCGTTACACTCGGGAAACGTTCCACAAATAACATTATACTTGCCGAATGGTCGGGCTCCATATGCTGTATTATAAGATATTTAGGTGCCTTATTTCCCAGCGCCACTTGTAAATTATCAAGCCACTCATTAGCAAAGCGGACATCAACCGTATCCATTACCGCAGTTTTTTCATCCAGTATTACATACGAGTTATACGATATTCCATCAGGAATTTTATACTGCCCTTCAAAAAGGTCGGTTACATGGTCGTTTACACCGATATATTTTATGTCGTTTGTAATCATTTTATTTCCCCTTAATTTTCTTTGTAGATTTATTATACATCGACCGTTTTTTTTTTGTCAATATTTTATAATTTATATTTTAAGCCATCTTTCTCGTTTTAATCGTTGATTTTTAAAGTTGCCTGTGCTATGATAAATCTAAAGAAATACAATAGTGGGAGGCATCTTTATGATAAGATACAATTTCCTTCGTTTCCCGGGCGGAAAGCCAAAAGCGCTTACCTTTAGTTATGATGACTCTTTCAGGCAGGATATAGAAATCGCCACAATTCTCGCACAATATGGTATGAAGGGCACATTTAATTTAAATGGTGACGAAATAAGTGAAAAAATGAAGGTTGACCTAAAACAAGAGTCACCGTTAACTACCGATGAGGTTAAGAAGTATATTTTGGGTAACGGACATGAAATTGCCGTTCACGGCTTATACCACAGGGCAACAGGTGCTATTCGCCCGATAGAAGCGATTAGAGATGTTTTGGACTGCCGCCTGTTACTTGAAGAACGCTACGGCAAAATTATTCGTGGTATGGCGTATCCGGATTCGGGAATTTTACGCTTCAACCCCTCCTCAAGTTATGATTCGGTAAAACATAATCTCGCTGATTTGGGAATTGCTTATTCTCGCACTATTCTTCAAGATAACAATTCTTTTAATCTGCCGGATGACTGGTACTGTTGGAAACCGACTGCTCACCATAATAACCCCAAGCTCTTTGCCTGGGCAGACGAATTTATAAACATTGGCATAAACCCTACTATGATTGGTTGCAGAAGTCACCCACGTCTTTTCTATATTTGGGGACACGGTCACGAGTACAGTGATTTTAATTTACTGCATAAAATATGTCAAAAATTTGCAGACTGCCATGATATATGGTTTGCTACAAATATTGAAATTTATGATTATGTAAAGGCATATAAGGACCTTATCTACAGCGCAGACGGTAATACCGTTTACAATCCATCAATTATAACGGTATGGTTTGATATTGATGGTACACTTTACTCGGTTAAACCCGGCGAAACAATTACTATTGGATAAGCAAAAAACGGAAAGCGATGCTTTCCGTTTTTTATTTTTGATTTATCTTTATTTTCCTTGCAACATAAACAAAGGGCGTATCAAGTAAACTTGTAAACACATAAATAATATAGCTTGAGAACATTACCGAAAAAAGCGTTTTTGTATCATACCAACCCGCAAAGGCAACTGTTGTAAAAATTACAGTATTTATCACTTGAGAAATAAGCGTTGAGCCGTTATTTCGAAGCCATAAAAATCGCTTTTTGTTATGCCACCTACGGTTTGTAAAATCCCACCACTTGTGATATAGCCATACATCTAAATGCTGTGAAATAATATAACCTAAAAAGGATGCAAAAAGTAGGCGTGGCGTGGTAGAGAATATTGCCGATATATGTGGCATTGCCCAATCTGATTCGGCGGGTGTATATAATAACCAATACTGCGTAAAGGCAAGCATAACAACCGATGTAAACACACCGAGCCATACAGCTCGTGAGGCGTGTTTTTTGCCCTCGTTTTCACTTAAAATATCGGTTATAAGGTAGGTGGAGGCAAACATAACGTTGCCCAGGGTCTGCTCCATACCAAAACCGTTTATTAAAATTAACACCTCTATGTTTGCGAGTATGGTTGCGATTACCGTCATAGCATACAAGCCGCTTTTGCCAAATACACGGTAAGAAATGAGCACCATAAAATAAATTAACAGTACCGAGCCGATAAGTAAAATTTCGTTTTTCATATTATCCCTTTTTCCATAGTTTTGTTTTAAGACAGGATGGTTTCGAACTGTCCGCATATATTATATGATAAATTATTTTATAAATCAACCCTTTTAATAACCCCTCAAAGAGAAAAATATTAAAAAATGATATCTTTTTGGTGTTTTGATAACATTTATACTTGTTCTTAATCGTAATACAATAAAGTTATAGAAATAATAAAAAGGAGTGGCTTTATGGAACGCAAATTAGGAATTATAGGTTATGGTACAATGGGCTCTTGGCACGCAGAGAACGTTAATTCAAGAATCAACGGCCTTACCGCTACCGCAGTCTATGATATAGACCCCGAAAGATGTAAGCTCGCCCAAGAAAACGGTCTTAAGGTCTGTGATAGTGCAGAGCAGCTTCTGGCTTCGGGTATTGACCTTGTGGTAATTGCAACACCCAATGATTTTCATAAGGATTATTCAATTCTCGCTATGGAATCGGGCATTGATGTTGTGTGCGAAAAACCGGTTTGCTTAAACTGTGAGGAGCTCGAAGAGGTTTTGGCAGTCGCCAAAAAAACCGATAGATTTTTCACAGTGCATCAAAACAGGCGCTATGATATCGACTATGCGATTGTTGACCAAATCATTAAAAATAAAATGATTGGTAACCTCACCTTCCTTGAGTCTCGCCTTACAGGAAGCCACGGCTGCTCAACCGCTTGGCGCAGTACCTATTCGGCAGGCGGCGGCGCTTTGTACGATTGGGGTATACACTTAATCGACCAGGTGCTTTGCCTTGTTGACAGTAAGCCGAAATATGTTTTTGCCGAGCTTCAGCATCTTATGTATTCCGAGGTTGATGATGGCGGTCGAATAACCATTGGCTTTGAAAACGGAGCAAAGGCGCAAATCGTATTTGATTTTTGGTGCTATATACCAGAAAACCGTTGGCGCATTTCAGGTGATGACGGTACAGCCACAATGTATGAGTGGTTTGGAACCGAGGGTAAAATCATTAAGGCAAACAAAGAGGTGGAGATGGAGCGTGGCTGTGTTTACACGCCTAACGGCTTATCTACTACTATGTGGCCCCGTCCCAAACAGGCGATTGTGGAATTAGAGCTGCCGAAAATTGAAAAAGAGCCCCGTTGGGAAGAATTTTACGAAAACGTTCTCGATGTTCTCGACGGCAAAGCCGAACCCTTTGTTACACACGAGCAGGTACGCTCCTCAATGAAGGTTATGATGGCGGCATTTGAATCAAGCAAAACCAAAACCACCGTTCATATATAAATAATTTTTTCAAAGCCCTTAAACCTCGGTTTAAGGGCTTCTTTTTTTTGTAAATACTATATATAAAAGTATTTTTTAACAAAAAGGTGAAAAGTGTGCGGAAGCTAAAGAAAAATATTATATTTTTTACTGTCGGAGGTATAGGTTACGGTATAATCGAACTATTATGGCGGCGCCGCACCCACTGGACAATGATTGTTGCGGGTGGTATTTGCTTTTCTCTTTTTTCCTTTGCGGCGGAAAAATTTAAAAACCGCACAACATTTTTTAGGTGTTCATTTTGTGCGGCGGCAATAACTATTGTAGAACTTGTTTTCGGTGTTATTTTTAATATTTTTCTAAATATGAAAATATGAGATTACAGTAAACAGCCACTTAACCTTTGGGGACAAATTTGTCCGCTTTATACTGTGCTTTGGGGCTTTTTATCTCTTTTATTTTTGCCTTTGGCAAATATCTTAAATAAGAGAATAAAATAGACAGGAGGCGCAACGCCTCCCCCTAGATATTATAACCTAAAAAGGAACCACCCTCTCGGGTGGTTCCTTTTTAGCATTAGATTTCTTCTGCAACCTCGAAAATCTTTTCAGGGAGGTCTTGTTTATCGCAAGAAACTGTGAAGCAGAAGTTTACGTGTGTATCCTCAGCGAGTGCTGATACTCTATCAAGAAAGTCTGCTAACTCCTCATAATCACGAGTGCCGATTCTGAGTGTTGCATCTCCGAAAATATCTGTAACATCGTGGTTTCCGGCGCAAATGCCGCAAAGCACACCATAATATTCTCCATAGCCCTTAGCGCCATAGCTCTCAATATCAACAAGTCTTGCTTTATGGCTGATACTAAAAGTTAGGGTATCGCCTTTCTCTATACATACAACATTACCTTTACTTGTTGCTGCGGTAGAGTTAACCAACTCAATAAGCTTTTTGGTTTTACCCGAACCTTTTTTACCGATAATAAGTTTAATCATATCTGCCAACTCCTTTATATTTTAAATCGCCTTCGCGATTATTTTACTGATTTTATTTGCTGAGTCTTGCCTCAAGCTCTGCCTTTTGTGCTTCGTAACCGGGTTTACCCAGAAGAGCAAACATATTTTTCTTGTAGCTTTCAACTCCCGGTTGGTCGAACGGATTAACACCCAACATATATCCCGATATTGCACACGCCTTCTCAAAGAAGAATATCAAGCGACCAAGGTTTTCTTCATCCGCTTTATCAAGTTTTATTACAAAATTCGGCACACCGCCATCGGTATGGGCTAAAACTGTACCCTCAAATGCCTTTTGGTTTACAAACGACATCTGCTTACCCGCTAAAAAGTTAAGTCCATCCCCATCCGACTCCTCTTTTTCTATGGTTACATCCTTGCCGCAATCATCAATGGTGACAACCGTTTCAAAAAGGATGCGCCTACCATCCTGTATATACTGTCCCATAGAGTGCAGGTCGGTTGAGAAAACAACAGATGCGGGGAAAAGACCTTTATTATCCTTGCCCTCGCTCTCTCCAAAGAGCTGTTTAAACCACTCTGCCATCATAGTAAAGCGTGGCTCATAGCTTACGAGCAATTCTATTTCCTTGCCTTTTCTATACATCGCATTTCTGTATGCTGCATATTTATAGCAATCGTTCTTATCTATATCAGGATTGGAATATTCCTGCCTTGCCGCTGCAGCGCCTGCCATTAGCGCATCAATATCAGCACCCGAACACGCTATGGGCAAAAGACCTACCGCTGTAAGAACCGAGAAGCGACCGCCTACATCATCCGGTACTACAAAGCACTCATAGCCCTTTTCATCTGCCAATGCCTTAAGCGTTCCCCTTGCCTTATCGGTTGTGCAATAGATACGCTTTGCCGCTTCGGTCTCACCATATCGCTCCTCCAATAGCTTTCTGAAAACTCTGAAAGCCACGGCGGGTTCGGTGGTTGTACCCGATTTTGAAATGATATTAACCGAAACACGCTTGTTTTCGCACAGCTCTAATAAATCAGCTAAAGCCGAACCGCTTATGCTGTTACCCGCAAAGTATATATCGGGTGTATCCTTTTTAAAGTTGTTATAATAAGGACCTTTCAAAAACTCTATTGCCGCACGAGCACCCAAGTATGAACCGCCAATGCCGATTACAATTAAAATATCGGTATCGCTCTTAATCTTTTCGGCTGCTTTTTTTATTCTTGCAAATTCCTCTTTGTCGTAATTAACGGGTAAATCAACCCATCCCAAAAAGTCATTTCCAAGACCGCTTTTGGCCTCAACCATATTGTGTGCCGCCTCGATTTGCGGAGTCATACCTATAATATCGTTATCACGCAAAAAGTCTTTTGCATAATTACTGTTAAATCTTACCGCCATGTTTTTGCCTCCGTTTTATTGCTATTCTTATTGTACTATAATTTTATTATTTTTTCAATACAAAACTGTTATTTTTTACTGATTATTAACATTATAGACAAAAAAGTGCCCGTAAAAGCCATACAAACGTATGGGTCACATTTATCCTCTCGATATCCTCGGCTAAAGTAAGCTCTATAACCCCTATTTCGCTATCTCCCGACATAACCGTTACACTGCCCACCACGGTGCCTGCCGCTGCGGGTGCCAAAACACTTTCATTAAGCTCTACGGTTTGTGTTATGTCCCCAACCGTGCGCTTGGGCAGCAGCACACTCAAACTCTTATTTGCCACAACCCTTGCGTTTTTTTGCACACCTTTTTTTACGGGAATTTGCGTGTTTTCATCTATTTCGGCTGAAATTTCGGTGAAATTATAGTTGGCGTAGCCGTAATTAAGCAGTTTTTTTGCCCCTTCAAAACGGTCGGTAGAGCTATCGGCATCCATAACTACCGCCACCAATTGCATACCGTTTTTTTCGGCGGTAGCGCTCAGGCAATACCCCGCTTGTGAGGTGGTGCCTGTCTTAAGCCCCGTACAGCCCTCATAAAATCTTACAAGCTTGTTTGTATTAACAAGCTCACTCTCGCCGCCACGCAAGGAGTCCATCCAAACGGTAGAGTATTCCTTAATTAAGTCATACTTTATAAGCTCACTCGATACAACCGCCACGTCGTGCGCACTGGTAAGATGCCCCTCGGCATCAAGACCTGTGCAGTTAACAAAATGGGTATTGTTCATCCCAAGCTCCTTTGCCCTTTGGTTCATAAGGGCGACAAAGCCCTCCTCACTACCTGCCACCGCCTCTCCGAGCGCTACCATGGCATCATTGGCTGATGCTATAACTGCGGCTTTAAGTAATTCGTGCACCGTCATTTGCTCACCCGGCTCTAACCAAATTTGTGAGCCGCCCATACTACATGCGTGTTCGGTGGCGGTAATCACCGTATCAAGCTTTATTGCACCCTGCTTTATGGCTTCCATAACAAGTAAAAGCGACATTATTTTTGTAATGGATGCGGGTGCAGTTTTTTCATCCGCATTCGATTCATACAGCACAGTGCCGGTCATTGGCTCCATAAGAATTACCGATTTTGCCTTGATTTCAAGCTGCGTTACCGAGTTCGATTCGGCAGTTACCGCCTCAAGCGGCACATCAATATCATCCGCCTCCCATTCCATACTAACCGTTGCCGCCGCAGTATGCACCGACACCATACATATACATAAAATATATGCAATTATCCTTTTCATAAAAAACACCTCACATACTAAATTAGTATGTGAGGTAAAAGCATTTAATAACCCATATTATCTTCGCAAAGAAGCACCTTTACTTTATCTCTTTCACGCTGAAAAGCCGTTGCAACAAAATTTATGCATATACGATTTTTACTCTTGCAGCCGCTGCCGACATTTCCGTTTGTGTCACAGCATTTACCATTCTTTGCACAGGGCGTATCAAGTCCTAAACGCCGAGCGTTAAGCGGCGCCGCTACCGTCTTTACCCTCTTTACCGCTTCGGGAAAATCTTTAACTATTTTATTGGCACCTATTATAAACAAAATTTCTTTTGGTCCGTAGCAGGTAGCGGCAACTCGATTTGACCTGCCATCAACATTATACAATACGCCATCAAGCGTTACGGCGTTTGCAGAGGTGAAAAACGTATCACAGGAGAAGGTTTTTCTATAAATCTCCTCTATCTGCTCTGAGGTAATATCAGACGCAGACCTATCGAGAAAATTATAATAGCCGCTTTTTAACAAATTGGTCACGTTGCAGTCGGCAAGCGTTACCGAACCGCCACAGGAAACCGTAGCACCCTTTGGTACTATTTGTTTTACGATATCTACTATTTCATCCTTACTTTCGGCATAGTAAACCCTAATATTATTGTTTTCGAGCGCCTCTTTAACCCTTTTTATCTCATCGGTCATACTACTCGCCTCCTTCAATAATTCCACCGCCGAGCACCTTGTCATCCTTATAAAAAACTGCCGACTGACCGGGCGACGGAGCCCTCACAGGACTCACAAATTCAATTACTGCCCTTTTATCCCCCTGTGGATAAACAGTACCTTCTGTGTCCTGTGCACTGTATCTAAGCTTTGCAGTACATACAAAGGGCTTATCGGGTATCTCCCCCGACATTAGAGAAACATCTCGCACCAAAACCTTGGTTTTAAAAAGCATTTTTTCATCTGATGATAACACCACTGTATTATCCGACGCATTTTTACTTATAACAAATTGCGGACATCCCAAAGCAATTCCAAGCCCTTTTCTTTGCCCTACTGTGTAGCACTGATGACCTAAGTGTTCACCTAAAACATTACCGCAAGTATCTAAATATTTACCTCTTGCAAATTTATTTCCGTAAAATTCCTCTAAAAAGGCAACGTAATCACCATCGGGCACAAAGCAAATGTCTTGACTGTCTTTGGCGGTTGCCGACTCAAAGCCATATTCCTCGGCTATTTTTCTAACCTGTTCTTTGGTAAGCGCCCCCAAGGGCATTAGTATATGCGACAGTTGAGTAGGGCTTAAATGCCATAGCATATAGGTTTGGTCTTTCTTGCGGTCGGCGGGTCGGTAAAGCACCGCTGCACCATCAATGTTTTCTATTTTGCAATAGTGACCCGTTGCAAGATAATCACAGCCAAGCTCGATTGCCTTATCAAGCAGTGCGCCGAATTTTAAATGTATATTACACTCAACACAAGGATTTGGGGTGAGACCTAAATCATACTCATTGGCAAACTTCTTTATTACCTTTTCTAAAAAAAGCTCTCTCATATCAAAAACGACGTGAGGTATACCGAGCTTATCGCAAACACTTTTTGCCCTTTGCGTTTGGGTGGAGTCACCGTTTTTTTCGTATAGGCGTAAGGTGGCGCCGATGACCTCAAAGCCCTGCTCTAAAAGCAAAGCCGCTGCAACACAGCTGTCCACTCCGCCACTCATAGCTACCATAACCTTTGGCATCGAGCACCCTCCTTTTTATTATCCTTCATATAATTCAGCCGATAACCTCTCATCATACGGCGGTACATTTACAGCAATTGTCTCACTTTTTGAGGTTGGTACATTTTTACCGACATAATCACCCCTTATAGGTAGCTCTCTATGTCCCCTATCGATAAGCACCGCAAGCTGCACTGCTGCTGGACGAGCCGCCTTTATAATCGCCTCAAGTGCTGCCCGTACCGTTCTGCCTGTATGCAAAACATCATCAACCAATATTACAGTTCTATCGGTAATATTAAAATCTATCTCAACACCGCTTACCACAGGGTCGTCAGAAATTTCGGTTAAGTCATCTCGATACAACGCTATATCTACCTGACCTACGGGTATCTTTTTATTTTCAATACACTCAATGTTATCTGCAATAATTTGCGCTAACGGTACACCTCGGCGCTTAATACCGATAATGCAAATATTATCAACACCGCCGTTGCGCTCAACTATTTCGTGAGAAATTCTTTTTAGCGCCCTTGTTATTGCGGCATCATCCATTAGCAACGCCTTAAATACTCCCATAATACACCCACTTTGCACCGCTTTTACATATATTGTATATTAGCGGCATATTATATAAATGTACAACCTATTGATTGCTGATATTTTAAAATAATAGTACCACAAAATATGATATATGTAAACACGGATTTTAGAAAATATAGTGTTTTTTGCCGCTTTTACGCCCTTTTTCACCCCTTTGCGACGGGCTGTGACCTTTACTTTCGGCTTTTTCTACAAACAAAAAACCATTTTTTACCATATTTCCCGAAAACAAATGGTTACAAACCTGTAATTATTTCGTAATTCCGTAATTTTTTGTGCGTTTTGCACAAAATCACTGTTTTTGTTTTGTTTGACATTTAGTGAATTACCATATATAATGCTAAGGTCCTCAAAAATGACCGATTTATCGGCAACATCGAAAAGGAGTAATTAGATGATAGAAAAGATTAAGCGTTCCCGTGAGAACTATTCTCAGGGAGATGTTTCAAGAGCATTCGGCATCGGCTATCTGTTTGTCGCCTTGCTTGCGGTTATACTTTTTCTCATTTTTACACTAAATACCGTTACCGTTACCGACGGTAACTCCACGCAAAGCTTTTTCACCTTTAAAACCGAAGCGGCTGATGTTTTAAAAATAGCAAAGCTCGATTCTCAAAATTTTAAGATAACCAATTTTAATAAAGAAGGCAAAAATATCGACATTTCGGTTGCATACACCTTCCCTTCCTATGTAACGGTTGGTGATACCACACACTATGTTGATGTTTGTCCGGGCGAGACGGTTGAAGATGCCATTTCCCTTGCAGGTATTAAGCTTGATGAGCATGATGTAGTTAGTCTCTCGCTTGATACTGTATTAAATGATACAACCTATATTGACATAACCGATATAAATTACGTAACAGAGGTTGTTTCCGAAACGATTCCCTACACCTCTAAAACTGTTTATTCGCACAAGTTATCTACAACGAAGGTAACCACCAAGGGTGTAGACGGCAAAAAAGAGGTTACCAAGGTCACGAAGCTTGTTAATGGCGTTGTAGCCAACACTGAGATTGTAACCGTAAATGTTGTTCAACCCGCCGTTCAAGAGATTGTCACGGTAGGAACAAAAGCAGCGGCTGTTACAAATTCTTCAAAGGTTAACACCATTTCTGAATTAAAACCCGCAAGTCCTATTGAGCTTGACAAGAACGGAAATCCCGTAAATTATGTTAAAAAAATTACGGTTCAGGCAACGGCTTATACCGAGTCTAACCGTTGGCACTCGGCATCGGGTGTGTATTTAAAGCCCGGCCACGTTGCTATTAACACAAATCTTTATGCTTACGGCACTAAATTCTACATTAAGTCGTCTGACGGCAGCTACATCTACGGATATGCTGTTGCGGCTGATACAGGCGGATTTGTAAGCACCCGCCCCACAAATTTTGACCTTTTCTTTAACACCGAGGCAGAATGCAAAAAATTCGGTAGAAGAAATATTGAGGTTTGGATACTTGAATAAAATGAAAACCGCTCTATTGAGCGGTTTTTTCTATTTAGGGACTATACTGTAAAATGCTATATTTAGAAATTATTAAGATTAATTGCTATATTCATCCTTTTTTGTAGGGATATACGCCAAAACAACAAAACAATCTTAAAATATACTTAATTTAAGATTTGAGGGAGATAGATTATGCGTAACAAAGAAAATAAGCATCTTAGCATTGAGATTGACCCTGTTTTACACGGTAAGCTTATCCGCCAGTGTGTCAGAGTTTTCGAAGAACAAAACGGAGAAATTATTATTCAAAATACAGAACAAAAATAAAAAACGGGCAGCTGCCCGTTTTTCTATTGCCTAAATCTCAATCTCTTCTATGTAATCTTTACATCTAAAAACTCAATTTCAATATTCTCTCCTTTGAGTGTTAGCGGAAGTCCGCTTCCGGCAAGGGTTATTTTGTATTTTTCATCCGACACAGCACCCTCGATTATATATCCACTGTCGCTTTTTGAGGCGGTCTTGTTTTTTATGTCGCCTAACACTCGCAACAGGAAATAAGGCGCTCCCTCGGCTCTAGTTAGGTCTACGGGATATTTTATATCCTTATACTCGGCATACGCCTCATCCTTTGTTATAACAACCTTGGCGCCCGATATGAGCTGTGGCTCGGTAACGGTTAAAACCGTATCACCGTTGGCGCCGATAACCACCGCACAGGTATACTCTTTATTAAAATACAAAATGTGCGCATTAAACGACACTCCACAGGTAACAGGAGTTACCGAGGAACTGCCACATGCGCACAAGCAAGTAAAAATGAGTAGAAGTATAACTACTTTAAATTTTTGCACAAAACCGCTACCCTTCAAGTGTTTTAAACACGCAAGGTAACTCCTTAATAACATCACTCGGCAGCATTGCCGTTTGCGACAATTTTTTCGCCGCACTGTCCCCTGCGGTGCCGTGTATATACACTGCCGCCTGTATCGCCCCCAAAACATCGGTATTATATGCGAGTAAGCCCGCCATAATACCTGCGAGAACATCGCCGCTGCCGCCCGTAGCCATCCCTGCATTTCCCGTTGAATTTACAAATAGCTTTCCATCGGGTGCGGCAACAACCGTTTGATTGCCCTTAAGCACCAAATACACACCGTGCTTTGCCGCAAAATCGGCGGCGGTTTGCAACCGATTATTATTTATCTCGGCAACACTTTTACCGCAAAGGCGGGACATCTCAGCTGGATGCGGAGTTAAAATTATAGGAGTTTTTGCCTGTTTTAATATATCTATGCTGTGAGATAACAGGTTTATTCCGTCCGCATCAATCACTATAGGGCAGTTTGCGTTTTTAATTATCAATCGAAGACCATTTAATGTGCTTTTCTTAACCCCTGCTCCGCAACCGAAAAGTATACTGTCCGCCGACTTAATATGCCGTAACACCGTCTTTTTAAAGCGACTACCATAGGGCAAAAACACCGCCTCGGTCAAGGCATTAGCACAGATGCCGTAAATGCTTTTGTGCACCGCCATTTGAAGTTTACCAACACCGCTTCGAAGCGCTGCACCGCCTGAAAGCATAGCGGCTCCCGCCATTCCAAAGCTCCCACACACAAGCAGTGCCGTACCAAAGGTGCCCTTATGCGAATCCTTTGGTCTTGGAGATATTACCGGAGCTTTAATTGTTTCATAATCGTACATATCAGTTAAAAATCTCTCTTGCTTTATTTTTAGGTGCACCCGACTTTATGGCCTCAATAATCGCCTCATTGGGCGCCATCATAATCAAAACCTTTTTATTGTTGCCCGACTTTACAAGCACCCAATATGCGTTTGTATCATCCTTGTCGCAGCAAATAAACCTATCATCCGCCGCTATCACCGCATTTGCGCAACCCCTTTCGCAACGAATAATATCCTTGCTATCAAAGGAAACAAGGCGCTTTCTACTGCTTTTTGAAATAATCTTATCAATATCGACCGATGAGTTGGTTACGATATACTCATATTCAACCGAAAACATACCGATTAGCTTTGCCGTACCGTAAATAACGGCAACTATAAGCAAAATAAAAATTGGAAACTGTCCCGAAAACAAAAACAATGCCACGCTTATTGCGAGGGCTACAATAATAATTATAGCCATTAACACATACTCAGCGGGACTCCTTTTAATTTTTATCAGTTGTTCCTTGAAAATATCCATATTTATCTCCTAGTTTTTAATTTTTCTTTAAATATTATACAACACTCGGCTATCTACTTGCAATACATTTTAAAATATTATATAATGATTGTATATAGAAGGAAGGGATACTAACGTGAAAATTCGTGATGATTATATTTTAAGAACCGTAGCGGGTGAAAATCTTGTGGTTTGTGTCGGCTCATCGGTAAACTTTAATTCGGTTATAACGCTAAACGATACAGGTAAATTTTTATGGGAGCAATTAACCGAAGAAAACACTACCGAAAATTTGATTAATGCCCTTTTGAGCGAATATGCGGTTGATAAAGAAACCGCACAAAGAGATGTTGAGGCATTTATCGAAAAACTAAAAGAAAAAGATATTTTGGAATAAAAAATTGGGGACACCTCGTAAAGAAGTGTCTCCCATTTTTATTTTATCCGAGTATCACTATACCCGCAATTACAATAATGATGGCAGCATAGTGCTTCCACGACATTTTTTCTTTAAGGAATATTCTGCTCCAAAGCACAGATATTGCACAGTAAGCCGAAATGATTACCATACCAACTGAAAAATCGCTAAACATAACCGCCATATAGAATACTTGACCTACCGTCTCGCAAAGTCCGCCCCAGAACAAGTGCTTGCCGCCCTTAAACACCGGCACCCTCTTGACAAATTTAAGCCAAATAAATGCAAACACTGCCAGGATGAAAAATGTTAACTCAAATGCCGCATTTGCCGCATAGTCGCTCATTTCTATACCGGTTCTTTGGATAAAGCCGTCTGAAAAAAGATACTCGTCTCCCACCGTTCCCAATGCATCAATTATAAGATACGAAATTGGAAGCAAAAAGGCGAGAACGCTTTTTGTGTATTTGCGGTTTGCCCTTTCCTGCCGTGCTTGTCTTACCTCTTCATCTTCCCTTTGCTCAACAAATCCCAGCGCTATAATACCAACGGTTATCATTGCAATGCCAACCACCGTCATAACAGTTATATCCTCAGTGGAAACAAGACCGAATATTAGGCATAAAAGGAATGCCAAGGCGCCCGAAGAATTACAAATGGGCGAGGAAATGGAGAGCTCAATATAACGAAGTCCTATGTAACCGAGCACCATTGCCAATATATACAAAGCCGCTATCGGTAAATAATGAATAAAATCTATAAATTTAAAATCGGTGTAAACAAGACTTGCCAACACCTTATTAACATTGTCAACCCCCACGGTGCCATCAATTATTGCGCCGCCGATAAGCGTTATAAAAAAATGAACACCCATAATTAAGCCGACTGCAAAAACAACCCTCCAATGACTGTTTTTGTCCTGCTCACGAGTTCCCATTTTTGAAAAAAGGTCAGAGCCACTCCAACAGAGAAGCGCTAATATCGACAACCAAAACCAAAGCATAAATTAAGACTCCTCCTCTTAAAAAATATAACCTATTTTATCAAAAAGCAAAAAATTTGTCAATATTTGTCACTATAAAAAGTTAATTATTGATATTTATATAATATGTTAGTATAATATAATAAATAAGTATGTTTTCGGAGGGGTAAACTTGGATTTTAAACAGTTTTGGGAGCAAATTGAAAACAAAAAAATCGCAATGTGCGGTATTGGCATTAGCAACACTCCGCTTATTAAAACCTTTTTAAGCAGAGGTGCTCGTGTTGTTGCGTGTGACCGCAGAACACGTGAACAATTAGGCGCTATTTGTGATGAGCTTGAAAATGCGGGTGCAACGCTCAGTCTTGGAGAGGACTACCTTAAAAAGCTTGAGGTGGATGTTATCTTCCGCACCCCCGGTATGAGTTTTAATTTGCCCGAGCTTAAAGAGGCACGCAGACGTGGAATAGCCGTTACGAGTGAAATGGAGGTATTTTTCGATTTGTGCCCTGCAAAGATTTTTGCGGTTACCGGCTCCGACGGAAAAACCACCACAACCACCCTTATTGCCGAGATGTTAAAGCGTGAGGGCTATACAGTACACGTGGGCGGTAATATTGGCACACCCTTGCTTCCGAGAATTGATGAAATTAAGAGTGAGGACTATGTTGTTGTTGAGCTTTCCTCCTTCCAGCTTATATCTATGAGAAAAAGTCCCGATGTTGCGGTTGTTACAAATGTGGCGCCCAACCATCTTGACATCCACAAGGATATGGACGAATATGTTGAGGCAAAGAAGAACGTACTGCTTCACCAAGGTGCCTTTTCCCGTACCGTTTTAAACTACGATAACGAAATTACTAACGGATTTCGTGAGCTTGTGCGTGGACAGTCCTTGGGCTTTAGTATGGAAAATCCCGTTAAAAACGGCGCTTGGCTTGATAACGACGGTTATATCAATATGTGCTACCGAGGTATCAATGCACCTATTATGCACCGAGATGCCATAACCATTTTAGGCGACCATAATGTAGCCAACTATCTTGCCGCCATCTCGGCGGTTTGGGGCTATGTTGGTGCTGACAACATACGAATTGTTGCCAGGGAATTTGCAGGTGTCCCCCACCGCATTGAATTTGTAAGAGAGGTTAAAGGCGTACGCTATTTTAACGACTCTATTGCTTCAAGCCCTACCCGTACCATTGCGGGTCTTAAAGCTTTTGACCGAAAGGTAGTGCTATTGGCGGGTGGCTACGATAAGCAAATTCCCTTTGAGCCGATGGCTCCCTATGTAATTGATAAGGTTAAACTGTTAATTTTAACGGGACCTACCGCCGAGAAAATAGAAAAGGCAGTAACAGAGCATAAGGAATACAAGGGCTCTCCCGAAATTATTAGAGCAAATAATCTTGATGATGCCGTACAAAAAGCATACGATAACACAGTAGCGGGCGACATTGTAACACTCAGCCCCGCATGTGCCTCTTTTGATGCCTTCCCGAACTTTGCAGTGCGTGGAAACTACTTTAAAGAACTGGTGAATAAATTATAATGGATATAAAAAGCTTGTTAACCGCACTTTCCTCTGCTTGTGCTATAGGTACTGTAGATGATGCGGTAAAAATTCTTGAAAAGCATTTAAGTAAATACGGCACGGTAGAAGCATTAAACGGTCTTACAAGATGCCTTACAATAAAGGGTAAGAGCGACTATGCCCTACTGCTTGATGCGCATATTGATGAGGTGGGCTTCGTTGTCACAAATATATCGGCTGACGGTTTTTTAACCGTTTCCAACCTCGGCGGCATCGATTTGCGGCATCTACCCGCAAGACCTGTGACAATACACGGTAAGCAGAAAGTTTGCGGCGTTTTTGTCAGCACTCCGCCACATCTTGATAACAACGATACCGTGATAGATAACATTTCCAAAATCAAAATAGATACAGGTATCGGTCCTAAAGCCGCCGAGCTTATTTCGGTTGGTGACCTTGTAACCTATAGGCAGGATGCGGCTATACTAAACGGCTGCTTCCTTTGCGGTAAATCTCTCGATAACCGTGCGGGTGTTGCGGCACTCATTTTACTCACAGAGCGTTTATACAAAAAGAAGCTGCCCATAACCGTTAAATTCTTATTTAGCGATACGGAAGAATTAGGTCTTCGTGGTGCCAAAACCGCTGCATTTAAAAGCGATGCCGATGAAGCGGTTATAGTAGATGTAAGCTTTGGTGACGGACCCGATATTCCTGCCACCAAGTGCGGAATGCTGGGAGGTGGCGGAATGATAGGCATTTCTCCCGTTTTAAACCGTGATATAACCGACAAGCTTGTTTTATTGGCAAGTGATAATGATATACCCTATCAAAACGAGGTAATGGGAGGCAAAACATCTACCAACGCCGATGTTATTTCGGTTAGCGGCGGCGGAATTCCGTCAGGTCTTGTTTCTATTCCGCTTCGCAATATGCACACCGATGTTGAAATTGTGCGAATAAGTGATATTTTGTCGGTTGTAGCATTGCTCGAAAAATATGTTTTGTCGGGGGGACTAAAAAATGCTTAAATCTTTAGAAAAGCTTTGTCAAGCAAATTCCCCCTCGGGCTTTGAAAAAACTGTCAGAGAGCAGATTTTGGAAGAAATTTCACCCTTTTGCGAGTGCACCACCGATAAAAACGGCAACATTATCGCCTACAAAAAGGGTAAACTTCCCTCCCACACAAAGCTGATGATTGATGCCCACTTGGATGAGGTTGGGGTAATCATTTCTGCCATAACGAGTGACGGTTTTTTAAAATTTCACGTGCTCGGCGGAATAAAACCGAGTGTTTTGCTTTGCCGCTTGTGTTTAATTAACGACTCGGTATTTGGTGTTATTGGTTGCAAGCCAATACATTTAACCGAGGGCGACGAGGGTAAAAAATGCCCCAAAGTCGATGACCTTTATATAGATATCGGTTGTTCCTCTCGTGCCGAAGCAGAGGAGCTTATAAACATAGGCGACGGCGGTATTATCGTTAGTGAGTTTGCTAAATTAGATGATACTCGCATAAAAGCCAAGGCAATAGATGATAGGGTTGGCTGCTTTATACTAACCGAGCTTTTAAAGCAGGAAAGCCAGTATGATTTTTATGCCACCTTTACCGTTGGCGAGGAAATCG
Organism: Acutalibacteraceae bacterium; assembly: GCA_045650565.1. Taxonomy (GTDB): domain Bacteria; phylum Bacillota; class Clostridia; order Oscillospirales; family Acutalibacteraceae; genus SIG565. Next base: position 66,793 of record JAZRRG010000042.1, on the reverse strand, counting down.
GTTGCCGTGGTGCTAAAACCGCCGCCTATACCGTAAACCCCGAGACCGCCATAGTGCTTGAAGCCACCACCGCCGCCGATATTGACTCGGTGGAGGACTGCAACAAGGTTTGTTACCTTGGCAAAGGTCCTGCCGTTTCCTTTATGGACAAAGGTGCTGTGTATGACCGTACGCTGTTTAATGCGGCTATAAATTCGGGTGTTCCCTGCCAAGTAAAACAGGCGGTTGCGGGTGGAAACAACTCAAGTGAAATTCATTTAAGCCGAGAGGGTGTCAGAACCCTTGCTATATCGGTTCCTTGCCGCTATATCCATACGCCCTCGAGTATATGTGATATAAGTGATATTGAAAACGCAAAAAAGCTTACGGAATATATGATAAATAAAATTTGCTCGGGGGAACTTTAATTGATTACACTCAGTAAAACTCTACCCGATATAAATGTACGCAATGTGGCTTACGTTCGGCTTATGTGCCTATATGCCGCCTATTGCGATTACCCAAAAATTGCGCTTTTTTGGGTGCAACGGGATGGAAATCAAAATGTGACGGCGCTTATCTCTTTAATTGACTCAAATATGATTATTTGCCGAAGCGCAGGCGATACCGAGGAGCTCCGCTCCTTTATAAATGCCGTATCTCCAACAAATATTTTCACCGATTTGCAAACGGCAAACAGCTTGGGACTCGATGTTACTTTGCAGTGCGCATCTCTCTACAAGTCCCATGACTTTGACACAACACAAAAAATTGAAAACACCTATGAGGGACTCGATAAGGTTTATTCTGTTTTATCAAAGCACCTTCCCGTAGGGGACAAGCAGGGCTTTATTGCCGATATGTCCCACCGCATAAGGCGTGGCACAGCGGGATATGTAACGAGTAAATATTCGGCGGGGGTTATACTTTTTAACGAAAGCTTTGCAACCCTTGCGGGAATTGCGGTAGAGAGCGATAACCGCCTCTCAGGTCTTGGCACGGCAACGCTTAACCGTTTGCTCGAAATAGTAAAACACCGAGAGGTTTACATTTGCGCCGAGTATAAAAATGTTCCGTTTTATGAAAAAAACGGATTTACGGTTGAATCAAAGGTAGCATACTGTACATTAGCCAAAACACAGCAAATCCTGACGGATTTGCGAGTATTTTAACAAAGCCACAGCGTAAAATCCTTATCCCAAAATCTGATTCGGGTTTGAATGCTTTGGCTAAAGGAAGATGAATAACTTGAATTTTTTTAAATTTGATGATGAGCTTATAAAACTCAGCGACAAGGCAACGTCCGAGTGCCGAGAAATTTTCCAAAAAATCGATTCTGTCACCCGTTATAATCAGCAAAAGGTTTTGTCGGCTTTTGTGAAAAACGGTGTTAGCGAGTCGCATTTGGGCATTTCTACGGGTTATGGCTATGATGACAGCGGCAGAGATATGTTAGAACGGGTTTTTGCCGACTGTATGGGCGCTGAGGACGCCCTTATCCGCCACAACTTTGTATCGGGTACCCATACCTTAACGGTGGCGCTTTTCGGGCTGCTCCGACCGGGCGACAAAATGCTTTGCCTAACGGGCAGACCGTATGATACACTCATTGGTGTTTTGGGAATTGATAAGCATACCGATGGTTCCCTTAAGGACTTTGGCGTAGAATATAATCAGGTTGATTTAAAAAACGATGGAACACCCGATATTGATGCCATAAAAATAGCTCTTAAAGAGCAAAAATACAAAATGGCGTACATACAGCGCTCAAAGGGTTACAGCTTAAGGCCGAGCTTATCGGTTGCTAAAATCGGAGAGCTGTGCCGTGCTGTTCGTGAAGCTTCACCCGATACCATTATTATGGTAGATAACTGCTACGGTGAGTTTGTGGAAGCCACCGAGCCGTGTGAGGTTGGCGCCGATATAATTGCGGGCTCACTCATTAAAAATCCGGGCGGCGGCATTGCGCCTACGGGCGGATATATTGCAGGTCGAAGCGATTTGGTTGAAAAATGCGCTTATCGTTTAACTGCCCCCGGTGTCGGACGTGAAGTTGGTGCTTCACTCGGTCACCTGCGAGAGTTGTATATGGGACTTTTTTCGGCTCCACACGTTGTTGGTGAAGCGCTAAAAACCGCCGTTTTTGCCGCAAAACTGTTTGGCTTAATGGGCTATACTCCTCTGCCCGCATACAACGAGCAGCGTGCCGATATTATACAAACAATATTACTTAAAAATTCCGAAACGCTTATTGCGTTTTGTCAGGGCTTGCAGTCGGGCTCTCCAATCGATTCCTTGGCTACGCCCTACCCTGCCCCAATGCCGGGTTATGACAGTGAAGTTATTATGGCAGCGGGTGCTTTCACCCTCGGTGCCTCAATAGAATTATCGGCCGATGCTCCGCTTCGTGAGCCGTTTGCCGTTTGGCTTCAGGGTGGTCTTAACTTCCACTCGGGCGAAATAGGGATTTTATCGGCGGCTCAAAGGGTAATGAATTTAAAGAAAGGGGAAAAGTAATATGAAAACCTTGTTTTCGGGAACGGTTGTAGATGTTGTACCGGTTGAAAACGGACTGATTTTTGCCTACATCAGTGGGAAAGATTCTGCCACTGTTGATATAACCTACAAAATGGTTACCTTTGCTGATGGTAAGGTGACACTTGCCTTGCGCAGTCTTTATACCCTTTCTAAATTTGGAAGTAATGATAAAACTTTTTTACGCCACATAAAAAACCACGTTACGAGTCGCTCCTTGGCGCTATCCTCGGGCAAACACTTTATATTGGAGCGAGATGGCGAGGGTAAGCTTATGGATGTTGACGGGGAATGTGTATGGTGTGGTACTCTTGCCTACCGTGGTAACCCACCAAGCGGAATCGCTGTGAGCAATCGCTCACTTTGGACCTGCTTTAAGGAGGCATCGGTGCTGACCCGTATGAACTTGATGACTATGAAAGAGGAGCTACGCATTGGCGGAGGCGCTGCTTCCCCCTTTGATAAGCCGGTTGATTTATTTGTCGATGACCATGATATTTACGTTTGTAACAGCGGTAGCAACACCATTGTAAAGGTTAGTCTTAATACCTATGCGGCGGAAATTTACCGCCAATTTGATTCCCCCGTTTACCGCTTTATTAAAAACGACGGCTACGAATTCGCCGTACTTGATACGGGAATTTATCTATTGGATTAAAAATATTACAATATAAAGAACACCGCAGAATTTTTTCTGCGGTGTTCTTTATATTAAGTGTCACTACAAACGAGGATACTCACTACATTATACTCTATATATAGATAAGAGAACAACCCACCAAATTTGGTAGGTTGTTTTTTATGTTTTATAATGCATCAATATATCTACATGCCGATATTGCGGCTACGGCACCGTCGGCTACGGCGGTTGCTACCTGGCGAACCGCTTTTTTACGGCAGTCACCCGCTACGAACACGCCGGGTGTTCTGGTAGCACAGGTTTCATCTGTATCAATATAACCAAATTTATCAAGGTCGGCTACATTTTTAAAGTTATCGTTCTCGGGCTCAAGACCGATTGCTACAAACATACCGTCAATTTCAAGCTTTATTTCCTCGCCCGTCTCGGTTTTCTTGATTATAATGTGGGATAGCTTCTCTCCGTCTGATAAGCTACATACTACGGCTCCCGTTATAATTTCGGCATTTCCTCTACTACGCAAAATTTCCTGTAGGCGTTCTTCTCCTGTTAGGTAATCAAGATTTTGAACAACATAAACCTTTTTGCAGGTCTCACACAACAGTATTGCCTCCTGCAGTGCCGAGTTTCCTCCGCCTATCAGCGCTACCGTTTTATTATCATAAAAAGCACCGTCACAAACCGCACAAAAGGATATGCCCTCACCTATGAACTTTTCTTCATTCGGCAGTCCTAAATGGCGGTGTTTCGCTCCACCCGCAATTATAACCGACAGGCACTCATACTCGTTACCCTCCTCGGTTACAACGGTTTTTGTTTTGCTGTTATCCTTTATTTCTATTACCTTTTCTATTTCGACATCGGCACCCTGTGCTAATACCTGTGACACAATACTGTCGGCCAGCTCACTGCCACTGACACTCTCAAAGCCGGGATAATTTTCAACCTTTGGTGAGGATGTTATTTGTCCGCCAAAGCCGTTCTTTTCAAGAATGAGCACATTCTTGTTGGCTCTTTTGGCATAAATGGCGGCGGTAAGTCCCGCAGGACCTGCGCCTATTACAATAATATCATACATTGTTTTCACCTCAAAAGATACGGGGCGGTTTTGCCGCCCCGTATTTATGCATTTACTGAACCGAGCTGATAAATTTCTTTATGTTCGGCACCGTTGCGAATTTTTCGGCATTTGAGTTTTCTACTCTAACCAATGTGGGCGCCTGTTTGATGCCGAGCGACTCGGTAAGCGCCACATTTTGCTCCGCCAATACCTTATTGTAGGTAATACCTGCCTTATCAAGCAAAGCTTCGGCTATCTTGCAGTTGGGACAGGTTGCCGTTTTAAAAAGATATATGCCGTCAGCCAAGGTGTTCTCGGCCGGCTTTGCCTCACACTCACAGCCGTCATCTTTGGGTCCCTCGTGTGTGAGTACTGAATTTGCTATATCGTAGGTCTTGCGCTCACGGTACTCCTGAGCTTTACCGTCGTTCCAGTTCTTAACAGGACGGTAGTAACCTGTAATACGGCTATAAACCTCGGTTTCCTTGCCGCACTTAGGACAAGTGTATGTTTCACCCGGAATATATCCATGCTCTTTACATACTGCGTATGTGGGAGACAATGTATAGTAAGGTAAGCGATAGTTTTCAGCTATCTTGCGGATAATCGAAGCGGCTGCCTTCCAGTCGGGCAATTTCTCACCGATAAATGCGTGGAATACTGTACCCGAGGTGTAAAGTGTTTGCAGCTCATCCTGAACATCAAGTGCTGTAAAGATATCATCGGTATAACCAACGGGTAGATGTGAAGAGTTGGTATAGTAGGGTGTATCTGCATCAGATGCACAAATGATATCGGGATAGTGCTTGCGGTCGTGCTTAGCAAGACGGAAGGATGTAGACTCAGCAGGAGTGGCTTCCAAATTGTAAAGGTCGCCATACATTTCCTGATAATCGGAAAGTCGCTCTCTCATATGGTTGAGTACTTCCTTGGTGAATTCCTGAGTTTGCTTGGTTGTCATATCGCTGCGCAGCCACTTAGCGTTAAGACCCGCTTCGTTCATACCAACAAGACCGATGGTTGAGAAGTGGTTGTTAAAGGTTCCAAGATAACGCTTGGTGTAGGGATAAAGTCCCTCATCAAGCAGCTTTGTAATAATGGTACGCTTGATTTTAAGTGAGCGAGCCGAAATATCAAGCATATGGTCAAGGCGACGGAAGAAGTCTGCCTTATCCTCAGCCAAGTAAGCGATTCTCGGCATATTTATGGTAACAACACCTACTGAACCGGTGCTCTCGCCGCTACCAAAGAAGCCGCCCGACTTTTTGCGAAGCTCACGAAGGTCAAGACGCAGGCGACAGCACATTGAACGTACATCGCTCGGCTCCATATCAGAGTTTACATAGTTTGAGAAGTAGGGCGTTCCGTATTTTGAGGTCATCTCGAAGAGAAGCTTGTTGTTCTCGGTCTCAGACCAGTCAAAGTCCCTGGTGATGGAATAGGTCGGAATCGGATACTGGAAACCACGACCGTTAGCGTCGCCCTCTATCATAATCTCGATAAAGGCACGGTTAACCATATCCATTTCCTTCTTACAGTCGCCGTATTTAAAGTCCATACGCTTACCGCCAACGATAGCATACTCATCCTCTAGGTCGTGCGGAACTGTCCAGTCAAGAGTTATGTTTGTAAAGGGTGCCTGAGTACCCCAACGAGAAGGTGTGTTTACACCGTAGATAAAGGACTCAATGCACTTCTTAACTGCATCATAGCTTAGGTTGTCTGCCTTAACGAAGGGGGCTAAATAGGTATCAAAGGATGAGAACGCCTGAGCGCCTGCCCACTCGTTTTGCATAATACCTAAGAAGTTAACCATTTGGTTACAAAGGGTTGCCAAGTGCTTAGCGGGGGCTGATGTAATCTTACCGCCAACACCGCCAAGACCCTCCTCTATAAGTTGTTTTAAAGACCAACCGGCGCAGTAACCGGTGAGCATTGAAAGGTCGTGAATATGAATATCGGCATTTTTATGTGCCTTTGCAATTTCATCATCATAAATTTCAGAAAGCCAATAGTTAGCCGTAATAGCACCCGAGTTATTTAAGATAAGTCCGCCTACCGAATAGGTAACGGTAGAGTTTTCCTTAACACGCCAGTCAAGATTCTTAACGTACTGATTAACAATCTCTTTGTAATCGAGAATTGTCGACTTCATATTACGCAATTTTTCACGCTGTCTACGGTAAAGGATGTATGCCTTTGAAACATCGGCATAGCCCGCTTGTACCAGCACCGTTTCAACGCTATCCTGAATATCCTCAACCGCTACGAGACCGCTTTGTACCTTCGGCTCAAAATCGGAGGTTACTTTGAGCGCCAAAAAGTCAATAATATTATCGTTGTAGTTGCGCTCGCAAGCTTCGAAAGCTTTTTTGATGGCATCGGAAATTTTGGAGATTTCAAAATCTACCTGTATGCCGTCTCTCTTAATTACCTTATACATAGTTTTTACCCCTTATATCTTATCCCCTTGTGGCAACACCGGGGATATATTTTTTTACATTTTCAACGATTTGCTGGGTTTCGGTATCCGAAAAACTGCCGAGTCCTTCGGGCTTTAATAGATTGCCCGAATCTGTGAATTTTTGGATGAAATATTTTTCATCCTTTTTTAATAGCTTTGCGATTTCCTCGAAATCGGAGGGTTTGTGCAGTCCCTTAACCGCAGTTGTGCGAAACTCATAGGGCACTCCACTATTTCTTATTATCTCCATACTTTTTAAAAATTCAACAAAATCGGTATCAACGCCTACCGCCCTTTTATATCCGTTAGGTGCGGCTTTAATATCCATCGCTATATAATCAACAAGTCCGCTTTTTATTACCTTTTCTAATTTTTCGGGCATTGCACCGTTGGTATCAAGTTTTATATCTACGCCGATTTCCTTGCATTTCTTAATAAACGCTAACAAATCGGGTTGGAGCAGCGGCTCGCCGCCCGTGATACACACACCGTCAATAATACCGACACGCTTCTTTAAATACTCTAAACACTCATTTTCAGTGCTTTCCTGCTCGGTAGGGTTTGTCACCAAGGAGCCGTTATGACAAAACGGACACCGAAGGTTACAACCACCCGTAAACACCGTGCAGGCGGTTTTGCCCGGAAAATCAAGTAATGTTAATTTTTGAAAACCCTGTATGTTCATTTAATTCTCTCTTTGTCGTTTTTTGCGGTGCTCCATTAGTATAGCACAACAAATTCGGCTTGTCAACACCCAAAACACAAAATATTGTGGTTTGTTTTAAATTAAAACAATATATATTCCGTTTTTTGCCAAAAAGAAAACCGCAATATTATCGTAATATTGCGGTTTTAAAGCGTTTTTTATTTACATTGCTATAAATTATTGTTTTTTTTATAAAAAAATATTTTTTATAGCATTTCGGCGTTTTTAAAGACCGATAAATCCACCTCGTTGGATTTAAGGTCGGGCAAGGAAAATTCTAATCCCACCGACCGATATTTCGCACCCGCCATTGTGTTATAACGCATAATCTCCACTTTGTTTTCCCCCGCAATAGCAGCGATACGAGATAAATTATCCTTTGTGTCGGTAATTCCCGGGATAAGCGGAACACGGGTGACAAACTCCTTGCCGCTTTTCTCTAAAATTTTATAGTTTTCTATTATTTGCTTGTTAGAAACGCCTGTATATTTTATGTGCTCGGCTTCATCCGCCAGCTTTAAATCAAAAAGCACATAGTCCATCGTTTCTAAAACCTTTTTAAACTTTTCACTGTCAGCATAGCCGCTGGTTTGAAGCGCCTTATGTATATTAGGCAGCATCTTTGCCGTTTCGGCAACAAAGTCGGCTTGAAGTAGCGGCTCGCCACCCGAAAATGTCACTCCGCCGCCGACACGGTTTAAAAACGTTGCATAAGAATTTAACCTCTCGGCTAACTCTTCACTGGTCATTTGTGTGCCGCTAATCGACACAAGCCCCTTGGGACATGCGTGTATACAGCGCTCAAAAGGTTGACACTCTGTATGAGCGCAACCTTTTTTGCAAAGTCCACAGTGCACACAAAGGTTTTCCTTAACCATTAGCTGCGGCTTTGCCGACAACCCCTCGGGGTTATGGCACCAAAGACAGCGCAAAGGACAACCCTTTAAGAACACGGTAACACGACTGCCGGGGCCGTCGTGTACCGTCATTTCTTTGATATCAAAAACCGTGCCTATCATATAGTATATTCCTGACGGGCAAGAACGTGGTCCTGATACTCCTTATCAAGCTCAACGAAATATGCACTCCATCCCCAAATACGAACAACCAGCTGTCCGTGGTTTTCGGGATGCAGCTGTGCATCTCTCATTGCTTCGGCATTTACGGCATTAAGCTGTAGCTGATGTCCGCCCATATCAAAGTATGATTTTACAAGACGGGCAACCTTACCAATGCTATCAGCGTTATTGAACATACCGCCATGGAATTCGAGTGTCAACGGTCCGCCGTTGATGGTCTTTGTGAAGTTTTGTTTGCTGAACGAAGAAATTACCGAGATAGGTCCGGGCATTTTTGCAAAAATACTACCCGAGAAATTTGTGCCGAACGGCTCACCCTTGCGTCTACCATCAGGTGATGCGCCAATTTCAGCAGCATGCCACAAATAGAACATAGCCGAACCTGTACCGCCACGCCATTTACCGCCACGGCAGTTAGTCTTTGTTCCGAGATAATCGGCACAATATTCGAGCATCTCTACACTGATAGTGTCAACATAATCATCGTTTTGTCCCATTTTAGGAGCTTCGTAACGAAGAACTGCCAACATATCGCTATCGTTAGCAAAGTCCTCATCAACCGCCTTAATATACTCTTCGGCTGTGTATTTTTTTTCATCAAATACATACTTTTTAACGGCTGCGATAGAGTCGGCGGCAGTTGCAATACCTGTACCGTGAATACCAAAGTTGTTGTACTTACCACGAACCATGATATCCTCCATAGGAGTTAAAATCTTCATAAAGGGTGCGGGAACAAACCACAAATCCTTTACGTTATCGGTAATGCGGTCACACTCGGCTCTGATTTCAGATTTAACAGCATCCATAAATTCATCGAATGTCTTGCAGTTCGGTAATGCCTTATGGAAGGCACGGTCTACAATTCCGGGATAGGACATTGCGCCTATATTACATACATCTGCACCAACACCGGGAATCAAGAACTCCCAGCAAGCAGCGACTGCATAATCTCTGGCATCCTTTTCTTCATAGCCGAAATTAACAAGTCCCTTAATTACGACATCATCGTTGCTATACTGCGGGAAGCCAAGACCCGCCTTTGTAAGCTCGGTGCCAAGCTCATAAATTTCGATGGGTGTGTTTTTATTAACACGAAGGTTGATTTTGGGGTCAATAACCTTAAGATTGCGAGATGCCTCCAGGCAAATTTTGGAAAGTTCACTGAATATTTCGTTTCCATTCTCATCTACACCGCCAAGAACTAACGCCTGACCGTTATCGCCCTGTTGAACGCCAACATAGGTATCGCTATCTTTATTAAAGGACAGGAAAAAGTCCTCTATCAATTCAAGCGCTGTTTCATAGGTGTAAACACCTGCATCCATATCCTTTTTAAAGTAAGGATACATATATTTATCAAAGCGACCTACTATATTGTGATAGTTACCCTCAAGCCACATTGAATAGTGGATAATACGGAAAAACTGCAGCGCTTCACGAAGATTGGTAGCCGAATAGCGTGGTACCCGCTCTAGCGTATCGGCGATATCCTTTCTTCCTTGGCGGAGCGCTTCTTCCTTATATCTATCAGCAAGGCGAATGATAGCATCAATACTTCTCTTGCTATATTCATCGGCTGTTTCACGAATTTCTAAAAGTCCACGGGAGATTACCATGCCGTAATCAGGGCACATGTTGGAAATATAGCCAAGCTCGTGAATAAAGTGCTTGGATTTAATTTCCTTCCACTCTTGCTCGGTAAAGCAATCGGGAATATTTGTAATAGTGCGCATAAAACAGATTTTTTCATCAGGCAAAATAACAGGGGTTTCAGCCGCTGTCATACGCTCAAAACGGTCGGTCATACGCTCCACGGGGGTTAAACCCTTTTCGCTATACTCACGCCCTAAATCCCAATCAACTGTTTTGCGGAATTGATGGTGTTTTTTTGCAATAATATATTGTAATAATTCAGACATAATTCTCTGCCCCTTTCAAGATTATTATACGATAAGAAAATTATAAAGTCAATATAAAATTAGTAATTATTCCTATTTTTTAAAAATATTTCCTACTCTTACAAATATAGCCGCCGATAATTCGGCGGCTATATTTAATTTTGTTTCTAATGACTATTCATCATCATCTTCGTAATCATCGTCATCGTCATCATCGTCATCGTCATCATCGTCATCATCATCGTCATCATCATCATCATCATCATCATCATCGTCATCATCATCGTCATCATCATCGTCTTCATTTGACTTAACAACAACCAATACGATTACAACACCTACGACAAGAAGAATGAGCATCAGACCGCCAATTCCAACTATGATAATAAATGTAAAGTCGTTAACCTCAACACCAAACAATGTGATGGTTCCTTGGTCGTTAACATCGCCACCATTTTGTTGAGTGCTGCCACTCTGTTCTTCTTCCTTCGGAGCGTTCGGGTCATTATACTCGCCTATCGATACCCACTTAAGACCCTTGCTCTTGTACTTTAAGTAGTACTCTTCGGCCGTAGAATTGGTCAAGCCCCTAATTGTAACATTAGAAAATGCGAAGCCGGATATCTCTACTGTCGGATTCGAAATGGTAACAGAGTTAAGATTACATCCTGCAAAAGCACTACTGCCTATCTTGGTTACCGATTCGGGAATTACCAGGTCACCTGTTAAAGCAGTGTTTGCAAAGGCCTTACCGCCAATAGTGGTAAGTGTTGACGGAAGTTGTACTCTTGAGAGTCTAGCGCAGCCGCTAAACGCCGAATCACCGATAGTGGTATAGCCCTCGGCAATTACTACCGCTTCCAAAGAATATGAGTACGGCTTATTGCTAAATAACGAGCCCCCAATAGTTGTCATTTTAGCACCATCTATTTTATCGGGGAAGGTAACCTTGGGTGAATAGCCCTTGCTTTCATCCTTGCGCTTATATTCAACTACGCTTGAAGTAGCGGCATCACCAACCAATACATAGTTGCCGGTATCCTTAATTTCCGAAATCTTGGGCATCTCGCCTGCCTTTATAGCCACAAATTCGTTTCCGAATTTTTCGGCATATCTTTCAGCTTGGGAACCCTCAACACCGAAAATTTTGGTGCTTTCAGAGAACGCATCATCGCCAATTCTACAATCGGGATTTAAGATGTAAACGGCTTTTAAGTTTTTGTTGTTATGGAAAGCCATCTGTCCAATAGAGGTACAGTTAACACCAAAGGTAAGCTCACCATGAATATCGCAGCTGCTAAATGCGTACGATTGTACGCTAACTATTGAAGCAGGTAGATTTATTTTTACAAGGTTTGCGCACTGATAGAATGCAGAATCCTCAATCTTTGTGATTCCCTCCGGAAGCACCACACTAAATAACTGATATCTATTGTTCTTTTCCTTGAACATATTAATATCAATCTTAGAGATAAACGCACCCTTAGTAACAGTTCCTTCGGAATCGGTAACATCAGCAACCGACGGGATAACTACCTTACCTCCTGCTGTGTATGCCGATACACCGTAGGCGCCTGTTTTGCCTATAGAGAACACAAACTTGCCGTTAGGATTAACAGTGTTTATTACGGTATCCCAAGTATCAGTAACGTCAGCTACGAAGGTTAAGCCGTTTGCTTTTGCATACGCTTCAGCCGTTGAACCCTTAATACCGTGAACCTTTGTACCTGCGGGGAATGCATCTTCGCCGATTTTGGCTTCACGGTTGTAAATATACACATCGGTAAGCGGAGTGTCGGCAAATGCCTTTTTGCCGATAGTTCTCAAATGAACCGGTAATTTAATTGTTGTAATTGCTGTACCCTGGAAGGCACTCTCACCCAGCGTGTAGCAAACAGAGCCCTCGGCAAAAGTAACTGTTGTAAGGGATGATGCGTTGCGGAAAGCACCATTGCCAATTACCGCCGTATTTATGGGCAGCGTCACTGTTCTAAGATTGGTGCTCTCGAAAGCATAATCGCGTATAAAGTGCAGCGTATCAGGTAAGGTTATATACCTTAGATTTAAGCAACCTGCAAATGCACTCGACTGAATTTCGTTATATCCCTTTGGTATAACTACATTGTATAAGCTTAAGCCGTATGCTGAGTTTTTAAAAGCACTGGCATTAACGTATGTTACTGTAACATCATTAGTGGTTATACCTGCAGGTGATGTATAGCTACCCTTGGTGGGAAGCACGAATTTACCCGCCGCAGAATTTGAGGGCACTAAATCGGTAACACCATAAACAAAGCTGGTAGATTTTTTGCTGAGCACATAAGCTGCATTGGTGTCTGTAACCTGCGATTTTGCCTCGGCCTCTGCTTCAAGCGCTGCCATATAAGCATCGTAAGCAGTTTTTACCTCGGCGATCTTATCATCTATTGCTACGAATGTATTTCCGTTCGCATCAGCATACGCCTGGGCTGTAGAACCGGTAGCACCATAAATTACAGCTGTGGCGGGAATAGCACCCGTCATAATAACTGTTTCGCTATTGTATATGTATATTTTCTTAAGGTTATCGCAGCCCTTAAATGCTTCCTCTCCAATTTGCCTAAGTCCCATCGGAAGCTTAACTTCACCGAGAGATTTGTTGTTAAAGAATACTCTCTTGGCGATTGTTTTTAAATTGCTCTTGTAGAGGTTTTCTATCTCATTAGAGCTAGAGCCGATTTTTACTGTATGCAAACAAGTTGCACCATAGAATGCGCCTTCATCAAGTGTTGCCACTGCGGAAGGAATAACAAGGTCTATTATATGGGTTGTTGTAAATGCATAGTTGCCTATCTTGGTCAACGTTTCAGGTAAGGTAATTTTATCAATCAAATAGTTGCCTCTGAAAGCATTGGCCTGAACCTCTATGATTCCTTCGGAAATTACAACCTCGTGGAAAGCATTTGTTAACTGCTTTACACTGCTTGAGAGCGTATAGAAAACGTTGGTTCCAACTGCTGTTATCTTTTTGCCATCCACTGTTGACGGAATAACAATCTTTTGAGAATATGCATTGGATGAATTTTTAATATCAACGGCGCTTATATATGCATCCTTTACCGTAATTTTATAGTTTCCGTTATCGGTATAGTTAGGTGCAACTACAGGAGTTTTTGCGGGATTATATGTAATCTCCGTGTATTTTAGGTTGCTTAAATCAAGGTTCTTGAGAGACACCTTGAAATCAGCAAGAACAATGCCCGCAATATTTGCGCTATTGTGCTGAGTATGGGTAAATGCAACAACACCAACAGTACCTTTACCACCCTGAATGGTCGTTGTGTATGAATCCCCATAAGGTGTGTAAACCGACATATTACTGCCGTTATACTGCACCTCAAACGAACGGTAAATCAATGTTTTACCTGCATTGTTAAGGGATGTATAATAGTAATTCTTTATAGCGCTGTCGCTAATATCAACTTTAGAGGAAGCGCCGTTAAGAGTTACGTAAGGATTGTTCTTTGCCACATAGGTGGAATCTATCATGTAGTTTCCGCCTGTAGCCGAAGCGAATCCAACATCTGTTGATGTGCCAGGTGTATATTTACCGTCAACCGTTCCTGTAACACGGCCAACAACACCAACCGAACCTCGATATCCTTGATATCCGCCAAGTCCTGCTGTTACAGTATAATCTGATAAAGCGTTTACAACATCATTATCAAGCAATGTGTATGTTCCGTATTTTACTGTATCCTTATCCTTTGTTCCCTTAACAGCCCTAACCTTATCAAACAGGTCTGTCGGTGAATAGGGAACAAAGCCGTTGATGGGCTTGCTTATTGAAGACGTTGCCCAGTCATAAATAAGGCCCGAGTCTTTACGGGTGTCACCGCTTATACTAATTCCAAGGTCTGTTCCGTCAGCCGCTAAAACGGTTGTTTTCCAGTCGCTTGTGTCGGTTTTGCCATCTCTATAATCCTTTTCGTAGATTACATACTCATCTTCATCAGCATTTTTAACAATAATATATATTGTTGCTGTGCGATTAGTGCCATCCTTTGAGGTAGCGGTTACGCTATAAACACCGCGCTCGTAAGCAACGATGTTGCCACCCTCAATTTTAACGCCGTTTGCTACTGCACCGTTTTGTACGGCAGCCACACTGCCCCAATCGGCATCGCTCGCCTTATATGTAATGCCGCCGAGCTGTACCATAAAGTCACTAAGGGAAATCTTGGTTGCGGCGGTCATCGGTAACGCCGGAGAAGACTCCTTAACAATATATGCATTAAACGGCTCGGCTGCGGGCATATCTGCCTCGGTTTCAATACCTATAAGCTTTACACTAAAGGAATGTATGCGCAATCCTGCATGAGTTACCGCAAAGCCGATTGCATTACCCGCCTCGGTTACGCCATATCTTTCAAATTCAGAATCAAAGTTTACAAGCTCACTATTCACAGTTGGAAAGCTTGCATTGTTTATCATCGCATCCTGAAGCATATAAACGGGCTTGGAGAATGAATCAAGCAAGGTGTTTCCATCTAACACATACTTAACATCATTGCCCTTAAGGGTGATTTCGACAGCACGCTTAACCAACTGCTTTTCATCGGAAAGTAAATAGTTAGCATCCGGTGTAAGGTCTATAGCAAATCTACCATAGTCAGCAGCGGTGTTTCCTAACGAATGCACGGTATAACGGTTATAACCGTATCTGTCGGCACCCTGACCTGCAAACCAGCCTTTACCATATGCACCTAACGATATCGCACCATAGGGGAAGCTCATCAAATAAAGACCTGTTCCTGTTGCCGTATCGGTATCCCCCGCAAGTTTAAATATGGAAGATGCCGCAGCATTTGTACCATCATAATTTGCTGCTGCTGTATTGATGTTAGCTCTTAAAACAAAACCTCTGTTAGTATAGGTTGAATCATAATCCTCATAGGAAACATCTACTGTAGAAGAGAAAATATAATCTGCAAAATCTGCTAAAACAGGAGTTTTATAGAAAGCCAAATAATTTGTTTTTTGTCCAAAGAAATGCACTGATGTAGTAGCAACATCTAATATTTTTATGTTGCCATTTTGTGTTTTTGTCGGAACCTTATAGAACTTATCGTGTTTTGTACCCACATTGATAGTGGTAACATCAGCGGGGGCAGAGCCATTTGAAATAGCTAATACCCATTCATCTGCATTAAATTTGTTTTTCGAGAAATCGTAATCAACCAACTTAAAGTCAAGGTCACCCTCATTGTTAACCAAGAGGTATACTCTACGCTCTTGCACTCCGGCAGTTGTATTTACGGTTGCTTTGAGGCAATAT
The DNA here is from genome assembly GCA_045650565.1 of Acutalibacteraceae bacterium. Taxonomy (GTDB): domain Bacteria; phylum Bacillota; class Clostridia; order Oscillospirales; family Acutalibacteraceae; genus SIG565. The sequence continues at coordinate 51,112 of JAZRRG010000042.1, read as the reverse complement.
GTACCTGTTGCTATTACAGACACTGTCTTGTTGGCATTATCTAAGATTACACCTGCATTGTTAGAGTTGCTTTCATCAACGCCCCAATCTATGTCAGCGCCGTAATAATAGAGGTTGTTCTTGAAGCCAAACACCATATCGCCTAAGTCAACACTGGTGGTTACAAACATTGGAATTGCAGGAGAACCATCCTCGACCTGATATAACTTATTTACACCATCGGTAACGATTACTGTAAACTCTATTTTTTCAGAGCCGTAGGTACCGGTAATGTTATATACGCCCTTGCTGTTTGAAGTAAAGGTTTTGCCTGAGATAGTGGATGCGGCATCGTTGGAAGGTGCATCGCTATCGCTAAAGCCAAAAGTTAATGCATTTCCAAGATATGTACCACCGATAAATTCATATAGATACTTTGCAAAATTTACAGACTCGCCCACTGCGGTCTCTATAATATTATTCTTTGCCGAAATTGTTTCAAAGCTGAGTGCCGAAGCGGCGGGCATATCCTCCGCACCGTCAATACCCGCAAGCTTAACGCTAAAGGAATAAACCTGTATACCATTATGTGTTGCCTGGAAACCAATTGCATTACCAGCATCTGACACACCCTTTGCAGCGAATGCAGCATCAAAATCAAATTCTTCATTTGATGTGGCATAACTCGCACTATCAATCACTGCATTTTTAATCTGATAAACTTTATCGTTATTAATTGTATCAAGTACGGTATAGTTCTTATCAACAGTATACTTAATATCATTTCCCTTAAGGGTAATATCTACAGTTCTTCTGGCTGTGCTTGCCTTTGTAACTAAGTAATTTTTATCAAATGTTGCGCCATTACTCTTACCATCAATTACTTTATAATTGTCATAATTAGCGCCTAATGTGTGGAATCCATAAGCGTTGTATCCGTAGCGCACCTGACCTGCAGCTGCGGTGGTTGTTCCGTCAAAATAGCCCTTACCGTAAGCGCCTACGGAGATACCGCCGTATAGGTAGTTTGTAAGGTACAAGCCGGTACCCGTTGCTGTAGTTGTATCTTCGGGTAATGTAAAGATAGATGCTGCCGTAGCGTTTGCGCCATTATAAATTGCAGCATTTGTGTTAATATTGGCTCTCAAGATAAAGCCACGGCTAACGGAGTTGCTTGAATCATACCAGTTTTCACTTCTAACCACTGATGAAAACTCATAGTCAGCAAAGTCAGCTAAAATAGGAGCTTTGTAAAATACCATATAGTTAGTATTTGTGCCGTAGATGGTTGCGCGAGAGGTTTCAACATTAAACACCTTACTGCTACCGCCAAGTGCATTAATATCAATTCTATAGAACTTAGCGTGTTCTGTAGCAGCATTTATAGTAGTAACCGATGACGGTCTTGCACCATTTGCCATAGCTACTATCCAATCATCAGCATTAAATGTATTTTTTGCAAAGTCATATTCAAGTAAAACGAAGTTGTAATTACCCGCTTCGTTTACCATAAAATATATATCCTTTGAAACTGCATTATATGTAGCGGTTACCTTAAATATACCCGTTGCAAAAGCCGAGAAGGTTTTCTCCGCAACATCAAGACAATCTGCCACAGCAGGGTCAGTTGCAGACCATGTTATATCCGCACCGCTTACCAGCTCCCCGTCTTTAGTTAGCTGAACCTTTAAAGCGGACAAATCTATCATAGTATTCTTGAACATAGGCACTGCGGGTGAGCGATATGACACCTCGTAGTTTTCAACACCCTCTGCTCTGCCGCCTAAATTGGCGAAGGTAGAAAGTGTAGTGCCGAACGAACAGATAACTACCGCAAGGATAATTAACATCGACAGCGCCTTTTTTGAGAAATGCTTAAAAGTAACGTTCATTTGTATACCTCCGTTAAGATACAATAACCTATTTTTATACATAATAATGATATCACAAGCGGTCACCTTTTTCAACTGCTTTTTTATGGTTTTTATCCCTTTTTTAACGTTTTTTTCGTAAAAAAATTAACGGGTGGAAGTCCACCCGTTAATTTTTGGTTTTATCCTAAAGCTACCATACTGAAAACAAGTGCGAACAATGCAACTGTTTCGCAAAGGCCAACAACAGTAATATACTGCGAGAAGCCCTTTCCTGTCTCGGCTAATGCATCTGCGCCTGCGGCACCCGCCTTACCCTGAAAAACAGCAGAGGCAGCCATCGCTACACTTGATGCGATTCCGATACCCAGCAAAAATGCAGGGTCGGCGGTTGATGCCTTCATTTGCTGCATTAAAAGGAAGCCGTAAATGGTTTGTGTTAGCGGAGCACCTGCAAAAACAGTAAGAATAAACGGCGCTGCCTTGTTGCTCATATAACACTTTTTCCAGGCACCTATTGATGCCTGACCTGCAATACCAATACCAATAGCAGAGCCGATTGCGGCAATGCCCATAGCCAACGCTGTTCCCAATGTTCCTAAATTCATAATAATTCTCCTTTTAATCAATTTGTTCTTTAAATGGTTTGAATTTATGCCCACTCCACGACATATCTAAATGCGAGGAGAATTCTAAGGTGTTAAGTCTGATTCCGTGAACGATAACCGACAAAACATTTAATATCATATTCAGTCCGTGACCGAACACCAACAAAACAATAGCCAGTATCATAAACAAGAAGTTGCCAAGTAACGGTCCTGCAAGTTCGTTTACCGTTGCAGATATTGCGGCACCTGCGAGTCCTACAGCCCAAAGGCGTATATACGAAACAATGTCCGAGAACACGTTTACAACACCGAGCAATACCGACACGATATTTGTAAGACTTGAAAGTATCGATTTTATTATACTGCCTTCATAGTTTGAAAACACAAAGCTTAAAACAAAGCCGATGGCTATAAGGGCGATGGCGAGAGTTCCTACGGGAATACCGCCGATTACGAGCCCGAAGCTAAATACCTGGGCGTTAACAACCAAACTCAGCACCAAATAATAAATACCTAAAAGCTGTAATATGGAACCGATGTCCCCCAGCATTTTAACCTTACCCTTATTTCTCACAGCACCCTTTATGTGAGCGACCGTAAGCTGTATCAGGGCGAGTGAAAAGCAGAATATTTGCAGATTTTGAGCCGTTGTGAGTCCCACACCGCTATCGGTCCAAGGTAACTGCCAAATTTTATCCGCATACACATTTGAGATTACCGGTATGGACAAGCTTTTCAGCCACGCAGGTAGCTGCTCGGGCGAAAGACCAAACCAAGTGCAAGTAAGCGTTCCCCAAAAAACAGTTGACAGCCCGAAGAGTCCTACAAGTAAAAACAAGGGGGAAGCTTTCTTTTTGTTAATAAGCGATTTTATAACAGGAATCGCCGCCACTAAGGATATCAGCAGTCCATAACCTCCATCTCCGAAAATAATACCGAAGAATATAAGTATGAACGCCAAAAACCAGCCCGAAATGTCATACTCAAAATATCCGGGAACGGTGCCGAGAAAATCGGTTAAGGGATAAATAAGACTTACAAACCTATTGTTTTTTAGCTTTGTAGGAACGTTATCCTCTTCGCTCGGCTCCTCTATGAGAAGTCCCCAAGAATTTTTCTTTGCGCTTATTTTTAACCTATCAAGGTTTTCTTGCTCGATATATCCCTTGAAATAAGCTACCGAAACCGCATTATTTCCGTTAGCCGACAGGTTTTCATCTGCCATACCCGTAGTATAGGTTTCAAATTCGATTTCCTTTTCAAGCAACTTTATTGCATCCCTAATACTGTCAGCATAACAAATATATGACGCCGTTTGCTCATCTATCGCATCGATACGAGCGCTGATTTCGGAAATTTTTTGCCTCATTTGTTCGGTGGATGCTTGTGGCAGTACCAATCTGCAACTGTTCAAGGATGAAACAACCTTACCATCGAGCACCGAATCAGATTCGAGCAGTAAAAACTTGAGTGAAGCTTTGCTCTGCTCAAGCTTTACGGTTTTAATGCTGTCGGGCAACGCCTCATACTCACTTCGTGGCATCTCGTAAAAGGACACCTCGACCCCTCTTGCCGCCAAATCGCTTATACTGTTCGGGTCAATATCACCCCAGCTTTTTAGGCGGTCAAGCTCGGAATTCAGCGCAATCCTTTCGGCTTGGCATTTCTTTTTTTCTTCCTCAAGGGCAGCAATTTCGGTTGCAATAGACAAAGCTTTTTTATACGTTATGCTTTTTTGCTCGGCATCTTTCTTTTTGCCTATTGTGAAAGCCGCATTTTCGAGCAAAGCAATCTGCTCTCCTAATTCTACAAGCTTTTCACCTGCGCCCTCGGTTATTTCAATATGAACAATTCCTAATTTGCGAAGTTTTTTGAGGGTTTCCTGTTTTTTATCTCCCTTTATAAAAAGGGACACCTTTTTCATAGGCACAATCATAATGCATAAACCTCCTTTTCGGAAGCCACCGCATTGCGAAGGGCTATTTTGCGTTTTGATATTTTTGAACGCACTACGGCACTAACCTGTTGGTCTGCCATATATATTGATATTTTTTTAATATTTTCCTCTGTTTCGGGAATTTTAACCTTTTCAAACAGGTTTACTCTTTGAGAGGTTGCAAGTAGCTCTATCTCTAACAGTCTAACCTGCTCATCCAACACTTCCGCCTCTAAATCAAGGGACATTGCCTTTTCCATATGATTTGCGGCTATGTCCACCCAAAGAGGTGTTTCGTAGAGGTCATAATCGCCTCTTTTAAAATCCGCACCCTCAAAGGTGGGTATATCAACACCCGCAATATTACCCTTTCCTTTGCGAATATTGTCAACCGTTATCACACCTTTAGGGAATGCATCGCTTTGGCTAAAGACAGCAATCCAATCTCTAAACCCAAATTCAAGGTTTTCTCTTTCTTTTCTTACTGCCTTTGCCTTGGCTTCAATCGTGCGAATTTCCGTTTGGAGCTGTTGCTTTTTCAGTGTCAGAGTAGGCAAATATCTGCGGTACATTTTTAGTGCGTCCTTTTGTACCTTTAACTCATTTTTAGTTAGTTTGATTTTTGCCAAAACTACAGTCCTCCTTACCCTTTAGGCCAAAACTCATCAGTAAGGTCTGACTTAATTCCGGTTTCTTGCTTTTCAAAGCAGTCTGCTAAAATTTCCCATCCTAAATCAAGCGCCTCTTCAAGCGAAAGATTAACCGACAGTGACATCATTTTATCTTCAAAAAGCTCACCGTATTTTAGCAATTTTTCATCCCAGCGACTCATAGAAAAGCCCATGTTTTTCTTTTCAAGCGTTTCCTTGTAAGAAGAATACAAGCGTATCATTCCATCCATAAGTGCCCTGTGGTCTTTTCGTGTTTTGCCGTTTACATTTTGCTTAAGACGGGAGAGCGAACCAAACGGCTCTATGCGACCTCCCTTAAGATAATACTGTCCCTCGGTAATATATCCTGTATTATCGGGAACAGGATGGGTTACATCATCACCCGGCATAGTAGTAACCGCTAAAACGGTAACCGAGCCGGAATCGGCAAAGTCAACCGCCTTTTCATAACGGGAAGCAAGCTGAGAATATAAGTCACCGGGATATCCGCGGTTAGACGGCACCTGTTCTTGAATAATGGCGATTTCCTTCATAGCATCGGCAAAGTTGGTCATATCGGTCAGCAGCACCAATACATCCTTGTTTTGCAGTGCGAACTGCTCGGCTACCGCCAAAACCATATCGGGAATCATCATACATTCAACCGTAGGGTCGGACGCTGTATGGATAAACATAACGGTTTTGCTTAAAGCGCCGCCCTTGGAAAGCGCATCCTTAAAATACAGAAAATCATCGTATTTCAGTCCCATACCGCCAAGAACGATTACATCGGCCTCGGCCTGCATTGCAATACGGGCAAGAAGCTGGTTGTACGGCTCACCTGAAATCGAGAAAATCGGCAATTTTTGAGATACCACCAAGGTGTTGAACATATCTATCATTGGAATATTGGTTCTCATCATTCGGTTAGCAAGAATACGCTTGGTAGGATTAACGGAGGGTCCGCCTATGGACTTCATGTTTTCCGCAAGTGCGGGTCCCTTATCTCTCGGCTCACCCGAGCCGTTGAATATACGGCCTAACAAATCTTCACTAAACGATACTCGCATTTCGTGACCTAAGAAGCGTACCTCATCGCCTGTGGAAACACCTTGACCGCCCGCAAACACCTGAAGCGATACTATGTCGCCCTCTATCTTGTTAACCTGGGCTAAAGATTTACCAAAGCGTGTGCTTATTTGTGCCAATTCCTTGTACTGAACACCATTTGCTCGGACAGTGATAACGTTACCGGTGATAGATTCTATTTTGTTATATACTTTATTCACCCTTATTCACCATCCTTCAATAGTTTTTCAGCCAGTGCGGACAATTTGCCGTCACCCCTACGGTATAAAGCATCTATTTCCTTCTCAGCCGCTTTAAATTCATCGCTCTCAAACTCGGTATAGTTCCAGTCAATAAACTTTTGGCGCATTCTGTTAAAGAAGCTTCGTGCATCATCCTTGTTTTGCACAGTATAATTACTGCCCAAAACATATACTAATTTATTTGTAACATAGCGTTGACGTGCTGTTGAGCAGTTTGCCTCAACCAAATCAAAAGAGTTTTGTTGCAGATAAACCGCATCCAGCATTTCGGATTTTAAGTAGGTAATGTAATCTGAAAGAGGTGTACCCTCCTCACCTACAACCTTCATCATCGAATCAATTTCACTGCCATGATGAAGAATATTTTTGCAAAACTCTAATTTTTCTTCATCTATAACGCTATTATATTTTGACCAGGATATAAGCGGGTCTATAGCGGGATATTTTCTTGCATCCGAGCGCTCACGGGAAAGACCGTGGAAAGCGCCTACAACCTTTAATGTCGCCTGTGTTACGGGCTCCTCGAAGTTACCGCCCGCAGGTGATACGGTACCGCCTATAGTAACCGAGCCCGTGCTACCATCAGACAGGCGAACATAACCTGCTCTTTCGTAAAATGCCGCAATATAAGATTCCAAATATGCAGGGAACGCCTCTTCACCGGGGATTTCCTCAAGTCTACCCGACATCTCACGAAGTGCCTGTGCCCAACGGGATGTGGAGTCCGCCAAAAGAAGAACGTGAAGTCCCATTTGTCGATAATATTCGGCAAGTGTAACCGAGGTGTAAACCGACGCCTCACGGGACGCAACTGGCATAGAGGAGGTGTTGCATATAATTATGGTGCGTTCCATAAGCGAACGACCTGTTCTTGGGTCTGTAAGTTCGGGCAGCTCGGTCAAGGTTTCAACAACCTCACCCGCACGCTCACCGCAAGCAGCGATAATAACGATATCTACATCGGCATACTTCGATGTGGTGTGTTGCAATACGGTTTTACCTGCACCGAATGGTCCGGGGGTACAATAGGTGCCACCCTTGGCTACGGGGAAGAAGGAATCAATAAGGCGCACCTTGGTTTCCATCGTCTCTACGGGCGCTAAACGTTCGCTGTAGCATTTTACCGCACGTTTAACGGGCCATTTGAAAGACATTGCTATTGATATCTCTCTGCCACGCTCATCTGTCACAACCGCAACTGTTTCTTTAACGGTATACTCTCCCTTTTCTACAATAGATTTTACAGTATAGTTCCCAAGCAAATAAAAGGGGATTAAAATTTTATGTGTAAACGGACCTTCGGGAACCGTGCCTATATATTCACCCGCACGAACAGCATCTCCCACCTTGGCAGTAGGGGTAAATTCCCACTTCTTTTCGGAATCCAGTCCATCCGCATAATTTCCACGTTCCAAAAACCAACCTGCCTGTTCGGCTAAAACGTGAAGTGGATTTTGAAGTCCGTCATAAACTTGACCGAGCAAGCCGGGGCCTAGTTCGGCAGACAGCATGTCTGACGTAAACTCTACAACATCTCCGCATTTGATACCCTCGGTCATTTCATATACCTGTATTTGCGCAACATTTCCTCTTATGCGGATAACCTCGCTTTTTAGAGCAGTATCGCCCACCAAAACATAGCATATCTCATTCATAGAAACATTGCCGACAAACTCTACAGACACCAGGTTTCCGTTTATGCTTAATACCTTTCCTTTATTTTCGGTCATTATATTGCCTCCAACCTATCTCCATTTAAAATGGAATTGTAAATATTTTTGTATGCCGCTTCTCCTGCTTTTACATCAAACTGCCTTATGCTTAAAAGAAGCTTTAACTTAATTCCGTAATAGAATATATAGTCTTGGGAAAAGCTATCCATCGGTCTGAGTGTTTCCAAAATCTCCAACCGGTAGCGGTTTAGAAATTTCTCCGCCTCCATAGGATTTTCCATTTCTACCGCCGAAGAAGCCACCTTTATATACTCAACCGGCAAAATTTTGTTTTCAGTATCAAAGGTTTTTTTCATTTTTTCGGCACGTGCCTTGCCGAGCGCAAACCGCAACAAACGTTCTCTCTCGTTCCATTCATCAATAAAACCGCAATTACTCTCCTCCTTGCTTTTAGGTGGGAAAAGCGTGAGTTTTCTTATGTCCTGTTGCGCTTTTTTCCCCAAAAACCGTTCGCAAAGCTCTAAAAAGCGTTCTTCGGTAATCGGAAGCGGAGCATTTTCGTTTATTCCGTCCAATGATGGTAACTGCGATATTAAATAATATTCAGCCATACGCTTACGCCTCTTTCAAAAGCTCGGTAACCTTGGGGCTAAGATAATTTGAAAGCATATCTACAACCGCTTCAGCCGAATAATCATAGTAAGCGCCGCCGCCCTTGACGGCAATACGGAAGCCGCCATCAAAATTATCGTTCGCCTTCAGTATTATTCCCTTTAGCATTTTTTCCTTTAGGGCGGCAAGTAAGACCTCCTGAATATTCTTTAGGTCTTGGGTATTTAAAATTACCGCTATATCTTCAGCATCGCCTTTTTTAGCCCAACCCTCAACAACGTTAATGATAATTTGTGCCAACGCTTCGGATGAATATACTGACGATACATTTTCACCTATAATATTTTTTAGCTCTCTCGTTACGCTTTCCCTGAAAGAAATCAACAAATTACGACCTGCCTGACGAATAGCATCTTCGCCCGACTTCACCATTCGGTCATTCTCATTTTTAGCGTTAAGCAAGATTTTTTCGGCTTGATTTTTTGCATCACAAATAATTTGCTCTGCCTTTTCTTGTGCAGATTTAAGTATTGCCTCCGCCTTGGCTTCAGCCGCCTCTACACCTTCCTTTTTAATTTGGTCGATTAGTTCCTGGAGTTGTATTTCCATGATGCTTTCTCCTTTTTATATTTAATCTGATGATTTACTCTAAAAAACATAAGGGAACCGTGTCCTCTACAGTCAGCTAGTTCCCTTAATTATTATTGCTATTTGGTTTTGTAATATTATAGCATGTCGCTCTTGTTAAGTCAAGAATTTGAAAAACAAATAATCCTTCGTTTACTTATTTTTCTGCCTTAAAGCGACGGCTAAATGCTACTCTTTCGCCAAATTCGTAAGGAATGCAAATTCCTATGTTATTTAAGGTGTCGCCAAAGTATGTTTGATTTGTTTCTTCCTCAACATAGCGCATATTTTTATCGGCAGCAGGAATTTTTACAAAGCGGTTAGCATCATTAGCACCTGCCTCAAGCTGAACACAGAACAGCAGAATTTCCTTCTTGTCCTCACTTGCGAAACACCATGATGAGAATACACCCGGCTCATGCGCCAAGCGGTAATACTCACCCTTGTTAATGAGCTCATAATTTTCCTTATAAAATGCACATTGCTGTTTAACCTCGGCTTGTTCCTCCTCGGTTAAGGCATTTATATCCAACTCATACCCGAAGGTGCCCGAATATGCCACTTCTGCACGTGTATCAAGCGGTGTTACCCTGCCTGTTTGATGGTTAGGCACTGCCGATACATGACTGCCCATACTCGTTATCGGGAAGCCGAGAGAGGTTCCACGCTGAATCTCAATACGTTCGGCAGCATCGGTATCATCACTTGTCCAAATTTGCGGCGAGTAATAAAGCATACCTGTATCGAATCTTCCGCCACCGCCCGAGCAATGCTCTATAAGCAGTTTGGGGAAGCGGGTTATAACAGTATTTAGTATGTCATAAACCGCCAACATATAGCGGTGATATACCTCACCCTGATTTTCCTTGCCGAGTGTAGCAGAATATGCCTCGGTTAAATAGCGGTTCATATCCCATTTTAGATACTCTATATTTGCGCTGTCCAGTACCGAACAAATGGTATCTAAAACGAACTGCTTTGCATCCTCGTTTACAAGGTCGAGTATATACTGATTTCTGCCTATACTCTTTGCCCTACCGGGAATTGAAAGCACCCAGTCGGGATGCGCACGATATAAATCACTGTCCTCGGATATCATTTCGGGCTCCATCCATATACCGAATTTGAGTCCCTTCTCGTTAACGCCCTCGGCAAGTCTTTTAAGGCCTCCCGGCAGTTTTTCGGTGTTTACCACCCAGTCGCCAAGAGAGGTTGTATCATCCTCACGCTTGCCAAACCAACCGACATCCATAACCAGCAATTCAATGCCCAATTTGCCTGCCGATTCAGCCAAGGCAACCAGTTTTTCATAGTTAAAATCAAAATATGTTGCCTCCCAGTTATTTATAAGCAAGGGACGGCGAACGTTTTTCCACTTGGGGCGGAAAATGTGTCGGGTTATAAATTTATGGAAATTGCGTGACATTTGTCCGAGACCCGACGAAGAGTAGGTCATAAGTGCCTGCGGAGTTGTGAACTTATCTCCTGTTTTTACCTCCCACGAAAATCCCTCATCGCCAATTCCGCTTAAAATTCTGGCTGTACCGTACTGGTCAACCTCAATTTCGGTTTTATGGTTTCCGCTATATACCAAGTGGAAGCCGAATGCATCGCCATTTGTTTCGTCGGCATTTTTAGCGCAAACACTAAAGAACGGACTATGCTGATGGCTCGAAGTGCCACGGCGCACAGTAAAGCCCTGCATACCTGTCGCCAACGGATTTCTATTTATATGGCGTTCCTTCGCCCATGCGCCCGAAAGCTGAATAAAATCATAATCGGCGGAATTCATATCAAGCTGTAAACTTGCCGCCTTTTCTACGAACACCGAATTGTCGGTTTTATTTTCAATTTCATTAAAGCGAGCAATTACATCTGTTTGCTCAAAAACAGTATAATAGATATTAACAAAAACATCGGTAGCGGCATCCTTTAAGACAAGTTTTAGCGTCTCGATTCCGTCATAGCCGTTTTCGGTGGCGTGGGGAAGCCCCGGGATATCCATTGCGCCCGAGATTATTTCGTGTGAGAAATATCGCAAATCGGCGGCTCTCGACCCATCGGCATGTTTTATTCTTAGTGCAGTCGCACGAAAATCGGCAATACCGTATGCTGAGTATTCCTGTCCAACATCGGAAATGCGGAAATACATATACCAGTCTTCCTTAACCGATGCGGCATAAGAGCGCTTTACAATGGGGTTTATGTAACCTAAATCAATATCGGAAATGGTCTTTCCGTAATACTCGTGCATAACATACCCATAATCTGCAACCTTGAAGCTATATGTGGTGTTTTTTGTATCAAGCTTAAAACAACCGTCTTTAAATAGTATTGCCATATCTTTACCACCTTGATATTTGTTGTTATATCCATTTTACATTATGATTTTTATTGTGTCAATAAAAAAAGCAGAGGTAAACCCTCTGCTTTTTTATTAACTATTTTAAAGTATTGAGAACATCGTTGTACTGATTCATACTGTTCTGTACAATATATTCTCTTTCTTGTAACCACTGCTCTGTCTGAGTCGGGTCTACGTTGTAGAACAACTGCCAACCAAAGTTCTCGATGGTTCCATCGTACTCAGCAATTTGCGAAGTGATATCAAATGTTCTTTTTTCAATAGTCATCATATCCATATAGCACTCTTTAATCTGCTCGCTGAAGAAGAAGCCGCCTTCGCCAACGCCTTGATTATAGTTTGCAAAGTTGCAAAGATATGCCAAGAAGTAGGGAACCGCCTTTGCGTTCTTAGCGCCCTTCGGGATACCGAAACCGATGGTTTCCATCATGGAAAGTGTATAGTCATTAAAGCCCTCGGTTAAGTCCCACACAGGTGCGGGAACACCCTTTAGGTAGCCACGTAATCTGGTCTTGCTAAAGTAACCCGATGACTGCTGAACTGCCGAAGCATCAATACTAGCGAACAAAAGCTTGGGCTTTGCCTGGTCGAATGCATCGTTTACATTGGTAAACCAGCCCATTTGCTTGCCTTCCTGTGTATACTTCCAGCAATCAAGAGCCATCTGATTTGTAAAGTCAAGCTCATAGGTAACACCGTCAGCACTCTTCTTAATAAGGGAAGAATCTGCGGTTTCTGCAGGGAATGTAGGACGCATTATACAAGCACCTGTGTACTCAGCACCGTTCTCATTAACCCAAGTGCTGCACATGTCTCTGAACTTACTCCAGGTCCATTTGCCATCCTTCCAAAGCTCATACGGGTCATCAAAGCCCATATCCTCAATTACACTTGAGTTATAGAAGAACATGGTGGGTAAGAAATAGGGTGTGTAAACGAGATTTGTACCATAGCAATTATTACCTACTGTATAAAGCTCCATTGTGTTCTTATCCCATGCCTTATCGCTAAAGTCATACCCTGTAGCTGATATCGGCTGACACAGTTTCAGAAGGTCAACCAAGGGCAGTCTCATACGCATAACATCAGGTGTTTCACCCTGAGCCAATGCCGCAGCTACCTTGTTTGCATAGCCCGCATAATCAACAATACGGTTTTCAATAGTAATGCCTGTTTTTTGCTCGAAAGCTGCTATAACATCCTTTTCCTCACGGTCCTCAGGGTCATACCAGCTAAGGAATGTAATGGTGGTTCCTTTAAGCTCTGAGGGCATTGAAGCTAAAACTGCCTCAGAATCAATAGCGTACTCTTCTACCTTCAGTCCGCCAACACCTGTACCGCCCGTACTTGTTCCGCCGCCATTGTTACCGCCGTTGCCACCGCAACCGGCAGCTGTGAGAGCCATAGCAACTACAAGCAGTATTGCAAATACTCTTTTAAGGTTTTTCAAGATAAAATACCTCCTCTTTATTTTTTTATATTGTAACACCCTTCCCGCAAAAAAGCAACCATTTAAAGTAATTACTTTTTGTGGTCAGCTGTCAATATACCTTTTATCCTACTATACCTACTCTATCAATGCTCTTGATAAAGCGTTTTTGCAAAATGCAATAAACGATAAGCACGGGTAGAATTACCAGTAAGCAGGCCGCCATAAGTATGCCTACTGCTCTCGGCTCAAACAAAATATCGTTCATTTTTGTCGTTATATTGGCAAGAGCCACCGACAACGGAAAATTCTTTGATAAAAACATTACCGAAAGATAGGTATCGTTCCAGTGCCATATAATACTGAATATTATAACTGTCAGGAATATTGTTCCCGACGAAGGCACAACAATGGTGAGGAATGTTTTGATAGGTCCTGCACCGTCAATAGATGCCGCTTCCTCAAGCTCCTTAGGTAAGCCCTTGAAGAACTGAACATACATATAGATGAACAAACCCGCTTTTAAACCCACCGAGAAAATACTGGGTATGTAGAAAGACCATACCGTATTTAAGAGATTAGGACGGATATTGTGACCGATAAGCTCGCCGATAAGACCGAGAATTCCAAAGAAGTCAAGATATCGCATGCTTACGGTCAAGGGAATAATTATCATAGGGGTAGGAATAAGAATTGTTAGCATAAGAATAAGTGTTAATATCTTCTTTTCCTTAAACTCAAATCTTGCCAAGCCATACGCCGTAATAGAACAGGTTGCCACCTCTATAAAGGCACTGATAATTTCAACCTTTAATGTGCTTAACAATGATTTGGGGTAATCTAACAAATCAAACGCTCTTGTTATGTTATAGAACGAAAAGTTTTTTGGAACCCACATAACCGTTGTATCAACAAAGTCCATCGGCGCTCTAACCGATGTTGATATCATATAAAACAACGGATACAAAAGAATGTAACTGATTGAAAGCAGGAACACCCATCTGACTATTGGAATAACAACTCTGGCTCCGGTTTTGCCTAATTTACGGGCATTGATTTTATTGTTTTTAACTTTAATCATTACTGCCCCTCCTTAAGACCATTTCTTCAAGCACAGCTTGTTGTAAACTCCTACAACTATAGCCATTATGGCGCCTACTACAAGGAAGTACATCCATAGCATCGCAGAGCTTCTGTCGTAAACCGCCTTGTTCATAAAGTCAACCGCCATTTTCATTACGCCGGCTTTCTTTGTGAACATATCTATCATCGTATATACCATAACCAACAGTATTGTGTTGCCAAGCATGGGTATTGTTATATACCAGAACTCTTCCCACTTGGAAGCGCCTTCAACTCGGGAAACCTCGTATAGCTGGTCGGGTATGGTTTGAAGTCCAGCAATAAACAGGATGATTTGAACACCGCACGACCACAGCAAATTGAAGATGTCGCCTATGTACCCTGCTATTAGGTTGTTTATTTCATCAGGTAGACCTAAGTTTCCGAGAATTTGCTCAAAGTCTATCATACTGTTGTAGCTTGTATCACTACCCGCCGACGCTACAAGACTTACATTTACATATTCACTGGTCATAATGTTAATAATTACACCCGTTGCGATAATAACAGGTAGGAAGAATATCGCACGTGCTAAGGTACGACCGGCGAACTTTTGGTTCAAGATAATTGCAAGTATAAGACTCAACGCCAAAATCAGCGGAATTTGGACAAGGAAGCTTGTAATAGATGATGTCAGCTCGTTAAGATAGTTAGCATCCTCCATCAGATAGTACTTGAACCACCTAAGTCCAACCCAGCCAACCTCAAAGCCCTCATTTGTCATACTGATTTCGCTGAAGGCATAACGAATAGATGTGATAATCGGAACGAAGAAGAACAGTACTAAACCTATTTCCCAAGGAAGAACGAACAGTCTGCCGTATCTGCTTTTAAGTTGTTCAACGCCCTTATGCTTTTTTGTTTTACTTTTAAACATACTGTTCACCTCCCTATTTAACTATAAGATATCCGCCTGCAGGCACCGAGTTGCCCGCAAACATATAATCTGTATCCGAATAGTTTACATATATCTTAACACCATTTGAGAAGGTGGTGCAGCGTACATCGTCAGTAAGCAATTCGTGATTTGTAATTGTTTGACCGCTTATTGCCGAATAGTAATCCTTATATTCCTCTGCCGCCTTAACGATGTCGTCCTTATTATCCTCATATAAAGCACCGTAAAGTCCCTTATAAGGTGAATATGTAAGAACCGAATCATAGGTGTTGTAAACATAGAACAACATGGATGTGCCCGACTCAAGTGCCTTTAACTGCTTAACGCTCAACACTTCGCCTGCATTTACTGCCTCAGTAGTGATTTCGGTTTTGCCCTTAAACACCATTTGATAGAACGGAACATCGGTCCAGAATACATCTAACTCGCTTGAGCTTGTAGGTGTTTCGAACACACAGTCAGCCGCTAATGCAGCATAAGCATTTGCTCCGTTGGCTGCAGTGTTGTAGCCGCTTTCTTTATAACTGTTCAAAATACCTGTCGTAAAGCTTGACATATTCTTTTTAACATAATACTCACTTGATGAATAGTCGGAATATGCCGTGCTTGTAAGAGATGCAAAGCTAACACCGGGCAAACTGTACTTGTTAATTTTCTTAACAAGTGTATTTGCCACTTTGAGCACCTTGTCACGCTTGAGTAAGCGGAAACGCTCATAGTTTGTGCTATCCTGTGTCTGTACCGATTTGTCAATGTGATATAGGTATGCCGCTTGTTTATTGGCGGTCTTAGCCGTATCAAACATTGCGCTATAACCTAAAGAGCCGGTTTTGTACTCGGTAAGGTTAAAATCAACAAACATATCAATGTTGTTTGTATCACAGTAATTAACAAGACTGCCAAGCTGCTTGGTATTACCAAATGCACTGCCTAACTTAAAGCCGCCCGCAACCTTATCTGCATCCAAGCCCGACGCACCAAAGCCATAAAGCTGAACGTTGGGGGTTACACCGGTGGATGACAATTCGCTTAACATTTTACTTACATCATCATAGGTTGTAAGAGCCAACAAGGAATAGTATGGGAAGCCAATAATATCCTTTTTCTCAAGCAGACCGCCGTACACCTTTAAAGAATATACATCCTCCGTAATATCGGCACCTTGGTTATCACCGTAAAGCTTTTTCTGATAGAGCTGTGCCATACCGTTGTAGCTTGCGTCATCGCCCGACAACGGATAATACTCTACCTCGAAAACCGAACCGCTTAAAATTTCGCCCGCATAAATAGCCGTTTCCTCTTGCCTAATATTTCCCTTTACAGTGTTAAAGTCGTATCCTCTTAAGTGAAGCTCGGGATATATAGCAGTGTAGTCGGTTCTCTCATATTTTGTGCTGTAGTTTATTGTCGCATGCTCAGCTCCCGAAGTGATGATTCCGCAAATAGCATTGTCACCAACAACGGTACCGAATACCGGCAAATAAACATTTTTATCATTTGTGAGCTTATCTCTGATTTTTCTTGCGGCATCGTTGCCGTATACACCCGCAGAGTAGGTTACATCCACGAGGTTTGTGTTGGATGTATCTATCAAAGCACCGCTACCCGAAGGATAGAACATATAGCTGTTCTGGGTACCCTTCTTTACTGCAGCGAAGGTGGGTAAAAATGCGATTGAGTATAGCGGGTCTTCATACTCCACTATATCATCGGTGTTAATTGAAACCGCAAGGCAATCCTCCTTAAGTGTGTACTTAAGGGGTATTATAGAGTTTGATTGCTCAAAGCAGAAGGTTATTGTGAAGGAATTTGCGTCCTTCTCAACCCTTACCTCTGAATCCCTTAACGCCACATAACCGTAGTCATCCGCAGGGTCAGGTGAGGTTCCCTCTTGGAACTCATAATTCTCAAGGTACTTAACGTGAATGGGCGATTCAACATATTTCTTTTGCATCGCCGGACGCTCTGTACCCTCTAAATATCCGTAGGGCGAGGTGGTCCACTGAACACCTGTTGCCTTATCGGTTAATATTACGCACTTGTTAACCGCATCCCAACTGAGTGTGAGTTTTTCATTCTCAATAACCTCGTTGCGATGAAGCATCTGAGTTTTGAATTCATCCAACACATGTGTATATTCGGTTCCCCCCGTGCATCCTGCAAAGGAAACAAGCATCAAAGCACAAAGGATGAATGATACTATTTTCAATAAAATATTTTTCATTTTTATCCTCCTTTGTGTTTATCGGTAAACCGCTTCTAAGTACACGGTCTTGATGAAGTCTGCTGACTGTTGTAACAAAATTACTATTAAGAAAATAAGGAACACAACAAGAATCATCGCCAAAAGTGTTACAATTGTTGTAAATATGAACTTGCCGAATGTGAATTCCTGAACGGTTATTATTGACATTACAAGCAGGATACCCGTAAAGAGCACACATGCTCCGTTTAGAATGCTTATAATACTTGCCTCTTCAAGCGTTAATACATTGGCAAGAATGGCATACGCAAAGGAATTTATAATAAGCGGCATTATGCTGTAGCAGGTTGCCACATAAATATCCTTTAGCTTACCCTTACCCTCAAACAATACGCAAACCAACCAGTTTGCACATACAAACAATAACACAAGTCCTATTGTTTGAGCCAATGCATACCAAGCGTTTGCCTCACCAATATCGGTCTTGTTGAAGATGAAACCACTGCCGTAGCCCAAAATTTTACCTACATACCATAGGAACAGCATTACCGTTGCGATGACAACCGAACCGTTATTGTTACGCTTGATTTCGTAGAAGGTATCTGCCGGATGGAACATTGTTCCCAACGCAATTTTGAGCTTATGGTTTTTAATAAGCACTATGTTGCGCTTTTTCTTGAAACGCAAAAGCAGTATGATGGCAACAACCAGAATAATTGCGCCTACGAAAATTGCCGTAAAGTGCTTTTCCATGAACTCGGTGCGCACATAATCAAACGCCTGACTGTATGTGTTACGGTCATAACCCATAAGTGCGTAATCCATAGCGTCTTGATAGCGGTCCTCAAGCAAAGCTGCCTTTGCAAGACCACGGTAAGCGATAATCGAGTTGCGGTCGAGGGCAACTACATCATTCCAAATAACTGCGGCATCGGTATAGTCGCCCGCCATAGTCATTGTTTGTGCCTGCTGCACCATTCTACCGTAATCGTTTTTCTCAAAAGTGATAATGCCTCTTTTAACATAATCTATTGCATAAATCTTATCGCCCATCGAGGTTATTGCCTTGGAGCCACGGAAGGTTCCCTTCTGTATACCATCACCAATACCGCCGCCTATTGTGCAAATAAGATTACACTCGGTATCATACATATATATTCTACCGTAGTTTGAGTCCAATACATATATATAATTTTGGTCATCAACCGTTATAGAGTTGATGTTATGGGATATTTTCATACCCTTTGATTTTGCCGCCTCGGTAGTACCGAAAACAACGTTGCTTGAGTCGGTTGCACCGCCCTTACTCTTATCAACAAGGATATTGTTACCCGTTGGGTTTAGTCGTCTTACCGCACCTGTTGAGGCATTCTTTGTGTAACCTGTACAGGTATACAAATAACCGTCAGCGCCAAGCACCATATCAACAAATGAGAACGGAAGTGTTTTCTGACTCTTTGAAAGCTTGGTGTTGTTGGTGAAAAGCATATCCCAAAGATTATTGACAGCGCCAAGAACTGTTGTTGATACTACGTTTGCACCAAAAAATCCTGTAAATTCATAGGTTTCGGGTTCAAACATAGCAGCACCGTAAAACGAGCCGTCGCAAAGGATATATATGTAATCCATTTTATCGATAACTATTTTAACAGGATTAAAGTTAAGGTCGTTCGGCCACATATCACTTTCGGGCTTTTCGAACATACGAACAACATTATGATTCTCATCAACAACCAATACACGTGAATGTATTGTATCGCAAATATACATTAAACCGTTGTGCACCAAGATACCCTTGGCTCTTGCAAATTCCAATGCCTCACCGTTATAGTACACCTGCGAAAACTCATCTAACTTTTTATAGTTTTCATCAAGAACGATTACTCGGCCCTTTGGCTGTGCTTCGGTGTTGCCGCCGTCAAGCAAGTAAATCTTACCGTCAATGGCGAAAATATCAGCCAACTCACCGAATTCTCCTACGCCCATATCTCCCGCTGTTACCATCGGTAAATCGTCGAACATTGGGCGTGAATATACAAATTTTTCCTTGTTGGAACCAGTTAACCACTTTGTCGCCGCATCGTTGGAGGAATCTGTGAAATCAGCAGCACTCGCTGTGATTCCCACAGACATAGTACAAAGGCAAGCCAATACAAGAATGATTGATAAAATACGTTTCATTTTCTTCATATTTCTTCCCCTCTACTAATCCTTCATACCGGCATTACTCATGGTTTCCAATACGTTACTTTGAGAAATCAAGTAAACGAGAATTGGCGGAATCATAAGAATAACGGTGGTTGCCATGGCGCTACCCGTACGGGCAACACCTGCATTTGTAATCTGACTCATAGCAGCAGGTAATGTCTTTAAGGATTCGGTAAATATCGTGGTTGCCGACTGTGTCGCCCACATATCACGGAAGGCATACAGTAAAAGCGTTAACCATGCGGGCTTTACCATAGGCATTACTATCTTCCAGAATATAAGCGGATATCCTGCGCCGTCGATTCGAGCCGCCTCTAAAAGCGAGTCGGGAACCGAACCGTCCATATACTGCTTCATAAGGAATACACCCATCGCACTCGGAATGTGCGGTAAAATGTAAACCCAATATGTATCGATAATACCCATTTTTGAGAAAATGATGTACTGGGGAACACCAAGTGTTGTACCGTTATAAAGAAGCGAGAACTGTACAACTAAGAACACAATGCCAACCCATTTTTTCTTACATTTTGAGAAGAAAAATGCTGCAGCGGCTGCTGCCAAAATGTGTGTAATGGTTCCTACTATTGTTATAAACACAGTATTGAACACATAACGTGACAGCGGAACCTTAAGCTTTGAAAGCAAGCTGGGCAACAATGTGTAGTTTGCTATAGTGGGACGTCTTACAAAGAACCTGGGCGGGAATATAAGAATCTCGTCCAGCGGCTTTAAGGACGTTGCTACACAGTAGATAAGCGGAAGAACGCATACAAGACCAAATGTCAAAAGGAATATAACAAATATTGCGCTGACAAATTTGGAACGGGTATAACGCTTATACTGCAGTTCGCCGCCGCCAAGCAGTTTAAAACCTTTTAATTTCTTAAACAATTGTTATACCCCCTTACTTACCTACTCTGCTGAGCAGTTTTCCGATTACAACACGGAAAATTGCCATCATACCAAAAAGAAATACCGAAATCGCCGAGGCGTATCCCATTTCCATTCGGGTGTGAGATATGTCGACCAGATACATGACTATCGTATCGGCGCAGTTGTTAACTGTAGGATAGGTACACATTGTTGTAATAACCGGTCCTATCGAGAAGGAACTTGCAATTTGCATAACGGCACCGAACAAAAGAATTTCCTTTGTAGAAGGAAGGGTTATATACCATAACTCCTGCCATCTGTTTCTGATACCATCAATAGCACCTGCCTCAAACAAGGATACGTTAATACTTTGAAGTGCGGCAATATCCGCCAAGAAGGATACACCCATACTCGCCCAAATTGTTACACCGATAATAATCGGTACTATATAGTTTGCATCCTTAAGCCACTGAATAGGCGAATTGATAAAGCCCAAGCTTAACAACGTGCTGTTAACATAACCATAGGCATCTCCGCTAAATGCAGTCTGCCAAATAAAGTATGCATTACCTACAAGATTAGGTGCGAAGAAAAGGAAGGACAAAAAGCTTCTTACTGCGGGGTTGAACTCATTTATAAACCACGCCAAAACATATGAGAGCAAGAAGCCCGCAGGTGCGGTTATAACCGCAAACAATAGCGTATTTGATGCAACCTTCCCGAACATATCATCGGTTACAAACATACGCAGATAGTTTTCAAGACCAATCCACTTCGGTGACGATATTGTATCGTACGAGCAGAAGCTCAAAAACAGCGATGTGATTATCGGTAAAACCGTCATTATAAAGAAGAGAATAAGGAACGGCAATGCTATAACCAGCATTGAAAATTCGCTACCGCCAAATGAATTCTTATGTTTCTTTGCTTGTATATTATTTTTCATACTCAAGGCCGTACTCCTTTCTCTTTCTCGTGATTTCTTCATTTGCTACCTTACCCCATTTAACTATCATATCCTTGGGGTTTTCTTTAATGTTTACAACGTTCCAGAACGCCTGATATACAGAACGTGTTACGTAGTAACCACCGGGAACCTCAACGAGTCCCTCAACATCTTCCCAGGTCTCTAAAATTATATCAAGGTCGTTTGATTCCCAGGAAAGCTTTTTAATGGCTTCAATGTTAGCGGTTTGCACACGGCCTACCTCACCGAGTACCGCTTCAACCATTATTGAATATCTATACTGAATGGTGTCGGTGGTCCACCATTTAATGAAGTCCCAAGCCACGTCGGGATGTCTTGAAATAGCGGGAATTACACAACAGGTACCGCCATCGGCCTGTGTATAGTTTATGGTGCCGTCCTCCTGCTCGGTTCCGGGCATTGGAGCAATGGCCCATTTACCTGCAATTTCAGGTGCCGCTTGGGAGAACAATACGTAATCACTATACGGAGCGACGCCTAACGGCATTGTACCGTCACGGAAACGGTTGTAGAAGCTAAATGTTAAGTCAAATCCTAGGTTTGTATAGAAATCGGTCCAATATACAAACGCTTCAACTGCTTTACCGTCGGTCATATTGGTTGTGGTTCCCTTCGGGTTGTAAAGCTCTATGCCACGCTGTCTTAATAATGTAGCATATATGCCCAACTCACCCGCACCGGGAAGCGCAACCTTAAAGTTTTGCCTTTGCAAAAGTGCTGTAAGATTTCTAAATTCTTCCCAGGTTTTCGGAACATCATCCTCGGTTAGTCCTAACGACTTAAATGTGTCGGTGCGGTAGAACATAATCGAGAAGGTTTGTGTATGAGGAATACCGTATGTTACACCATTGAGCACATAGGGGTCTACCGCACTCGGCTGGAAGCGGGTTAGCACCTCCTCATAGCCATCCATCTCGTTGAGCGGCAGCAACGCACCACGCATACCGTAGTTGACCGGCTCGGACCTTACCTGACCTATCAGTACATCAGGACCTGCGCCCGAAAGTATTGCCTGAACGAGTGTTGCGCCAACTATCTGAATATTAACGTTTACATCGGGATGCTGTGTTTCGAAAGAATCTTTAACAAGAGATGTTAAGATTTGTGTTTGCTCACGTCCCCAAGTAACCCATATTGTTAAGGTGGTTTTTCCGTCAACATTATCGGTTGAGTATTTGTAATCATCCATAAAGGATGCTACAAAGCGTTCAAATGAATATGTGGTCTTTTCCCAGAAGCCCTTCATTTCCATTTCATACTCAGCTTCGGGTGCGGCAAGTATAATTTGGTCTAAATCAAGCGGGAGGGCTGCGATGTCAGCCACAAGAGCAGCAACCGAACAGTAGCTGTCATAATATGAACTTACATATTTTTGAGCTGTGTAGGGATTACTGTAAAGCTCATCCATAACACGAATCATATTTTTAATTGTAGAAGTGTAGGTGCCTGTTTTCTCACCCGTGATTTCGGTTATTTCATCGCAAATTTCTTCAAGACGTGCGATGTTGGTAGTAAGTGTTTCGTTAAAGCCCGGAATCTGCTCGAAGAACTCGTAGCTTCTTCCCGAGTCGATCTTATCACCCGTAATCATACGGATTTTAAGATAAAGGTCACTTATCTCGTATGTAATATCATTAAGGCGGCGGCTTATGTCACCGAATCTACCCATTGTTACGGTCATACTAACCTCGTGGGTACCCTTTGTGAGATAAATGAGGGCTGCCTCGCCGTCAATTTGGAATTCCTGGAATTTCCAGTCACCGCCGTAAGAGAACGGGATTTCCTTCGCCTCGGCGAACGGGCTTACGCCATCAATTTTTAAACTGCGGTATGAGTTACCGTTAATAACCTGGTCCTGACGGAAACGGAAAGCAACCTTATAGAAGCCGTCCTCAGGGACATCAACCTCCCAAGTAATTGTCTCGTTGGGGGTCTGCCAACCCGTAGAACCTATAAAGTTTGTAACCTCCTTAAAGGCACCCGTTTCGTGAACGCTTTGTACGCTCGGGTCACTGTTATCAATAAGAGGTGTTGTTGAAGATGTGCTTTTATACTTTGCATTTTCGGCTTCAATATGTATTTCTTTGCCGGTATAGTTGGCGCCTGAAACCTGCTGCTTATATTCAGCATAGGTGGGTGTTTGCTCGGGTGCGCCGAGTGTTATTGCCTGAAGATAGCTTTCGCCCGACTCAACAATAATGGTTATTGTGTGCTCACCCTCGGTTAATGCAACCTTAATGGGGTCTACGCACTGACCCGTCTTCTCCCGCGCCTTTATATCCTTAAATATAAACTTCTCTATCTGCTCCGAAGCGTATACATTTCCTCTGCCGTCATCAACGCCCTCGGGCTTTTGGTCAACAAAGGTACGCTCAAAGCGAATGGTTTGCATTGCATTGTAAGGACTCTCGCCATCAACAAGAAAGCTGAAGGCAAGCGGCAGTCCACGACCGGCGATGGGACAATACGACAAAGTAATATCATAAAAACCCGCTTCGGTTACGGTAAATTTATAGGTAATTTTACCCTTTTCTCCTGTAACCTTAATAACCCCGTCACGAGTTTCCTTCTCCTCGTCGGTATATTGGCCAACCTTTGTAACCGCTGCCGCATCATCCAGTGCAGTATAAGCATCCGCCTTTATTACGATGCTGCTTTTGGCATCAGTAAAAGAGGCATTTTCCTGCAAATACGCATTGTATGTGTCCTTCGCTGCCTGTGTAACTGTATCGGATGTGTTTCCTTGAGCATCCGCTGCAGCCGACTCGGCAAAGCACACTGCTGAACAGGTGGTCAATGCAATTATTAAAACTAATAATATTGCAAAGCACTTCTTCATAACTCACTTCTCCTTAAAGTTTATTGCTGCGTGGCTATTATATATTATAAATAAATATAATACACCACATTATTTACTGTATAATAGTACCAAATTAAAGGGCTTTTGTCAAGTGATTTTGACCAAGATTCCTCAAAAAGATGGCGCTTTTTTGTAAGATTTATCACAAAAAAACCTTTTATTTTTAATCTCTTTTTTTAGGTTGGCACAATTTGTGCTTTTTTGTTGTTTTAACCCCAAATATTGTGGTGGAAAATAAAATCATATTGACAATTTTTCTCGTTTATTTATAATTATAATTGTAATAATTAAAATAAAGCAATGAAGAGGATAATAATTTATGGGTATTACTTTGAATAAAAGACATAAACTTATTTGCGTTATTGCGCTCGGTCTTGTTGCGGTAATCGCAATTGCGGCAGTGGTGGTGTCTATTTTGTCACCTAAAAAGACGCCCGTTCCTGCTGAATATATAACCGTTACCGTTGATAACTCGGTGTCGGCTTCGTTCACGCTTAACAACGAGCTATATGCCGTAACGAACGCCCAAACCTATAGCAATACCGATTGTTTTCTTGTGGAAAAAATAGGTTCATCGGTTTCGTTTTCTCAAGCGATGGACACATTTTTAAAAAATTTAATTGATGCGAAAAAGCTCTCACTAGGCCAAGAAGAAGTTCTGCTTTTTGCGGTTGAGAGCAGAAACGAACAGGATTTTGAAACCCTTTCAGGTTATTTTAAAACCGTTCTCAAGACCCACGCTCCGAATGCGCGCATCTATTCGTTATATATCAAGGTAAAGCAGGATGATGTGCAAAAGCTTGCCGATAAATATAGCGTTTCTTACGCAAAGGCACATCTTTGTATGCGATTACAAAAAGAAAACAACAAATTAAAGGCGGAGGACCTTATAGGGCTTTCGGTAACCGAGATAGTTAACCTTGTTAACGAGCTTGGCAAGGAGGACCTCATTGATAAAATCGAAACCGAAACCAATGAGGAGCAAAAGAAGGAGGAAATTCCCGAGGATAACACTTCGGGGGATAGCAGTTCAGAGAATTCCTCATCCGAAGACACAAGCTCTGACAGCACAAGCTCTGACACTACAAGTTCTGACACTACAAGTTCTGACAGCGGCAGTTCTGACAGCACGAGCTCTGGTGATTCCGGCGGTAAGGGTCCCTCCTTCGTCGTTTCAGAGGACGAAAGCGGCTGGTCTCCTCTTGTATGACAAGTAAAAGCGCATAGAAGGAAATCCTTCTATGCGCTTTTTTTATCCTACGAATAATGCTCCTATGCAAAAATACCCCGGTCCGACCCATTCGATAGTTAACGTGTGTGTGCCCTCGGTTAAATTGTCGTACACAATTTTTTCCGAAAGGGTTTTCATGCCTTCCTCCGCCTCTATGATTTTTTCGTTTGAGCCATCTACTGTAACCTTTATATTGCCGTTTGTTTTGGCATAGTATATATATCCTACCTGTGTGCCCTCGAACTCAAGTGTTATTTGGGCACCCACCTTACGTGCCTCAAGTATTGTTTGGTTGCCGATGCTCATTTTAGGGGTATCATCAAGCCGCCAATTTTCATCGTAATTTAACTCACTCGGTTCTATTCGCCTTATGTTCTGCAAACTGTTGGTAACTGCAGGTGTTTGGCTTAATATATGTGGCTTTGCCTCAACTTTAGCGGCCGCCTCCAGCCACTCACCAAGGCACCTTTCAACCTCTTTAGCGTATGCTGCGTACCCCTTGTCGTTAGGGTGTGCCCAGTCTCTCACATAATACCGCCAATCGTTCCCCGTTTCGTTCATTTCATTAACCAGCGCCTTGCCTGCGTCAATATAAGGAACTCCGTAATATTCGGCAACCTTGCGGTAGCTCACCTTGTTTGCAAAATCGGTGCCAAGCTTACCCTCATCGGTTACAAACACAAACACAATGTCGGTATCTTTATTATGCTCATTTATTTCCCTTACCATTGCATCAGCAAAGGCAGCGCTCTCGGTTTCGCTGAAAAACTCATAACTGTCATTTATGCAAAACTCAATAAACACTAAATCGGGGTTATGTGCCAAAACATCCTCTTTTAGTCTGAAAAGCCCCCATTGTGAACCTGTTCCGCCAATGGCTGCATATATTTCATTTATTGTAGAATTCGGATATCTACTTTTAAGCCAGACGGTTGTAAGCTCTCGCCACGAATTTCCCTTACTCGAACCCGAGCCCACCGTTACCGAACCGCCAATATACGCTACATTGAGCTGCTTTTTATTTGTTAGGCAGTTATATGTGTTGGCCAATGTCCACTCTTCGCCCGTACCCTTATTATAGGTTCTCGGTTTTTCGGTAAAAGAGTTTTTCACCACATCGCCCCCTTTGTTTTTATCAGAACATCCGCAAAATGTAAACAGCAGAGCAAGCGTTAAAATCATACATATTATTCGCTTCATTTTGCTTATCCCTTTTTATATGCTTTTAAACCCCAAGAAATATTTTTCTTGCGATGTTTTTTAAAATGTCTCTAATGATTTGTTTAAAAACGCCTTGGTTTTCTCGCTCTTAGGGTTATCAAACACCTCTTCGGGCGTACCCATTTCCTCAATAATTCCATCGGCCATAAATATAATTTTATCGGCAACATTTCGGGCAAATTCCATCTCGTGTGTTACAACTATCATTGTACTGTCAGAACTTTTAAGTCCCTTAATAACCCGCAGCACCTCACCCGTAAGCTCGGGGCCGAGCGCACTTGTGGGCTCATCAAAGCAAAGGATTTCGGGGTCCATTGCCAACGCTCTGGCTATGGCACCTCGCTGCTGCTGTCCGCCTGATAACTGACAGGGGTAAAAATGTGCCCTGTCGGAAAGTCCAACCGTTTCAATCAGCGCCTCGGCCTTTTGCTTTATTTCGGCTTCGGGCATGGTTTTAAGAAGAGAGGGCGCCAAGGTTATATTCTCGTATACCGTATACTGTGGGAACAAATTAAAGTTTTGGAAAACAAGACCGAAATGCAACCGGTTTTGCCGTATTTCTTCATCGGTTTGCTTTGCCTCACTCTCGCTATCATACAGCACCTTTCCGTCAACCATGATTTTTCCTTTATCGGTGGTTTCAAGGAAGTTAAGACAACGAAGCAGTGTAGTTTTGCCGCTTCCCGAGGAGCCGATTATGGCAAGCACCTCGCCCTTTTCGAGCGAAAAGCTTATTCCCTTTAAAATCTCGCTTTTGCCAAAGCTTTTGTATATATCTTTTACTTCTAATACCGCCATACCTAACTCCTGAAATAACTAAGTTTTTTCTCAACCTTGCTGAGAACTATTGTAAGGCTGCCAACAAACAGTAAATAGAACACACCTGTGTAGAAAAGCGGCCAAATCAACGCTTTTGTTGCTGCAAGTTCCTTTGCCTGCTTGATAATTTCGCAAACAACAATACAGTTTGCCAAGGCGGTGTCTTTAATAAGTGTGATGATTTCGTTGGACATGGGCGGAACTATTCTTTGGATAACCTGTTTTAAGACTATTTTTTTGAAAACCTGATTTTTTGTTAGTCCTAAAACATATCCCGCCTCATACTGACCACGGGATATGCTCTCAATTCCGCCACGGTATATCTCGGAGAAATAACAGGCATAATTTATAGTAAAGGCGATAAGCACCGCCGTTATTCTGCCCGCATCGGATATTCCGTAGTTTACAAACGCCCAGCGGTCGATTCTGCTGAACATAGGAAAGTTAAGCAGTAAACCGGGTACATAATAAATTATAAAGATTTGGAGCATAAGCGGTACACCTCGTACAACCCAAACCACAACCTTTGATATTGCCTTTACCGGCTTAAAACGGCTCATTGAACAAAACGCTATAGGCAAACCAAGCGGTGCGCCGCAAAGCAGCGTCACCGCAAAGATAAGCAGAGATATTTTGAAGCCGTCAAGTAAAAATAACGTGACATCCCAAAAAGACATATTTATTCTCCGTGTTTATTATTTCTGGTCTGAGAAATCGGTGATTGCTGTGGTGGCAACTCCATACTTTTCAGCCAACTTAGCAATGGTGCCGTCAGCGCCGAGTTTTTCAAGCTCAGCGTTTACCTTTGCTGTGAGCTCACTGTCCTTCTTAAAGCCGATTGCATAATATTCAACATCGCTTGAAAGGGCATCTACAATAACCAAGTTTGCATAGTCACCCTTACCGGCATAGCTCTTTGCAAGCTGAGCATCAACAACTGCAAAATCAGCTGTACCTGCATTTACCTCGAACAGGCAGTCGGTCTGCTTTGTAAAGCCCTTAACAGTTACGCCTTCAAATTTAGCAGCATAGGTAGCACCTGCGGAGCCATCCTCTGCAGCGGCGGTCTTACCGTTTAAATCAGCAGCTGCTGCAATGCCTGAATCCTTCTTTACAACGATAACCTGACGGTTCTCCATATAATTGTAAGAGAAGTCTACCTTGTCAGCACGAGCAACGCCATCTTCATCCTTTGTGTTGCAGGTAAAGCCGTTCCAAATGCAGTCAATTGTATCTGAATCAAGGTCGGTGTATTTGTTGTCCCACTCGATTTCCTGGAAGAGAACTTCGTAACCGAGGTTTTCGAAAACTGCTTTAGCAAGGTCGGTGTCATAACCAACGAGCTCATTGTTTTCATTGAGGTAGTTCATAGGTGCATAGATTGTGTAACCAACAACAATCGTTTCCTTCTTGGCGCCGCAGCCCGCAAAGCAAGCTACTACCATCAACAATACCATTATAAGTGCTAATAGTTTTTTCATTTTGAATTACTCCTTTTGGCTCTTGCCGTTTAATGTTATGCTCCTATTATACTTCACTATGCTAAAGTTGTAAAGTGTTTTTTAAAATTTTTTTAATTTTTGTCGTAATTGCATAAAAATACACCGCTTTATCACGCTAAAGTGGTGCATTGTGTACATCAATAATAGTAGTTTTGCATTGAATATGCTTCTTTTAAAGCCGATAAATAGTTATCCTTTTTATATTCAGCTATTTTTTCGTTAATCTTTTGTTGCAACTTTGTGTCCTTTGCCCGAGTGGCTATTGCATGCTCGTTTACATCATAAATTATACCCACTGTAAAATCGGCAAATCTCTCGTCCTCCGTTTTGAGCTTTTCGGCATACATATAATCAAATATTGCCACATCAATACTTCCCATTGACAGCTCTCCCAGTATGTCCTCATTATTGCTATAATCTAAAACATTTGGCCGTGTAGTATAATCCAAAACGGTTTTTTCGTTTTCGGTGTTTGCTACTACGCCAACTCTTAAACCCTTTAGCTGCGCATTCTCGCTGATATCAAAATTCTTGTAAAACAAAACCTGCTTTGACTCAATATAATAATCGCTATATATAAATCTTGCATCGGTGCTCAAGTCGGTTGCCGACATATAACAGTCAATTTTGCCCTTTTCAAGTAAGCCCGTTCTGTCAACACCGTTTACCTCAACAAACTCAACCTTATAACCAAGCTGTGTAAACAGCTTGGTGGCAAAATCGATATCATACCCTGTCCACTCACCCGATTCGGTCTTATAAGCCAAGGTGCCAGAGATTACACCGACCTTTATTTTGGGGTGTCCCACCAAAGAAACCACCGCAACTACAGCGCATAAAACAACTGCAGCTATTAAAATTATACTAATTGTACCCGTTATCTTTTTTTTCATTTTTTCTCTCCTGATATTTGAAGTATTAAGCCGTTTACTCCCCGTTTACCCTGCGTTGCACGGTGCGAATGAAAATCTTCACTATTACAGTTAGTGCATATATCGGTAAGCTCAATGTTTTCTTCTTTTATACCATAATGCAGTAATATTTGCCGGTTTGCCTGCCAAAGATTCAGCATAAATTTGCCGTTCGATTTCGGAATAAATATTTTGCCCAAATTGAGATATCCAAGCTCTTCAAAGCGGGAATATACCGGCATATCCACTTCATAACAGCACGGACCGATAGACGGTGCAAGGGCTACAATAATATCCTGCGGGTCACACCCGAAGCTTTCCCTCATTTTAGTTATGGTGGCTCCACCTATTTCCTGCACGGTGCCACGCCAACCTGCGTGTGAGGCAGCAATAACCCTTTTTTGCGGGTCATAAAAGGCCAAAATGCAGCAGTCGGCACTGTGTGTCACTAAGGTAACACCCGCCTCGTTCGTAATAAGAGCATCTACATCGTTATAGTCATACTCTTTGAAAATACCCGTACCCATATTTTCCTTGCCAACAACCTTTACATTGGCTGTATGTGTTTGTCTGCTTAGAACTATGGTTTTGGGGTCAATGCCGATTGCCTTACATATAATACCGTAGTTTTCGGTTACATGCTCACGGCTATCTCCCATATTAAAGCTTAAATTCATTTTGCCGAAATATCCTTCACTCACCCCTCCGTAACGGGTTGTAAAGGCGTGGCGTATTTCGGGGTACCTACTAAAAATAGGAAAGGTTATAAAACAAAGTGAACCGTTACGGTTCACTTTTTGCATATTTGTTTTTATCATTGTTTATATCCTGTTTTTCGTTAGAGAATGTGGGTACAATTTCGTGGAGAAGCTCGACAGTGGTCTTTTTATCGTTCTTATTCGCCGTCTTACCTATTGCCTCTAGCTTCTTTTCAAAATCGGGAACATCAATTTGTATCTGCTTGCCGATAAATATCTTCTTGTTTTGGGTGGACAAAAGTCCCTCCTCGGACATAAGTAGCTCTTCAAAAAGCTTTTCTCCCGGACGAAGACCGACAAACTTAATGGGCATTTCGGTATACGGCTCATATCCGTAAAGGCGAATAAGATTTTCGGCAAGTGTTGTGATTTTAACCGGCTCGCCCATATCGAGCACAAATATCTCGCCGCCCTTTGCCAAATTACCCGATTCAAGCACCAAGGATACCGCCTCGGGAATTGTCATAAAGTAACGGATAATGTCGGGGTGGGTAACCGTAACGGGACCACCCGCTTCGATTTGCTTTGAAAAAAGCGGGATTACCGAGCCGTTTGAGCCCAATACATTACCAAAGCGCACCGCAACATATTCTGTATGTTCTCTGGTTTGCGCCATATACTGCATAACCATTTCGCAGCAACGCTTTGAAGCACCCATAACATTGGTGGGGTTAACCGCCTTATCGGTTGAGATAAGCACCATTTTATCGGTGCCAAAATCATTTGCCAAACGAGCAACATTATATGTACCGAATACATTGTTTTTGATGGCCTCTTCCGGATTATCCTCCATAAGAGGCACGTGCTTGTGTGCAGCGGCATGAAAAATTATTTGCGGACGGTAACTTTTGAATAGTGCCTTCATCTTATCAAAATCTCTAACCGAGGCAATTTCGGTAGAAATTAAATTACCGTAACCGTTTCTTATAAGCTCTTGCTGAATCTCGTAAGCGTTGTTTTCGTAGATATCTATCATTACAAGCTTTTTGGGGCCAAACCGTACGATTTGGCGGCACAGCTCACTGCCGATAGAACCAACACCTGTTACAAAAACAACCTTATTGTTAAGGAACTGCGCAAGACTCGGGTCGTTTATTTTGATAACATCACGACCCAATAAATCTTCTACATTTATTGATTTGGCTTGCGATAACACCTTATCGGCTCGGTTCAGCTCAAATAAAGACGGGATGATTTTAATGTTGCACTTGGTGGCAGAACAAATTTTAAGTATTTGCTGCTTCTTTTCCTCAGAGCAAGAGGGAATTGCAAAAATAATCTCCTCAACCCTATATTTAGCACAAAGCTCAGGTATTAACACAATTGGTCCATAGACATGTACGGTATCTATAATGGTGGAGATTTTTTTGGGGTCATCATCCACGAAGCCGACAACTCGATATTTATGTGTTTTAGAGCGTTTTATTTCCGAGAGCACCGTTCTGCCTGCATCTCCTGCGCCGATAATTAACGCTGCCGGAAACTTACGGCTTTCAAGGAAGTGTAAAAACTTCTTTACGAGCAGATAATAAAGCGTTCGCTCCATTATCAAAGCAAACAAGCCAATAAGTAATGATATTGTCGTGAACTGCACATAAATACCCTTATCGCCCACGACACAAACTAACAATAGCGCTACTTCACCTATTAAAAAGCCGAGTATACAGCGCACAAAATCTGAAATATATCCTACCATATAAAAGGTGCGGTAGCTTCCTGCAAGGACCATACCTAAAACTCCGCAACCAATGAATCCGAATAAGTACATCGGCAATTCAGGGCGCATTATATCCTGTCTGCCAGTTAAAAAAATCCATAAAAAGTAGGACAAAACTACGGTTATAAAGAGAACAACTGCATCGGCCAATATCGGTAATAAACGCTTGGCATCAAAGGTGCTTGTGTTTTTCTTCATAGCTTACTTCCTTTTATTTATATAAACACTGTTATCATAGTTTTGATATCTGTAACGATATTTATACTTGTATTTATACTTATATTTTTCACTGCTCTTTAGGTCTAATGCGTTTATAACAACACCAAGAATTTTTACATTGGCAAATTCAACACTTGACGCTGCACTTCTAAACTCCTCGTGATAGGTGGTTTTATCTCTAACCACCAAAACCATTCCGTCGGTTCTCGGTGCTACAACCAAAGCATCCGACACAACATTTATAGGAGGTGTATCGATAATTATATAATCATATTCCTCTTTAAAGGTGTTAAGCAGCTCATCAAACGCAGTGCTTGCCAAAAGCTCAGCCGGATTTGGCGGAGTAGGACCCGAAGGTAAAAGATGCAGATAGGGGTTGATTTCGTGAATTGCTTCCTGCTTCTGACAGAAGCCAACCAACACACTGGATAATCCCTTTGTGTTTTGTGTATGGGCCTTTTTGTGCAATATGGGCTTTCTCATATCAGCATCCATAAGCAAAATCTTGCTGCCGAGCTGTGAAAATGAACTGGCAATATTAAGTGCAGTTGTGCTCTTTCCTTCGCCCGGATTAGCGCTGGATACTATAATAACCTTGCCCTTATGTTGAGATAATACAAACAAAAGGTTTGTTCGTATGGTGTTGTATGCCTCAACTACTGCAAATGGGGTGTGGTTGCTACTCGCTTCTACTTTTTTATTTGTTTTCGACATACGAATACCCCCCTTGCAAATCAGTATCTTCAAAGTTAGGTACAGAACCTAAAACTGATATGTTGTAGTTATCGGTAAAATCAGAAATACCTTTTATTGTTTTATCGTTCAAATCAACTATTAACGAAATGAGATATACTACTGCGGCACCTATAATAAAGAACAGCCCCGTAGTCATAGCTGTGCGTGGGTATACCTTTCCTGCACTGTCCGCCGTTGCTGTTATCATAATTTTAGCCGACGGTATAAAATCCATAATATAATCGGGAGCCATAGCAACCATGGTGTTGGCTATTTTCTTTGCTTCCTCTTGAGATGTATTGTTAACCGAAATGTTTATAAATAAATCATCATCACCTGCAAGAGCCACCGAAATAAATCCATCCAGCTGTGCATATGTATACTTGTTTTCCAGC
Organism: Acutalibacteraceae bacterium; assembly: GCA_045650565.1. Lineage (GTDB taxonomy): Bacteria > Bacillota > Clostridia > Oscillospirales > Acutalibacteraceae > SIG565. The sequence goes on along the minus strand of JAZRRG010000042.1, from coordinate 17,368 downwards.
TTTTCTGCTAAACGCTTGTAGAAATCCTGTGTTCTCAAAAGCCCGGCACATACATCAGCCAAATACATTGATGACTGAATATCGCTACCGCTTATTTTAGAATCATCACTGCCTATTTGGCTTTCTATGATAACCGCACCGTTACTTACAACAATTTGCGAGGTTGCTCTGTAAACGTTATCAACAAAAAAATTGCAATAACCGAATGCAGCCGCCGCAAACACAACCGCAGCCAGTATCATAAGCAGTAATCGGCGAACCAATAGGGTGATTAAATACTCAATTGTTATTTCCCTCATAATTTACCTCTTTTCTCAAAAATATATTTGCACACAGTAATTATACTACTTACTCTTTGTTTTGGCAAGTGTAAAAATTCGACAAATTTCGCCTACCCAATTCTTACAAAATACGTTTTAAAATTTGTATAGGTAACCATACCCGTTTTGCCGCCCGATATTTTCTTTACATTTTTAATAGGAGTATAATCTACCGCTGCGGTTGTCAGCAAAGCCGCCTTGGAATTTTTAGCAGCCAAAGTTGCCGCAAAATCCACATCCTCTTTGGTTAGTGCTCCGCCTGAACATAAAACAACCACGTGGGAGCCGGGCATATTTTTTATGTGGAACCACATATCGTTTTTAGCGGCGGTTTTAATGGTTAGTGCCTCATTCATACGGTTGTTTTTTCCGTACAACACACGGTAGCCCGAGGGGGATATCGCCTCGCCAAAGCTTTGCTTTGGCTCTTTTTTTCTTGCGGCAGTGTCCTTTATATACCCCTCTATTACGAGTTCATCTCTTATTGCCGCTATGTCCGATAAGCCCTCAGCCCTTGATAACGCCTCTAAAACCGTATCAAAATACTCTATTTCCTGCTTATCCGACTCTATTAAGCCCTTGAGCGTTTGTTCTCTAACATGGCTCTTTTTATAATCCTTGAAGTACTTTGCCGCATTTTGCCCCGGTGTCAGCGCCGGATTTAACGGTATGCGGATGGTGGCTAAATTATCATCATAATAGTTTTGCACCTCGGCAAAGGTTTGTCCGTGCTTTAGTGCGAAAAGGTTTGCCTTGATTAGCTCTCCGAATATGCGCAGCTGCTCTCGATTTTCACATTTTTGAAGGTCCAACATTCTTTGCGCCATTCTTTTTTCGGCACGTGAGGACAAAACGGTGAGCAGCTTTAGTATGTCCTGAGACTGCTTTGCCGTGCGCTGCTTTGTGGCACGGGCAGTATAGAATTCCTCTAAAAGTGAACTGTAGCTCTCCCGTTTTTCATTTTTTGCCGTGTCACCATATTGAGAGATAGCTGTAAACGAAAATTCAAATGCCGTTCCATCCTCTTTTCTTATGATTGTTGGCTGACCGCCCGAAACAATTTCTTGTTCTATTTTTTTAAGGCGCTCGAGCAAAATGTTCTTGTGATACCCTGTCATATCCTGAACCGCTATGTCACCGTTTGCTATTTCTCGGCATACAAGCGGAGAGAAACCCTCGGCTGATAAAAGCAGCGCCTTATCGAGCTTTTCGTGTTTATGCTCTAACACCCGTTTTTGCAGCTCTTCGGCACCGCATTCCAAAATATTTAATTTTGCTTGGCGGGGCGGGTATGAATAGATAGCGCCCGCATGAATAATTCGTGCGCTGCTTTCTATATTACTGCGATAAAGTGCATCTATAATCTTGCCATCCATCACTAAAATTATATTTGATGCCGCACCAATAAGCTCCACTACGAGCTCCGGATAAACCCTATCACCCATTTCGTTGGTGGCAACCGTTTTTATGGTCAGTACTCTTTCCAGTCCTATTTGCTCTACCGACACAATTTTTGCGGAGGACAGGTGTTTGCGAAGCAACATACAAAACATTGGCGGCTGTGCGGGGTTTTCGGGGCGTGACTCGGTAAAATGTATCCTCGCCGCAGCCGAATTTGCAGATATGAGCAGACGAACACTTTTGCCGGGGCAACGCAACAACAACACCAACTCATCACTGGACGGTTGGTAAATTTTATCAATATGCATACCTTCGACGGATTTTAATTCATTTGTTAGCTTGTGTAAAAATATACCGTCAAGCGCCATTTGCTTAATCTCCTAATATTCCTTTAATTTGTTCGCACAAAAGCTTATAATAGTTGTACTTTTCTTGGCTTTGTTGCACACCTTTTAGTGCGTCACGGCAGTCAGCCGCAATGCAAAGCTGCTTTCTTATGTACTTGGCGTCCTCGCTTCGATTAGCATTTAATTTGCCGATATAATAAAACGCTTCTTCTCTTTTTTCGGTCTTTCCGCTGTATTCCGCCTTTATTATACTGTAGATTTTGCCGCTATCGAGTACCGCCTCTTCATAGGTGATTTCAAAGCCGTTATCACTCAAAAAACGGCGCAGGTGAGCCGCCGCAGTCATGGGCTGTAGCAACAGCGTGTACCCTTTATTTTTTAACCAACGGACTCTATCAATTATGCCCGATATTACCTCGCCGCCCATACCTGCGATAATTATAGTGTCAACTTCGTCCGCTTCGATGTTTTTCAGTCCATCGGACAATCGGGTTTCAATATTAATGCACCCCGCCTTTGCAATATTGCCTTTTGCCGATAAAAGCGGTTTTTCATTTATGTCACAGGCAATTATTTTTTTGGGGTTCTTACTTTTTTCTATAAAAATAGATAAATAGCCGTGGTCGGCGCCGATATCCGCAACCAAAGCGGATTCGGGAACCAACCCGGCAATTTTCTCAAGCCGTGGGCTTAATTTATACATATTAGTCACCGAAATACTCGTTGAGCTTTGCAACCAACTCATCACAGTCGGTGCCATGCACCTCACATGCCTGCTCGATGGTTTCTCCTCGAGAAGCAGGACAACCAAGGCAATGCATACCTATCTCAAAAAAGTATTTTGCACAACCTGTATCCATATCAAGAACATCACCTATGCACATATCCTTTGTAATTTTCATTTTATTCTCTCCTTTTTGTTTATTTTTAGAATAACTTTGGACCGTTATTCATATCTTTTCTTCCGTGATTATAAAGCTTACGGTTATCCATCATCCACATTTTGCCCGTAAAATCATTTTGGGCAACGTTTTCGTATGCCTCACGCATTTCGAAAAGCTGTGCGTCAATTAAGTCAAGATGGCTTAACAGCTCCGCCTCAATAAACATAGGCCTTACCGCCGCACCAAACTCGGGTTCGCCGTGGTGAGATAAAATCATATGTTCAAGCAGCATTGATTTTTCACTCGGTATGCCGAGCTCCTCTGCCGTTTTTCTTATGAGCATTGCGCCTTCCGCTAAATGACCGAGCAGATTACCTCTAACCGAGTAACCCGATGCTATACCCGTCTTTGAGACCTCATATTCTGTGAGCTTTGAAATATCGTGTAAAATAACACCCGATAAAAGCAGCTCCTTATCAACAAACGGATAAATTTCGCAAACGCTTTGCGCCAACCTAACGATTGATAAGGTGTGTAAAAGTAGTCCTCCACGAAAAGCATGATGCAGCTTGTATGCTGCGGGCCAATATAATAATGCTTCACGATTTTGTTTTAAAATGTGGGTTACAAGGTGTGATAAATCAGCATCCTCAAACGCCTCGGCACATTTTAAAAGTGCATCGTACATTTCTTGGCTGTCATATTCCGCCGTTTTTACAAAATCCTCAAGCTTTACGCCATCAGATTCTATTGCGGGGCGAATTTTGTCGATTCGCAGCTGGTCGCTTCCCGCATAAACGCTTATAACGCCACGAACCTTTACTAAAGAATTCGCATCATACTCGCCGTGCTGCTCGGGAACATACCCCCAAAGCTTTGCGTTTATCTCGCCCGACGCATCCGATAATGTCATATTAAGGTAATTGTCACCCTTTGAGGATGTTCGAACCTCAATAGATTTTATAAGGCAAAAGCCCTCTACCGTTCCTTTATTGTCAAGTGCATTAAAATTCATATCGGCACCCCTTAATTCAAATATAGTATAATTATACTATAACATATCGTTTTTGGCAACAAACAATTATTTCTAAAAACATCTTGACAACAAAATCGCTTTATGTTATATTATTTAGGCGCTCAATTTATAATGTTTGCGCTGGTGTAGCTCAGTTGGTAGAGCAGCTGATTTGTAATCAGCAGGTCGGGGGTTCGAGTCCGTCCACCAGCTCCAATAAAAATGCACTCACTGTAAAGTGGGTGCATTCTTTATTTGTGCTGTTCATTTTTTCGTATTGTTAATTTCAAGCTCTGCATTCAACAATATTACGTATAATATTATCCATTTCTCCATGCTTTTTTCCATATCAACAAACAGTGTAAATTGATTTCTTGCTCGGTCGAGGTTGTGTCCGTCACGGTGGATTTTAAAATAGACATCCCCCTGAAGATAGTCGGTCAAAAACCGCATTCCGCATTCAAGCGTCATCATCATTGCGCCTACCGGCAAAAGCGAAATTTCGGTATCGGTAAGTTTGCCTTCACAGCCCTCAATAAAGCCCTTTGAAAAGGTTGCAAAAAGCTCGAGATTTAAAGAAACTTTTGAAAAGTCCTTCTCATCTTTGGCGGATTTACCGAATCGGTCTTTTCAAATATCTCTTGCATGACTAAAAAATACAACCCCGCCAAGCATAATGTTTGGCGGGGTTAATATTAGGTTCTAAAAACTTTTATTATACTTTTTACCGAGGAATTTTGCACCCAAAAAGCCAATGATTTTTCGGTACCAGTTGATTTTTTCGGTATAAATCAGCGGCGTTTCGGTGTAGGTTAGATTGTTTGTATTTATATACACATCTAACAGCAGTTCACTTACCCTGCCGTAAAACCTTGCGTGGAAAGCATCATAATCGGCATCCTTGAACCTTTGTTCAAGAGTAAACAAAACATCAAAAAGCCACTCGCAATATTTATCGGATATTTCCTTCTTCATGATATACATATTAAACATATGTGCGCTTGTCCGCTTTTTGAGTTTATCAAACTCGGGAAGATATTGCGGATATTTTTCGGCTAAAATTTCCCTTGTGGCTTTAAGCGGTTCAATATGCATTGTATGCTCATAATGCGAGTATAGGTTTTCGATATAATATTTTCTTTTTTGAGGTAAAACAATATCGTTTTTTTGTAGGAGCGCTTTGAGTGTGTCCTCTCTTAAAACACCGTCAATCCCTTTTTCTCGGGAGCCCGGTTCCTTAAAATGACGGCGGTAGTGGGCAAGTCCCAAATAATCGCATCCCAAATTTTTCCAGCCCCAGTAAAGACCTGTGAGTTCACAAAAATTAGGGTTTTTAAGCGAAATATTATCGCCTGTATTATCCGCCGTGTATCCAATATCCTGCTTACCCTCGGCACCAACCTGTACGGGCAAATAGCAGCTATCCTTTGGCATATTATAATTTTTATGTGCCGCAATAATGACCTTTACATTCATTATTCGGCGCCCTCTTTCTTGATAACCTGATAAAAGGTTTTGAAAAAGATTTTAAAGTCCATAAAAAGACTTCTATTTTCACAATAATACTTTTCAAGCTCAAGGCGCTCGTGAAAATCGGTATTGCTGCGACCGTTAACCTGCCAATAACCCGTAATGCCCGGTTTGCAGGTTATAATTGTGTCGTACGCCTCGCCCATATCGTCCTTTTCTCGCCATAAATACGGGCGGGGACCTATGAGCGACATATTGCCTATCAGCACATTTATAAACTGCGGTATTTCATCAATAGAATAAGCACGTATAAATTTTCCGACAGGTGTTATGCGTGGGTCCTTTTTGAGCTTTTTGAACTGCTCGTACTCTTTTCTTGCCTCCTCGTTTTCAGCAAGATACTTCTCAAGCACCTCATCGGCGCCCTTTATCATAGAACGAAACTTGAAAATCTTGATTTTTTTACCGTGATATCCTATACGCTCCTGTGTGAACATAACCGTATCGATATCGCCCGTTGCCAAAAAGGCAAGCTTTACAAAAACCAAAATAACCACGAAACCCACCGTTCCGATGATACCAAATATAATATCTATCAACCTTTTGCAAATGCGATAAAGCAATTGCGAACAGGTAACCTTTTCCTTTTTCATATTCCAATCCCCTTATAAGAAAACGGGTTTCTTTTAGTATCTGTAAACCCATTATATATAATTCATCAGCATTTGTCAATTTTAACCTTGCTTTTTGAATTTTTTACATATATAATTTTAGTAGAAATTTTAACACGTAAGGGATGTTGTTTATGGATTTATCTATGCTTTATTCGGCGCCTGATAATTAAAAACCGCTTGAACGGCTTGTAACGGATGGTGGTTTCATACATAGATTATATCATCCGTCATAATATGGATGATTTCAGGCAAATCGGTTTTGTTGGTACCGATTTCCATAATATAAATTATAAGTGGTAAAAGTATGTTTAATTTTTTTGTAAAAAGCGAGAAGTTATCGGACGGGCGCTTCTATATTGACGGCGCCGACTATAATCATATTAAAAACGTATTGCGTATGAAAACGGGTGATACCTTTTTGGTAAGCTGTGAGGGGGCAAGTCATCTTTGCGCACTTGTCAGCTTTGAAAATGACACCGCCGTTTGCGAGGTTATAGAAGAAAATTATAATGATACCGAGCTGCCAATAAAAATTTACCTTTTTCAAGGGCTCCCAAAAAGCGATAAAATGGACTTTATAGTTCAAAAGGCAGTGGAGCTGGGCGCTTATGCTGTTATTCCCACCGAGATGGAGCACTGCGTGGTAAAGCTTGATGATAAAAAGAAAAAGCAAAGGGTGGAGCGCTGGCAGTCAATAAGTGAGAGTGCAGCAAAGCAAAGCAAACGCAACATAATTCCAAAGGTTTTTGAGTGTATGTCCTACAAGACGGCGTTGGAATTTGCCTCTACGCTTGATTTGTTGCTTGTGCCGTACGAGAGCGCAAACGGTATGTGTGCCACCAAACAATCCCTTACAAAGATAACAAAAGGTATGTCGGTTGGTATTATAATCGGCTCCGAGGGTGGCTTTAGCGACACCGAAATAGAGGCAGCACGGCAAACGTGTGGCGAGATAATCTCGCTTGGAAAAAGAATTTTGCGTACCGAAACTGCAGCGGTTACCGCAATGTCCCTTTGTATGCTTTATGCGGAAACGGAGCTTGATTAAATGAAAGATTTACCAAATGCTTTTGTTAAACGTATGAAAGAGCTTCTAAAGCACGAATATACCGATTTTGAAAAGGCCCTGAACGAAAAAAGCGTTCGGGCTTTTCGTGTTAATACCGATAAGCTCTCGGTGTGCGATTTTGAAAAACTTAACGCTTTTCAGGTAGAAAAAATCCCTTTTGTTGAAAACGGGTTTTATTTTGAATACGATAAAATTGGACTTCACCCATATCACCACGCAGGTATGATTTATGTTCAGGAGCCCTCAGCCATGGCACCCGTAGAATGTGTTGATATAAAGCCCGACTGGCACATTGTGGATATGTGTGCCGCCCCGGGTGGCAAAAGCACACAGCTTAAAAACAAAATACCAAACGGTGTTCTTGTTTCTAATGAGATTATTCCTTCACGCTGTAAAACGCTTACGGGTAATATCGAGCGATTAGGTCTACACGATACGGTAACTACCTGTATGGACACCTCCCGCCTTGCCGATGCCTTTGAGGGATCGTTTGATTTGGTTATGTGCGATGCGCCCTGCTCGGGTGAGGGTATGTTCAGAAAGGATGACACCGCCGTATTGGAATGGAGCGAGGAAAATGTAGCTATGTGTGCCTCCCGCCAAGCCGAAATACTCGATAATGCGGCACGGCTTGTCAAGTCGGGCGGTTACATAGTATATGCAACCTGTACCTTTTCGCTTCAAGAGAATGAAATGACGGTCGATAGCTTTTTAAAGCGGCACCAAAACTTCCGCCTTTGTAAAGCAACACAAAGGGTGTGCGAGCACACCTCGGACGGTATTGCTTTCGGCGACTGCGAAACACCTAACATAAACTACTGCCGCCGCTTCTATCCGCATAAGCAAAGGGGCGAGGGACAGTTTATGGCGGTGCTTTTAAACACCGATGAGCCGATTGATAAGCACTCCACACCAAAAAAAGTCGAAAAGTCCGAACGGGCTGTCGTAGAATTTTTAAACGATACATTAAATGAGTACGATTTATCGCACCTCTCTTTAAACGGAAATACACCCGTATATTTTACACCCGACTTTGATACAAAGGGTGCGAAGCTCTTTTCAAAAGGTATTACAATAGGCGAAATTCGCAAAAATTACATACTGCCGCATCATCAGTTTTTTATGGCAATGGGCAAATATTTCAAGCGGAAAATTGAGTTGTCCGTAGATAGCGATGAGCTTAAAAAATATTTGTGCGGCGAGGAAATTCCCACAACAAGTAATAACGGCTGGGCGGTGGTAATGGTAGATGGCTGTGCTATAGGCGGAGCTAAGGTGGTAAATGGCGTCGCAAAAAACCACTACCCTAAGGGTTTACGAATGGTATAAAAACAACCGAAGAAAATTCTTCGGTTGTTTTTTGCTTTTGTTTAAACTGACCTCAGCACCGCTATAAATGCTTTTGCATATATTGGGTTAGGAGGTGAAATTATGTCTCTTTGTAACTGTGAAAACCGTTTTAGCTGCGTAACGCTTGGCTTTATAGCTTCACTTATAATCGGTGTTGTTGCCGCCTTTTTGCAAATCACCGCCGTTATAACAGTAACACCTGCATTTTTGTGGGTAACCCTTGGTATCGCTGTGGTTTACCTTGCTGCTAATTTGTTTGCCGCACGTGGTGGCTGCTGCACAGCGCTTTGTGCCGTAATAGCAGGTATTTTAGGCACTATTCTTTTCTCGGTTGTTCTTTTGGCTGTTACCTTCGCTGCCACAAGTGTTGTTGGCGCTATTATTGTAGGTCTTTTGCTTTTCTTCTTCTCCTTAACCATAACCGCTACCGCTTGTCTTGTAAAATGCAAAGCCAACTGTGACTAACCCCTAAAAAAACACGGCGAACTAAAAGTTCGCCGTGTTTTTTATTTTATAATCTCTCCCACGCCAGACAGCACATATTTCGGTCTGTAGGGGAATTTGTCTATATCTTCCTCTTTTGTTACACCGCTTAATACTAACACTGTATCAACATTGGTTTCAATTCCTGCTATTATATCGGTATCCATCCTGTCTCCTATAAATGCGATTTCTTCACTGTGACAGTCTAACTTTTTAAGACCGTGGCGGAGCATAAACGGGTTGGGCTTACCTATAAAATATGCCTTCTTGCCCGTTGCAATTTCGATGGGGGATATAAGCGCACCCGTGGCTGGCATAACTCCCTTTTCGGTAGGTCCCGTAATGTCGGGATTAGTGCCGATAAGCTTTGCTCCCTTGTTAACAAGCTCTATCGCCTTTTCAATTTTCTCAAAGCTATAGGTTCTCGTTTCGCCCACTACAACATACTCGGGATTTACATCGTTCATATAAATGCCTTGGTCGTAAAGCGCCTTTGAGAGTGCCGCCTCTCCTATAACATAAGCGGTGCACTCAGCATTTTGACTGTGCAAAAATGCCGCCGTTGCCATGGCGCTTGTGTAAAAATGGTCGGCCGACACATCAAGCCCCATTCTCTTTAATTTCATACTCAGCTCGTGGGGTGTTTTTTCGGGACTGTTTGTTAAAAATACAAACTTTTTGCCGCCATTTATCATCCAGTTAACAAACTCAGGCACCCCCTCGAGCACCTTGTTTCCGTGATAAATAACACCGTCCATATCACATATAAAGCCAATTTTTTCTTTAATGTTTTTCATTTTAAACCAACCTTTAGTTTATATATCGCTCTCTCCGCCATTAATCACCGCTTCGGTGGGTGCATTTTCCTGTACTTGTGCCGCCACCTTCTCGGCTTTTAATTTTCTGAAAGCACTGATTATACTGCTTACAGCACCTATTGCACAAAACAGCAAACCAATAGCAAGGTCACCAAAATACTCGCCGGCAACATCGGGCTCCCCTAAAAATACATATGCGCCACGAACCGACTCAAAAAAGGTAGGTGCATAATCTACCAAGCCCTCGGCGTACCATCCCTTGTATGCCACATAAACATCGTTCGCCAAGCACAAATACCAAGCGATTACGAGAACGAGCACTGCCGCAATTATTGATATAACAACGCCCTTTTTGCTCTCACGCTTTGCGAAAAAGCTATAACCCTTCATCGCACATATTATACCAATAAAACCACTGATAGATGCAATATAACCAATTTGATAGAGTACGTACCAGAGAATGCCGCCGACAAGCGCAAACAACAACGCACCTACGGTACCTGCCACAACATTTTCTTTCTCTATCATATCATTTTTATAGTTTTCCATTACAATTCCCCCTATTTATTATTATACGATTTCTCATCCTTGTGTCAACTGTTTTTAGAACCCCAAAAAGCAATAAAAACACAAGGAAATTCCTTGCGTTTTTATTAGTTATGCCAGTAATTTTGTTTTCTTTTTGGTTAGTATTTGTATTACCACTACTACCGCTACAAGACCCAGTCCTATAGCATCGGTTACAATGCCCGGATAGATAAGCAGGAGTCCGCCAACGACACTTAATATCCTCTCATACCAATGCATACTGTGTAGGAAATAACCCTCAAGCGCTGCAGACACCGCAAATATGCCTACAAACGAGGTAATGCAAATGAGAACTACCTCCACAACCGAAGTATCAATAAACAGCATAGCGGGATTCAGGGCAAACACATAAGGTACTATAAATGCCCCAATTGCCAACTTTGTTGCCGTAAATGCAGTTTTCATCGGGTTAGCTCCCGCAATTGCCGCACCCGCATAGGCAGCGAGTGCCACGGGCGGAGTAAGGTCAGCTACAATACCGAAATAGAACACAAAGAAGTGTGCGGCTATCATAGGAACGCCCATTTGCACGAGTATTGGCGCACAGGTTGCCGCCATAATGCAGTAATTTGCGGTTGTGGGCACACCCATACCAAGCACTATACAACAAAGCATTGTAAGGAACAGGGCGATAATTATTTGATTGCCCGCCAAGGCAACAATACCATTAAAGAGCATATATGCCAAGCCCGTAACACCGATTACACCTGCAACTATACCTGCAACACCGCAAGCGGCAGCAACTGTAATCATACCCTGTCCGCCTGCTGCTAATGCTTCAAGCAGCTTCATAGGTGTCATACGGGTTTCCTTGTTAAACATACTTACCGCTATAGCAACCACTATAGCAATTGCAGCAGCATAGGCAATAGAACGTGTGCTTGTACCTACAAGATAGATAAGAAGAATTAGCGGCAACAATAAATATGTTTGCTTAAGCAGCGGCTTAAGGCGAGGAATTTCATCCTTTGTAAGACCTCTAAGCCCCTCTTTTTTGGCCTCTAAATGCACCGTGATAAACACACCCGCAAAATAAAGCACTGCGGGTAAAATCGCCTTTAACACAATATTTGAATAGGGAACGCCCACCGTTTCAGCCATAAGGAAGGCGGCGGCGCCCATAATGGGCGGCATTATTTGTCCGCCCGTTGATGCCGACGCTTCAGCCGCAGCGGCAAATTCGGGCTTGTAGCCCGTCCTTTTCATAAGCGGGATGGTTACCGCACCCGAACCTACAGTATTTGCAACCGACGAGCCAGATACCATACCCTCCAAAGCACTTGCCACAACCGCAACCTTTGCAGGACCGCCTGAAAAACGGCCAACCAGCGCATTTGCGATTTTTATAAAGAAATCTGCAATTCCCGTACGCTCCAAAAATGCGCCGAAAATAATAAACATAACTATGTATTTTGAGCAGACATTAACGGGGGTTGATAAAATACCCTCTTTTGAATAGAACAACACACGCACATTTTCGGTAATTCGTGCTATTACGCTGGGGTTTGTAGACCCCCATACAAGCGCATAAACAACCAAAGCACCCGCAACACACAAAATAGGCAAGCCTACACTTCTGCGACAAAGCTCAGCAAGGCACAAAATACCAACAATACCGATTATAACCTCTGCTGTTGTAATTCTGTAACGAGACACTATTTCCAACGCATTAAAGGTGTAATACAAAAACGAGCCGGTACCTGCGAGCATAAGTATCACATCGTACCACGGCATGTGGTTTGCCTTTTGCGTACCCTTTTTAGCGGGGAACACTAAGAATCCTATAAACATAATAAATGCCATAAAGGATGTCAGGCGTATCTCATCAAGCCAGGTTGCAAATAGCGTTACATATATACAAAACAGTGAGAATGCTGTCAAAATGCAGTTTACCACTATTTTTGGTTTGCCGGACCAGACACGTGTGTTGGATTCACGGTCAAATTTTTTCATAACCGAATCTAAATCCATCGGAGCCGCTTGCTCGGTTGTAGTCTTTTTCTTGAAAAGTGACATAGAATCCTCCTTGTAGAATATAATTAGAAAATTGGCTGCAGAGAATTTCACTGCAGCCAATAAGAAAAAATAAATTTAAATTATTTGGCTTCTACTGTGATGCCTTTTTCAGCAAAGTATTTAGCCGCACCCTTGTGGAAAGGAACGGTCATACCGTCAGTAGCATTCTCAATAGACAACTCAGCTGCCTTTGCATGAGAAATCGACTCTTTGTTATCGAAAATAGCTTTTGTGATATTGTAAACATCATCCTCGCTTGCATTTGCACTTACAATAAGTGTTGCCTTTATTGTAACGGTTGTTACATCCTGAGTTTGACCTTCATAGGTGCCTGCAGGAATTTTATAGGTTGCATAGAAGGGTGATGCCTCCATAACCTTATCGGCAACGGCGCCATCAATCGGGATGAGATATATGCTAGAGGTTGCGGCAAGCTCCTGAATAGCGGGTGTGGGAGCACCTGCAACGATGAATGCTGCATCAATTTTGCCATCCTTCAAAGCGTCAGCCGAATCAGCAAATGACTGATATTGAGGAACAATGTCGGTCTCTTTTAATCCTGCAGCTGTGAGAACATCAATTGCGTTGAAGTAAACGCCCGAACCTGCAGCACCGATAGAAACCTTTTTGCCTTTTAAATCGGCAACTGTTTTGATGTTGGGATTCATGGTTACGAGTTGAACTGCCTCGGCATAAAGTCCGCCAATAACACGGAACGACTCGATTTTACCTTCCTTCTCGAAGGTGCGAAGACCGTTCCAGCCGTAATCCATAACATCGGACTGAACGGTACCCAACTGATAGTTGCCCGAATCAATGCCAAGGATATTTGCCTTTGAACCATCGGTTGAAACAACGTTTACTGTGATGCCTGTAGCCGTTTTGATTTGGTTGCCGAGAACACCGCCGTAGCCGTAGTATGTACCGGCAGTACCGCCTGTACCCATTGTCATAGTTGTGCTACCGCCTGCTCCACCGCAAGCCACAAGAGTAAATGCGAGGGCTAGTGCTAATACTAAAGCAATAATTTTTTTCATAAGTTTTACTCCTTTAAAATAATATGCTTAAATATTATATCATTTTTTATGTCTCTTTGCAATATTTTTTTGTGTATATAAAAAGGACACAGCGAAAGCTGTGTCCTTCTGCTAGAATTTTAGTGATTTATTTGCCGTAAACCTCATCAATAATCTTCTGGAGATAATCACGTGAAGCTAAAACATCTCTGTCTCGCTCCTCGCCATAGGGGATTTCACGCTCAATAATAATATCTCCTTCATAGTTATGCTCTTTGAGTTTTGTAATCAATGCTTTGAAGTCTACACGACCTGTTCCGATTTGCACCTCTGTACCCGAGGGCTCACCAAAGTTTGCCTGTACAGCATCCTTAGCGTGCATACCAAAGATATGGTCACCGAGCATATCCATTGCATCCTGCGGATTACCTCTGCCGTTGATAATGAAGTTTGCGGGGTCAAAGTTAATACCTACGTTATCAAGACCGATTTCCTTAATAAGTAAAGCCAATGTAACAGGTAATTCTTCACCTGTTTCAAATTCAAAGCGCTGTCCGTGCTTTTTTAGCTCAGTGCAAAGATCTTTAAGTGCTAAGGTTATTGCAACATGCTTGGGGTCTCTAGGGTCGTCAGGTAAGAATCCGGTGTGTGTTGCTATCATATCAATACCAACCTTACGAGCAAACTCTGCACCCTTGTGAAGCTGTTTAACACGACGGTCTCTCAGCCAATCAGGCACAAGACCTAATGTATGGTAGCCGTCAGGATAGCTCCAATCAACCGGACCGTCCCATCCGCACCAAAGAGATACTGCCTCAAAGCCAATCTCTTCAAGCGTCGCTTTAAGTCCTGCAGCATTTTCATCTGTATAGAAATCCATATCCCATACAACGAGCTGTCCGAAATCAAAGCCAAGGTCCTTTGCGTGTTGAATCTTTTCTCTGTAGTCACCGCTGATGTCTAATAAGATACCTACTCTCATTATTTTCGCTCCTTTATAAAAATTTTTAATCTTAGTTGCATTCTGCCTCTAACGGACCTGCCAATTCCTTATGGAAGAACAGTCTGCCCGGGAGAGTGGGAATATAACTTGATGTTATCCATGGTGTCGGTCCGTGACGTAAAGTCATCCAGAAGGACAAGCCCTGCCACTGCATACCTCTTGATAAAATACCGTCGCATCCGCCAATAGCATAATCTGCCTGTAAGAAAAGACCGGGGCCGATTGTGTTGGCACGTGCGGGCACCTGTGTTGACCTTGATTTAAAGCTTGTGATTGCGTTTTGCTCAATGGTAAGAGGATGAAGCTTTGCACCTATGCGGTAGGGCTCCTTCTTCCACTCCTCCTCGGTTGCATATTCACCTGCAAACTGCGGCTCCCAGAAAGCAATGTGGCACATTCTGCCTATACCGTAAACCAATATAAGCTTTGCACCCTCCGCCTTTAATGCGGCAATTTTTTCGGGATATGTAGGAAGGTTTTCTTTGGTTGCAAAGTTACGCTGCTCGGGAGGAACTGTAAGAACGCCCAACGGGTTAAACAGTGCATTCTCCATTGCATACTGGAATGCTGCCGGATTGCTGGCAGGCAAGGTGTTGCCTTCGCCATCAGCCCACTCATCCATATTAAAGGTTGTAACGTGACGTGCATCTACATTCCACTCTTTAAGGAAGTAAACAACCCACTTATACATACCCATAGGTCCTACAGGGAGAATAAATGCTGCCTTTCTGCCCTCTTCCTTGGTGAGCTTGATTTGCATTGCAATTTCGTGTCCCATAAGAACCTCGAACTCCTCAAGGGTGCCACACTGAATCGGTGTAAAGCCCTCGTTCCAGAAGCTCTGGCGCTCGGTAACGCTCTCGGGTGTGCCTATGCAGGCATCAATTTTTGCTAAATCCCAGCCATCAGGATAAAATCCCTCTAATAACGAGCCCTTAACAGTGTCAATTAAATTCATACTTTTTCTCCTTTTATTTTTATTTATGGTAATACTCTTTTGCAAGGTATTCTTTGTGCTTTTGCGCAAATTCGGAAAACCTCTGCGTATTTTGCACCGCACTGCTTTCCTCTAAAACGATTTGTAATAATCATACCATCTTCAACATTTGAACTGGTATGTGCCGAAAGCCACTCATACTGGCTCTTATGGCATTTTAATGCCTCTACCTTTAAATCCATATAGTCAGATATATCTACCCATTCTGTCGGCTCAAAATCAAGAGATGATGTGTTATTCATATAATACACATACGGTACCTTCTCAAGATAGGGATGGTCGGTTATGTAGTTTGGCAGTGTTGCTGAAAATGAAGCGTGTAGTGCCATAAGTCCCGCTTCGGTATGGTCGGGATGATAATCATTAGGCGCAGAAATAAACATTACATCAGGACGAGCAATTCTTATAATGTCGGCTAATCGCCTAATCGCATCCTGGTCGTGTGAGTTAACGCTCATATCATCTACATCTGCACTGAAATGGTCTGCACCGATAACCGCTGCAGATGCCTCTGCTTCTTTAAACCTCATCTTCTTTAATTCCTCGGGCGGTATTGTAACACTGCCGTAGCAACCGTTAGCCACATGACATACCGCTATGTAATGTCCCTGTTCTTTGAGCTTTGCCAAGGTTCCAAAGCAATGAAGTTCCAAATCATCAGGATGTGCGCCTATTGCCAAATACCTCATAAAAACATCTCCTTGTTAAAAATTGTTGTTATCCTCCAATGACAACATTCTTTATTATGAATTATAACCGAATTTTCATTATTTTGCAACGCTATTTTTGCATATTTTTCCGCAAAAATGTAAATAAAAGCTTTGCCTCATTTAATCTTTATTTGTGCTTTGGCTATCCTAACAGCACATCGGTCACAAGCATCACGCAAAAGCCAACCAACAAAGCATAGGTTGCGCCTCGCTGACTGCCATGTGCGTGGGTTTCGGGTATCATCTCATCGCTGATAACATACAGCATTGTGCCGCCGGCAAATGCCAAAAAGAAGGGCAGCACCGCTTGTGATACACTTACGGCAAAATATCCGATAAGTGTGCCTATAACCTCAATAAGACCCGTAAGCGCTGCGCAAAGAAAAGTCTTTTTGGGGGTCACTCCGGATGAGAGCATCGGTCCTATTATTACCATACCTTCCGGGATGTTTTGCAACGCTATGCCGCCCGCAATTATAAGCGCCCTGCTTGTGTCACCCGAACCAAAGCCGACACCTGCGGCTATGCCCTCGGGCAGATTATGTATGGCAATGGCGGTAACAAAAAGCAATACTCGGCTTAAATTAGCGTTGTTGTGCTTCTCATCCTCTGTACCGACGAGCTTGTGTAGATGCGGTACCAATTTATCAATGAGATTAAGACACGCAGCCCCCGCAAAAATGCCCAAAACGGTGATTGCCAAGCCGTACCGTCCGCCGTAATCAAGAGATGGTAAAATAAGCCCTAACACCGCCGCCGCCAACATTACGCCTGCCGCAAAGGACAGCACAATGTCAGAAAACTTGTGCGAAAGCTTTTTAAAAGCAAAACCTATAAGTGACCCTAAAACAGTAGCTGAGCCAACGCCTAAGGCCGTAAGCAATACTGCTTGCATATTCATCCCCGCCTTTATGATGATTTTAGTATAGCACACATTGTGTCAAAACGCAACGAAGGAAAACCCCTCTGGGTTTTTCTGAAAAGGGAGCACAAATTCGAACCCCTTTAAAATTTTGACCTATGGGTTCGAACTCCTACATATTTTATAATTCGTGCCATAAGGCACACGAAACTTGTCAAGATTAGTGGACAGATAAAAGAGAGAAAAACTGATTTGGAATGTAATAACCAATACCTGAATGCAGTCTTTCTGAATTATAATAAAGTTCAATATAATCAACAATTATTCTTGAAGCTTCTTCAAATG
>JAZRRG010000041.1:0-1486 GCA_045650565.1 Acutalibacteraceae bacterium | reverse complement strand
AAGCCAGTTGATATATGTACCAACTGCAAGACCAATTGCGGTCCATGAAGCTTCAGCAAGACCGGCAATAAGGGCAACACCCGGAAGACCCATAAGAAGCCAGCTGCTCATATCAGATGCCTCTGCACTCATAGCAGTAACAAAAGGTCCTAATTTACGTCCACCTAAATAAAAATCTTCTGTATCCTTATTTTTCTTGGAGAATTTTGCTCCAATAGTAATCATCATTCCAAGATACAACACGATGGTTACTAAAATTAAAATTGTGCTTACGCTCATATTTTTCACCCCTGATTTAAAATACGCGTATAATCATACTACAAATAATGTGAATATTCAATATTTTTTTGAGAAAATCTGTGTTTTTTTGTATTTTTTTGCATTTTTTCTAAAATCTGTACGTATTTATTGAAAAATAAGACAGCTTGTGGTATATTATATATACTTAGTTTTGAAAGAGAGTGATTTTATGGCAGGTCCAGGCGGCGGTTCGCGCGGTGGCGGTTTTGGTGGAGGCTCACGCGGCGGCGGTTTTAGCGGTGGTAGTTCAAGAGGCGGCTTTGGCGGTGGCTCACGAGGTCCAAGCGGCGGTGGTTTTGGCGGTGGCTTCGGCGGAGGCCCACGCGGCGGCGGACACCATCACGGCCCACATCATCCCCCACCTCCTCCGAGACACCACGGTCCATTCTTCCACGGGCGCGGTTACTACGGCGGTGGCGGTTATCATCACCATCACCACGGTGGCGGCGGTCTTTTATCTACATTCTTTGCGTTTGTTATTATACTTGTAATTATTTTCTGCTTTTTTAAGTTTGTTGTAGGTATAAACTCTGCTGACGTTAAGGATTGGGTAAGCGGTTTTCAAATAGAGGATTCGTACGTTGATGAAAACGGTTATTCAGAATCGTTATTCCAGGAATACACAAATAACCAATACCAAAAAATATACGGCGAAACCTCTTGCTATGAGGATAATATTTTAATAGTATTTTTAACCACTGATGCTAACGACGGCTACTACACTATTGCATGGGTTGGCGACAACATAAATTACCAGATTACGGAAATGTTCGGCAACGAGCAAACCGAATTAGGTATGATTATGACCGACTCCATTAGTGATTACCACGGCTATTCCTTAGGCAGCAATTTAGCTACGGTAGTAAACAAAATGACAGACGAGGTCAATGACTTAGGTCTTGACTCTCCTTTTAACACAGAGTCTGACAGAACAACGCTTGCAGAATCTAAGGTTTACAACTATTCTAACTGTGAATTTACAGAAGCTACTGTTAACACAGCATTAGAAAGATTCACAAATGAAACGGGCATTACCCTTTCAATTGTTGTTGACAACGAAACCACCGTTTTCGGCGGTAGTAGTATACCCGAGCAGGATTTACCTGTCACTAACGCAAGTCAGAATCCATCTGTACCAGCTTCAGTAAACACACAAAATCCGCAACAAAACGCACAACAAAATGTT
>JAZRRG010000040.1:0-1834 GCA_045650565.1 Acutalibacteraceae bacterium | reverse complement strand
AAACAAATGAGCTTAAGGTGCGCTGACCCAACTTAACCGACGCGTTTCTGCCAAAATTGTTATAGGTAAAGCTATATACCGTACCCGAGGGAGAGGTTATAGAAGATAGTCTTTTGGCAGTATCATAGCTGTAATTAACTGCCGAACTGCCTGTTTGCACCTTTTTGAGCAGCTCGTTGGGGTAGTATTCATAACCTGTTACAACGTTTTTAGCATTGGTGGTGGATTTTAAATAACCTCTATCCTCATTATACTCAAAATGGGTAGTATTGCCGCGGCTATCGGTAACCGATTCGGTGTATTCGCCGTTTTCGGTATATGTGGCAGAGGAAATGATTTTCTTGGCTTGAGTGTTAGCGCTGTTACGGGTGGTAGAGCTTAGCGCATTACCGAAGCTATCGTATGTAAATTCTGTTTTGACGCCACCTGCGGTTACACTGTCTAACTGCTGCTTTACGGTATCGTTATAGTCGTAATCGATTTTGCTGCCCGAAAGGGTTGTTTGATTAATTAATTGGTTGTTACCGTCATAACTAAAAGTGTATGCTTCTTTGCCTTCCAGGTCTACAACATTTTCCAGATTGCCGTTATCGTCATAAGTGTATGTATTGCCGAAAGTATCTTTTATAAGCTGTGCATTATCGAAATAAACCGAATTGCAGTTGTTATAATACAGCAACCAAAACTGAATTGTGTCATAATTTCCGGTAGCTTTAGCCACACCGGCAATTTTTTGCCATTCGGTTGTATAAGAATTAAACAAAATGTTTTGTTCATTAACCGCAGTACCGTTTTTTGTAAATCTTACCAAAAGCGAAAATTTCCAACCGTCTGCAGGAACAGAATTTGCTTTTGCAAAGGCGGAAGCAACATAAGTGTCACCCGATTTTCCGTTTGGTATGCTAATATACTGAACATATTCCATAGTGCTGTTTATAACACTGTCTAATCGAGCTGAATATGCCCCTGAAATTTTATTTTCAGTTACAAATTTTATATTTGAACCATAGCTTGCCCAACGGTAACTCTCTGAACCAACCGCATTTTCAAAGCCTGCATTTTCAAGCAGATTGTAGTCAGAAAGGTCGCCGGATTCTAATTGAATGTTGTCAAAATATACGCTGCCTGTAGCACCAGAAAGATTCATGCAAATACTTACATATTCTGACCTTTTGGTAGTGAATGTTAACGATATTCGTTGCCATTTATCTGCTGTTTCAGTAATATATTCACTGTCGTAAATTTTTTCGCTGTCCATAAAGGTCAGATTTGCGCCACCGCCAAAAGAGGACATACCACATGTGTTTACATAAGCGGAGAGGGTGTAGGTTTTTTCGGCTTCAAGCCAAATGTAATAATACCCTATTACTCTTGAAGCAGAACTGGTTACGGGGCGGGTTATTTTATAAGAATTTGCACCCAAATAACTCTTTTCTGTAGAACGGCCGCCGGTGGCAGTTCCCGAACTATCTCCCCAAGCGGTGAATATATGTTGATTTCCGTTTACTTCGAAGCTGTGATTTTTCAGTAGATTGACAGTGCTTTTTTGAGTTTTGCTCGCAAGCGTGAGACGGTCTGTGCCAACGGTTTGAGTATCGTCATCATAGTTGTATTCATAATACTCACCATAGCCGTTACCGTCGTTATCGGTAATATCTACACAGCTTTTTAAAGTTCCGTTTTGCGCAAATGAGTATAAATATTTTCGGTTATATGTTTTATCTGTGATAATGGTGGCGGTGGGAAGGTAATGCATCGATATGTCCGCACCAAGCTCCGAAAGGCTGCTATATGATGAAACCGCAGTGACTCTAAATGGAGTACTTTGGGTATA
>JAZRRG010000039.1:0-7595 GCA_045650565.1 Acutalibacteraceae bacterium | reverse complement strand
ACTTATACAAGAGTATATTCACTATTTCAATAATCAACGCTTTTCCGTTAAATGCGGACGGAAAAGCCCTGTTCGGTTCAGAACCGAACAGGGCTTCCTATAAATCTTTTTATTTTGTCTACTTTTACTTGACAGTTTCAGAAAGGGCGTTTTTTAATATTCATTCTTTGACATTTTAACGGTATCTGATAAAAACTTATCCAATGCGGTAGAGGTTACCTGACAAACGGGAATACCGTCAATTTCGGCTTGGTAGCGAAGCTTGGCTACCTTTTTAAAGGTAAGCACTGTGTCACTTAGGTCGCTGCTGTGCTTAAATGTGATTTTTGCATAAACATTGGTTAAGCTTTTGGTTTCATAAGAAATAGGTGTCATAGCAATGAGGGTGCCGTAATAGTCCTTAAAGCGCTTTATCTTGAGCTCATTACCACCAAAAAACGCTTTATATTGGTCATCCTCACCGTCGGGTGTTTCGGTGTACTCGGTATCAAATACATATTTGCCCTTATCACTCTCAACTATAAACTGCTTAAGTCCTGACAGGTTTTCGAGTATAACAAAGGTACTGTAATAGCTCTCAATGTCGGCAGTTGCAAAAGAAATCGAGGATAGCGCCACCTTTTGCACCATATCGGTTTTGCCGTCAACAAAAGCGACATAAGAATCATCAACCACGGCAAAACGCACCGTAAATTCCTCGCCATTAAGACATAGCGTTACTTGATAGTCAGGGTTATCGAGACCGTATTTTTTTAGGGTTTCGGCATCGGTGCCATAGGCATAAGCGCCCGCCGCCGAAAAGCCGTTGGAAAAGGCATCAAGCACTGCCTGCGGGGCGGTACTGTCGCAAACTCTAACGGTTGGCGACTGCATACGGAATGCGAAGTATGCGTTTATGGCATCATCCTCTTGCATTACTATCTCAAATGGTGTGCTGTGTTTTTTGCCCGAAATCTTAATATAATCCATATCAATAATGGAATTATCGCTAAAGCAAGAGTTGTTTTTATCGTTCTTTACGCTGGTAAATCCGGGAGCGTTTGCAAAGGAAACCTCCTCTGCTGACATAAAGTAATAGGCAAATTCATCCGAAATAATATAAACATTTTCGGTGTCGGTAGACACTTTGCAGTAATAACCGATGTTTGCGGGTGCGCTGTTACCTAAAGTCAGCTCAAGCGTATCCTCTTTCTTATAAACGGTTATTTTCGCCTCAGGGTCTGAAAAGCCGAAATCAGCCGAGTCCGAGTTTATTTTTTGCAGTGCCGAGAGGGACAAAATGTTTCCCGCAAAGGATGAAATTGAGTCCGAGCTTGTAAGAGAGGAATCAACGCCATCAACCGTCCAAGTAACTATAGACTCATTGTCCTTTTCACCAAGTTCTGCGTTAAGCTTTACCGTGCCTATATCATTTATAATTTCAATATAATTGACACTGTTTTCTGCAATAGAGGTAACGGGAATGGTAGCCGCAGCATCATCGTTGTCCTCGCTTTTTTCGGGGATGAGTTTAAATGCGGCAAAGGTGCCACCTGCGAGCACGGCCACGATAAGAAGGGTTGCCAAAACCCTAAAAAGCAGCTTATGCTTTTTCTCGCTTTTTTGCGAGTTTTCATCTTTAAAATGTGCAGGGTCGGAAAATATGGTTGATTCGGGCTCGTTAAATACTTCGGCATTGTTTTGTATGTTTTGGTCGCTCATTTACGCTTCCTCCTTATCCATACAACAACGCCCAATGCGGCAATAACGAGGGGAATTACCGCCATAAATATAATTTCCATTATAACCACTTCGCTTTGTGATAGCATTGAGGCAAAGTTCTCGGTGGTTATAGTCTTTGGAACAAAGGATTTTTTGTTAGTGTTCATACCCGAAACAAATATTGCGGTATTTAAGGCAATATCCATATTTTGAACATTGTCGGTTTGAGCCCAAGAGGAATAGATAAATTCCTGACTTGAGAATGCGGCAACATAGCTTGAGTATTTAATGTTATCAACAAAGTTGTTTTCGTTTGTGACAATAAGACCGGGGTAAACACCCGTTTCGGCATCCTTTGCGGGCTCCCAGCTTTCCGATACACCCTCGGGCGCTACGGTTACGGTATCGTTGGTGCTTACAACAACATTTGTTGTGCGTGAGCCGTAGGTTTCATAACCCACATTCATAACAAGGTTACTCGAAAGCAAGGAAAAGCTGCCCGATGTTGGAGCGATACCGTCGGTCAAATCTGAAGAATTTACAAACAAAGGCATTGTGGTTGGCTCACCGTAATAGTAATCGGCATTGGTTTGGTAAAGCAAACCATCCTGATACTCAATACCCCATTCAGCAAGGAACTGTTTTAACACAGGGAATTTAGCCATAGATGCGCCGGGCACGAAAATAAGGGATTTACCCATATAGCCATCGTTATACAGCCAGTCGCTTATAACATTGATTTCGCTTTGTAGAAAATCGGTGGTGGGGGCTGTGATTACGAGAACATCGGTGTCCTCGGGGATGGACTGAACAATAGTGGTTGTAATTTCAGAGATTTCAAAGCCGTTAAGCTTTAGTGTGTTTGAATAAAGGGTTGTGAAAACCGAGGTGTTGCTGTGTGAGGATATGAGCGCCAGTTTTTTGGTTTCGCCGCTTATAAGAATGTTAATGGCGCTCGACACGGCAGTTTCAATATTGTTGCCATCTATATAATAATAGCCGTAGCCCTGTGCGGCATAGCCGGTATCATCACTGTAGGTGTAAATGTCGTTAAAGGTGACAAGTCGGCTTTTGGTTTCACCCGTATCGGTGGTATATTCAACAAGGATATCACCGTAGAAAAGGTTAGAGTACTCGGATGCCAATTGTTCGGTTTTAGCACCGTAAAAGTCCTCGAAAACAACCGAAATGTTATCGTTTATTTGAGGATACTGGTTTAAAATATTAACGGTTTGAGAGTAGTAGCTGCTATCATCCACAACATATAAATAGTTTGCCGAAAACTCATTCATAGTGCCGCCGGTGTAAGAATCGGCGGTAGAGAGCATAGTTATGGTTACTTTCTTATCAATAGTTTTTAAATACTCAATGTTTTCTTCACTCATAGAGTTTAGCTTATCGGCGGTAATATCAAAGGATAAAACGCCACGCTCTGAAAGAATCCCCATAAGCACATTAAGCACAATAACGCCCACGATAACCACGGCAATTATCGCAACCGCATAGCTTCCGTGTCGGAATGCAGATTTGTTTTTTACCTTAAATTTTGAAAGAAAATTCTTTAAAAAATTCATATTATTTTACCTCACTTTCAAGCCCAGCGTCTTTTCTCAACCGAGCGAACGGTAAGGAACACAAAAAGAAACGAGAAGCTTATCATATATACAACATCCGAGAGGTCGGAAATACCGGAAGTGAAGCTATAAAAGCGGTCTATAAACGAAATTGCGCTATTTATGGTTGTAAGCAAAGCGCTGTTAGCGCTCGAGGCATAGCTGCCAAGCAGCATAACCGCTAAAAATACCGCAAAGGTAATGGCTGCCGAAATTACGGGGCTTTCGGTAAGCGAGGATATGAACATACCAATAGAAATCATAACCGCACCGATAAGCAAAATGCCGAGCAGTGAGTACAAATAAAGCACCCAGTCAACTGCCGAGTAAAATGAAATGATAAACGGGTAAATTACCAATGCCGAAAGACCTATGGCATAAAGCGACATAGCCGCAAAAAATTTGCCCAAAACAATGCCTGTAACCGATACGGGTGAGGTAAGAAGCACTTGGTCAACCTTTTGTCTGCGGTCCTCACTTATAAGGCGCATTGTGATAAAGGGTGTGGCAAAAATAACAACGGTAGACATAAAGTTAACAACACCATGCACTGCGGGCGAGCCCGAGCCGAATATCATAGTGAATGCCATACCCGAAAACAGTGTAAATACCGCAATTATAATAAAGCCAAGCGGGTTTGTGAAATAAGATTTGAATTCTCTTTTAAAAATAGCAGTCATCGTTATTCCCCCTATATCTCGGCATCATAAGTCAGGCGCATAAACACCTGCTCGAGCGTTAATTCATTGCTTGAAAGTGCATACAGTCCACGCTTGCGCTCGGCAAGGCGCTCACTTATATCTCGGCGTATATCACAGTCGGTTTCGGGTGTTACAACAAAGTCAAGCGTTCCCTCTTCCTTTTTGCCGAGACACACAACACTTTTGGCACCCTTAACACTTGAAAGAATTTTGGTAAGGTCTTCTCTTTCTCCAGCAACACGAACAACAACCGAGTGGTCATTCGATAGGTTTTTGGAAAGCTCGGTGGGTGTATCATCAGCAACCAAGCGACCTCGGTTTATAATGATTATACGCTCACACACCGCCTGTATTTCCGAAAGAATATGAGAGGACAGTATTACGGTGTGGTTCTTTCCAAGCCGTGCTATCAGGTCACGAATTTCGATAATTTGCTTGGGGTCAAGACCAACGGTTGGCTCATCAAGAATTAGAACATCGGGGTTGCCTACAAGCGCTCCCGCAATGCCGACACGTTGGCGGTAACCTTTGGAAAGAGTTTTAATAAGGCGGTCCTTTACCTCATCAATTTTAACAAGCTTTACAATTTCATCTATGTGTAAATGCTTTGGGAAGGTGACTTTTTTAAGGTCGTATATAAAATAAAGGTATTCAAGCACCGTCATATCCGTATAAAGCGGAGGAATTTCGGGCAGATAGCCGATACGGCGCTTTGCCTGCTCGGGCTGCTCGAGAATGTCATAGCCATCAACCGTTACCTTACCGTTTGTGAGCGACAAATAACCCGTTAAAATGTTCATAATTGTACTTTTTCCCGCACCGTTAGGTCCCAAAAAGCCGACAACCTCGCCCTTGTTGATGGTGAAGCTTACATCATCAACCGCTAAAAAGTTGCCGTATTTTTTGCTGAGTGAGGATACTTCTATCATAAATAAACCTCCAAGTAATATCATTTAACACAAATTATAATATAGGAACTCACAAAATGTGTTAAAAATTTATACATATTATACAATAAACAAGACAACTTTACAAGCAAATATTGACTTTTAATATTTTATATAATAAAATCTTAATACAACATAAAAAAGGGTGATGGTTATGGCAGAGATTAAAGAATTTTCAGCATTGAGATTTACCGCAAAAGCAGGAAATATTGGTGAGGTGTGCTGTCCTCCTTATGATATTATAAGCGAGACCGAAAAACAGGAATTTTTGAAAAAAAACAGCTACAATATAATAAACCTTGAATTACCCGAGCCCACCGCCGAGGGCTATAGCGTTGCTAATGCTACATTTAATAAGTGGCAGTCGGATGGAATTTTGGCTACCGATAATAATGATTCATTATATATATATGAAGAACGTTTTTCGGTAAAAGGTGTCGACTATGCCTTCCGTGGCTTTGTTTGCTATGTTAAGCTTGCCGAGTTTTCCGAGGGTGTTGTTTTGCCGCATGAGGAAACACTCTCAAAGGCAAAGACCGACCGTTTTAACCTTATAAATGCAACCGGTTGCAGCTTCTCGCAAATTTATTCGCTTTATAGCGATAAAAACGGTGATACCGCCCGTGCTTTAGCGGAATTATCCGACCGTGAGCCCGACCAGTCGTTCACCGATAATGCGGGAGTTACACATAATTTGTGGATAGCCGAGAAGAGTGATAAAACAAATGAGATTTGCCAACAATTTGTTAATAGAAAGCTCTATATTGCCGATGGACACCATAGGTATGAAACGGCACTCAACCATAGAAGATATGTAAAAGAGAACGGCATTGATGCGCCAAACAGCGAGTATGTAATGATGTTCTTGGTTGATATGGAAAACGATGGGCTTGTTGTGTTCCCCACCCACCGCATTGTAAAGGGTATAGAGAACTTTAACGCCAATGAATTGCTCCAAAAGGCCAAAGAGTATTTTGATATAACCGAAGTGGCAAAAGCTGATATTGAGGGCTTTTTGGAGGGCGAATACAATAGCGGCAAAAAGGCATATGTTTATTACGATGGCGATAAGTGCTGCGGACTGACACTGCGTGACATTACCGTTATGGATAAGCTTTTCCCCGAAAAGAGTGAGGCGCTTCGCCGCCTTGATGTTACGGTGCTTCACAGCTTAATACTTGAGGAGACACTGGGCATTGATAAGGAAAACATGGCAAACCAAAAGAACTTAACATACACAAGAAGTCTTGATGAGGCGCTCGGCAGTACTAAAGAGGGAGCCGACTGTTGTTTTATACTCAACCCCACAAGAATTGAGGAAATAGCCGCAGTTGCATTGGCGGGAGAAAAAATGCCTCAAAAATCAACATATTTTTATCCAAAGCTCATAACAGGAATGATTATGAACAAAATAAAAGAGGTAAAATAATAAAAAAAGGGGCTGAAAAAAGGGTTGACAAAACCCTGCATTTCCTATATAATGATTCAGTCCCTAAAAAATGGCTGTATAGCTCAGTTGGCTAGAGCATGCGGTTCATACCCGCAGTGTCATTGGTTCAAGTCCAATTACAGCCACCAGTAAGGCCCGGTGGTCAAGAGGCCTAAGACACCGCCCTTTCACGGCGGTAACACGGGTTCGAATCCCGTCCGGGTCACCAACAAAAAAGTCTCTTTTGTCTACCGACAAAAGGGACTTTTTTGAGTGATGCGTTCCTTGCGGAACGTGATGCGCACTGCGTGCGTGATGTCGTCCTTCGGTCTGTGATGCACGCCTGCGGCGCGTGAACAGAACGCATCGCATCACTTATCACAGCGAAGCTGCATCACTTATCACTTGTTTACAAACACACTTGGCTTGTGATATAATGTAAAAAAGTGAGGTGTGCATTATGCAGGAATCAAAACTTAGGGAACTTTCTATGGAATTTTCCGTTGATATTATCGAATTGGTAAAGCATCTAAAATCCGTCAAGGAGTCTGTCATCTCCAACCAAATCGGCAGAAGCGGCACAAGCATCGGTGCCAATATCCACGAAGCACAGTATGCACATGGCAAAAAAGATTTTATTTCTAAACTTGAAATTGCTTTGAAGGAAGCAAGCGAAACGGGTTATTGGCTTGAACTTTTGTACAAAACGAAATATATTGATGAGCAAACCTTCAAAAACCTTTCGTCCAAATGCACTTCTTTGAGAGCAATGTTGATCGCATCCTGCAAAACCGCAAAGGAGAATGCAAAATGAAAAAGGTACTACAAGGTAAAGTTCCTTTGCTTACATCAAACGGCAAAACAATGGTTCCTATAGAGATTACTTATGACGATAGCGAGGTTATAGCAAATCTCCAATCAGAAATCACCTTGTTATTTAACGAAATTGAATACAAAGGATATGGTGCAGATTATCTCTGGACAGATACGATTGCCGATTTACAAACGAAGCTTCCCATTGATGTTAAGTTGGCTTGCTGTATGACCTGCCGACACGGCAATATGTGTCCTTACGGAAATAAAGAGAACGAACTTTTTTGCACAAAAGACATAACAATTACAAGCAAGGAAGACATGCTCGACTTGTTTGATCAAACAGATCCCTTTGAAGAACGAGCAGTTGCTTCTCTCGACTTTTGTGAAG
>JAZRRG010000038.1:0-7588 GCA_045650565.1 Acutalibacteraceae bacterium | reverse complement strand
CGGTGCCAAATCCATCCTGCATTTTATTGTGTTCCCAGGTGCCTTCCCATTTGGTGCCATCTTTATAGACAAGAACACCGTGGCCACATGAGGAGTTATTAAGCCACTCACCCTCAAAATAGTCTTCCTTTTTATCACGAGGATAAAAAAGTTTACCCTTACCGTGCTTTTCGGAAGCGACCATTTCGCCCTCGTAAATATAACCGTCACTTTGTGTGTAGGCAAACTCACCTGTGATTTTTCCATCGGTCATATTGCCTTCATAACAGTCACCGTTTTTGAATCTCAAAATACAATGACCGTTTGCTTTGTGGTCAGCAAATTCGCCTTCAAGGTAATCACGTGTGTCACCCTCGCTGTAAACCAGCTTGCCTTTGCCGTGATATTTGTTTTCCTTCCATTCTCCAAAATAAACATTTCCGTTTTCGTACCTGCAAACCCCATAACCTGTGCGTTTACCGGCAAGCATTTCACCGTTGTATTCGCCTATTAGGGAGGCATCGTCACCTGTTAAATCAATAACATTGAAGTTACGCCTGATTTGCACAAGCAATTTTTCGAGATATCCCTTGGAGCCGAAGGGGATATAGGTGGCTTTGTCACGGAAGGAATCAAGCAAAAAGTCCAAAAGGTTACCGTTATAGTCGGTTAAAAGCTTCTCGCATTCCTGCGATTCAATAAATGTAGAGTTAATTAAATCGGAAGGCATTTTATCCGATAAATTTACGCAAAAATAGTTTTTTGGAACACCCGAGGTTGAAAGTTTTGCATTTTTACCGAGTGTCGTAAGAATTTCCTTATAAATAGAGTCACTGCCAAAAAAGTTTTCGCTTATGTAAAAAATAACACCACTACAGTGGGGGTCGTTGATTCTTTTGAAAACCTCATCATCCCAATCGTGACCTGCGGTTAATTCTTCATCATACCAAAAGCGAACACCTGCAGCAAACATAGCAGCTAAATCGTAATAAACCTTTTTGTAATCTTTATGGGAATAGCTAATAAAAATATAGTTTTGATGCTCGGCGCATTCAGGAACGGGAACACGGTCACAATCGGTAATTGACTGTGATTTCTCAAGACTTTTTTGATATTTTTTGCAATTGAAACCCATAATGAACCCCCAAAAATTTTATAGTTATATTTATTATATCATAAGTAAGTAAGCATTTCAATTTTATAAATTGCACAAGAAAAAGCGATGTGCATTATACACACCGCTTGAAACATTTTTATAAGCCAAGAACTGCCGCACCGATAATACCCGCATCATTTCCGAGTTCAGCTATCTTTATTTGTGAAAATTTGGTTTGTGTTGCCGCACCATATTCGGTTCTGCGAATTATTTTAGTAAGAGGTTTTAAAAGATAGTCACCCTCACCGCAAACACCTCCGCCGATACAAAGCACTTCGGGCTGGAAAATATTTACCATATTGGTAAGACCGCAGGCGAGATATTTGATATATTTATCTACAACTGCAGCTGCTGCGCTATCGCCTTTTTTGGCTGCATCAAAAGCGGTACGACCATTTACATTTTCGAGATTATTGTCTACAAGTTTCCACATAAGAGAGTCAACATTATTAACCATAAATTCTCTTGTCATATCAATAAGACCGGTAGCCGAGCTGTATGCCTCAAAGCAACCGAGTCTACCGCAGGTACAGGGCTTGCCGCCATATTCAATAACCATATGTCCCATTTCGGCGCCACAGTAATTAAAGCCCGAGTAGAGCTTACCGCCAATAACAATACCACCACCAACACCGGTGCCAAGAGTTATCATAACAAGGTCATCGTAGCCCTTTCCGGCGCCTGCCTTTGCTTCAGCCAAGGCAGCAGCGTTAGCATCATTCTCTAACAATACTTTTTTAAGCGGGATACGTTTTTTTAGCTCATCAGCGATAGGGTAGTTATCCATTTTAATATTGTTGGCATAGCATACAATGCCAATTTCAGGGTCAACCGAGCCGGGTGCCGCAATACCTGCATATTCAACCTCTTTAAAGGAGATGCCTGCACGCTCAACAATGGACTTGCAAAGGTTTGCCATATCATCCATAATTTCGTTTACAGGGCGACTCGCACCTGTTTGAACCTTGTCCTTTAATACAATTTCTAACCTTTCATTAACAAGGCCGATGGCAATGTTTGTGCCGCCAAGATCAACACCTAAATAATACATAAAATCACCTATTTTTATTATTTAAAAACATTGTAACAAAATTTCCTAAAAATGTAAAGAAAACTCTTTGAAAAAAATAACATGTATGCTATAATAAAAGTAAAGTTGATGTGGGAGGAAAGTTATGAAATATATTGTTAATGGTAATATAATTCTCAAAGATGGTATTGTTAGTGATTGCGCACTTGCCTTTGATGATAAAATTTGTGGTTTAACGTCAAGTGAGCAAATACCTGCCGATGCCGAAATAATCGATGCCAAGGGTGGCTTTGTGTCTCCCGGACTTATTGATATTCACATCCACGGCTATTTAGGTGAAGATGCATCGGATGGTAGTGCTGATGGTATAATGAAGATGGCTAACGGTATTATGAAAAACGGTGTTACCTCTTGGTGTCCTACAACTATGACGGTTAGTATGGATGAGATAAACACAGCACTCACTACAATTCGTTCTCTAAAAGAAAAAAGTAAGGATTGGGACGGCGCTGAGATTTTAGGCGTAAATCTTGAGGGACCATATATCAATCCTAAGAAAAAGGGCGCACAGGCGGAAACACATATTAAACCGCTTGATGCACAGTTTGTTATTGATAATGCTGATATAATTTCACTTGCAACCGTAGCACCCGAAATGGAGGGCGGTTGCGAAGGAATTAAAAAAATTCGTGAAAATTGCAGTGTTAAGGTTTCCATCGGACATACCGATGCCTCGTTTGAAGAAACCATGGCAGGTATTGATGCCGGTGCTTCTCATATAACACACCTTTTTAATGCACAAACGCCGCTGCACCACCGCAACCCAGGTGTTGTAGGTGCGGCATTACTAAGAGATGTTTATACCGAGCTTATTTGTGATACCTTCCACGTGCATAAAGGATTATTTGAGCTTGTCGCAAAAATCAAGGGCGATAATTTAGTGCTCATTACCGACTGCACCCGTGCAGGTGGTATGCCTGATGGAGAGTATACCCTTGGCGGACAAAAGATAATTGTGAATGGTATCGAGTGTCTTTTAGAGGATGGTACCATTGCGGGCAGCGTATTAAAGCTTAACAATGCCGTTAAAAATGTATTTAATAATACTGATATGCCGTTATGGAGTGTTGTTGCGGCTGCAAGTCTTAACCCCGCAAGAGCTATCGGTGTTGATGACCGTAAGGGCTCACTTGATGCAGGCAAGGATGCGGATATTATTATCACTGACAGTGATTTCAATATTATAAAAACCATCATAGGAGGAAAAATTAAATATGAAGCTTAAATTTGAAGCAAAATTGGACAAGGGCTTTCAGCCGATGATTTTGGTCTTTAACGATTTTGTTAAAAGGGCAAAGGAGGCAAACGGCGATAAATTAGTAATCGGTATTGAGCGAAACAACGGTTTTGTTTCAACCTTTGAAATGACAGTTTTTCCCGATGGCACAGGTCACGACGAGGAAAACCTCGGCATAGTTGAGCGTATTGTTAAGACATTGCTGTGGGTTAAGGGTGGTTATAAAATTATTATTGCCGGTTCTAAACTGATTTATGAGGGAATTGCAAAGGCGTATGCAGCCGATGGCGCACGTGCATTTGATAACGACTTTATGGCTGGCGTTTATGAAAAACCGTTTGTGTGTGTATGGAAGCCGATTGAAGAAGCACCTGTAACCGAGGAGTCGGCTACACCTATAGGTCGCCATTTGGATGGTTGTCGTATCGGCTTTGATGCAGGTGGTTCTGACCGTAAGGTAAGTGCTGTTATTAACGGTGAGAGCGTATATTCAGAAGAGGTTGTTTGGTTCCCAAAAATCAATTCCGACCCGCAATATCAGTATGATGGAATTTTATCTGCTATGAAATCGGCGGCCGAGCATTTGCCGAGAGTAGATGCTATCGGTGTATCATCTGCCGGTGTATATGTAGATAATCGTATAATGGTTGCATCTCTTTTCTTAAAAGTTTCTAAGGAAGACTTTGAAAAGAGAGTTAAAAATATGTATATTGATATTGCCAAGGAATTTGGCGAGAATGTACCGCTTGAGGTTGCAAATGACGGTGACGTTACAGCCCTTGCAGGTGCCATGGACCTAAATGATAATTCTGTATTAGGTATTGCTATGGGGACGAGTGAAGCAGGTGGTTATGTTGACCCTGCTGGTAACATCACAGGTTGGCTAAACGAATTGGCATTTGCGCCGGTTGACTATTCAAAGGATGCTATGATTGATGAATGGTCGGGCGATATCGGATGCGGTGTTAAGTACTTCTCACAGGATGGTGTTATTAAGTTAGCACCCGCAGCCGGAATTGAGCTTGATGAAAACCTATCACCTGCCGAAAAGCTTAAGGTTGTGCAAGGTCTTATGGAAAAGAACGACCCAAGAGCCGCAGCCATTTACGATACTATCGGTGTATACTTTGGCTATGCTATTGCTTATTACAGTCTTTTCTATGATATTAAGCACGTTCTCATTATGGGACGTGTAACCTCGGGCGAGGGTGGCGTGATTATACTTGAACGTGCAAATGAAGTGCTCAAAAATGAGTTCCCCGAGTTAGCCGAAAAATGTGAATTACATATTCCTGATGAGTCAAGCCGCCGTGTTGGTCAGTCCATCGCAGCTGCGAGCTTACCCGAAATTAAATAATTTTTCAATAAAAAACACGACCACAAAAAGTGGTCGTGTTTTTTGTTTTTATAAGATTCTTATATCTTATTTCATGCTATTCTCGTAAGATTCAATCATCTTTTTAAACGTGTGTCCCGTACTGCCAATATCTACAATGCCATCATCAGAAACCTCATTTTCATCGGTTTTTTCGGCATTTTTAATAGATTTATGGCGTTTTCGTATGGTGGACAAATGTTTCTCAACCGTCTCTCCTGCGAAAATCTTTACCGAAATTTCAACAGTGCCTTCTTCAATAGGGGTTACAAAAATCTTGTCAATATACCTATTTATGAACGCAGAGTCAATCATATTTTGACTTGCTTCATTTTCAGCCTTTAGTAAAATGTTACGTATCTCTTCAATCTTCTGCTTATATTCAGCTCGTGAGTTTATTTCATATACAATTTCCTGAATAGCCGAGTAAACTTCTGCAGATTCATCAGAGATTTGCTTGTTCATATCAACAAAATCTCGGTCATTGATTTGCCCTGCAATATTGTACTCAAGCAACTTTGATTTTTTCTTTGATAAGAAATCAAGTCGGTCTTTGAGCTTTTGCAGTTCACCCGATGAAGTATCTTTTGCTAAAACTTCTGCGTACATATTTGTGTATTCTTCAATAATTAGCTTTGCATCCTCGGCGGTGTCCTTAAATACCTCGTAAAGAACCTCTTTAATTTCTTCCTCGTAAATGGTGAACGAAGGACAAGAATCAGTACCGTTATTGATTTTACCGCTGCATATCCAACGGGATAATACATTGCCTTTGCGGTCTTTGCTATCCTTGCGGTAGTATAGCTTTCCGCAATGGGTACAGTACATTTTACCTGTCAACAGATTTGGATGGTTGCACAGATTCTGTCTGTTCTTAACATCACGGCTACGTCTTCTGAGAACAGCGTTGGCTTTTTCCCAAAGTTCCTCATCAACAATAGCAGGAACAATTTCACCCGATTCGTCTTTAAACATAACCCATTCTTCAGGCGGTAAAAACTTTTGCTTTTTGGTGAACATATCAATAATCTTTACCTTATTACCCACATAATAACCTTTATATTTTGGGTTTGAAATGGTGTTGGACATTGTACTGTGGCAAATACGCTTGCCGTTATTGTTGCGGTAGCCTTTGTTCCAAAAGATTTCCTCAATCTGCTTCATACTGTATTGGTCGGTTGCGTAAAGCTCGAATAATTCACGCACCATCTCGGCTTCTTTTTCGTCAATAACCAATCTTTTGTTGTCTTTGCGATAGCCAAAAATACGGCTGTTACCAAGGACAACATTTTTCTTTATAGCCTCTTGATGACCGAACTTAATACGGGATGATAGTTTACGCAGCTCGTCCTGAGCAATACCCGACATAATGGTAAGCCGAAGCTCGCTATCTTCGTCAAGAGTGTTGATATTATCATTCTGGAAAAATACCCCAACACCGTAGGAGAGTAGGTCACGAGTGTATTGAATACTGTCAAGCGTGTTACGGGCAAAACGGGTAATTTCCTTTGTGATAACAAGGTCAAATAACCCCGCCTTTGCATCACTAATCATATTGTGAAAGTTCTCACGCTTTTTGGTGCTCATACCCGAAAGGCCTTCATCGATATATCCCTCAACAAACTCCCAATTAGCATTTTTCTTTATAAAATTACGGTAATAGGATATCTGGTTATCAAGGGAGTTTAACTGTTCGTCCTTTTCGGAAGATACACGAGCATAAAATGTAACACGCATCGGTATTTCATATATACTTTTTGTTCTCATTAACTGACGGACAGAATGTACATCCATAAACTAAAATCTCCTCTCAAAATTTTCGTCAATAAATCGTTTGTTGTTCATTGTCAAATTACGATATTATATTACCACAACCAAACATAAAAATCAATACTTAATGATTTCTTGAAAGTCGAATTTTATGTTCCCTATATTATCTCAAAACAAAAATAGCCCAAACATTGTAAAATTAATGTCGGGCGCAGGAGGTAATATTATGGGAAATATTTATGGTTATGTGCGAGTATCGAGTATCGATCAGAATGAGGACAGGCAGCTTGTTGTTATGGATGAAAATAATGTGCCAAAAGGCAATGTCTATATCGATAAGCAGTCCGGCAAGGATTTTGAGCGACCACAGTACAAGAAACTTGTCAAGAAATTAAAAGAGGGAGATTTGCTGTACATACTCAGTATCGACAGATTAGGACGTAATTACGAGGATATTCAAAAGCAGTGGCGGATACTGACAAAGGATATTGGTATCGATATTTGCGTAATTGATATGCCGCTACTTGATACTCGAAATGGTAAAGATTTGATGGGAACCTTTATTGCAGACCTTGTGTTGCAGATACTTTCATTTGTGGCACAGAACGAGCGTGAAAACATAAAAAAGCGGCAAGCACAAGGCATTGCCGCCGCAAAAGCAAAGGGAGTTAAATTCGGTAGACCGGAATCCCCCTTGCCCGAAAACTTTGATAAAATCATTAAGGATTGGGATAAAGGAAAGCTATCAACCGCCGATGCTCTTAAACTTTGCAACATGAGTGAATCCACCTTTTATCGCCGCAGACGCGAATATAATTTAACACACAAATAGAGAAAGCAGTCAAAAGGTACACCTTTTGACTGCTTTTATATACGAGTTATTTTACCATAAAACACCTGTAAACGCAACTGTTTATGAACAAAAACTCAACTTTTGTCGTTTCGATGAATAATTAATAGCGGATTTTGAGTCATTGTCAA
>JAZRRG010000037.1:0-8800 GCA_045650565.1 Acutalibacteraceae bacterium | reverse complement strand
GTAGCACTACTCTTTTTATCTTCCCCCAGTAGAACTGGGGGTTTATTTCCACGTCTAAAGACACCAATAAGTAAAAATCCCATTCGCTGACACGAATGGGATTTTTGGCTGGGGTGGCAGGATTCGAACCTACGAATGCAGCAGTCAAAGTGCTGTGTCTTACCGCTTGACGACACCCCAATATTTAGTTTTAAATCCTGCCACGGTGGCAGGGTACTCTGCGCTATTTGTTTTTTCGAACACTGCGGGTGTTACCGAAAAAACAAACTGCTCGAGACTACATTGCCTAAATGCCTAACGCAGCATTTAGACAATTTCGACGAACCTACGAATGCAGCGGTCAAAGTGCTGTGTCTTACCGCTTGACGACACCCCAATATTAAGCAAAATTATCGCAAAGGTATAAAAAAATGGGGTGGAAGATGGGACTCGAACCCACGGTCTCCAGTGCCACAAACTGGCGCTTTAACCAACTAAGCTACATCCACCGCATGCAACGATTATTATATCATAATTATTTGGTTTGTCAATATTTTTTTACCAAATATCTTTAATTATTTTTCCGCAATATTTTTTATTATTGAGCGTGCTTATAAATGTTATTGCCAAAAGAATTAGCAATAATCCGCCAAGCGTGTTATTTGTTACCGCCCTGTAATTAAAGGTAGTGTTATTCGTGATTGTTTGTGCGCATATGGGAAATAAAAGAAGTAGCAATTTCAAATTAACAACCGATAAGAGTCCATGCGCTATGCGGGAAGTGATTAATTTATAAGGTTTGTCAATAAAATTGGCGCCGATTGATAGTATTTGCATTATGATACAAAAACCCGAAAAGCCCAAAAAGAAAGTAATTAAATATATGTTTTTATTTTTTAAAACACCATTTGTAATTTCAAGTAAACCAACAACAAATGTCGACCTTTTTTCCAAACTTTGCAAGAGGTTAATGATTCCTGAAAAAAGTATTACATAGCTGCTAATTCCTATCATCGATGAGCAAGCCGAGGCGACCGATGTCACAAAAGACTGCGCAAGCGTGGACGTCTTTTGTTTATTGCATTTGATATTCTCTCGCAAAAGATAGCGTCCATTAAATAAAAGTATTTCAAGAGAGGAAATTAGGTGTGCCACTAAAAGTATAATTCCGATTTTCTCATTTGAAAAAATTCCTTTTCCCACAACCGTTAGTATAAAAGCCGGTCCTGCATTAACGCAAAATCTCAGTGTACGGTTGGCGGTTTCTTTATTTATGTAGCCGTTGTTGTGAGCGTCGGCAATGATTTTCGCACCTATTGGGTAACCGCCGAGTGCTGACAAGATAAATATTACAAATGCAAACGAAAACGAGCTTTGTATTCTTTTTTGAATTATACCGCATTCAAAAAGGAAAACTGACAGAACCGTGAAGGGAAAGAGTGAAGGAATTAAAATATTTCCGCAAATCATCAGTCCATCGGCAATGCCTATAGACATTTTGTTGGGGAAAATCAGTAATAAAAGCATTCCAAGCCCTATAACGCCCAGCGTAAATATGTCAAGTAATCTATTCTTATTAAGCATTTTATGACCTCTAAGTATTAAGTAAAAATTATTTTCATATTTTATAATAAATATGTTCACAGGTGGTTTTTCAATGCTTAAAAAATACAAAGTAAATATGAAAAAGAAAAAAGAAAAAATAGAATTATTTAATTTTGGAGAGGAAGTGTCAATTGCTCAAAATTCGGGGATTTACCCTAATATCATTTTAACGGGCAACCGAAGCGTGAAGGTTGAGGGGTGTAAAAGTATTGTTGAATACAGTGCACAGTCGGTAAAAATAAACTATGGTAGGGGGTACATAAATATCAACGGGACAGATTTGAAAATCACCATGCTGGACGGTAATGAGGTTATGGTTGACGGAATAATTTTGTCGGTTGAATTTTGTTAGATATGATGATAATTAAGTTGTTTCGTTTTATTTTAGGATATCTTGATATTGAAGCTACAGGGGAATTTTGTGAAAGATTATTAAATCTCTTTGCACTTAATAAAATTAGCGTATGGAATATTAATAGGAGCTCTGACAAGCTTTTAACTACCATAAAGGTTAAGGACTTTAAAAAAATCCGTAAAATTCGTGGCAGGTCGGGAATAAAGGTAAAGGTTATAAAAAGACACGGTCTGCCCTTTATTTTAAACAAAAACAGGTACCGCTATGGCTTTGCATGTGGAATAGTTCTATTTTTCGCAATAATTTACATACTAAATCTTTTCGTTTGGCAGGTGCGAATAGAAGGAAATTCTTTGGTTGACAGTGAAGAAATATTAACCGCATGTGAAGAGGTCGGCTTAAAAAAGGGGATTTTAAAAAATAGGATAGAATCATATACACTGCGTGATAAATTGCTTCTCAAGTGTAGTTCGCTTGCGTGGGCGTCGGTAAATGTTGAGGGTAGCGTTGTAACGGTGAATGTAAGCGAAATTAAAAATCAAAACGTAAAAAATGATTACTGTAATGTGGTGTCCGATTATAATGCGGTGATAAAAAGTGTAATTGTCTACAAAGGCAGTGCTGCGGTCGAAAAGGGTGATGCAGTAAGCAAAGGAGACCTGTTGATAAGCGGTGTTGTTGATGTTGCGGGGAAAACGCATTTTACATCGGCCACTGGTGAAATTGTTGCCGAAATTGAGGAAAAAATTCCGATAGAGGTCGAGCTAATCGGTAAGCATAAAAATTATATTGGTAACGGCTATTCAAAATATGCGGTAGACTTTTTTGGCTTAAAGCTTCCGTTGTATTTGGGTGGTGAAAACAGAAGCTACGATTGTGAAAGCAGCACCACACCGCTTATGCTTTTTGACAGTGAAATGCCAATTGCATTTTATAAATTAAAGCTTTTTCCATACGCTATTTCTACCTATGTAAAAAACGAGCAACAAATTGAAAGCGAGGTGGATGTACTTTTTAAAGATATTATTCAAAAAAGAGATATAACCGATATTGACATTATAAGTGTTGCCACACAAAACACCGAAACACATTATAAAGCAGTATTTACTGTAAAATATCAAAAAAACATAGGCGTAGAGGAAAAAATATTATTTTAATTTTACAAGATATATGTTATAATATTATACAATTAAATTAAAATTTCAATTTCACTTGAAAGGTATGAGACATACGGAAAAAGTTATTAAAATAAAGGACATAAATTCAATATCGGCTTTGTTTGGCAATTTTGATGAAAATATAAATTTGATTGAAAAAAATTACGGTGTTGTTATTACTTCGCATGGTGGCAGTATAAAAATTTGCGGTGATGAGGAAAGCACGGTATATGCCGAAAAGACAATCAGCGCCTTACTCGCTCTAATTGAAAAGGGCGAAAATATTACTCATCAAAATATAAATTATATAATGGGGCTTATTGATGATGGCAATGCCGACAATATACATGCATTAAGCGATATTGAGTGTATTACCGTAACCCGCAAGGGTCGTTCGGTAAAGCCAAAAACTCTCGGTCAGGAAAAGTATGTAAAAGCAATAAAATCAAACACTATAACCTTTGGTGTGGGACCGGCGGGAACAGGTAAAACCTATTTGGCGGTTGCTATGGCGGTTACGGCGTATCGTTCAAAGCTTGTAAGCCGCATTGTTTTAACTCGACCTGCGGTTGAAGCTGGGGAGAGCTTGGGATTTTTGCCGGGCGACCTGCAACAAAAGGTGGACCCGTATTTAAGACCGCTTTATGATGCGTTGTTTGATATGCTGGGGGCTGAAAACTTTTTAAAATGCCAGGAGCGAGGCGACATTGAGGTGGCGCCCTTGGCTTATATGCGTGGCAGAACGTTGGATGATAGTTTTATAATTCTTGATGAGGCGCAAAATACCACCAGTGAGCAAATGAAAATGTTCCTAACCCGTTTAGGTAACAATTCAAAGATAGTTGTTACCGGCGATATAACACAAATAGATTTGCCGTCAGGTAAAACATCGGGACTAAAAACTGTGCTTAAAATTCTAAAGGGCATAAATGATATTGCCGTAGTTATGCTAAGCGGAAGGGATGTTGTACGTCATAAGCTGGTTCAAGAAATAATTAAAGCGTACGAGAAAAACGAGGACAAGGGAAAATAAAATGGGTAAGGTAAAGGTTATTATCAGTGATAAACAAAAATCGGTTAAATTGCCTGGGGGCACACGCTTTCTTGTTAGGAAGGCGTGTACGGCAACGCTCAAGGTTGAAGGGTTTTTAGATGATGCGGAGATAAATGTCACATTTGTTGATAGGAAGGAAATTAACGAGATAAATCTGGAATTCAGAAGCATTGATGCACCAACAGATGTACTCTCGTTTCCGTTAGGGGAGAATGGTATATATGACACCAACCCTGAAAGCGGTGCCAAGATGCTCGGGGATGTGCTTATTTGCACCGAGATAGCTATGCATCAGGCGGAAATGTATGGTCACGGCATTGAGCGAGAAATTGCATATTTAACGGTTCATTCGGTGCTTCACCTGTTGGGATATGACCATAT
Source organism: Acutalibacteraceae bacterium (assembly GCA_045650565.1). Taxonomy (GTDB): domain Bacteria; phylum Bacillota; class Clostridia; order Oscillospirales; family Acutalibacteraceae; genus SIG565. Next base: position 4,269 of record JAZRRG010000037.1, on the reverse strand, counting down.
AGACGGTGGCTTGCAAAAAGCCATAATGCGTGAAAAAGAGGAGCTTGTTCTAGGCCTTTTAGGACTTGCAATAGTTAAGGAATAGGTGGTTTTATGGGTACTACATCGGCGTTCATCAGCGTTATTGGAAGACCTAATGTGGGAAAATCTTCCTTTGTAAATAAAGCATTGGGACACAAGGTTTCTATTGTTTCCAGTAAGCCGCAAACAACACGCACAAGAATAATGGGTGTTCTTAATAAAGACGCCTTGCAAATTGTGTTTATCGACACGCCCGGTTTTCACAAACCACATAATGAGCTGGGTAAGAATATGATAAAAGCGGTATCATCGGGACTGGCTGACGTTGATGCAGTTTTACTTGTTGTAGATGCGGCGCCTAAATTCAGTTTAGCAGATGGCGAGATTCCGCCTGCCGAGACCGAACTTATTGAGGAACTAAAGAAACGCAATTTAAAAGCCATTCTTGGCATAAATAAAATTGATTTACTGCAAAACAAAGAGGATTTATTTAAAATCATTTCTACATATATGTCGAAATTCGACTTTGATGCAGTAGTTCCATTTTCGGCGCTAACAGGTGACGGTGTTGAGTTGTTAATAAGCGAGGCGGCGAAGTTTGCTAAAGAATCGGTACACTATTTTTCGGATGATGATTTTACCGACCAGCCCGATAGGGTGATGGTGGCGGAAATTATCAGAGAAAAACTGCTGAATTCGTTAAGTAAAGAAATTCCGCACGGCATTGCTGTTGATATCGAGCGTTTTTTTGAGCGTGATACTGTGGGCGGAGAGCCGATACTTTGCGTAGAGGCAACAATATACTGTGAGCGCCAGTCACATAAGGGAATTATTATTGGAAAAGGCGGCGAAATGCTTAAACGGGTTGGCACTATGTCTCGCCGTGATATTGAAAACTTTTTTGGAATTAAAGCCGATTTAAAGCTTTGGGTTAAGGTAAAAGAGGACTGGAGAAACCGACAAAGCTTAATTCATAATTTTGGGTTAGACCAGTAATTTTTTCCTATAATACGTCTAAGTTCTTTCGGGTAAATTATTAACACTTGATGTTTGCAAAAATTAAAATTACGGAGTGTTTTTATGGGCTTAAATGATTTGTGGAAGAACTTTACAAGCACAGGAAATATACAGTATTATATTGAATATAAGCGATTAAAAAACGGTAAGGAGCGCAGTGATGCAGATAACAACTCAGGCACTGGTGATAAGGGTGACCGACACAGGCGAGAACGACCGACTACTAACACTTTTAACTAAGAATAATGGTATTGTTAAGGCATTTGCCTCAAACGCCAAAAAAATCAATAATAAATATTATTCGGCAACATCACTTTTTTGTTACTCGGATTTTACACTTCGTTTTGTTAAGGGCTCATACCGTGTAAGCGATGCGGCGCTGAAGCACAGTTTTTTCAAAATTGGGAGCGATGTTAAGGCGCTGTCCTTATGCCAGTATTTTTGTGAAGTGGCCGAGGCACTTTCTCCTCCCGATACTAATTCTGAGGATTTGCTCCGGTTAATTTTAAACACATTTCATCTTATGTTTCCTCAAAAGAAGTACCTGCCGCTTTTAAAGGCGATATTTGAATTGCGTTCACTATCGATTTCCGGCTATATGCCCGACCTTGTGGGTTGTAGGGAGTGCGGAAATTTTTTTGAATCAGAGATGTATTTTTATTCTGATGAGGGCGCTTTGAGCTGTAGAAAATGTAAGCGGGTAGATGACAAGGGCATATACCTTGATGCAACACTGATTTCGGCAATGAGATATATTGTGTATGTTGATTTCGAAAAAATATTTTCTTTTGAAATTCCAAATGAAAAGGCCGATAGACTCTCAAAAATCACCGAATCGTTTATAATATCACAAACCGAGAGAAAATTCCGTACATTAGATTTCTATTACAGTATGGATTAGGAGCTACATAATGTCTTATGAATTTTTAAAATATGCCAATACTTTAGAGCTTAATAAGGTTCTTGAAATGCTGTCGAGCGAAGCTGCCTTGCCGGATGCTGCTCAAAAAGCGCTTAATTTAGAGATATTTACCGATGAGGAACAGGTTAAAATTACACTAAACGAAACCTTTGCGGCATATAAGATGCTGGCTCGAACAACATCTCCGTCCTTTGGACATGCAGTGAATAATTTATCGGCATTGTCTCGTGCAAAGGTTGGGGCAACACTATCCTTTAGAGAGCTGCTTGATATTGGCGATACTTTGCGTTCGGTTCGTTTAATTCACGACTGGCGTTATTCATCTGAGTTATCTGAGGCGACCGAAATTGACCATTATTTTAGCCAATTATCGCCTAATAAGTATTTTGAGGACAAGATTTTCTTTTCGGTAAAAAATGATGAAGATTTAAATGATGATGCTTCTGTCGAGCTTAAAAATATACGAAGAAAAATTACTGCGGCAGCATCAAACATTAAAGAACGGCTTGAGAAAATTATTAAGAGTCCAAATTACGCAAAATTTCTCCAAGAAACGATTATTACTCAGCGTGACGGTAGATTTGTAGTACCTGTAAAAACCGAATTTAGAGGCGAATTTTCAGGCATTGTGCACGATTCGTCATCATCGGGCGCAACCTTGTTTATCGAGCCGATGTCGGTTGTTGAAATTAATAATGATTTAAGAGTTTTACGACTTAAAGAAAAAGAGGAAATTGCAAGAATTTTATCAGCATTATCGAGCGAGGCGGCTTCCTTTGCCGACACAATTATTCATTCTTATGAGATTCTTGTTGAATTGTCCCTTATTTTTGCCAAGGCAAATCTTGCATACCGCCAAAAAGCATCTATGCCTAAAATAAATTCTAACGGTAGGGTAGTGCTTAAAAATGCAAGGCATCCGTTGATTGAGCCCGAAAAGGTTGTTCCGATTTCATTGACACTGGGTGTAGATTTTAATTCCTTGATAATTACAGGCCCCAACACTGGCGGTAAAACCGTAACATTAAAAACGGTTGGCTTGTTAACACTTATGACAATGTGCGGACTTATGGTGCCTTGTGATGATTTAAGCGAAATTTGTATTTTTGATAAAATATTGGTTGATATTGGTGATGAGCAAAGCATAGAGCAGTCCTTATCAACATTTTCCTCGCATATGGTGAATATTGCATCGATTCTTGAAAATGCAACACCGTTTAGTCTTGTGTTGCTTGATGAGCTTGGCGCAGGTACCGACCCGATTGAGGGTGCCGCACTCGCCCGTGCAATTTTGCACAGGTTGGCTGCAAAGGGATGTAAAATTATGGCGACAACGCACTATGCAGAGCTTAAAACCTATGCTATAGATACAGCGGGTGTTGTGAATGCTTGCTGTGAATTTGATGTAGAAACGCTTCGCCCCACATACAATTTATTAATAGGTGTACCCGGGCGCTCAAATGCTTTTGCTATCTCGGGCAGACTTGGAATTGAGAACTCGATAATTGAGGATGCAAAAAATTATATTTCTGAGGAAAACCTCCGACTTGAGAGCATTATTTCCTCGCTCGAATCCGAAAGGCAAAAGGTTGCTGCCGAAAAAAGAGAAATTAGTGGGCTAAAAATTGAGCTTTTGAACGCAAAAAACGAGGCAGATGAGCTACGTGAGAGTATTATGGCGGATAGAGAGAAAATTTTAGGAAAAGCCAGTCAGGATGCGGAGTTTATAATCGAGAAAACTCGTTATAAATCTAACGAATTATTAAACGAGCTTGATGAGATGCGTAAAAAAGCATCTAAGGATAAAAATTTCAGCGGCTTTTCGGATGCTTCTCGCACCACGAAACGCACCCTTAACGATATGCATTCGATTGCAAATCCCATTATTGAAGCAAAGGACGATTATGTGTTACCACGACCGCTTGTTATTGGTGATACGGTAAGGGTCTCAGACATCGGCAAAAACGGTACGATTTTAGAAATCAAAACAGATAAAATTTATGTAAATATCGGTAATATTAAAATTTGGACCGATGAAAAAAATATTGTTTTGCTTGATAAACAGTTGCCAAAAAAAGATAAAAAGCATCTTGTGACGGGCATTCGTTCAGGTGCGGATAGAATTGCATTCACCGAAATTGATATGCGTGGTATGGCAGTTGACGAGGGCCTTATACACCTTGACCGATTTATCGACAATGCGGTTATGACGGGTCTTAACAGTATAACCATTATTCACGGCAAGGGCACAGGAGTTTTAAGAACTGCGGTTCATAAGCATTTAAAGCAGCATAAATCTATTAAAACCT
>JAZRRG010000036.1:0-3906 GCA_045650565.1 Acutalibacteraceae bacterium | reverse complement strand
AGCAACGTATGACTTAGCAAAAATCCAATTATCCCCGCCGTCTGTGCCCGCTATTGCCTGCGGGAAGGTGGTGGTGTTGAACTCAAAGTCAACAAGCTTAAAGTCATAGTTGCCTGCCTCGTTAACAATTACATAAATGGTGTTCTGAGCATTACCCTTTTGTGCTTTTAGCTTATATGTGCCTGTGGCATAAACAAATATGGTCTTTTTGGTGTTATCAATTCTAACACTACCGTCGTTATCATCAGTGTTAACAAATGACCAATCAAGCTCATTACCGCAATATACCGAGTCGTCTTCCAGTTCTACTACGATGTCACCCAAATCAAGCTTGGTGTTAACAAACATCGGGATTGCGGGAGATGCATCGGTAACTTCATAGAAGCCGTTTGCGGAATTTGATGCATATATATATAATGTAAGCGATTCTTCACCGTATTCAGCGGTGATTTCATATATACCTGCTTTTGTTGCAGTAAAGGTTGTGCCGATATTGTCACCGTCAACAGTAAAGGTAACTGCGTTGCCGAGCACACCTTCTCCAAGGTCATAGAAATATCCGCCAAGGTCAACAGTGTCGCCTACCATAGCATCTATTTTATCACCGTCAGAAAGTGTTGTTAAATCAACATCTGTTGCTGCGGGGATTATGAAGTTATCCTCATTATCTTTATCCAATGCAAGCTTAACAGAGAAACCATAAATATAAAATTGTGCGTGCGTTTCAGTAAAGCCGATTGCGTTACCTGCAGTTGTAACACCGTTTGCTGCAAATGCTTCTTTGAACTCATCTGTGCACAGTGTGTTTGTTACGGTTTCGGTGTTATGAGCATTAGAAAGCTTATAAATACCATTCTCGCTTTGGGTGTCAAGTAATGTCACGCCATCTAATTTATAGAGTATATCGCTACCGGTAAGTGTGATCTCAACCTCACGAGGTTGGACAGCAATGCCCTCTAATGCTACTACATAGCTTGGGTCGTTTGCTTTGGGTGCACCAGCTACCGTTCCCTCTGCTGTAGCTGAAACCGTGGTAGTTGTAACAAATTTGGTATAATCAGAAACCGAATGGAAACCGGAATACAAATGTCCCCAAGTAGCATTTTCTATTAATTGGTCGTTGCCGTATGCACCGATTGAAACCGCACCGTAACGATGCTGACCTAAATAAAGTGCACCGTTGCTGCCAAATATATGGGTGTTTTCACCCTCAGCATCATAAATACCTGCTTCGGTGTTTACATCAGCTCTGAGAACAAAGCCACGAAAACCATATGTAGCATAATCAGCGCCTCCTTTAACGGTTGCGTTAAAGGTATAGTCAGCAAAGTCTTCTAAAATTTCATTATGATACATGTAAAGATAGAAATCACTGTTTTTATATGTAACCATAGCCGATGTAGTGGCTGTAGGATACATAAAATTATACGCATTACCATGAGGCAGCCAATTTGTTCTATAAATTGGTGTTGTTTTTGGATTAAGATTTGCAGGAGCAGCAACGTATGACTTAGCAAAAATCCAATTATCCCCGCCGTCTGTGCCCGCTATTGCCTGCGGGAAGGTGGTGGTGTTGAACTCAAAGTCAACAAGCTTAAAGTCATAGTTGCCTGCCTCGTTAACAATTACATAAACGTTCTTTGTAACGCCGCCATATGTAGCTTTTAGCTTATATGTGCCGGTCTCAAGCGCTGTAAATGTTTTGGCATTTGTGTTTAAATACTGCTTTGCGGAAGCATCGTCTGCAGGAACGGACCAGGTAACCTGTGAGCCGTTTACATACTCTCCTTCCTCGGTGAACTGTACCGCGATATCGGAAAAGCTTACTACCTTATCCTTAAACATTGGTACAGCAGGTGACCTATAGGACACCTTGTACGGTTCTGCTACCGGCTCACTTGTCTCAGCAAAGGTGAGCAGTGTAGCTCCGAATGAGCATACGATTACTGCTAATGCAATAACCAACGATAATGCCTTCTTCGGAATCGTTTTTAAAATTGCTTTCATTCGTACTACCTCCATAGTATTTTTGAAAAATTTGGGTGTGCTTTTATATAATACTAGCATACCTATACGAACTTATTATAATGCGTTGTGTCTACAATTAAAAGCAAAATTGTTTTAACAAAAAGAAAAAATGTCGTTATTTGAGGCGTCTGCTCCCCCCCACTTCCCTACCATTTTCTCACCCAAAATGTATAATTTTTTTGTATCAAAAAATACTATCAGGGAGGTGTTAATTTTGTCACAAAACAGTACTATTTTTTTAGAAAAGAAGCCCTACGTTCTTTGCTTTGCATCAGTGGTTGGCAAAAAGGAAAAGCTAGGTCCTCTCGGTGAGCATTTTGATGTTGCATACGAGGATTCACTCTTTGGGGCTGATTCGTTCGAAAAGGCGGAAAGCAAAATGCAGCAAATCGCCATAGATACCGCACTCAAGAAAAAAAAGCTTCAATACAGTGATATTAACTGTGTTTTTGCGGGCGACCTACTCAATCAGTGTATTGGCAGCTCATTTGGTTTGAGAGGTAGTGAAATGCCGTTTGTTGGGGTTTACGGTGCCTGTTCTACAATGGCGCTAACGCTAGGTCTTGCCGCAATTTTCATTAACAGCGGTGCCGCACAAAAAACAGTATCGGTTACCTCCTCCCACTTTTGCTCTGCCGAACGGCAATACCGCTTCCCTCTTGAATACGGCTCACAACGTACGCCAACTGCTCAATGGACCGTAACCGGCTCGGGCGCTGTTGTGCTGACAAGCGAACCGCAAAAGGTGTATATTAACAGCGTCACCTTCGGCAGTGTGCAGGATAAAGGTATAAAAGACCAAAACAATATGGGTGCCGCCATGGCACCTGATGATGTTAAAATAAGACCATACCCAACAAACGAGGGTATGGTCTTTTTCTACACACAAATCCAGTATTTAAGGGGGTTTAGAGCACTTTTTAAGGATTTTCAAAGCACGAAAATACGCAAAAAACAGTAGACTAAAAGGAACATACTATGTCCAAAGTTGTCTACAAAAAGGAGGTAGATTTTTTGTTAAACTATTTGATTCACACATTTGGCTATAATAAGCCATTTACTATTTCGGAAATTGACTATAAGGATTATTCAAGAGCATGGATATATAAACGTATTACCAAACTTTGTGAAGATGGCAAGATAATGCGTTTTGAAAGAAATGCTTATTATATTCCACGAACCACAAAATTTGGAACCGCCATTTTTGATTCGATGAAAATCATTGAAAAGAAATATATTCAAGATGGCGAAAAAGTAATTGGCTATTTTGCAGGGCGATACTTGCAACATCTTCTTGGTATATTTAAAGGCACTCCAAACACTATTGAAATCTATACTAACAACGAAACCAAAAGAGCAAGGACTGTTAATGTTGGTGGCAAAAGACTTTACTTACATACTGCAAGAATTAAAATCGATAAATTTAATGCACCCGTTCTTTGCTTTCTTGAACTAATGAATGGTATCGATGTAGAAACCCTTGATGAGTATAAACGTAAACTTATATCTGACTATATCGCAGAAAACCGAATCACCCAAAGGCAAATTACCAAATACATACCGTATTTTCCCGATAAGACTTGCAGAAATCTAATTGAAAGCGAGGTAATCTACCGTGTGCCGCAGTAATAGTTGTATGGTTTGTACATACCTAATCGAACTTGTAGCAGGAATAATGACCGGTTACATATTTATCTATCTTGACGATGCCATTGTAATGAGATTCGCACTTTCAATGTTGTATATCCCCGCAGTTCTCGTCCTTGTAGATGCAAAATCAAAAGCGGTGCGTTTTCTTGTCTACCTTATACTGACCGCTGTCTGCCTGTGGGGCGTGTTTTACGCTATCTATTGGCGCCGACCTTTCGGATTTTCTCT
>JAZRRG010000035.1:0-5990 GCA_045650565.1 Acutalibacteraceae bacterium | reverse complement strand
CGGAAAAAGCTAATCAAAACATGGAATCGCTGCTTTGCCCATAAATTTACGATCCTGAAAAATTTCTCTTGCTATTTTGGAGGTTTTGTATTATACTAACTGAGCACCGTGCCGGTGTGATGGAATTGGTAGACGTAGTGGACTCAAAATCCACCGGTGGCGACACCGTGCCGGTTCGAGCCCGGCCACCGGCACCAAAAATCCCGTTCACGTAAGTGGGCGGGATTTTTACTTATTACCTCTTACTTCTTCACTCTTACCTCGAATAAAGTTTGAAAGGGATTTTTGGAGAGTAAGAAATAATAAGTATTGATACTTCACATTCTTTATTTTTAAACATTAAATTAAACTTACCTTGGTTTTGTTGACTTTTATTGATTTGATATGATACAATGATTTTGTCAAATAATTCGCAGGGGGATATATTTAAATGTCAAAGAATATTGAATGCTTGAAATCTTTAAATATTCTTAACTCAATTATATGTGGTGATGCCGCAGAAATACTTAAGCATATGCCTAGCGACTCTATTGATCTTGTTGTCACTTCACCTCCATATGATGATCTGCGAAAATATAACGGTTTTTCAGTAGATCTTCATTCCGTTGGTGCTGAGTTATATCGGGTTCTTAAAGATGGTGGGATTGTAGCGATGGTTATTCAAGATTCAACAAAAAACTATGGAAAATCACTTACTTCTTTTAGGACAATCGTTGATTGGTGCGATAATATTGGTTTTAAATTGTTTGAAACATGTATATATCGCAAAAACGGCACAGAGGGTGCTTGGTGGAAAAATCGTTTTAGAGTAGACCATGAGTATATGCCAATCTTTCTCAAAGGATATAAACCGCAATACTTTAATAAAGATCCTTTAAAGATTCCTTCTAAGCATGGAGGGAAGATTATGTCGGGAAGCGGAAATCGCAGGACAGATGGTACCACCACCCCTATTGTCAGAAGAGAAATAAATGCCATGAAATGCCGTGGCACCGTTTGGGACTATTTAATGGCGGGTGATAAAAATGCTTTAAAGCGAAAGCACCCTGCTGTTTTCCCTGATAAAATACCTTTTGATTTTATTCAATGCTTTTGTCCCGAGGACGGTGTTGTTCTTGATCCTTTCGTTGGATGCGGCTCAACCGCAGTTATGGCTAAAGTTCTTAATAGAAATTATATTGGAATAGACATATCAAGGGAATATTGCGATTTGGCAAAAGAACGTATAGAGAAGGATGTGCCGAAATGTCAAAAATAGAAGAACTATTAAAGGATAAGCATAGCGAAAAAATAGACTTTGATAAAATTTTAAGTGATTATCCATGGATTAATGAAAGAAACCGCTATTGTGTTTTAAGCCCCGACAGCGATGGTCTGCTTTGTGGCCTGTTTATGTCTGCAATGAGAGGCTGGAAGATTGTTGGATTTTATGATGATAAAATAAGTGTTATAAATAAAACATTTTTATCTAAAGAAATTGTGTTCTTGGATGGTGAGATTTTCAGAAAATCCATCAAAAGTGTTGGACACCACATGCTTAAATATAATAAGCGCCAAGAACTTGATTTTTCGGGATTCGAAAATTGTATACAACCAAATTTAATAAGAAATTATGACGGCAAAAACGATTTTAGATTGAAATACCCCCTTGCGACCATTCATTTATTGATAAGCGTCATTGCTTATGCAGACCACCAGTCAGGTATCTACGAAATACAATTCAACGAAAGTGCAATACCTCCTCTTTACTTTACGGACGGCGTTTTTGGCGTCTTATTTTCTTATCCTGAAAATGTACTTAACTGGATATCGTTTTTAAGAATAAATGAAGATTGGAACCCATTAAAACAAATATTCGAAAATAAATCTTATTCTGTATACACCACAATGCAATTGATGAACGAGTTCTTTAGAGAACGTGATAAACTAACCTTTAAAAAAGAACGAGGTGATCGCCTAAAGATCTCTTCAAAAGATGGTGAGCCATATAATATTGAAGCGTCTACCGATGGACTTGTAAAGATCAACGCTGAAGCTGTTAACCGTATAAAAAAATTTATCACCCTAATGGGAAATATGATAAATTGGGAATTCAGGGAAGAAGATTGGTTATGCTGGGACCTTTTGAAATTTTACAAATTTAGTAAAGACGACTTTAAGGGACGCGGATGGACCATAACTAACAAAAACTTTGAAAAATTCTTATCCTTGAATCCTCTTTCGTGGGCAATGACATCTGGTACTAATATAGAGTTTACTCTTGAGAAACCATCAAAATTCTTTTAATGTTACTCAAAAAGCACTTGAACTCCTTCAAGTGCTTTTAAAATTTTCTTCATATTTCGACAAATACGGTCTACCACTTAATATACGCTTTTTCGCCGTTATATATAAATTCGTACCATTTGTTTTTATAGGTGGCTGTAGCAGTAATAACACTACCTGCAGGTAATGAGCCGACTTTATATGTATCGTTAACAACGGCAACCGAGTATACATTTTTGGCGGCAGCAAGGGTTAGTGTGTCGCCACACTCGGTAAATTCCGCCAACTTTAATTCATCGGTTTTAACATAACCTATGAGTCCGTTATATCTTACCTCCGACCAACCTGTAATGAGGGTTCTTATTCGCTCATAGATAACTCCGCCTGCGAGCATTCCGCCCTCGCCCGCCTTGCCGCTATAGCCGTTATAAACTATCGCCGAATCGTTGACACACACTACGGGTTCACTGGGGTATACATATCGGTAGAACGATATGTTAAGGTCGGTATATCCATTTATTCCGTTCACCTTGCCCTTACTCGTGTACTGCCACATTGCGTACTCTCCCGAATAATTGGTGCTTTTGACATAATGCGCCAACCAAAAATCGTAATCCTTTATCGCCTTAAAATCCCAAAAATCAGTTACCGAGGACTTACTCGCATATAACATAGGGTTATACCCCGATAACGAAATATGATTTAGAAATGCTATGGTATTTTTGGTTAACTGCTGACGGCTTAAATTCTCGGCACGTGATTTGTTCTTGTTGAAGAATTCCTCAAAATCGTATGCTACGGGAAACAGCAGTTTTATTCCCTCTTCTTCCATTTCGCCTAATATTTTGCACACCCAAGCCGCTTCCTGTCTTGCCTCGGTCTCATTTATTGCGGTTGAATAAAAATATACGCCTATTGAAATTCCGTTCTCGGCGGCACCCCGTATGTTTTCTTCAAAACGGGCATCCTGAACGATTTTCCCTGTTACATAGCCCCTGTATCCGCAACGAATCATAACAAACTCTACACCCGATGCGGCAACCTTGTTCCAATCAATTTTACCGTTATGACTCGATACATCAATACCGTAGGATAGGGCTTCCCAATGGGTAGTCAATATCTTATTGACCGAGTCATATATAGTCAAATCGGCGGTTTCATCGCTTTGCTGGACTTGTTCTATTGTGTCTGTATTTTCTGCGTCCTCGAGTGAATTTTCATCGGCAATTTCAACCTCGGGCACTATAATTTCCTCACCATCACCCTGTCCGCCCGAAATAACAGTATCAGCGATAACCTCGTTGTAGGGCTTTTCTATTTGAAAGCCGTTCTTTACAACATAAATCAGAGGCACTGAAAGTACTATACACAACAAAAAACAAACCCCTGAAATTATAGAAGCTACAATATGTTTGCGAATGAAGTTATACATTTTTTTTGATAGCTTTTTAGGGTTTGTTTTTTTGTTTTTATTCATCAAGTTTGAGCACCGCCATACACGCCTCCTGCGGAACCTCAACACTGCCGAGCTTACGCATGCGTTTTTTGCCTTCTTTTTGTTTTTCAAGTAATTTTTTCTTTCGTGTTATATCACCGCCATAGCACTTTGCAAGTACATCCTTGCGCATTGCCTTAACGGTTTCTCTCGCTATAATTTTGCCGCCTACAGCCACCTGTATGGGCACCTCAAAAAGCTGACGGGGTATATAATCCTTTAGCTTTTCGGCGATTCGACGTGCCCGAGCATACGCATTATCCCTAAACACTATAAAGGACAAAGCATCTACCACATCACCCGCTATCATAACATCAAGCTTTACAAGGTCGGATTTGTTGTAGCCGCTTATCTCGTAATCGTAGGATGCATAACCCCTTGTGCGAGATTTTAAGGCATCAAAAAAGTCATAGATAATCTCGCCCACGGGCATAATGTAGTGAATATCAACACGGTCGCCCATATACTTCATATCGGTATATATGCCTCGACGCTCCTCGCACAGCTGCATAATTGCGCCAACATATTCGCTTGGAGCATAGATATGAACCTCTGCCACCGGCTCGGATGCCGAGGATATCGTTGCGGGGTCGGGGTAATTGGTTGGGTTATCAACACTGATTTCCTCACCGCTTGTGAGCTCAAACTTATAAATAACACTCGGTGCGGTGGTAATGATATCAAGGTTATATTCCCTCTCAAGCCGTTCCTCTATGATTTCCATATGCAAAAGTCCTAAAAATCCGCAACGGAAGCCAAAGCCCAATGCCTTTGAGGTCTCGGGCTCGTAAAGTAAAGAGGCATCGTTTAATTGAAGCTTTTCGAGCGCTTCTCGCAAATCCTCATAATGTGCGCCGTCAGCCGGATAAATACCGCAAAATACCACGGGATTTACCTTGCGGTAACCCGAAAGCGCCTCGGGTGTCGGGTTGTCCTCTAAGGTTATGGTATCGCCAACACGAGCATCGCTCACCGTTTTTATGGATGCGGCAAGATAACCAACCTCTCCTGCCTCAAGGCAATCGCACGGAATCAGCGCCGTAGCACTCTTTCTGCCAATCTCAACGACATCAAAGGTTGCACCCGTTGCCATCATTTTAATTTTATCACCTGTGCAAATCTTACCCGAAACCACACGGAAATACACAATTACACCCTTATAAGCATCGTAATAAGAGTCAAAAATAAGGGCTGATAGCGGCGCATCCCTATCCCCTTTTGGTGCGGGGATTTCGGTAACGATTTTTTGAAGCACCTGCTCAATATTAACACCCGTTTTTGCCGATACAAGAGGTGCATTATCGGCAGGTATGCCAATAATATCCTCAATCTCGTTTTTTATTCGCTCGGGGTCGGCAGAGGGCAAATCAATTTTATTTATAACGGGCAACAGTTCAAGCCCGTGGTCAACCGCTAAATATGTGTTGGCAAGGGTTTGCGCCTCGATGCCCTGAGAGGCATCAACTATAAGCAATGCGCCCTCACACGCCGCAAGGGACCGAGAAACCTCATAGTTAAAGTCAACGTGACCGGGTGTGTCTATTAAATTTAGCTCATATTTTTCACCGTCATCAGCATCGTAATAAAGGGTAACTGCATGTGACTTTATTGTAATGCCTCGCTCCCTTTCCAAATCCATACTGTCGAGTATTTGCGCCTCCATATCTCTGGAGGATACCGAGCTTGTTTTTTCAAGCAAACGGTCGGCAAGGGTGGATTTGCCGTGGTCTATATGTGCTATGATACAAAAATTCCTTATATTTTCAAGTGGAAATGACACTGGCTTTTCTCCTAACAGAATAATATCATATCTAATATATCATAAATTTTATCAGAAAACAACAATTTGCAAAGAGAAAAAATTATGGTATAATGCTTTTGGTGATAATATGAACTGCGAAAACTGTGTAAATTATATTTGGGATGAGCACACCGAGGAATACGTTTGCGTCGCTAATCTCGATGAGGATGAATACGTGCGGCTTTTATCGAGCACGTTTAAGAGCTGCCCGTACTTTCGGCTTGATGATGAATATGGAATTGTAAGACGGCAAAATTAAAGCTCCTTTATTAAAAAGGAGCTTTTTTCGTTGGTGTCTTTAGACGTGGAAATAAACCCCCAGTTCTACTGGGGGAAGATAAAAAGAGTAGTGCTACAATAAAAAGTGGCGAGGCGAGTGCCAAGCCACAAAGAAATATTGGAAAGAATTAAACCTCCAAGTATAATGGT
>JAZRRG010000034.1:0-1180 GCA_045650565.1 Acutalibacteraceae bacterium | reverse complement strand
TGGTCGGTATGGCGGTTGCATTTATCGTTTCCCTCTTGGCTATCAAGTTCTTGACCGAATACGTTAAGAAAAAGAATTTCAAACCATTCGGTTATTACCGTGTTATTTTAGGTATAATACTTTTAGCCTATTTCTTCATTTTTATGTAAAGGATAAAATTTATGTTAATTTGTATTGACATCGGTAACTCTAATATTACAATCGGTGTATTTGAGGGCGAAATATTGAAATTTACTGCCCGACTTGCTACCGATACACGTCGAACATCTGACCAGTATGCCATTGAAATCCGCGATATTATTGAAATTTACGGAATAAAACTCGAAGATATAACCGATGCGGCTATATCCTCGGTTGTGCCTACTGTCGGCAGTGCAATTGAAACGGCTGTTGACCGTCTTTTCGGCATAAACCCCGTAGTTTTAGGGCCGGGAGTTAAAACAGGCTTAAATATTAAAATTGACAACCCTGCACAGTTGGGTGCCGACCTTGCCGCAGGTGCAGTAGGTGCTTTGGCAAAATACCCCACACCTACCATTATCATTGATATGGGCACAGCATCTACCATTAGTGTTTTAGGTAAAAACGGTGAGTTTTTGGGCGGTGTCATTGCCGCAGGAGTTAAACTTACAATGGATGCTCTTGCCGCACGTACCGCACAATTGCCGTCGGTCAGCATTGAAGCACCGAAAAAGACAATCGGCACAAACACTGCCGACTGTATAAAATCCGGTCTTATAATGGGTCAGTCGGCTATGCTTGACGGACTGATTACCAAAATCGAGCGTGAGTTAGGTGAAACGGCAACAGTTGTTGCAACCGGCGGATTAGCACCCGAGGTTGTAAAGCACTGTGACCATAAAATCGCCATTGACGATAATCTGTTGTTAGACGGATTAAGGATTATCCATAGCAAAAATAAATAGGTAATTACTGCTAAGGCAGTTTACAAATATTAAGAACTGTACCCGTAAGGGACAGTATCGGAGGTATTTAAAATGTCAACACAAGAAAAAAGGAAACAGCAAATTCAAACGATTACAGTAGGTGCAGTGCTTACGGCTTTGGTTGTAATACTGCAAATACTGGCAAACATCACCGGTGCTTTGTTGCCGACACCGATTACATTGGTGCTTATTCCGATTGTCATCGGTGCTGCACTTTACGGTGCAAAGATGTC
>JAZRRG010000033.1:0-4374 GCA_045650565.1 Acutalibacteraceae bacterium | reverse complement strand
GACATGGCTACGATCCGACTTATAAATAGTCAAGTGGTTTAAAAAATATAATAGTTGTACGTATAAATTTACCCTAAAGAGGATAATTAGTTTTGCCCAAAAACATGTCAATGAGTTATTGCAAAACTTCCCAGAATATGTTACACTTATGTGCATGAATTTATATAAAAATATAAAATTAAAATACATATAAAGAAAGAAGGATAAAGTAATGAGAAAAGAATATTTTAAGCCTTTAAAAATGGTGCACAGATTTAATTTTGAGCCCGAGGATACATACGAAGTTAAATACGCTAAAACACGCGCTCGCATTGAGGAGTTAAAAGCTAAGGGTTACGGCGGTATTGTAACCAACATTCCATGGGGTGATAATTATTTTAAAGATTCTGTCGAATTTCAGCTTATGAAAGACAAAGTTCAAATCTGCAAAGAATTAGGCTTGCGTTTATGGATTTATGATGAAGACAGATATCCCAGCGGCATCGCAGGAACCAAAACCATAGAAAAAAACCCCGACTTTGAGGCTCGCGGTCTTGTTATGGTTTGGCACGTTATCGCCCCCGGTGAAAATCTTACTCAGTCTTTACCTCACGGTCACGAGAAGTTTATTTCAGCCGTAAGCTATAAAATTGCAGGCGAAACCCCTACCGATGATGAACTTCTTACCCCATACGCACGTTATAAATGCGACCCCGTAGAGTTCAAAAATGATACCGATACAAATCTTTTATGCCTTGCATTCTACACCAAGCGTCTTTTTGAAGGCACCCATGCACATAACAACAACGCTGGTAGCCGCCGTTATGTTGACGTTAGTAATCCTGAAGCAATTGCAGAGTTTATTAACAATACATATCGTCCCTACACCGCAATGGTGGGTGAGTATTATTCTCCTGCTTTTGGTGATGATGGTGAAAACTCTATTATTGAAGCATTCTTTACCGATGAGCCTTCTTACCAAGGTGTTTATATTAACGGATGGCAAACGAAAAAAATCGTTCACCCCATAGATGAAACCATTCCCCTTTACCCGGTAGTAAACTGGGGTAAAAACGTGGCTAACCGCTTTGCAAACACCTATGGCTACCGTTTGGAAGATGAGCTTACCGCACTTTTCTTAGGTCATAGCGAGCATTTCTGTCAAATCCGTCACGACTATCATCAGTTAATGAGTGATTTGAATGAGCTGGCTTACTATGCTCAGATTTCCGATTACTGTGCACAGGTTGGTTCTAACTTCTCAGGTCACCTTTTGCTTGAAGACCAAATTACATGGCACGTAATGTTTGAGGGTAACCTCATCAGTTTGCTTCGCCATATGCACATTACGGGTGTTGATATGCTTTCTTCCCTCCCCGATGAGGTCTGGGGTATGGCATTCACTCCCAAGCTTGCTCGCAGTATTGCCGAACTTTACGGTACCAATCATGTAATGTCTGAGGTATCCGGATTCAATCAGGGTACTAATTTCACTGAAATGGGTAGAATTACTCTTACAGATATGTACAATTCTATTATGTTGCAGTTGGCGTTTGGTGTTGACATATTCGCTTCATACTATCCTGACAATGATGAGGATGGCACCAAGAGGAAAATTGTAGATGCCGTAACACTTGCAACCGAAGAAATCGCAGGTAAGCGTGCATCTGACACCTTGCTTTTATACCCAATTGAAACTATGATGCGTCACCGTAAACCTTTATATCACAATATTGAAATTTGCTACGAGCCAATAATTCGTGAACATGGTGACAATAGCTGGACAACCATGAAGGCTTGTGAAAGTGCAATGCTTGGCGCACAGTTTGCAATGATTAACGCACAGCACAACTTCACATACATTGATGCTAATACTGCAAATCATCAGACCGAAGGCAAGTGGAAAAACTTTGTAGTTGGTGCTTGTGATATTACTGACCAAATACTGCTTGCAATCAACCATATAGCAGCAGGCGGAGCTCAGATTATCTGGTACGCTCCAGAAGGCACTGAGATGTTTGACGGTGAATTTGCTAAACTCCCTGCAGGTACAATTCGAGTTACTTCTGAAGAAGAACTTATTTCGATTCTTTGTCCCAACGGCACAGTGCTTACAGGTGACACCAAAGGCATTGTTATGGCAGAAAGCGATAAAGCGGTTTTACTTGTTAATAAAGACAATGCTAAAAAGAAGGTTTGTTGGCACGGTGAGTTTACAAGCATTATTGATGCTTATGAGGCGGCTGACGTAGATAGCAAAAAAGATGAAAATGGCGTAAACTTTACTATTGGTGAATTTGCAGCTTATATTATAAAAAAATAAATGGCATCACCAACGTATAAGTGATGTGGAACATAAGGCAGGATATATTGATGAAAGCATTTTTTAAAAAATCTTCGGGTGAACTGCATGACATTTTGACGGTTACCAATTCCCTGGGCAGCCTTAACCTTACAAAGTTGGCTGTTCCAATGTTTTTTGAGATTATATTTAATTTTTTGATAGGTACCGTAAGCACTATTGTACTTAGCGGTTATTCAGAAGATGCAGCTGCCGCAACCGGAATGGCAAATATTGTAATGAATCTGTTTTCCGTTCTCTTTACGGGAATTGCAGGTGGCTGTTCGGTGTTGGTAAGTAATTTAATAGGCGCCGAGTATATCCGTAAGGCGCAAAGTGCTTGTTTATCTCTTATTTTATTGTTAGCAGGTTTAGGTCTGGCATGTAATGTGGGATTATGGTTAGCTGCACCAAATGTCGCAACTTGGATGAACCTAACCGGTGAAGTACACAGTATGGCGGTTGTTTATTTACGCGGTCGTTCTTTATCCCTTGTATTTTTAGCCGGCTACTCCATATTCATTGCTTTGATGCGATGCTACGGTTATAGCAAAAGCGCCGTTTTCATTGGTGCTATTACCAACGTTGTAAACTTACTTTGCAGCATTTATGCAGTTTATTATGCTAAAATTGAAGTTTTATCAGGCGTAAGCGGTGTTGCTTTGGGTGTTGCTTTAAGTAGATTTATAGGATGTGCGGTAGCGATTATATTGTTTACAAGGTACAAAATAAAAATGGCAGTACCTGAAAGTTTAAGTGAGTTTTTTTCATTGGTTAAAAGAGCCTTGTACTTAGGTATTCCTTCTTGTATTTCTAACGGCAGTTTTACCTTTTCGCAGATTGTTACTAATTCTTTTACCGTACTTTTGGGTGTTTACGCAGGTTCGGCAAAGGTGTATTTTACCAACATATTATGCTATGCTTATGTGTTTAGTAATTGTGTAGGAATGGCAACTTCCATACTCATTGGAAGACTGTATGGCTCAGGCAATTACCAGCACGCAAGAAAACTATCGGGTACCGTAGTGAAATTTACGGTGCCTGCCAATGCGGCAGTATCTGTGCTAATCCTTCTGTTCAGGGTACCAATCCTTTCTTTATTTACAAGTAATCAAGCCATTATAAATATGTCTTTGGGAATTATGCTGGTAGATATTATAATAGAGATGGCAAGAGGAGTCAGCCATATTTACGAATCTTCTTTGCGTGCCGCTAACGATGTTACTTTAACTATGGTGGTAACATTAGTTTCCAGTTGGGTATTCAGCGTAGGATTGGGATATCTTCTTGCAATCCCTTGTAATATGGGACTGTTAGGATTCTGGGTAGCACTTGCGGCTGATGAGCTCGTGCGAGCTGCCTTCACCTATTTCCGTTGGAAATCAAACCGCTGGTCAACCAAAATAAAGATATAACAAACTAAAATAATTTAAAAAGTAAAAGAGCTATTAGATTCCGAAATCTAATAGCTCTTAAATTCATTTATAAATATTTTCAGATGTCGCAGCAAGGCTTTTTCTCCAGCCTCAAAAACTAACATTTCTGCGCTTTTATACGTTTTATTATTATTCCCACTCGATAAAGTTTCTTTAACACTAAACTTATCTGTTTAGTGTTTTATGGATTTTAGCGTGTAATTCTTCTCTAATCTCCACATTATTTTACTTTGCTCGATTTTTTAGTATCAAACTAGTATCACGCCAAGTATCAATCGATAAGTCGAATATCATTCACTTGACACTTTTAATGATACCACAAACGAACAAATATTTCAAGTGCTTTGGGGAAATTAGTTAACAAAGTCCACCGCAAAATTGATATAACTATCTTAAAGTTATGAATTCAGCGTTTCAACTCAAAGCAACTCTTTAAACATATCAATGTTTTTCATGTCCGGCTTGAGTACACCTTTTTCGCAGTTCTTTACAATCTCAACTATTTTATCGTTAAAAGGTGTTTTAACACCATATTTTCTTCCGAACTGACAAATAATTCCATTGATTGCTTCTATTTCACAAGGTTTATTTTTCTTTAAATCCTGAAGCATAGAAGGT
>JAZRRG010000032.1:0-1209 GCA_045650565.1 Acutalibacteraceae bacterium | reverse complement strand
AGAAATCGGATAAGAGATATAAAGGCTGGTTGTTGTGTGCCACGAACGAAATATTGTGTAAACCCAGACAATTCTCATTCCGCAAGCACCGATAAGCGCAATTATCATCGGAACGGTTGAGTTACCCATTCCCCTGATTGCGCCGGTTGTGACATCCATAAACCCGCACACAAAGTATGCCATACAAATTACTATCAAACGGCTCATGCCGGCTCCAATATCCTCAGCGTTAGAAGAATATAACTCCATCAACGGTCTTCGGAAAATACAAACCGCTGAACTCAATGTAACCCCTACTATTCCAACCAGCATCAAGGTTGTATACAATATTTTCTTAACAAATTTATAATTCTTAGCACCCGCACTCTGACTTGTAAACGTAACCGCAGCTTGAGAAAACGAGTTTATCGCAATATATATGAAATTTTCTACATTTGCGGCATTGCCGTTACCTGCGGTAATATGCGGGTCACCAAACGAATTGACCGCTGACTGAATAATTACATTTGACAATGAGAAGCACACGCCCTGAACACCTGCAGGAAGCCCTAATGCTAAAATCTGCGTCAGCCAATGACTATTTATTTTTATGCCCTTAATATGCAATTTTATCGGTTCATCAGTCTTAATTAACCTTATCATTATAAGGATACAAGCAATTAAGTTTGAAGCTGTTGTTGCAATTGCAACACCCTTTACTCCTAATCCCAACACAATAACGGCAAACAAATTTAAAATCACATTAGCTATACCGCCGATTGTTAAGTATATAGTGGGACGTTTGGTGTCACCCCAAGCACGCATTACCGCACTGCCGAAGTTATAAATCATAGAAAACGGCGCACCGATAAAATAAATACGCAAATAATCTACCGCAAACGGCATAACGCTTTCTTCGGTTTGAATCAAATGTAATAACGGTTTTGTAAAGATATAACCTGCAACCCCAATTATAATACCTGCAACAAACCCCAAAAGCATTGATGTTTGCACAGCGGTTTTTAAGTGTTCAAACTGCTTTGCACCGATTAAACGTGCAATTACAACATTAACACCAATTGAAATTCCTAAAAACACGCAAACAATCAAATTTATCATTGAGCCTGTTGAACCTATTGCCGCTTGGGCTAATGAGCCGTTGACCTTGTCAAACTTGCCGACAACAATCAAATCCGCTGCATTAAATACCAACTGCAACATTCCCGAAAG
>JAZRRG010000031.1:0-34535 GCA_045650565.1 Acutalibacteraceae bacterium | reverse complement strand
TCCTAACACCGCTTGGCCCCCGACTTTCCACGAGTTCATCCTCCTTAATAAATTCAAGCGACTGTTCAAGACTGAGTACCGAGTGAGGAGTGAGGCGCAAGGCATCATCACTTCCCGAAGCTCTTGTATTGGTCATTTGCTTTTTCTTGCAGACATTACACACTATATCCTCATTTTTCGGGTTTTCGCCAACTATCATACCCTCATATACTGGTGTGCCGGGACCAATAAATAAACGGCCTCTGCTTTGGGTGTTAAAAAGCCCGTAGCCCGTTGCCTCTCCCGTTTCGTGAACAACGATAGAACCCGTAGTTCTCGCTTCAATATCACCCTTATATTCCTCATAACCGTTAAAAACGTGATTCATAATACCGTTGCCGTTAGTATCGGTTAAAAACTGTGAACGGTAACCGAGCAGTCCCCTTGCGGGAATTAAAAATTCAAGGTGAGATGTTCCGCCATCTCTAACACCCATATTTTTAAGCTCCGCCTTGCGAGTGCCAAGCCGTTCCATAACGGCACCAACATATTCTTCGGGTACTTCTATCATCAAAAGTTCAATCGGCTCTAACAATTTGCCATCTTTATCCCTTTTATATATAACAGAGGGAGGTGACACCTGAAACTCATACCCTTGTCGGCGCATTGTCTCAATTAGAATTGACAAATGCAACTCTCCTCTGCCCGATACCTTAAAGGTATCCGCCGAATCAGTTTCTTCAACACGCAAGCTAACATTGGTCTCTACCTCGTGGAACAAGCGGTCACGTATATTTCGTGAGGTTACAAACTTGCCCTCTTTACCTGCAAAGGGTGAATTATTTACCATAAAATTCATAGACAAGGTTGGCTCATCAATTTTCACAAAGGGTAACGGCTCTATGCAGTCAGCCACACATAAAGTTTCGCCAATGTTAAGCTCACTAATACCTGCAATTTGTATTAAATCGCCGACTGATGCCGAATCGCATTCTTCCCTTTTTAAGCCGTTTATCATAAACAGCTTTGAAATTTTAACATTAGTTGTGGTGCCATCGTTGTGGCAGAGCACCGCACTTTGACCGTTTTTAATGGTGCCACGCACAACACGACCTACACCGATTCTGCCGATGTAATCATCATATTCAATATTAGATAGCAACACCTGTAATGGCGCCTCGGTATCGCCCTTTGGTGCCTCAATTTCATTAACAATGGCTTCAAAAAGCGGTTCTAAATCGACACCCATATTATCGGCATCGAGTGAGGCATAGCCATCACGACCTGATGCAAACACAACGGGGAATTCTATCTGGTCATCATCGGCGCCAAGCTCGATAAATAAATCAAGCACCTCGTCTACCACCTCTAAGGGTCGGGCTGACGGGCGGTCAATTTTATTAACAACAACTATTGCTTTTTTGCCGAGCGCCAATGCTTTTTTGAGTACAAAACGGGTTTGCGGCATACAGCCCTCAAAGGCATCTACAAGCAGAAGTACGCCGTCAACCATCATCAGTATACGTTCAACCTCACCGCCGAAATCGGCATGACCGGGGGTATCAACAATATTGATTTTTATATCTTTATATATAACGCTTGTGGTTTTAGAAAGTATAGTTATACCACGCTCACGCTCTAAATCATTAGAGTCCATAACCCTATCGTCCACCTGCTCATTAACACGAAATGTGCCGCTTTGTTTAAGCAGCTGGTCAACCAAGGTTGTTTTGCCGTGGTCAACATGGGCTATGATTGCGATATTTCTTAATTTTTCCATAGATGTAATTGCCATAAATTAGACTTCTTTCTAAACATACTAAATCAATTTATTATACCTTTTTTTGCGCTAAAAGTCAACAAAAGCCGACATTAAAAAGTGTCGGCTTTTGGTTTAAATATTTTTAATTGTATCCATAAGATAATCGGAAAATTGTTTACAGGTTGCGCCGTCAGTATTGCCCGTAACAATTACCTTTTTCTCGGTTTCGTTACAAATACTCATAGCCGCCGCTAATTTTTCCGCCTTATTAGTAAATCCTATATGGCGAAGCAACATTTCGGTCGCTTTAAATATACTTGACGGATTAGCATAATCACCTATGCCCTCCTCTATCATACGGGGAGCCGAGCCGTGAATTGCCTCAAACATAGCGTAATTGTCACCTATATTTGCGCTTCCTGCCGTACCTACACCGCCTTGGATTTGCGCTGCCTCATCGGTAATGATATCACCGTAAAGGTTGGGCAATACAAACACCTGAAACTTATCACGAATCGCCTCATTTACAAGGTTGGCAGTCATAATATCAATATACCAGTCCTCTGCTGTGATTTCGGGATAGTTTTCGGCAACTTTATGGCAAATTTCGGTGAATTTACCATCGGTCTTTTTCATAATATTCGCCTTTGTAACGATAGCAACGTTATTTTTGCCGTTTTGATGGGCATACTCAAAAGCCGCCTTGGCAATTCGGTAGGTACCCGCATTGGTGGTAACCTTAAAATCAACCGCCAATTTTTCGGGCAGTTCTACACCTCGGCTGCCGAGTACATATTCACCCTCGGTGTTCTCACGGTAGAAAATCCAATCAATATTCTTATCGGGGACACTCACGGGGCGCACATTGGCATACAAATCGAGTTCTCTGCGAAGCGCCACATTGGCGCTCTCCATAGTGCCGCCTTTTGGGGTGGTTGTGGGACCCTTAAGCAGTACATCGCATTTCTTTATTTCAGCAAGTACATCATCGGGGATGGGTTTACCGACACTTAAGCGGTTTTCGATGGTTAAGCCATCAATAACATTGAATTCCACACGACCCGACTTTACTTCATCTATAAGCAAAAACTCTATGAGTCGTTTCGCCTCTTTTACAATGATAGGACCGATACCATCGCCGCCTACTATACCGATAACTATTTTTTGTACCTTACTGTAATCCTTTGCGGCAGCGCCTTTTTCCATTGTTTCAACACGCTTTAACTGTTCGTTTAGCAAGGTTCTAAATTGTTCAACCGCATTATCAATATATTTTTCCATTTATGAATTCTCCTTTGTATACTGTAAAAGACTACCGGCTTTAAGTATCGCCTTTTGCCTTTCGGTAAAGTTGCAGCAAAGTGTAAATTCCTCACCTGTTGTTTTGTCGGTTAAAACAATTTCACCGCTATCCATACCCGCATATACATTGTTAAGCTCTAACTCGTCACCTTGATTTAGTTTATCGTAATCATCGGGATTTTTAAACGTAAGCGGCATAATACCCGCATTTATAAGGTTTGCAATATGTATTCTCGCAAAGCTTTTGGTGATGACAACTCGAACACCCAAATACAAAGGAACGAGCGCCGCATGCTCACGCGAAGAGCCCTGTCCGTAATTGGAGCCGCCAACAATTATACTTTTACCCGCCGCCTTTGCACGCTCGGGGAAAGTAGTATCGCATACCGCAAAACAGAATTGCGATAAATGCGGAATGTTTGAACGGTACGGCAAGATTTTAGCACCCGCAGGCATAATATGGTCGGTAGTGATATTATCACCAACCTTTAAAATAAGGGGTGCTGATAATGTGTCTTCTTGCGGAAAGCTATCGGGGAATTTCTTTATATTGGGACCACGCAAAATTTCGAGCTCCGCCGCCTCTTTTTCGCTTGCGGGTTCGATAATCGCACTGTCATCAATTAAAAACTCCTTAGGCATATCTATTTTCGGCATAGTGCCGAGCACCCTCGGGTCAGTAATATAACCCGTAAGCGCCGCTGCAACAGCGGTTTCGGGAGAAACCAAATAAACCTGACCGTCAGCCGTACCGCTTCTACCCTCAAAGTTGCGATTGAAAGTACGGAGGGACACACCTGCGGAATTCGGTGAGAAGCCCATGCCAATACAGGGTCCGCAAGCACATTCAAGCAGTCTCGCCCCCGCTGCCAAAATATCGGTTAAGGCACCGCAATTTGAAAGCATTGTAAGCACCTGCTTGGAGCCGGGAGATACCGAAAGACTAACTGACGGGGGAATAATTTTACCCTTAAGTAATGCCGCCACCTTAAGCATATCAAAGAGAGATGAGTTGGTGCACGAGCCGATACACACTTGGTCTACCTTAACACCCTTTAGTGACTCAACAGTTACTACATTATCGGGGCTGTGGGGACAAGCAATAAGGGGTTTGAGTGTAGACAAATTGATATCTATTATTCTGTCATATACCGCATCCTCATCACTAGCCAAAGCTACATAGTCTTGTTCTCTGCCCTGTGCCTTTAAAAACTCACGGGTAACTTCATCCGAGGGGAAAATTGAAGTGGTAGCGCCAAGCTCGGTTCCCATATTTGTAATGGTTGCACGTTCAGGCACCGACAGGGTTTTAACACCCTCTCCGCCCCACTCTATAATAGCGCCAACACCGCCTTTTACTGACAGTATGCGAAGTATTTCAAGACTTACATCCTTAGCCGTTACAAAATCATTCAGCTTACCCGTTAAATTAACCTTATACATTTTTGGCATTGTGATATGATAAGCGCCGCCGCCCATCGCAACTGCAACGTCAAGTCCACCCGCACCCATTGCCAACATTCCGATACCGCCGCCGGTAGGTGTGTGACTATCGGAACCGATAAGGGTTTTACCCGGAATACCAAAGCGCTCTAAATGTACTTGGTGACAAATGCCATTGCCGGGACGTGAAAAATATATGCCGTGTTTCTTTGCAACACTGCCGATATATCTATGGTCATCCGCATTTTCAAAACCCGATTGCAAAGTGTTATGGTCAATATATGCAACACTTCTCTCGGTTTTAACACGCTCAATTCCCATTGTTTCAAATTCAAGGTATGCCATTGTGCCAGTGGCGTCCTGTGTTAAGGTTTGGTCTATTTTAAGGGCAATCTCGGTGCCTGTCACCATTTCGCCCTCAAGCAAATGGTTTTTAATAATCTTTTGCGCAATAGTTAATCCCATTTTTAACCCTCCATAATACTCTTTTTTGCGTTCAAAATATGTTCGTGTATAAGCTTTATGGCAAGGTCGGTATTGCGCTCGGCAATAGCGGTATATAATGCCTTATGCTCATTTATTGATTTTTCGGTACGACCCGTATGCTCAATAGATGCCTTACGGAACTTAACCACCTTTTTATGAAGCGGTAGAAGTGTTTGGCATAAAACAGGACTACCGCAATTTTTATAGATAAACTCGTGAAACTCACTATCCTTAAAAATAACACGTTCGCTATCGTTTTTGCCACCGTAAAACTCTTGAAAATCAAGTATTTCTTTTAAAAGAGCTAATTTTTCATCGGTTAGATTTTCTATAAATTTAGCAACCGACATACCCTCAAGCGACAATCTAATCTCATAGATATCTTTAAGGTCGCTTTCGGTAATACCTAAAACCTTCATACCTTTTTTGGTATCAAGCACTAAATTTTCTTGTTCTAAACGGCTGAGCGCCTCTCTAACAGGGGTACGGCTGACACCTAGTTCCTCTGACAAGGCAGTCTCGGTAAGCAATGTACCGTAAGGATATTTGCCTATCAAAATATCAACCTCAAGGCGCTCGAAAATTTGGTCCGCAAGAGACTGTATTTTATGATTAAACATTTTTATATACCTCCTGTAAACTTACCGCCCGAAAACTCGTTGATTTTACCCTCGAGTTCACCCGATGTTAATGCGGTTTGTCTACCGCCTTCATACTCGGTATCAATCCACTCTTTAAGCTTTATTACCAGCTCATCTCGCTTGCCAACGGCATTCTCGCCCGATAAGGAATAGTTTTGATTTATCCAGTAAGCTATTCCTGCGAGTCCGCTTGTTTTGCTTACCATAACCGATGCAGGACGGTTTAAGAATTTATTTGTATCAAAGATATTGTAGATTTCTTCATCCTTAAGCAGTCCGTCCGCATGAATTCCCGCCTTGGTAACGTTAAAGTTTTTGCCTACAAACGGTGTCATCGGTGGAATTTTATAGCCAATTTCCTTTTTAAAGTAATCGGCTATCTCGGTAATAACTGTGGGGTCCATACCATCAAAAGAGCCCCGAAGTGATGCATACTCAAATACCATTGCCTCAAGCGGCACATTACCCGTACGCTCCCCTATACCAAGCATTGAGCAGTTAACAGCTGATGTGCCGTAAAGCCAAGCAGTTGATGCATTGGAAACCGCCTTATAAAAATCGTTATGACCGTGCCACTCGAGCATCTCACTCGGAACATCGGAATAATGCTGCAAACCGTAAACAATACCCGGCACACTGCGAGGCAGAGCAACCTCCGAATAGGGTACACCGTAGCCCATAGTGTCACAAGCTCGAATTTTAACGGGTATACCCGCTTGGCGAGAGAGCTTCATAAGCTCGTTAACAAAGGGTACAACAAAGCCGTAAAAATCGGCTCTTGTAATATCTTCTAAATGGCAACGAGGCATAACACCCGCCTCAAAGGCATCAGATACGGCGGCAAGATAGCCATCCATCGCCTGTTTACGAGTTTTGCCAAGCTTTTTGAATATATGATAGTCACTACAAGAAACCAAAATACCCGTTTCTCTGATACCTAAATCTTTAACAAGCTTGAAGTCCTCCTTACTGGCTCTTATCCAAGTGGTGATTTCAGGAAATTTAAGACCTAAATCCATACATTGTTGGATGGCTTCCCTATCCTTTTGGCTATAAACAAAGAACTCACTTTGGCGGACGATTCCATACGGACCGCCAAGCTTTGAAAGAAGCTTATATAAATCTACAATTTGCTTTACCGAATATGGCTCAACCGACTGTTGACCATCACGAAAAGAGGTATCGGTAATCCAAATTTCTTCAGGCATATCCATCGGCACACGGCGATGGTTAAACGGCACCTTGGGAATTTCGGAATAGTTATAAATATCTCTCCAAAGATTCGGTTCGGCAATATCCTGTAAGCTATACTTATAAGACTTTTGCTCCAACAGATTTGACTTTTTTGATATTTCAAGCATAGTATTTCTCCATTCGTAAATCCGTGTATTTATGCATACAATTATACACAAAAGAACAGGATATGTCAACACATATCCTGTTTTTTTCCTTATTTAAAGCTTTTTTTAATGGCGGGATGAATTTTTTTCATATAAACTGCCGCTACCCGCACAAGCACTATGTCGTACAAGAAAAAGGTTATATTTGCCAACACCAAAAACACAATAAGCCCTATTTTGCCGAAGGTGTCAAAATCATCAAGCGGCATCCCCAAAATCTTTACGGCTATAAAATAAACCGACAAGATTGCCGCATTAAATACTACAAATTTAATTAGATATTGTACTACCCTCTTGCCTATTCTCTCTATATATGCCTTTAATATGGGATAATAACCGAAAAACAAAGCATACATAAGCTTTGCCTCGGGCTCGGCAAAAATTAAGATAAGCACCGCAGATACAATATATGTAAGCAGCGGCCACTTGCCCCCTATTTCAATAAGCACCACAAGACCTACAAGACCTGAAACAGCAGGCACTGCATAGGTAAAATACGGAAAATAGGAAAGCAACATTATGGCTACTGCCAATGCCGTAAGCAGTGCGCAAAAGGTAATTTTAGAGGTTGTTTTCATATAAATACACCCTTCTTAACAACAAGGTATGCAGTCTCCACCCATCATTTCACAACAACAGTCCATACAGCATAGTGTTGTGCAGGGGTCTGCCGTACAGCATCCGCCCATATTATTAGCGCTTGAATATGGATTGGAGTAATTACGGTTTTGCCGCTGCATACGATTAAATGCTTCACGGTACTCTGCATTACCGGGGTCCATACGACAAGCATTTGAAAAGCTCGTATAGGCACCCTCGAACCAACCACGGCGATAAAGCACCGAACCGTTTAGAAAATACCATTCGGCATCACGAGCTGCTATTGGCACCCCGTCTAACAGCTCCTGTGCCTCCTCCAAACGATTTTGTGATATTAACGAACGAATATCTGCAAACTGTGAGGAGCCGCCGTAATTTGCACCTGTGCCGTTTTTCGCCCCTCCCGATTTTCTGCGGCTTATAATCTCATCATACGCCTCGTTTATCTCCTGCATTTTTTCTTTTGCCAAATCGGAAAGCGGATTATCAGCATAGCTATCAGGATGATATTTTCGTGCAAGTTCACGGTAAGCTTTTTTAATTTCCTCATCCGTCGCTGTTGGTGACACGCCGAGTATTGCATACGGGTCTTTCATATCTTTAACTCCTTTTTAAATGTATCCTCAAGTCCTAAATATATTATATTACCCAAAATATTTTTTAGCTGTTTAATGTTTATTAGCTCGAACGCCTTAATTGCCTCATCAATACAAACACCCAACTGCCTTTGAGCATCCTGTTTGTAATCTTTACTACTTCTATATGGGTTGAAATTACCCTTTTTTATATCCTCGGGCAAATCCCTTGCGGCATCCAAAATATAAATATACCGTCCCATACAATATCCCATACGTGATAATGCACGGCGGTTGGTATCATCGGTATCGCACATTTTAAAAACTTTTGATAGCATGATTGCCGTGGGCTCCGCCGCTGCATCTATGCCGCAGTTTTCATTTTGCTCGACTGCCCTTTGTGCAGAGTAATACTCTTTAAAGATATTATCTATATCTCGGTTACTCTCAACCGCCTTTTTGTAAGCACGGCGGAAGGTGGGCTTTAATAAAAAATATTTTAGTTTGGCTATGCCCTTTTCATCATCTAAATTATCGAGCAATTTATAATACAGCATTATCATTGCCGCCGAAGCCGCAAAGGATAACTCATTATCCTTGTCCTTACAATAATTACACTTTTTAAGCGGATTTAATACACAATTCTTTCTTTGGGTTTCGGGAAAACCATCGGACAGTGCCATATCGAGTAACGCTAAAAAGGTAAAATCGTAACTGAGGGTGAAACGTGCGAACAGACCATAGTTTTTGCCGAGTTCACGGCAAAGCGAACAGTAAACTGCCTTATACATCTCCCATTCCTTTATGCGTAGCTCGGGTTTATAAGCCCTTACATATCCGAACATTTTCTCCCTCCTTAAAGTATATTAACCTTTTACAGTAGATAATTAGTTAATAATGTGTAAATATTACAGCATTTTCTTTAAAAACTGACCTGTATAGGAATTTTTGCACTCGGCTACCTGTTCGGGTGTGCCACAACTAATAAGCGTACCGCCATTGTCGCCACCCTCGGGACCCAAATCAATGATATAATCGGCAGTCTTGATAACATCAAGGTTGTGCTCAATAACTACTACTGTATTTCCGCCATCTACCAAGCGCTGCAAAACCTCTATCAGCATATGCACATCGTATGAGTGTAGCCCCGTTGTTGGCTCATCGAGTATATAAATAGTTTTACCCGTACTGCGTTTTGAAAGCTCTGTAGCGAGTTTTACACGCTGTGCCTCACCACCCGAAAGGGTTGTGGCGGGTTGTCCGATTTTTATATAACCGAGCCCCACGTCGTACAATGTTTGCAGCTTACGTTTAATTTTTGGCACGGCAGAAAAGAAATTAAGCCCCTCCTCTACCGTCATTTCCAAAACATCATAAATATTTTTATCCTTATATTTAATGCTAAGCGTTTCACGGTTATATCGGCGACCGCCGCAAACCTCACACGGAACATAAATATCGGGTAAAAAGTGCATTTCTATTTTTATAATTCCATCGCCCTCACACGCTTCGCATCTACCGCCCTTTACATTAAAGGAAAATCTACCCGCATTGTAGCCGTGCGCCTTGGCATCACGTGTTTCAGCAAACAGTTCTCTAATATCGCCAAAAACTCCCGTATATGTTGCAGGATTTGAGCGTGGTGTTCGACCTATAGGCGACTGGTCAATATTTATAATTTTATCGAGATGCTCGTGTCCCGAAATGCTTTTGAATTTACCGGGAAAGGTTTTTGCACCGTTAAGCTCACGAGATAAATACTTTTGAATAATCTCGTTAACCAGCGAGGATTTACCCGAGCCCGAAACCCCCGTAACACCCGTAAAGGTGCCAAGAGGAATTTTAACATCAATATTTTTAAGATTATTTTCCGCAGCACCCGTAACCGTTAAATAATTACCGTTGCCACACCTTCTGTTTGACGGAACAGGTATTTTGCGCTTACCTACCAAATAATCAGCAGTAAGCGAATCCTCACACTCTTTAAGCTTATCTACCGTGCCCGAGAAAACAACATTACCGCCGTGTATGCCCGCACCCTTTCCAATATCTACAACATAGTCTGCCGAACGGATGGTGTCCTCATCGTGTTCAACAACAATAAGCGTATTGCCAAGGTCACGCAGCTTTTTAAGTGTTGCAATGAGCTTTTCATTGTCTCGCTGATGCAGTCCGATACTTGGCTCATCAAGAATATACAACACGCCCATAAGGGATGAACCGATTTGTGTAGCAAGGCGTATACGCTGACTTTCACCCCCCGAGAGTGTTCCCGACTCACGAGCGAGGGTTAAATACTCAAGACCGACACTTTTTAAAAAATTAAGTCGCTCGGTTATTTCCTTAACAATTGGGTCGGCAATTTTTGACTTAAAATCGCTAAACCTAATTGATGACATAAAATCAAGCATTGCCGTTACCGAAAGCCGACAACACTCATCAATATTTTTGCCGCCTACGGTCACCGCCAATGCCTCGGGCTTTAATCGAGTGCCATGACATTCGGGACAATCGCACTCGTTCATACAGCCCTCTATCTCACGGCGAGCCATATCACTCTTTGAATCACGATAGCGGCGCTCAAGATTATTTACAACACCCTCAAATGCGCTGTAATATTCGCTTTTGCCCCAATGGTCAGCACGACGCAGCTTAATTTTAGTATCCCCCGTGCCGTAAAGCACCGCATTTTTAGCTTCCTCGGGCAAATCCTTAAAGGGTGTGTTTATATCAAAACAATAATGCTCGGCAAGTCCGTTATAATACATCGAAGCAACAGTGCCTTGGTTTGGATAAAACCAAGAATTCACACCCCAACCCGATGCATGTATAGCACCGTTAATAAGTGACTTCGTTTCATCAGCAACTATAAGTCGCACATCAATTTTCATAAACTTGCCAATGCCCGTACATTTAGGACATGCACCCGCAGGACTATTAAAGGAAAACAGCGTAGGAGTGATTTCGGGCAAACTGATATTATGCTCATCACAAGCATAATTTTGAGAAAATCGCAGCTCCTCGCCGCCAATGACATCTACCGTTATAATACCACCCGTTAACTTTGCGGCGGTTTCGATGCTATCGCTCAAACGACTTTTTATTTCGCTTTTTACAACTAAGCGGTCAATAATAACATCTATATAATGTTTTTTATTTTTATCAAGCTTTATTTCTTCGGACAGCTCGTATAAGCTTCCGTCAATACGCACCCTTACAAAGCCCGATTTTTTAGCCGCTTCAAGCTCCTTTGCATATTCCCCTTTTCTACCCCGTACTATCGGCGCCATCACCTGAATTTTAGTGCCTTCGGGTAGCTTCATAACACTGTCTACGATTTGGTCGGTGGTTTGCTGTTTTATTTCCTTTTTACAGATAGGACAGTGCGGTGTGCCCACCCTTGCATATAAAAGGCGGAGATAATCGTAAATCTCGGTAATTGTGCCAACGGTTGAGCGTGGGTTTTTTGAGGTTGTTTTTTGGTCGATAGATATAGCGGGAGAAAGCCCTTCAATGCTCTCTACATCGGGCTTTTCCATTTGACCTAAAAACATACGTGCATAGGAAGACAGGGACTCAACATATCGGCGTTGTCCCTCGGCATAAATGGTATCAAATGCCAATGAAGATTTACCCGAGCCCGAAAGACCTGTAAATACCACCAGCTTATCTCGTGGTATCTCAAGGTTTACGTTTTGCAGGTTGTTTGCCTTGGCACCCTTTATAACAATTTTATCAATTGCCATTTATCTTACTTCCTTTACGCTTGAAGATTTTACTTGCAAAACCAAAAACAAACGGTTCTTTCAAAACTAACAGCATTACAAAATATACAACTATACCAATACCTACTTGTATGAGTGTTGATATAAGCTCCGACTCCATAAAGTATGCCGCCAAACCTACCACCGCCCCCATTATAAGCGCCGATAATAAGCTCCGCCAACCGCCGAGCAATATACCTTTTATATCAAAATCTCTTTTGGCAAATCTAATTTGCACCATTGTTACGGTAAGCTCTGCAAGAACGGTAGATATGGCAGCGCCGATGCTGCCGTAGCTTCCTATAAGAAGCGAGTTGAACGCAACATTCACCACAAGCCCAACCGCTACCGAAACGGTATATTCCTTAACTCTATTAGTAGGTAACAAATATTGTGTACCTATTATATTGCTTACGCCTATAAACAAAATTATAGGTGCTAAAACCATCATACAGATGGCCGATTTTTTGTAATCCTCGCCCAAAAACCAGGGTATCATATCCTTTGATACTGCCATTAAACCCATCGCTGCAGGGAAAGCAATAACAAAAAGGAAATTAAAGGATTTTTTTATATACTTGTGAATCGCCTTTATATCCCCCGCCGAATACCTATTGGCAACACGGGAAAGCATTACTGCTCCAAGAGATGTTACAACGGTAAGTACTATCTTTGTGATTTTTTCGGCCTGACTATAATATCCTACCTCTAAATAACCATACTCCTGACCAAAAAATATACGTATCATTATTTTATCAAGATATGCATACGCCGATATTGCTATTTGAGGCAAGAACATAAGTATAATAGGGGCTATGTGCTTTAATATACCAAAAAGCTGTATGTTGGTGCGACCAAGATACTTAGGCAAACTAAACCACATTATCACATTTGAGAATACCGCAATTAGACAGTAGCACACAATATAAACATCCAAATCGTTTTCGGTTTTCACAAGGGTGAACACCGCAACAACACCTAATGTCTTAGTAAAAAAATTACGAATTGCCTGTACCCTAAAATCTTCAACCCCTTGGAAGAACCAGCTTACATCAAAAAATGCTGCAATAATTTCCACCAAAAACAGAGCATAATATCTTGAATAACCCGTACTGTTTTTAATGATTATGAAATAGTACAAAAAGGCACTTGCCGTAACGGTTACAAAGCGAATAATTTGCAGCTCGCAAAAAACACGGGTGCGTCTAAAGCGGTTTTTCTTGCAAAATGCCACCTCACGCTGACCGTAAAGATTCATACCGACAGTGCCTAAAAGAATAAAGTAGGATACGAGGGATTGGAAAAAGTTAAACAGCCCTACATTTTCAAGTCCAAGAACTCGAGATACGTAAGGCAATGTTATAATCGGTGTTATTAAAATCAAAAGCTGATAGCTTAGATTGTATAAATAATTCGTAACTAATTTATTCTTCATAAATATAAATAGGTAATCCTTAAACCTTTACTTTTTTAAGTGGAGCACACTATTTGATTCTATATATACCGTAAACTCTGCGGCGCAGCCATCCTGCAATGTAGCCCACAAACACAGACGCCCTCATCAAATTAAAGGTGGCTCCCGAAACATCCTGATAAATATCGGGTGCTGCCTGCTTAATTTCGCCCAAAAAAGCTTTTAATTGCTTGTAATTTTTAAGCGATAAGCCAAGCGATAAATAAATATCGGTCTGCACCGATAAAAGACCAATTATTCGAAATTTAATAAATTCCTTTATACGTTTGTCTACCGTATCGGGCAACCCTTTGTAAAACCTTAATAGATTGCCTATAACGCTTCGGTGCATTTCTTTGTTTCGTTGATAGCTTTGTATGCTGACACTTTGTGCCGAATCACCCAAACGATACTGATATATATTTTCAGCCATAAAGCGTATGGTGGTAGCATCCTTTAGCGGAAAAACTATATACTCCTGGTCTACATAAAAACAGTGCTCGGTAATCTTAATTTTTCCCTTTAGCAGTTCCGTTTTAAAGGTAATGGCGTGCATACCGTATATATCCTGAAGTCCCGCCAAAACATCCACCAACTTAAGCGCAGTGTTGTAGGTTGCGGTTGGGATTTTTTTGACAGACAAAATTTTGCCCTCTACATCGACCTCATTATACGGGTTGAAAATAATATCCTCATCACAACGCCTTAACGCCTTTACATACGCTATAAACTCTTTTGTATCAACCCAGTCATCCGCATCAACAACCTTGAAGTATTTTCCTGTGGCGTTATCAATACCGGCATTTATTGCCGAGCCGTGACCGCCATTGGCTTTATCGATGACCTTTATGGTGTCAGGATATTGTTTTCTAAACTCCTGAGCTATTTGCAGGGTGCGGTCCCTTGAGCCATCGTTTACAATAATAATTTCTATATCACTGATAATTTCATCGGCAATAAACGAATTTACTGCCTTGCTTAAAAAGTTTTCGACGTTATAGGATGGTACCGTAATCGTCAAAATTTTTTGTGTCATCTATTTACCTCTTTTAAGTAAAATATTTAACTTTAAAAGTAATTTATAAATCGGCAAGGAAACTATGAACGCCATTGCCTTTATTTTTAGGGGCTTACCTATATAATTATTGCTTAAAAAATGAATTTCCTTAAGTGTGCTTCTGATATTTTTAATTAGAACTTTATATTTTTTACTCTCGCCGCTTAAAGCAATTCTATCCATTATAAAAAACTGTGAAAAGACAAGCCGACTGTTTGCCTCTGCTAAATATTGAGGGCATATTCGTTTTACATCCAAAACCAATTTGTCAGACAAATCTAAAAGTATCAAATGCCTTTCATCAATTTTTTCGTGCATAATGCTTTGAGGGTTTTGATAATAATAATACTCTGCCGCCGAATTAAAAACAACCTTTTCACTCTCGAAAACTATGGGGAAAATTATATCAAAGTCCTCATAAAGTATGCCATTTGTAAAACGGCGGTTTGCGAAAAACTTTTTAGAAAACAGTTTAGCACATGCGCTATTACTAAACGGCTCCTGCAGCAGCATAGCACGAACCGCCTCGAAGGGTGAGTAGCTCTTAAAAACTATTTCCTCATTTCTTTCTTCGGGAGTTTTATCGGAATAAACAAAAACAGCATCACCAACAGAAATATCGGCAGCACTCGAAACTATAGCCGAATATAAGCTTTCGATAAAATTCTCCGATACGAAATCATCCGAATCAACAAAAGTGATATATTCGCCTTTTGCAACCTCTATACCGGCATTTCTCGCACTTGAAAGTCCACCGTTTTGTTTATGAACAACCTTAATTCTATCGTCGAGCTTTGCATACTCATCGCAAATTTTAGGGCAGTTATCGGGCGAACCATCATTTACAAGAATTATCTCTATATTACGGTATGTTTGCTTAATCACCGAATCAACACAGCGGTGCAAAAAGCTTTCCACCTTATATACAGGAATTATAACCGAAATTAACTGCTCCATTATTCCACCTCTTTTGTAGTGGTGATGTTATTTAGTAACGCTCCAAGGCAGAGCCAAAAAATTATTGTTAGCGGAGAAATAACATATACAACCTCTGATATAAACATTGATGCTACCAATGCTGCAATTACCACTGTGAACATTTCAAGATTAAAATAAAACTGTGCCCTCGTGCAAAGCGCTTTGCGTTTTTTAATTATAAATACAACTATGCATATAGCCGCCGAGAAAAAGGTGATAATACCCAATGCGCCTTGACCTGCCAAGATATCGAATATTACATTATGCATAGATGAAAAAACTGCGAAATCGTTTGTTAATATATAGGTTTCGGGTATGTTTTGCTCAGAAAAACTCACCACATTAAAATATGAGCAACCAACTATTGGTGACATACTGAATATTTCCACAGCGCTTCCCCATATATCAAACCTACGGTTGCTGATATCGGTCTTTACGTGCTCGTTTCTGCCCTCTGAACCTATAAGGGATGTATCCTTATCGGCATCATATTTCGAATCTCTCATTTGTGAAATGGTAACAACCACCTTGTTGTATGCATTCTTTGTAACGGTTGGCACAAAAAATATGCTACACGAAGCTATAACCACAATCAACAAGCACGCAGCCCATCTGATAACTTTATTTTTAAAGTTCTTAAAACCGCTTTTAAACAGGGCGAAGGCAAGATAAAAGGTTACTGCTGCCCACAATGTCATAAGCCCTGTTCTTGAATCGGAAAAGGATATATACAAAACCTGAACCACAATATTTACTATATTGAAAGCTTTAAACCATTTGTTCTTTACGGTTTTTAGATACCCAAACGAGAACACTACCGTTGCAACGGTTGCGGCTGCAGCAATATTGGGGTCCCAATAGATACCAAACAAACGTCCCCACTCAAAGCCAACCTTAAGACCGCCATCTACCATATTATCAACAAACTGCGGAACACCGAACAACATAAACAGTATGCCTATAAAGGACATTAAAAACATTGCCACAACATAGTAAAATCTTGCTATATTTATTTTTTTTATAAAAAATTCTTTGTTTCTTTTAATATCAAATGCACAAAGAATAAAAACTTCAAAAATAAGGAAAATTAAACCACGGAAATTTTCATAGTAGCCGTATTTAAAATTCACCACCATTGACACAACAAAGCTTATAATAAAACCTGAAAAAAGCAAAATTGCGGGTGTCTTAAAATAGTTTTTGATGTTAATCGCTTTATATAAAAGCAAAGCTCCTCCAACAAGAATTGTGGGCCATTGAACATACGAAATAATAGTTTTTCCAAAGGTTAAACAACAGTACTGCAAAAAAGATACTGTCATAAACAATACTACAAAAATTATTTCCAGACGTTCAAAAAATATTTGGGTTTTTGCGGTGTTTTTTATCATTTTTATGTTCCTTATCTTGTGAAAATATTATCTACAATTTGTTTCTTTTGATTATTTAATGAAAAGTTTTGTATTGCCGAATCAAAAATTTGCACATTTACCTCTTGAGATAGCTCCAATATCTTTTGTGCC
This sequence comes from Acutalibacteraceae bacterium, assembly GCA_045650565.1. GTDB lineage: Bacteria > Bacillota > Clostridia > Oscillospirales > Acutalibacteraceae > SIG565. The sequence continues at coordinate 17,572 of JAZRRG010000031.1, read as the reverse complement.
CAATTTCTCGCATCGTTTATCGGTAGCATAATACTTTTATCAGTAAGTATTACCTCCTCGGATATGGTGTTACTGAAAATAGCGGGGATTCCGCACATTTGCGCCTCTACCCCAGAAATCGGTAGCCCCTCAAATCTTGATGGCAACACAAATACATCTATCGCCCTTAATGTTTCGGGCACTTCCCCGCACAGTCCCAAAAAATGCATATTACTGTCAACCTTGTTGTCCACAGCATACTGCTTTACGGCTTCAAGGTCGGGACCTATGCCTATGCAAAGCATTAAGGCATCCTGCTTTATTTTTAAAACTTCCTTCATTATATCCACTAAAAAGAAATTATTTTTTTGATAGCAGTAATTACCTATATGTCCGATTACCGCTGTATCAGGGGATATATTAAGCTCTGCTCTTTTGCGAAGTCCTAACTGCCTATCATTAAAAAATTTATCGGTATCAACTGCGTTGAAAATAACCGTAAATTTATCGGAAGCTACCTGTTTTTTAGGGAAAAGCCACTCGCCTGCTTTTTTTGAACAAGCAAAATATTTATCGGCATACCTATACAAAAAGCATTTGCATATTTTATTTATTGCTCCCCTTATAAATCGCTTAAATTTATTTTGGCAGTCCATATCCGAGCTATGAGAATGCACAAAACACGGCACCTTTAAATCGTGTGCCGCTTTAGCACCCATCATATTAAGCGGCTCGGAAATGTTAAAATACGCCGCATCATAACCGCCATTTTTCAATGCCCTCTTTACATCGGCATAGTGTTTAAGCGGATTTTTTAAAGAGCTTATCTTAATTACTTCACAGTCGTACGGTTTTAGCATTTCAACCGTTTCTTGTTCCCTCTTGTTGCACAAAAAATCAACCTTTATATTGTTTTGGTGGGCAATTTTCAGAACATTGAAAAGATATTTATCAATGCCGCTATGCTTAAAATCTATTATATAGCCAATAAGAATCTTCTTCAAAGGTAATCCTCCGTAATCATTTAAAAATCTTCAAAAACAATCCCCAAAACATTGTATATATCTTAGGGCTTATTTTTATAAGAATAAGCGCCACTCTATCACGCAAAGGAGTGTTTTTGTCCCGCAGTACTATATATGAATGCTTTTTAATATAATCTACCAGTTCCTGTCGTATATCAATAAAACCCTCTACTCCAATCATTTGATTAAAGGTGCTAAAACGTGCATATACACAGCGTCTTACCGCTGCCGCCGACAGCTCAGGATAACGCTTGGTCAAGTACTCTGCCATTATATCGGTATTTTCTACCAGCTCTACTTTTTTGATGTTAAATTGCATATTTACTATGGAATTCTTACGCCAAATATAATAGTACTGACTTTTTCCACCAAGAGCAATCTCACCCGCCTTTTCCATAAACAAATATGTTGTGGCAATATCCTCGAAAAGTTTTCCAACGGGAAACCTTATATTATCGAAAACACTTTTGTGATAAAGCTTTGCCCAGCTTGATGTATCAACACCGTTATGGTAAAGCATTTTTTTTACACACTCTTTAAAATCCATTACACCACGAAAGTCATTCTCCAAGGACTTAACTTTCCCCGATTCAAAAACAACACAATGGGTGCAGACCGAAAGCTTAACACCATACTCCTTAATCAAGCCATAGAGGTATTCAAGGTAGGTTTCTTTAACATAGTCATCCGAATCAATAAAGGTGATATATTCACCGAGGGCATTATCAATTCCTGCATTTCTTGCACTTGATAAACCGCCGTTTTCTTTATGAATTACCCGCACCCTACTGTCAGCGAGTACAAACTCATCGCAAAGCTTCCCACCCTCATCGGTAGAGCCATCGTTTACAAGAATCAGCTCAAAATCCGCAAGGGTTTGATTTAGAATGCTGTTGACACATTTTTCTAAAAAACCTGCTACATTGTATACAGGTACCACTACTGATATTAACGGGTGGATCATTGTATAAACACCGCCTTAAAACTGTTAAGATTCTGATGAATATAAAGATTCAGGGGTTAAATATGTGCCTTCTTCTTTGATAAAGTCGTGTATTTTTTGTGTAGCTATTTCAAGGTCGTAAATGCTGTACCAATATTTGCCGATAAATGCATCATTACCCGTTTTTTCGCCACAATCTTCATCAGGAATGCTCAAGCTCTCTATTGTTGGAGAATTTGCAAGCGCCCAGGTGGCCATACTTGTAATTTCATTATTTGTAAGCGAGGTTTCGCTGTTACTCAGCGCCATCTTTATAAGATTCGGCAATTTAGTAACACCCATTTTCTTTACCTTTTCAAACATAAGTGAGAGAATCTCTCTTTGCCTTTCGGTACGTGCTGCATCGCCCCCCGCTGAATAGCGATTACGTGAATATGCCAATGCCTGTGCACCCGTTAGGAGCTGCGGACCTGTTTTTGTTATATAATCACAGTCAATGCCTATATCGTTAAGCTCGGGGACATAGTGCTGATTCATAACATACTTTTCGCTTGAATTAACATCAACCGTTAAACCGCCAAGATAATCAATGATTTCGGCAATTCCAAAGAAGTTAACCGTTATATAATCGGTTATATTCATATTGTAATTTTCGTTTAAGGTTTTTATTGCAAGTCGTGCGCTGCCGTATGCGTAAGCGTGTGTCAGCTTATCATAATCGTGACCATCCATAGCAACATATGAGTCACGAGCAATAGATGTCATCTTAATCTTATCATGCTCTTTATCTATAGTGAGTATTATTATAGCGTCCGAACGCCCCTTAAAAGACTGGGTACGTGTATCAATGCCAAACAATGCAATATTTATAACCTCGTGCTCTTCTAACGCAGAGTTTACACCAAGCTCGTCCGGATGATAATCTTCACCCCTGTTTACGTTATTTAGTAGGTTGTTTAAGTACCAATATGCACCGCCAAACAGTAGTGCCAAAACAGTAATAATACTAACAAGAACAACCACTGCCCTTTTTTGACGCCTTGCAGGTGTTGCTTTTGCATGCTTGGCACGTCCCTTGGTGCTTGAGTATATGTCAATTCCGTTATTTCTCGAATTTGCTTTATTTGTCTTTCTCATTTTTACATCCCCATATATTTTTTCGGACAAAATATGCCACGTAATATTATACTACAAACCGCCTTTTTTCGCAATATAAAAATATAATATTATATAAACAATACAATTGTTTACTTTCTGTTAATAATCTTGTATATTTAATATAACCAATATTGCAGTGGGGTTTTATAATGAATATATTGTTTGAAGATAGGGATATAATTGTTTGCATAAAGGAAATCGGCGTTTTGTCGGAGGAAGCCACCGCCGAAAATATGCCCGACCTTATTCGCCAACACCTAAACAAACCTGATGCATACATAGGCGTTGTCCACCGACTTGATACAGCGGTTGGCGGCGTTATGGTTTATGCGAAAACGAAATCGGCGGCAGCCCGGTTATCAAGGCAAATACAAAACGGTTGTTTTACAAAGCAATATCTTGCCGTGATAGAAGGCGCCCCTGATAAGCCCGTCGGAACATATAATGATTTACTGTTTAAGGATTCCTCTAAAAACAAGGTTTTTGTAGTTAAATCCGAGCGCAAGGGGGTTAAAAAAGCAGTACTTGATTATGAAGTTTTGCAAACGGCAACATTTGAGGAGAAAAGTATATCCCTGCTAAAAATCAAACTTAAAACAGGCAGAAGCCATCAAATAAGAGTGCAGTTTGCCTCCCGTAAAATGCCACTTTTAGGTGACGGAAAATACGGTAACCGACATAAATGCTGTATTGCACTGTTTTCAAGTGATATTGAGTTTTTACATCCGATAACACAAAGCCAAATGAATTTTAGCGCTCTGCCACAAGATAAGTTTCCTTTTAATAATTTTGACATAAAAAAATAGAGCCCTAGAGGCACGCTCCTAAGGGAAGTGTGCCTCCGTTATATTCGCCCAAGGCGAGTTGTATTGCTTCGCAGTTATATTTTGGCTTCGCCCAAGTGATATTCGCTTTGCGAGTTTTAAGGGCGAATATAATATCACTGAAACCGCAAGGTTTCAATATCACTTTTGCCAACGGGCAAAAATATCACTGTGAGACGTGTCTCACAATGTCACTCATTACATTTATCTTTGAAAGGGGTATTATTCAAAGTATGTAACCCACTATGACACTTTCAACAAAAAAGTGTCAATTTGTTATAAAAAAAGCATTAGGGAGAAACTTCTTTACGAAGTGTCTCCCTAATGCTCTATTTTTGTTTTATTCAGTTATTTCGCAACCGCCTATAGGACGGATAAGCAACACATAACAGCTACCCTTTCCAAATACCTTTTCGATAACCGCTTTATAGTCATTTAACATATCCGTAGGAATAAAGCATTGTATGGTACCTGCAAAGCCGCCGCCGTGAACACGGTAGGCGCCCTTATCGGTTCCCTTAAAGAACTGCTCGGTGATAGCAAGTGCTACCGAAATGCCCTGCTCATAAAGATTAGAGGTTGAATAAACATTTTGTAAATACTTGTATGAGGAATCTCCCGACTCGTTTATAAGCCGTAAGAATTCTCTAAAATCATCCTTTTTAAGCGCCTCTTTTTCAAGGTCGGCACGGCTGTCCTCATTAAAGAAATGGAGTGCTCTAAGCACTGCACGGTCACCATATTCCTTGCGCAGCTTTGCAATGTTTTCAAAAAAGTCCACAGGGTTTACATCACGCAAAAAGCCCTCGCCAAAGAAATTACTGATATTGCGGCACTCAACCGTAATATCGGCATAATCTTGTGTTAAATTAGCGTGGTTTCCGCCTGTATTTACAACGCAAAGGGAATACCCGTGAGCCGCTAAATCAAAATCGACCTGTTCAACCTTCGGATTTTTAGGGTCCTTAAAATCAATGGCAGTAAATCCACCGAGTGAGCTTGCCGATTGGTCAAGCAGGCCACACGGCTTACCGAAAAATTGGCTCTCCGCCTTTTGAGATATTTTGGCGATTTCAATTTTATCAACCTGTCCGGCATTGAACATGCCGCTTAAAATGTTGCCTATGAGCACTTCAAATGCAGCGGAAGAAGAAAGTCCCGAGCCCTTTAACACATTCGAGGTGGTATAAGCATCAAAGCCGCCTATTTTGTATCCCTCACTATCGAAAACAGAACACATACCACGAATAAGCGAGATTGCTCTGCCTGTTTCGGCTTCGTTAAGTTCAAGGTTTGCGAGATTTACAGTATCCATCTCGTACCCTGCCGATTTTATGCGAACAATATTCTCGCTGTTTGGCGATACAATCGCAATTACATCTAGGTCTACGCCGCCCGCCAACACCCTGCCGTGCTGATGGTCGGTATGGTTCCCGCCCACTTCGGTGCGTCCGGGGGCTGAGAAAAGGCGCATATCCTCTCTCACTCCATAGAGCTTTACAAACTCATCACACGCTATCGCATAGCGCTCACGAGCCGCAAAAACATCCTTATATAACTTTGAAAACATACCATCATATTTACCCGATAATATGCTTTGCTTTAACTGATTTGTATTCATATAAACACCGCCAAAATATTATTTCTTTTGGTTAAAAAAATCGAAACGTCCCGATTAGCAACCAACAATTCTTACTGTATCACGCGCAATCGCAAGTTCCTCGTTGGTTGGAATAACATAAACGCTTATTTTGGAATCGGGTGCGGAAATCTTAATTTCCTCACCAAATACGCCGTTGCGTTCGGTATCAATCTTTGCACCCATATATTCAAAGTGCTTACAAATTCCTTCACGCAATTTTGGGGTGTTTTCTCCGATACCACCCGCAAATACTATGCAATCAACACCGTTCATAGCGGCAACATACGAGCCAATAAATTTAACTATTTGATAGCGCTGCATTTCAAGCGCTAAAGCCGCCTTTTCATTACCCTCAGCCGCAGCATTCATAAGGTCACGGTTGTCGTTTGTGAGACAAGAAATACCAAGTGTTCCCGACTTTTTGTTGCAGATATTGTTAATGTCGTCGGGAGAAAGATTCTCTTTTTTTGCGATATATGTAAGCACCGAGGGGTCCATTGTACCGCAACGGGTTCCCATCATAAAGCCATCAAGCGGGGTAAATCCCATCGAAGTATCAAAGCAAACGCCATCCTTTATAGCTGAAATTGAGCAGCCGCTGCCCAAATGACAGGTAATAATCTTAAGGTCCTTTTTATCCTTACCCTCAAGCGCTGCTGCACGGTCGCTTACGTACTTGTGAGATGTACCGTGTGCACCGTATTTACGAACACCGTATTTCTCATAATACTCATACGGTAAAGCATACATATACGCTCTGGGCTGTAAGGTTTGATGGAAGGAAGTATCAAAAACAGCAACCTGCGGAATCTTATCGCCAAAGGTCTTAACACAGGCACGAATTGCCAAAACGTGAGGCGGGTTATGAAGCGGCGCCAACTCACCGAGTGCCTCAATATCTTCAATAACCTTGGGGGTGATAAGGCAGGAATCACTGAAAATGCTACCGCCCTGAACGATACGGTGACCGATAGCGGTTATTTCATCAAATGAATCCATAACCTTGGCTTCACTTTTTGTAAGGGCATAAACTACTGCCTCAAAAGCTTCGGCGTGGGTCGGCATAGGCATTTCTGCCTCATAAACCTTGCCATCGGGTGTCTTGTGTGTGATGGTACCCGGTGCGCCGCTTGCAATGGCGATTCTATCGCAAATACCCTTACATACCAAGGACTCATCGGTCATATCAATAACCTGATATTTAAGGGTTGAACTACCTGCATTTACTACGAAAATCTTCATTTAAAGGCCTCTCTTCATTAAAAAATGGTTGCACACAAAATTTATGTGTGCTATAATTAACACAACTTGAGCAATATATATTGCCATACTATATAATAATACTTTATTCGGGCTTGTTTTTCAAGACTTTTTTGTAAAAGGATGGGTTAATTGTGCAAACTATCGGAATTATTGCGGAATTCAATCCTTTTCACTCGGGTCACAAGCATTTAATCGATACCGCAAATGCAACTGGAGAAGCCGTGATTTGCGTTATGAGCGGTAATTTCGTTCAACGTGGAGATGTTGCTATTACCGATAAATTTACACGGGCTCATATGGCGGTAGAATGCGGTGCTGACCTTGTTGTAGAGTTACCTACGCCTTGGGCTATGTCTACTGCCCAAAACTTTGCTTTTGGTGCGGTGAGTATTTTAAAGGCGCTCGGTATTACGCAAAAAATATTATTCGGCAGCGAATGTGCCGAAATTGATTTGCTATATAAAACTGCCGACATACTTTATTCCCCCGATTTTAACCAAAAAATAAGGGAGGAAATCAATTTATCGGGTGAGACCTTCGCAAAGGTCAGAAGCCGAATAATTAAAAAGCTTTACCCCGATATAAGCGGTGTGCTGGATAATCCAAATGATACACTGGCGGTTGAATATATTATGGCGGCAAAGCGGTTTGAATTTGAATGTGAATTCGGTTGTGTAAAGCGTATAGGTGCCGCACACGACTCATTAGACACGGGCACCACCGCCTCGGCATCCCTTATTCGTGAGCATATAAAAGAAGGCGACTTTGCCTTTGCAGAAAAGTTTATGCCACATGATGCCTTCAAGCTACTGAGAGGCGCACCAACAGCCGATATAAAGCGTATTGAAACCGTTATACTTGCAAAATTACGTATGGATTTTGCGGCGGGACATATCCCCTCTTTACCTGATTTAAGCGAGGGCATTGAAAACCGACTAATCACTGCTATATCAAAGGCGAATAGCTATGATGAGCTGCTCTCTCTAATAAAAACAAAACGCTATCCTCTATCCCGTGTAAGAAGACTCGTGCTATCGGCATTTCTCGGCATTGATGGAACATATTTCGGCAATGTTCCTCCGTATATAAGGGTTTTGGCTTTGGGCGAAAAGGGTCAAGAGCTGCTTAAAAAAGCTACGAAAAACGCAGCTGTGCCGATAATTACAAAGGTGTCTCAGCTTGATATGTCCGACGAGCCGACCCGCAAGATATGGGCGCTTGAAAACCGTGCGAGTGATATTTACTCTCTGTCATTAAATCCCCCGCAGAAATGCGGTAGCGAATATTACAAAAAAATAATAAAACTATAAGGAGTGTTATTATGGCAATCAAACGTGAATTTATAAAATACAAGGACTACGGTGAGTGCATCCGCCTATCAAACGGCGAGATTGAGCTTGTTGTAAGCATCGGATTTGGACCGAGAATTTTACGCTACGGTTACATTGACGGAACTAATATTCTTAACAATAACACCCAGCGCTTCCAGCCCGAAACCAATGAAAAGTTTTGCAAATATTACGGTGAAGGCAAGTATTTCAATTTATATGGCGGTCACCGTTTGTGGACCTCTCCCGAATACTATCCCGAGATGTATTATCCGGATAACGACCCCGTTGAATATGAGTGCTATCCTGATGGCGTAATCTTAACCCCCAAGCCACAGGATGAAAACGGAATCCAAATGCGCATACGCATTACTATGGCAGAGCAAGGCACAGGCGTTAAGCTTGAACATACAATTACCAATTTTGATGAGCGTGTTAAGGAGTTTGCAGCTTGGTCGCTTTCGCTTTGTGCAAAGGGCGGCACCGAAATTCTTCCGCTTAACTTAAACAACACACACCTGCTCCCCAATGCTAAAATTGTTCTTTGGCCCTATACCGATATGCGAAAGAAGGAGCTTTACCTTGGTAAAAAATACATAACCATCCGTCAACCCAAGGAGGGCAGTATTAAAATTGGTCTTGATTTAAGGGTTGGTAAAGCATACTATGTTTTAGAGGACTCGGTATTTATTAAAGAATACACTCCCAACTATCCGACAGGAAATTATCCTGATGGCGGCGTTTCCTACGAGACCTACTCCTGTAGCGAATTTACCGAGCTTGAGACCTTGAGTGAGCTTAAAAAGGTTGCTTGCGGTCAAGGAATAGACCACGTAGAATATTGGTCTCTTGCTAAAAAGCCCTGTGACTTCGACCCCGAGGATGATGACTCGATTGATAACTTCATAAGCAAGCTTTAATATTGAAAGCGGAAATTTCAACTTGAAATTTCCGCTTTTTTGTTTAAATGGCTTGACTTTTTATAGTATTGTTAATATAATTGTTTTGTTATATTTTTATGGAGAGTTGTCCGAGTGGTCGAAGGTGCAGCACTCGAAATGCTGTGTTGGTGACGAGCCAACCTAGGGTTCAAATCCCTAACTCTCCGCCAAAAAATCGACAAGTTTCGACTTGTCGATTTTTTTATCCATTGCCAAAGCAATAGTGTATCATCAACGATAGCAACGCTATCGTTGTATCTCATCAGTCCGTTAAGACTGTATATCACCACTCGAAGCGTGTATGAAAAACAAAAAGCAGTAGGTTCCTACTGCTTTTTATAATCTTATAATACTTTTGACAAAAAGTCTTTAAGGCGGTCGCATTTGGGATTCTCAAAAAATTCTTTTGGAGCCGCCTCCTCCATAATAACACCCTCATCAACAAAGAGCACCCTGTCGGCAACCTCACGGGCGAAACCCATTTCGTGAGTTACAACCACCATGGTCATACCCTCTTTTGCAAGATTTTTCATAACCTCAAGCACCTCGCCTACCATTTCGGGGTCGAGAGCGCTTGTCGGCTCATCAAAAAGCATAACATCAGGATTCATCGCAAGTGCACGAACAATGGCAACACGCTGCTTTTGTCCGCCTGATAACTGTGACGGATAGGCATCCGCTCTATCAGCCAGGCCTACCCTTTCGAGCAGCTCCATTGCTTTTGCCTCGGCATCGGCCTTAGACATACCAAGCAAGGTCATTGGTGCCTTGGTCATATTTTTCAAAATTGTCATATGCGGAAAAAGGTTAAACTGTTGGAACACCATTCCCATTTTTTGACGGTGGAGGTTTATGTTTGATTTTTTATCGGTGATGTCCTGCCCGTTAAAATAAATTGCACCGCTTGTGGGTTCTTCAAGACGGTTAAGGCAACGCAAAAAAGTTGATTTGCCCGAGCCGGATGCACCTATCACAACTACAACCTCACCCTTTTTAATTTCGGTATTGACGCCTTTGAGAACATCTATTTTACCGAAAGATTTGTGAAGATTTTCAACCTTAATAATTGTTTCATTAGCGGTCACTCTTTCGCAACCTCCTCTCAAGCAGTCCTACAAGCCACGTGAATAACATAACTATAACAAGATAAATGATTGCAACCGCAATAAGTGGCATAAATGCCGAAAAGGTGCGGCCACGAATCAGGTCGCCCGCCTTTGTTAAGTCGGCAATTCCAACGTAGCCAGCAACCGATGTTTCCTTGAGCAATACAATAAACTCGTTGCAAAGGGTGGGAAGCACCATTTTAAACATTTGCGGCACTACAATATAAATCATTGTTTGTATATAGTTAAAGCCAAGACTTCTTCCCGCCTCAAACTGACCGTTATCAACCGACATAATTCCGCCTCTGAATATTTCGGCAACATAGGCACCCGAGTTTATTCCAAAGGCAACAATTGCAATTAGCGTTGAATTGCGGGATGAAGCAAAGATTATAAAATACATAATAAGAAGCTGAACTACCACAGGAGTACCACGAATAACCGTTAGGTATATATTCGCAATACCGTTAAGAAGCTTCATAAAGAAATAGCCAACACCCTTTTTGCGCTTCATCGTTTCAATATTTTTATCGTGGGTTGTTCTTATTATCGCAATTACAACACCGATAAGTATACCGAGAAGCACCGAAAACAAGGTGATGATAAGTGTCATTTTAAGACCGTCTAAAAGCCACTTCCATTTATCGCCTGTGATGAAATTTAACTTAAAATCATCACAAAAATCTTGTACCCAAGCGGGTGCAGTGGCATAAAAATTTGCAAACCATTCTGCCATTATTACGGCTCCTTTAAAACAGTTTAAAAGGGCGGTAAGAACCGCCCTTTCGGTTAATTGAAATTAGATTATTTCTCGTATTAGTTAGCAGGGATATACTTGTTAACGATTTTAGCTATCGAGCCATCCTCGGTAAGCTTTTTAAGGGCTGCATTAACCTTCTCTAAAAGCTCTGTATCTGCCTTGTTGATAGCAATTGCATAATCTTCTTCAGCATAGGAGCCATCAAGAATTTTAAGACCATCATTTGCGTTTACGAAAGATTTTGCGGGTTCATTATCGATAATAACAGCGGTAACCTTACCGGTTTTGAGAGCTTCTACAGCGTCAGCACCTGTTTTATAACGCTCAACGTTATCCTCACCAAAGCCCCATTTTTTAGGCACATCGGATGAATAGATATCACCTGTTGTATCCTGCTGAACACCAATTTTGATGCCATCCTTAACGCCTTCCGGGTCACCATCAGCATCAAAGCCGGTATAGAAATCTTCAAAAGAAGCATACTCACTATCGGCCTTTACGATAACTGACTGAATACCTGTAGCATAAGAATCAGTAAAGTTTACACTTAACTTTCTCTCATCAGTAACAGTAAGACCTGCCATACCGATATCATACTTGCCTGTTTCAACACCTGCGATGATTGCGCCGAAATCAATATCTACGATTTCAAGCTCAAGACCGAGCTCTTTAGCAATCAATTCTGCAATTTCAACATCTATACCTGCGAAATTGCCGCCATCATCCTTATACTCATAGGGTGGGAATGCAGCGTTTGTTGCCATAACTAATTTGTTATCATCCTTTTTAGCGCCGCAGCCTGCAAAGCAAGCAACTATCATAAGAAGTGCTAATGTAAGTGCTATAATCTTTTTCATAATATTTCCTCCTAAAATTTATTCGGTAAATATACTATACCACTATATCAATAAAAATGCAAGTGTTTTTACATATTTTTTTAAAATTTTCAGATTTTATGCAATTTATTGCTAATTTATTGCATATTTATGCACTTTTTATGCGTAAAGTGGTAAAATATGCACTCGTTTTCGTTTCTTGCATTTAAAACAAAACTATGTTAAAATTATATTTAACAATTTTTATTATATGGGGATTTTTAATAATGTCTTTTTTAAAGGGAAATTTCAAATTTGTGCTTGGTAAAAACAAGGCGCTGATTATAGGGTTAATATCAGTGCTTCTGATTATAGGTATTGTGCTGATATCAATTACTATGCAAAATAATAACCAAAGTAATAACGAGAATAACAACTCCTCTGCCGATTCTGAGGTTTCCGCCTCGGCGCCAAGTGTTGAGCCCGTGCCCGAGCCCGAATATGAGCCCGTGCCCGAATATGAATTCGCCCTTGCCTCTCCCACCCAAGGAAATTTCACAACAAAAAAACCCAGCGCAGTTTTTGCGGGTAGTTCTATTGCTGATTTACCGCTAACCATAAACGGCGAAGAAATCGAACGTGATGAAAACGGTATGTTTACCCACACAGTAGCGCTAACCCCCGGTAAAAACACCGTAACCGTTAAAAACGGGGATATAACCAAAACATATACGGTTACATATCAATATGTTGTTATCGAGGATTATACTCCGAAAAGTGCCCAAAAATACAACAGCGGTTCCACCTTTGTTGTTAATGTAACCGCCCGTTCAGGCAGTAAGGTTACAGCTACCTTTTCGGGTCAAACAATAACGCTTACCAAACAAAATAAGCAGGATGAAGAGCTACAGGGTGACGAAACCTTCTCGGTGTTTTCGGGGTCTTTTACGCTGCCTAAGGACAAGCGCACCGATACCACTATGGGTAAGGTTAAATTTAAAGCCACATATAACGGTATCACAGAGCAATGCTCATCGGGTTCAATCACCGTTAAAAAGAGCAGTACTATCAAGGACACCGACCCTGCCGTAACACCTCAAGGCGGCAGATATATGGATGTTGGCTCTGGAATTGTGGCGACAATAGTTAATTCCTATGCTGAAACCTTTAACGGCAACAACACCGATGATTGCTCACGCCCAACCAACAATTATTTACCCGAGGGGACTATGGATTACTGTGCTGAGGGCACAATAATCGATAACAATAACGAATATGTATTACTGCGCTGCGGAAGGCGTGTTTATCTTAACACATACAATGGCAAAAGCTATAAAAGGGCTGTAACCGAAACAAAGCTCGGCACCCTTCCCGACCATAACGAAATAACATTTTCTAACATTGATACAGGCGAACGGTATACCTACATAAAATTTGATTGTCTTTGGAAGGCACCGTTTTATTTTGATATCCTTAATCAAAAATACACAAGTGAAAAATATCAAGATTACACCTTTGATTATGTTACATATTCATATATAGATATTACATTTTGCTATGCAACGCTATTTACGGGTACGGTAGAAATTCCCGCCGACCACCCTATCTTTGCATCGGCCGAAATTATCAAAAATGAGTATGATTACACACTGCGCCTACACCTTAAAAAGACGGGCGGATTTTACGGATGGGATGCTTTTTATGATGATGAAGGCAAACTCACCTTTAAGTTTTTGCATCCTGCAAAGCTTGAAAGTGAGAACACACTTTCAGGCACACGCATATTTATAGACGTAGGTCACGGCGGAACAGATGCCGGTGCAACGGGACTATCCTACGCTAACCGAGAAGCCGTTTGTAATCTAAGATTAGCAAATAAACTCAAGGAAAAGCTTGAGTTGCTCGGCGCTACCGTTATTATGTCAAGAACCGATGATTCTACCGTAAACCCGCCCGACAAGCAGGATATGCTACGTGCAGCTGATGCCGACTACTGCATCGCAATACACCACGATTCCGGTACATCACAAAGCGGTTTTGGTGCCTATCACTTCACACCGTTTTCAAAAACGGCAACCGATTTTATAGATACACGTATGGATAATACCGGAGTATTTATACGGGACTGGGATGTTCGTTTTCATTATTACTTTATGGCACGAATGACCTATTGCCCAGTCGTGCTCACCGAGAACGGATTTTTAACAAACGCTCACGATTATAATACTGCTATAGAGTCCCAGACGGTTGAAAAGAAAGCACAGGCATTATGTGACGGTATTTTAGATTATTTCCAATCTATCCAGTAAATTCCCCTTGACTTTTTTTCAATATTATGTTATTCTCATTACCCTAAACTCACGAAAGGAGAGAAAACGGTGGAAAACACCAAAACAATTACAACAAATAGAAAAGCATTCCACGAATATTTTGTGGTTGAAAGCTTTGAAGCCGGAATTTCTCTTTTCGGCACCGAAATAAAATCAATACGAGGTGGCGGTGTTAATTTAAAGGATGCATGGTGTAGTGTTGATAACGGCGAGTTGATTATTAAGCAAATGCACATAAGTCCATACGAGCAGGGCAATATATTTAACAAGGAGCCAATGCGTGCGAGAAAACTGCTTATGCATAAGCGTGAAATTGTGCGACTAGGTTCTTTAGTGCAACAGCAAGGACTAACGCTTGTTCCCCTATCAATTTATTTTAAGGGTTCACTCGTCAAGGTGCAGGTCGGTCTTTGCAAGGGTAAAAAGCTTTACGATAAGCGTGCTGTTGCCGCAAAGCGTGATGCCGACCGTGATATAGCACGAGCCATCAAAGAGCAAAATCACTAAATTTTAGAGATTCGGGACGTCGAGAACGCCGTCCCCTACCTCTTCACTATTCACTATTACTTTTTACTTTAAATACGGGGGCGTAAAGGTTTCGACAGGGATTTTGAACCAAGATAAGCGAGTAGCGGTGCGGTACCGCTTTAAAAGCCGCAATTTTAAAATTAATTGACAACAATAAAGTTGCACTTGCTGCCTAATTAGGCAGCCGTCCAAGTGGGAAGTTCCGCGGTCCCACAAGGGCGTCGATTAGCGGAGAACGTGAACACCCGAGAGTCCTGTACGGTGTCACGCTTTAAAGGGCTACCAATATGGTCAGTTTGATGCTTAACGGACCAATTTGGAAAATCAAAGAAGCATCTGCACTCGGAGAAGGTCTTGGGAATTGATTTTTGGACAGGGGTTCGACTCCCCTCGCCTCCACCAGTGGCAAGCTGCCACACCCAATCCGTCCAAGTTTGTGCGAATCTAAAGTTTGTACCACGGGACGTGAGTTCGGGTGCTGTGCGGTATGCTCCACCAAAAATAAAAGCATCATCGAAAGATGGTGCTTTTATTTTTGCATTTGAAATGTTATGTGGAGTCAAACCCGAGAGGGTTTGGGCGTAAAAAAAATAGTCCGGTTGACTGTTTTTTAGCACAAAGCGGCGAAGGGCGGTACCGAACGCAAAGCGTTGGGTGTCCAAGCCAGTAGTATGCCCAGCAGACGTCGACTCCCCTCGCCTCCACCAAAAAAAACACCGCAGTTTTTACTGCGGTGTTTAAATTTAGCTTTTTATTTTACCATATTAGCAACTTCGGAAGCGAAATCATCAACACGTTTCTCAATTCCCTCGCCTTTTTCAAAACGAACAAACGAATCAATTTTAAGATTAGCGCCAAGCTCCTTTGCAACCGACTCAACATACTTACCAACGGTTAAATCGCCATCAATAACGTACTGCTGCTCAACGAGGCAGTTTTCCTTGTAGTATTTGCCGATTTTACCCTCAACGATTTTGCCAAGAACTGCATCGGGCTTGTTAGCCATTTTGGGGTCTTCCTTCATTTGAGCAACGAGGATTTCCTTTTCACGCTCTAACACCTCTGCAGGAACTGAAGCGGGGTCAAGGTAAGCAGGGTTCATAGCGGCAATTTGCATTGCTACATTTTTACCCATTGCAATAAAGTCCGCATTGTCAGCTGCTAAATCGGTATCAAACTTAACCATAACGCCGATTTTACCGCCGCTGTGGATATAAGATACCATTTTGCCCTCAAAACGAGCAAAACGGCGAACCTTGATGTTCTCACGAATGGCAAGGAACAACTCCTGTACCATCTCCTCAACAGTTTGACCGCCCTCAGCACACTTGAGAAGTGCATCTAAGTCTGCAGGGTTTTGGTCAATAACAATATTTGTAATTTTTTCGGCCAACGCCTTGAAGGGCTCGCCATTAGCAACGAAGTCGGTTTCAGCATTCATTTCGAGAACTGCGCCAACACCGCCTTTTACGATAGCACAAACAGTACCTTCAGCAGCAATTCTGCCTGCCTTTTTAGCTTGGGAAGCAAGACCCTTCTCTCTGAGAAAATCCACCGCTGCATCCATATCACCGTTGCACTCGGTAAGTGCCTTTTTACAGTCCATCATACCGCAGCCGGTCTTTTCACGCAAAGCCTGTACATCTTTTGCTGTAAAAGCCATAATATTTTCCTCCTAAAAGATAATTGTAAATTATTCAGCAGTTTCTTCTGCTACTTCTTCTACTACCTCTTCGGTAGCTTCTTCAGTAACAACTGCTTCAGTGCCCTGTTCGCCCTGCTTTGCTTCGATAACTGCAGATGCGATGGTTTCAGCAATGAGCTTTACTGCACGGATAGCATCATCGTTACCGGGGATAACTGCATCAACTTCATCAGGGTCACAGTTTGTATCGCAAATAGCGATAATCGGAATGCCGAGCTTTTTAGCTTCAGCAACTGCAATTCTTTCTTTACGGGGGTCAACGATGAACAATGCGCCAGGAATTCTGGTCATATTCTCGATACCGCCAAGGAATTTTTCAAGCTTTTCAATTTCAAGCTTAAGTGCTGCAACTTCCTTTTTGGGAAGAAGGTCGAATGTGCCGTTCTCCTCCATCTCACGAAGCTGTTTGAGTCTTCTAATTCTGCCACGGATAGTGGTGAAGTTTGTAAGCATACCGCCGAGCCAACGAGCGTTTACGAAAGGCATTTCGCAACGGATAGCTTCCTCCTTAACCGAATCCTGTGCCTGCTTTTTGGTACCTACAAAAAGAATATCGCCGCCGTTTGCTACGATGTCACGTGCGAAGGTGTACGCCTCGTTAAGCTTCTTAACGGTCTTCTGAAGGTCGATAATGTAGATGCCGTTACGCTCTGTAAAGATATACGGAGCCATTTTGGGGTTCCAGCGTCTTGTCTGGTGTCCGAAATGAACACCTGCTTCAAGCAACTGTTTCATTGATACTACTGCCATTTGTTTTTCCTCCTGAGGTTTTTCCTCCATCCCGTTTAGGTTTCGGGAATGCCGTGTAGTGCCGACATCACCTGCCCGTTGAACAAACGGAATGTGTGTAATATTAACTAGGCATAAGCCCAGCCGATAAATTATATCACAAACCTTTATAGATTTCAAGTGTTTTTTGGTATTTTTTATCACAAAAGCAGTCGGAATATTCCGACTGCTTTTGTTTATTGTTTTGACAACCTAAGAGAACGTCAACACAGGAGAACCGTCCCCTTGTCTCCACTCCAAAATTTTATTTTTCCTTTTGTTTATATTGCAGTTATTGTAAACGATTGAGGTTTTTGCCCAAATATCACCAATTCGTCTATTATTGGTTATTAGCAAAAGAGCTTCCACTGGTAATAAAACTATAATCGGTATATTTCTTTTTATAGCATCAATAATCACCAGTTTTGTTCCGTCCGTTTTTACAACTTTAAGTTTA
>JAZRRG010000030.1:0-17621 GCA_045650565.1 Acutalibacteraceae bacterium | reverse complement strand
AACTCTAATCCAAGCGATATCGTCGCCAACACATTCAATCTTATAACCTTTATCAAGATAACTCTTAGGTGGAATAAGCATTGCGAGGTTGGTTTTACCGCAAGCCGACGGGAATGCCGCAGCGATGTACTTAACCTCACCCTTCGGGTTCTCAAGACCTAAAATAAGCATATGCTCTGCCATCCAGCCCTCTTTCCAGCCCTGGAAGGAAGCGATACGAAGCGCAAAGCACTTTTTGCCGAGAAGCACGTTACCGCCGTAACCCGAATTTACAGAAATAATTGTGTTGTCCTCGGGGAAGTGACAGATATATCTCTTCTCTGGGTCAACATCACAGCGTGAGTGTAAACCACGAACCCAGTCATTACTATCGCCAAGAACCTCAAGCACCTTGGTGCCAACACGGGTCATAATAAGCATATTGAGTACAACGTAAACCGAATCGGTAATCTCAATACCGATTTTTGCAAGAGGTGAACCAACAGGTCCCATTGAATAAGGAATTACATACATTGTGCGACCCTTATAGCTATCCTTTGCTATGGCATAAAGCTTTTCGTACATTTCCTTGGGGTCACACCAATTGTTTGTAGGACCTGCCATCTCTTTTGTGGAGGTACATATAAATGTACGGTCTTCAACACGCGCAACATCGTTCGGATTGGTGCGGTGGAGATAACAACCGGGTAATTTTTCATCATTAAGTTTTTCAAGCTCGCCTAATTTAACGGCCTCGGCACGAAGCTCTTCTCTTTGCTCGTCGCTACCGTCAACCCAGACTACCTTTTCGGGCTTTAAAAGGTCTTGCATTTCTTCAAGCCATTTTAAAACTGTTTTGTTTTTTGTCATTTGGGACACTCTCCTAAAATAATATTTGAAATACAAATTTCTCCGTATAGTATTATACCCTAACACCTATTATAAATCAATAGAATTTACCAATTTTTTGGCATTTTAAAGCATAATTAACTCAATAATCAGCACCGCCCCGCACGAGAGTGCGGCAACTACCGGTAACCCCGCACCAAAAAACGCCAACAGTACTCCAATAACCAATGCGGCTATACCCGACCATATGCCGCCCGTTGCCTCAATGATTGCAGGAAATGTCATAACGGCAAGGGTTACATAGGGCACATAATACAGAAATGATTTGATTGTTTTGTTCTTTATCTCACGGCGGATAAAGGTTAAGGGCAGCACCCTTATAAGATATGTAACCGCCGCCATTATCAAAATGTAAATAAATATATTACCCTTCATTCTCGTTTTCCTCCCGTGGAAAAAGCACTGCTGCTAACAGCGATATAACCACCGTTAGAAGTATTATACGCACACCTTCGGGTATCACCGATAAAAAAGGCGCCTTTGCAAAGCAAAAGCTTGCCAGCATAGAAACAAAAACCAAAGCTGCGATTGTTTTGTCACGCCTTGCAGGCGGTATAATTATAGCCAAAAACATACCGTAAAGCCCGACGCTTAATGCGTTGACAACAACTGTCGGCAAAACGCTTCCCATCACAACGCCCAAGTATGTGCCTGTCGCCCAACAGGGAATAGACACCGTCATTGCTCCATAGGTGTATGCGGGGTTCAATTTGCCACCGACCGCCATGGAAATACCAAAAATCTCATCGGTTACATCAAAGCCCAGGATAAATCGGTGAAGCAGCCCCGTTTTGCTGTCAAGCTTTTGACTTAAAGCGCAGGACATAAGCAAATATCTTGCATTTGCTATAAACTGCATAATTGCCATCTCGATATATCCGGCACCCGCCGCCACCAAGGTAAAACCGGCATACGCTCCTGCCGAGGCGTTGGTAAGCAGCGCTGTAAGCGCCGCTTGAAAAGCCGTGAAGCCCGCATTCTTTGCGGTAATGCCGAGAGCAAACGACACCGCAAAATACCCTAACGCTATGGGTATTCCGTCGCAAAGTCCCCTTGCGTACCAACGTTTATTGGTCATATCTCCACCGCCCTTTTATTATTTATGACGATTATATCACATTTATTTTTAACAATCAATATTGGCACAAAAAAGAGCAACCCCGAAAGCACGAGGTTGCCGTTTTTTTATTATATATGTGTATCTATAATTACACCTCAAGCCATACGCCATCCTGTGCTTCGGCTTTTATAAGACCTGCTCTAAGGCGCATAACCTCTATGGTCTCGTTTGCATCAAACGGCACTTCGCCATCCTCAAAGAATTTAAGCATTGATGAAATAAGATTGATAAAGAATTCACTCTTAACATCCTTGCGCACAAGCTCTCCCTTTGAGTTTTCGGCTACAACGCAGTACTGAACAAAGCCCTCGGATAAAAGCATTCCGATTTCGTTGCCGTCTTCTGTCAATGCACGGCAGAAGTACTGGGCGCCAACCTTATCGGACTTAACCTTTACAATGCGGCTCTTTAAAAGGGTTACCGCAATTTCGCAGGTGTGAATGAGGTACTCCTCAAAAACTCTGCCGTAACCCGCTACTACAAGGTTTTTAACATCGGATAATTCCTTTAATTCATCAGCAAAGCGAAGCGCAGAGCTTGTGAAGAAGGGTGTTCCGTGCTGTTTTGCAATCTCAAAGATTTTTTGTGCAGTTTCAAGGTCTGGTGCGAAGGTCTTGTCTATATATGTACGCTTGCCGTAGGGTAAAACCTTCTTTGCATACTCTAAATGCTTTTCGGGGTCAGAGGGTGCGAGAATAACTATAACATCACTCTTTTCGCAAAGCTCCTCTATGGTATCAAGCTGGGTAATACCCATCTTCTTTGCCCATTCGCCAGAGGTTACACCGTCTACTAAAGACACCTCTCGCTCTGCCCAAAAATAAGCAACCTCATAATCAAGACCTAAATTTTCGTTTGCTTGTTTGAACCAAGCGGGGTAATTATCGGCATGCCATTCGCTGATATAATAATCTATAAATCCTATCTTTTTCATTAGAATACAACCTCTGCTTTCTTGTCGGATGACTCATATAAAGCATCCAAAAGCTTTGCACTCTCAAGAATATTATCGATATATGCACGGTTCTTAACGCCTGTTTTAATCGATTCTATAAATGAAATGCTCTCATCAAGATAGAACTTGCCAAGCTCATATTCGGGCTCAATAGTTTCGAGTGTTTGGCCATCAGTGAGTGTGAACTTGCCAAGATAGTTAAGACGTGCACCGCACTTATCACCTAAAATATCAATAAACATTTCGGTCTTTTCGATGTTTTGTGCCCAAGCGCCGTTAAAGGAAATACTTGCCTTGTCGGTACGGATGAAGCCCGAAATAAAGTCATCAACATCGTTGGTGCCGTTTTCAATGTCGGCTGTGTCCTCAGCCCACATATCCTTATATTTGTAGCTCTTCATGTCCTTTGCCATTTCGCAATACGCATTACAGGACGCCGTTTTAAGCTTTGCGCCACCCAAAATGTAAAGAATTAAATCTAAGAAATGGATACCCCAGTCGATAAGAACACCGCCGCCCGACTGTGATTTTGTAGTGAAGTCACCACCGAGACCCGGAATGCAACGGAAGTCACGGAATGAGCAATATACGTGATAGATGTTGCCAAACTTGCCCTCTCGATTCATCTTCTCAAGCATTTCAACAGAGGTCTGGAAGCGGTTGCAAACGCCTATGCAAAGCATCTTGCCCTGTTTTTTGGCTTCTGCAGCCATTTCACAAGAAAGCTTGTAGCTTATGGTGATGGGCTTTTCGCAAAATACATGCTTGCCCGCCTTTAAAGCATCCATAGTTACGGTATAATGAGCAAAGTTAGGTGTTAAAACATAAACCGCCTCTACCTCGGGGTCTGCTAAAGCAACCTTATAATCGGTAATGGCTTCACCTACAAAGTCATACTTCTCTTTTACTGCCTCTGCCTTTGAGAGAATAAGGTCGCATGCATATTTTACATATACATTACCCATCTCTTGAAATGAGGGGAAGTGTGCAATGTTGGCAATTCTTCCGCAGCCAATAACTGCAATTACTGTTTTTTCGTTCATAAAAATACCTCTCTTGCTTTAAATTTTAAAATGATTTCTCACTTTATTTTCATTATAGTACTATTACAATCAAGTTTAAATGTTATCAAAACACGAAAAAGATATCATTTTTTAATTTTCCCTCTTTAAAAACACCACTTTATGATATATAATGTTAATATAATATAACTTTTAATATGGGTGAAAATATGGGGAAAAATTATCATTTAAACAAAACCTACCTTTCCGACCCCTTGGACTTTGAGGGAGTTTATGTATCTCAAATCGGACGGCTATACTGCGGTCCCACAACAGTTATAGATACACATGTGCACTCCGATTTGTTCGAGCTTACAGTTGTTACCGATGGTGTCGGCACAGTCACCACCAACTCGGTACCCGTAAGGGTGGAGCGTGGGGATATTTATCTGTCCTTACCGTGTGATACGCATAAAATCGAAACCGACCCGCAAAATCCACTCAAGTTTGATTTTTTTGCCTTTAACTGCGATATTGACAGCATACATAACGAGCTTGAGAAAATTTCACAAAACTATCATTTAGCAACTATGAGAATTTTTAAAAACGAGCAAATAAGACATCTTATAGGCAACGCCATAGCCGAGCTTAACGATGAAAAAGAATATTCAAAGGAGCTTTTATCTTCAATTTTTCGACAAATCATCATTTATACAATTCGTGGCTTTTCTAACATTAATGCAGTGCGACACCTCTCTACCGTAACCTCAACCGAAGTTTTATGCTATAAAATTATGAACTATATTGACACCCACATATATACCCTTAAAAACCTTTCTGAATTGTCGAAAATTATGGGCTACAGCTACGGTTATTTATCCTCGGTTTTTAAGAAAACCACCCACGATACGATAGCCAATTATTATTACAACCGCAAGCTTGAGACGGTGCGCCTTTTACTTTTAGAAAACCGCCTAAAGATTACCGAGATTTCCGAAATGCTTAACTATTCCTCGGTATATGCATTAAGTAAGGCATTCTCAAACCGCTTTGGATGCTCTCCGAGAAATTATCGCGATAAACATTTCAAACGATAACCCGACTCGTATAATAAAAAGCCAACGGAAAACAACCGTTGGCTTTTTATTTATATTTCGTTTATAACAGCATTTATCTTTTCGAGAAGAGTTGTGTCAAATCCCTCTATTTCTACATGGCCAATCTTTTGACCTGTAATTGTACGATACCACATTGCCGCCGCTATATATCTGCCATAATCAAGTGATAAATGCCAGCCATCTCGGCAAAGCGAAAATCCGCCATTTTTGCGATGGCGCTAAGCCACCTGTGAGCATCAGCCGAATAGCTGTTGCCGATAGATAGAATTTTCATTTGTTCTTCCCCTTTATCTAACGCCGTAAAGCAACCATATGTAAATATATGCCGGAATTATTGCGGCAAGCGTAAACGGAATGCCGATTTTAAAGAAGTCGCTGTTTTTAACCTCGTAGCCCGCACGCCTTAATATGCCTATACCCGTAATATTTGCCGATGCACCGATAGGCGTACAGTTGCCGCCTAAAGTGGCGCCCGATAAAAGACCGAAGTAAAGCGGTACTGCCACAAGAAAGGAGTTCATCCCCAAAGGAGCGCTTAACTGAACGCTTAGAGATGCTATAACAGGTATCATTGTTGCAACATACGGGATGTTATCGATAAATGCAGAGACAAGCACCGATGCAAAAACAATAACGGTGTATAACAAGAACACGTTTCCGCCGCCAAGCTGTGCGAGTAGCATAGCCAGCGCATCAATTACTCCCTCGTGCTTGATGCCTCCTATCATTAAGAAAAGACCAACCAGCAGCCCTAATGTTTCAAAATCTACCTCTTTAATCGGTGTTGTTATAGCGGCTATCGTTTTCTTTTTGGCGAAATTATAAATTAACCCTATGACAAACAGCGCACAACAAATCAATCCGTTGATTTCGCTCGGCAATCTCCAACTGTCAGGCGCAAATGAAGCGCAAATCAGCAAGAGAATTGCGCCAACGAGAAGAATTGTGGGCACATAATCGGTAACCTTAGTGCGTACATTGCTTTTTTCAATGCGTTTCTTTTCCTTTCTAAAAACAAACGCCAAAATAATAGCGGAAACCACCGCACCCAGTTCAACTGCAAAAAATATTGAGGGCTTACCTTGATACCATATAAAATCGAGGAAGCTCATATCCAAAGCCGAGCCGAGCATTATGGCGGTTGTGTCACCTACAAGTGTTGCCGCACCCTGTAAATTTGAAGAAACGGCAATGGCTATAATAAATGGTACGGGGTTTGTTTTTAGCTTTTTACAAATCTCCATCGCTACGGGTGCTACCATAAGCACGGTTGCTACGTTATCAACAAACGCCGAAATAATTCCCGCAAAAAGAGCCAGTGCCACTACCGCCATTTGTACCGTGGGCACCTTTTCCATTATTAGGTCTGCCAACAATTCGGGCATTTTACTCTCGATAAAGAGCGACACCAAGCCCATAGTTCCCGCTATCATAAGCAAAACATTAAAATCGAGCTCACCTAAAACGCTGCCTATGGGCAGCATACCGGCAGCTATGAATATAATGCCTGACACAAGTGCTATGTAGGGGCGATACTTACTAAAGGTTAGCATTAACACATAGGTTATTGCAAAAAGAATTATTGCCGGTAACATAAAAACACTCCTTAAAACAGTTTATTTAAATTTTAATCCTTTATATATTGAAACTTTACCCGAAAAAACGCACCCTATAATAAGTGCCGGAACGAGATACACCGACAGCGACAAATTAAAGCCGAAAAGCTCAAGAGATATGATAAGGGCTGCCAATATACATTTTGTGCTTCCCGCAAAAAGCACTATCATACAAATTGCGGCACCGAGCACGCTCGGTACACCCAAAAGCGTGGCTGCTGCGGCGCCAAAGGTTGCCCCTATAAAAAGTGCGGGGACTATTTCACCGCCCTTAAAACCGGCTCCGACAGTAAGTACAGTTAAAAGAATTTTAATTGCGAAAGCATATAAAACAGGTCTTTCGCCATTTAAAACCGAATGTATGATATGGGCTCCTGTGCCGTTGTAGTTTTGATTTCCAATCAAAACGGTTAGAGCTATAACGGCGAAAGCACCAGCAATTCCTCTGAAATACGGATTTTTTAAAAAAGCAAAAAGCTTTTTCGAAAAATGGAGGGCTGTGCAGTAGCAAAAGCAAACAACACCTGCCAAAGCAGCCGCCAAAACAACACGCCAAAAAACATTAAAATTAAGACTGAATTTTGGTAAAACAAAACGTTCCGCTTGGACTCTTAAAAGCACCGCAGCGGCGTATGCCGAGAGTGATGAGACCGCCACATATAATATGTTTTTATATGCTGTTTTATAGGTTTTGGTTGCTTCAAAAACAAATATGGAGGCAGCAAAGGGTGTACCAAAGACGGCGGCGAATACCGCTGCCATACCGCAAAGAACAAGTGAGCGTCGGTTTTCCTCCTGAAGCCGAAAAAGTTTAGAAACTCGAGACGCTATACCGGCACCCATTTGCAATGCCGCACCCTCTCGTCCCGCAGAGCCGCCTAAAAGATGGGTAATAACCGAGCCGATAAACACAGCCGGCGCAAGATAAAACGAAACAACGCTGTCGCTCGAGGACGATATAAGGCAATCGGTTGTACCAACACCCTTCACTCGCAAAACCGAGTAAACAAATTGCGTTGCGAGTGCCCCAATCGGCAAAAGAAACAACAAAAAAGGGCGCACCTCTCTACACGCCGTAACAAATATTATAGCGTGTGCAAATGCGGCACCAACCATGCCACCTATAATCCCTACCGCAACCGCAGCAGATAGATTTATACCTATTAGTTTAAAAGTTTTTAACACATATAACACCAAATGTCATTGTACAATAAAAAGTTATTCTTTGCAATAAGTTTTATTTTTTTAAACACCTTTACCACCAAACGAATCAATGAGGAGCTTTGCATACTTTCAAAAAATCCTCGTATTTAAAAAAAGTGAAGAGTGAAGAGGTAATAGTGAAAAAGTAAAAATCCCCGCAACATACGTTACGAGGATTTTTGGTGGGAGAAGGTGGATTCGAACCACCGAAGCTGAAAGCAACAGATTTACAGTCTGCCCCCTTTGGCCGCTCGGGAATTCTCCCATATTCACTTTTTCAAGCAGGAATTATTATATCATAGTTAAATAGCGGTGTCAAGCCATTTTTCGCTAATTTTTATAATTTATAAAGCGGAGGAAATCCTCCGCTTTTGTTATATAGCTTATTTAAACATTGTCTGAACGCCGTCAACGAATTCGCCGACTGCCTTTATTGCCTTGCTCGAGCCCTTCGACATCTTGTTGCTGTTGCTGTTCTTCATAATCTTGCCGGCGCCTAACAACACACCTCCAACTATCATACCTGTTAGTGTGCCCTTTGCAAAGCTTGATACTGTTCTTTTGTCCATAAAAATTCCCTCCTCGCAAATAGTATTGCCAAGGAGGGTTTTTTTATTTATTCTCCAAAATATTCTTTATACCAAACAAGGAAGGTATAAATCGTCCAAATTTTACGGCTTACATCCTCTTTACCGCTCTTATGCCTATCAAGCAGTGCCACTAAATGCTTTGTATTAAAATACTTTTTAGCGTTTTCGCTTATAAACGCATCCTTTACTTTATTGTAATACTGCTCCTCTTTAAGCCACACACGAATCGGAACGGGGAAGCCGAGCTTGTCCTTTTCGGCAGTGAGCTTTGGAAGCGTTTTTTCAGCCGCCTTGCGAAGCGCTAATTTCGTGGTTACAGTATTTACCCTGCATTTTACGGGTATTTTTTCGGCAAGCTCCATAACCTTTTTGTCAAGGAACGGAACCCTAAGCTCTAATGAATTTGCCATACTCGTTTTATCGGCTTTGAGCAAAATATCCCCCATAAGCCACATATGGATATCAAGATACTGCATTTTGGTAACGGTGTCTTGGTCCTTTACCTCATCGTAAAACTTTTTGCAAAGCATTTGAGGCGTTTCGGCACCTGTTGAGTTAAGTAAAAGCTTGTTCCTTTCCTTAACACTAAAAATATTTGCGTTGCCGATAAACCTTTCCTCAATAGTTTTACCACGGCGAATCAAATAATTTACACCGTGAACATTTGGAATATTCAAAAACTCAAGCGTTTTGCTGATAACACGGCGAATGCAAAACGGCAGGCGGTCATAATAGGTTAATGTTATGGGCTCCTGGTAAATTCGGTAGCCGCCGAAAAGCTCATCTGCACCCTCGCCCGACATAACAACCTTTACATGCTCGCTCGCAAGCTTTGATACAAAGTAAAGCGCTATTGCCGCAGGGTCGGCAAGCGGCTCATCCATTTGATACTGAATATACGGGAAGGTTTCCCAATATTCCTCAGGACTTATCACCTTGCTTATATTCTTAACGCCTATTGTATCGGCAAAGCGTTTTGCATATTCAATTTCGTTATAGCGGTTGCCGTCGGGACTCTCAAACCCCACTGTAAAGGTTTTATCTACCTTTGCCGCTTCCGATATATAGCTTGAATCAATACCGCTTGAAAGGTACGAGCCAACCTCAACGTCGGCTATTTTGTGCGCCGCAACGCTCTCCCTTACTGCCGCATCGGTAAGGTCGGCAAAGTAATCGAGTGAGCCATCCTCCTCTTTGAACTCGGGGCGGAAATAGCGGGTTGTTTTAATTTGTCCGTCATGATACTCAAAATAATGGGCAGGCGGCAGCTTGTAAACACCACTGAAAAAGGTCTCCTCGGTGGGCGAATACTGGAAAGACAAGAAGTGCTCCAATGCCTTTTCATTTAATTCCTTTTTAAATTCGGTATGAAGTAAAAACGACTTGATTTCGCTGCCGAATATAAAAGAGTTTTCCATAAATGTATAATAAAACGGCTTGATGCCAAACATATCTCTCGCACCAAAAAGTGAGCCATCGTTTTTATTGTAAATAACAAAAGCAAACATACCTCTCAGCATCTTTACAAGCTCATTACCATATTCCTCAAAGCCGTGCAGCAGCACCTCGGTGTCTGAGTGTCCTGTCTTAAAGGTGTGTCCCTTTTCTATTAAATCTTGCCTTAACTCTTGATGGTTATATATTTCACCGTTAAAGGTAAGCACAAGCGAACCATCCTCGTTGAACATTGGCTGGTCGCCATCGGCAATGTCAATGATGCTAAGACGCCTAAAGCCGAGTGCTATGTTTTCGTCCACATATTTTCCGCTTGAATCGGGACCCCTGTGCACAATTTTATTCATCATTTTCTCAAGCACAGTGCCGTCATCCTTAATATGATTTGTGAATCCAACAAAACCGCACATATTATATCTCCCTTTCAAAAACTTCTTTAATGTTTTTATTCTTTATAAGTAATACTACTACAAAACCCGTTAGTCCGCCGCACACAGCTCCCGCAATTACAAGATAGGGCAAATACCCTAAAACCGCCGCACTTCCAAAGGTAATGAATGCCGCTGCGAGTTGCCCTATATTGTGGAAAATACCGCCGAGGAAGCTTATGCCAAAGGGTGAAAACTTGAAAAACCGCACGGCTGCACACATAACCGCTAAGGAGAGCACCGCCCCAAAAAGTGAGAAGAAAAAGCTTGTAAATGTGCCGAAAATAACGCTTGACAGCACAACCCTTACAAAGCTTACCGCCCACGCCTCACGGTATTTTGAAAAACTAACAAGCAGCACCGCAACCGAATTTGCAAGACCTAATTTTATGCCGGGCACGAAAAAATCGAACCCCACAGCCGCCTCTACAAAGGAAAGCAACAGAGCCGCTGCCACAAGCAACGATAAAACGGTTAATTTCTTAATTTTCATTTTTTTACTACCTCAACCGTTACCTTGTTTGGCAAACAAATAATTTGTCCGCCCGAGGAATCGACTGCGCCAGTGTTAACACAAATTTGATTTTTACAGTCCGCCCATATAACACGCACTTCTCCGTTCTCTATTAAAACGGTGTTGTGCTCGAGCTTTATTTCGGCGTTTTTATAAAGCGGCACACTGTAAAGTGTTTTACCGTTCTCGGTTATTACCACAGTGTCGGCTCCAATGTTTATGCTTTTCAGCAAAACTATTGCCAAAAGCGCAAAAAACATTACCGCAATAAAAATAATAACTTCTTTTTTCTTTAACATAAAATCCACCAATTACAATATTAACACAAATTTATCCGCTTTACAAGAAAATAAAACAATGTTATACTTTTAATATGCGTAGAATTTTTATATTTCCGTTACTGCTTGCTCTCGCTTTGTCGGGCTGCGCAGTAAAAAACAACTCCGCCACCGAATTTCTACTCGATACGGTGGTTAATATTAAAGCCGATGCCTCGTCCGATACAATAAACGGGGCTTTTTTGCTTGTGCGAGAATATGAGCAGCTTCTCTCTCGCACTGTGGAGACAAGCGAAATTTCCCGACTAAACAAGGGCGAGACTCTATCTGTATCAAGCGATACGCTTTATCTTTTAGAGCAGTCAATAAAATACAGCCAAAAGACCGACGGAAAGTTTGATATTACAATAGGTGCTATAAGCTCCCTTTGGGATTTTAACGAGCAAACAGTACCCCCTATAAGCGAAATACAAAAACTTTTGCCGAATGTCGATTATAAAAAAATAGAAGTAAATGGCAATACCGTAAACTCAGGTGGCACAACCATTGATTTAGGCGGTGTTGCAAAGGGCTACATTGCCGATAAGGTGCGTGACTATCTTAAAAATCAGGGTGTTAAAAACGCCGTTATAAACCTTGGCGGAAATGTTGTGGTTATGGGAGAAAACTACTCGGTTGTCGGCATTAAAAGCCCCTTCAATGAAGGTCTTTTTGCAAATCTTAAGGTTAAAAACACCTCAGTTGTAACCTCGGGCACCTATGAACGCACATTTACAAAGGATGGCAAAAAGTATCACCATATTCTTGATACAAAAACGGGCTTTCCTTTGGATACCGACCTTGTGTCCGCCACTATTATTTGTGGAAACGGCACCAAGGCCGATATACTATCAACCTGTTGCCTGTGCTTAGGTCTTGATGGTGCTCGGGCGCTTATAGAAAAAGAGGAGGATGCCGAAGCCATTTTTATAACAAAAGATGGCGAAATATTTATATCAAGCGGTATTTACTCCGAAAACGGCTACTACCTACTTTAAACGACTTTATTTTTGCAGTAAAATATGGTACAATTATAGCAACTAATAAAAAGAGGTTTTTAAAATGGGTTTATTGAGCAAGCTTTTCGCAAGTTATAGCGAAAGGGAGATAAAAAGAATATTGCCGCTGCAAGAAAAGGTTTTAGCGCTTGAAACCGAAATTGCGGCTTTAACCGATAACGAGCTTCGGGCTAAAACCGATGAGTTCAAAATGCGCCTTCAAAACGGCGACACCCTCGAAGACATTTTACCCGAGGCGTTTGCCGTTTGCCGAGAGGCCGGCTGGCGTGTGCTTGGTATGAAACACTTCCCCGTTCAAATATTGGGCGGTATTGTGCTGCATCAAGGCAGAATAAGCGAAATGAAAACGGGTGAGGGTAAAACCCTCGTTGCCACCCTGCCCGCATATCTAAACGCACTGACAGGAAAAGGTGTTCACATTGTAACTGTAAATGACTATTTGGCACGGCGTGACTCTGAATGGATGGGCAAGCTTTACCGATTTTTAGGCCTGTCGGTTGGTCTAATTGCCCCCGGTATGCCCTTTGCCGATAAAAAGGCGGCATACGGGGCTGACATCACCTACTGCACCAATAACGAGCTGGGCTTTGACTATTTGCGTGACAATATGGCGGTTTACCGTGAGGACCGTATGCAGCGTGGGCACAATTTTGCAATAGTCGATGAGGTTGACTCAATTTTAATCGATGAAGCCCGTACTCCGCTTATTATTTCGGGACAGGGAGAAAAATCAACCGACCTTTATGAGAAAGCCAACGCTCTTGCAAAAAAACTTAAAATGGTCAAGGTGGTTGAGACCAACTCAAAGCAAACCGATGAGGAGCAAAGGTTTGATGGCGACTATGTTGTTGATGAAAAGGCAAAAACCTGCACCTTAACCCCCGAAGGTGTTAAAAAGGCAGAGCAATACTTTGGAATTGATAACCTCAATGACCCCGAGAATATGACCATCTCACACCACGTAAATCAGGCAATTAAGGCGCACGGCATTATGCAGCGAGATGTTAACTACGTGGTAAAGGACGGTAACGTTATTATTGTTGATGAATTCACAGGCCGACTTATGTACGGCAGACGCTATAACGAGGGTCTGCACCAAGCAATCGAGGCAAAGGAGGGGGTTACTGTTGCTCACGAATCTAAAACCCTCGCCTCCATCACCTTCCAAAACTTTTTCCGACTTTACGGGAAGCTTTCGGGTATGACAGGTACCGCACTCACCGAGGAGCAGGAATTCCGTGAGATTTATAGTCTTGATGTAATTGAGATTCCGACGAATAAACCGCTTGTGCGTGAGGATAAAAATGATATTATTTTCAAAAACGAGCCCACTAAATTCGAGGCGGTTATTGAAAATATAATAGAGTGTCACAAAAAGGGTCAGCCCGTGCTTGTAGGCACGGTTACCATTGAAAAGTCCGAGCTTTTAAGTGCTCTGCTTCGGCGCCGCAACATTCCGCATAATGTGCTCAACGCCAAGCATCACGAAAAGGAAGCCGAGATTATCGCCCAGGCGGGTAAGTTGGGTGCTGTTACCATTGCCACAAATATGGCAGGTCGTGGTACCGATATTATGCTTGGCGGTAATGCCGAATATCTTGCAAAAAGTGAGCTTCGCAAAAAGGGGCTTACCGAGGAAATGATTGCCGAGGTTACGGGCTTTGCCAATTCGAGCGACTCTGAGGTGTTGGAAAATCGTGCCTTTTATAATGACTGCATAAAGAAATTCAGCGAGGAAATCGCTCCCGAGGCAGAAAAGGTGCGTAAAGCGGGTGGTCTTTGCATTATCGGTACCGAGCGCCACGAATCAAGGCGAATTGATAATCAGCTTCGTGGTCGTGCGGGTCGACAGGGAGACCCCGGTTCATCGCAATTCTTTATTTCTATTGATGATGATATTATGCGTGTTTTCGGTGGCGATGCCTTAAAGAGAGCAATGCAAATGACCAAAATCGTCGAGGACGGTCCCATTGATTTTGCAATTTTCTCAAGCGTTATGGAACGTGCGCAAAAGGCGGTTGAGGGCAATCACTTTGCGGCTCGCCGCACTGTGCTTGATTATGACGATGTAATCAACAAACAGCGTGAACTCATTTACCAGCAGCGTAATAAGGTGCTTGACGGTGAGGATATAACTGACAATATCTTTTCTATGATAAGCAGCACAATTGATAATGCGGTCTCTCGCTATTTAAGTGATGATGTTGTGCATGATGACTGGAACATAGCAGGACTTAAAAAATATACTGCAGGTTGGCTTACCGAGCCGAACGACCTTGTCTTTACAACCGAGCAGCTGGGGGAAACCTCCCGAGAAGAAATCGGCGAGTTTTTAAAGGAAAAGGCACGTGCCCGTTATGAGCTTCTTAAAAAACGCTTCGGTGAGGACAAGGTACACGAAGCGGAGCGATATATACTGCTGCGCAATGTTGATATTCATTGGATGGACCATATTGATGCTATGGATGAGCTGCGCCGAGGCATTGGACTGCGCTCATACGGTCAGCACGACCCGCTTGTTGCCTATCGCAACGAAGGTTACGATATGTTCTCGGCTATGACCGAGGACATCCGAGAAAAAACAGCCATTGCCACCCTTGCAGGCGGCGTTCTTATGCAACAAGAACAGCTGACTCGACAAAGGGTTGCTAAGGAAACCTCCACGGGAGAAAATACAAACACTACCGTGCGTGGTAAGGGTGCCGTAAGCAAAAATGCACCGTGTCCGTGTGGCAGCGGCAAAAAATATAAACGCTGCTGCGGTAAGGATATTGATTAACTCAAACTAATAACCCAACTGCCTTTATATAGCAGTTGGGTTGTTTTCTGTCTCGTTATTATGTTTGTATTCTTTTGACTTTTATTGGTTTCCCGTATTGCTTAGCATGATTTATCATAGATTTTGTGCCGCAGCTTTGTCCGTTCCAAAAGCAAATAATGTAATCCGCATCCTTTGCCATCAATTTATTTCTTATGGGTCCTGCGGCTTTGCCGTATTTCTCCCAATCAGCAGGATATCTCTCTACCTTAAAACCATTCTCGATGGCGTATCTCTCCCCGATTAAATCTGCACCGATGCAACCGCCCGACAAAATAATCAATGTGTTCTCTTTCCTTACTTCTCTAATGCAAAAATCTATATATTCTTTTGCCTCATTATAATTATTATAATTCCTACTCCCTGCTACCACTATTTTCTTTATCATAAAATCACCCCTATACACACCATATTATACACCACAAGTAGTGTAAATTCAATACATCAGAAATGGCGTATTGTAATATTCAATTGAGGTGTTAATATGAAAACATATTTTGACAGACTGCGTGATTTAAGAGAAGATAAAGATTTAACACAAAATGACATTGCTAAATTATTAAATACAACCCAACAAGTATATTCCAGATATGAAAAAGGTGTCAACCAAATCCCTTTACACCATTTAATTACCTTGTGTAAATTTTACAAGGTTTCTGCGGATTATATTTTGGGGTTAACAAACGACTAAACTTTTTTATGTAAAAAAGTACTAAAACAACCCGATAATTTCGGGTTGTTCCCTTCTTTAGCTAATACAAAAATCTATATATTCTTTTACTTCGTTATAATTATTGTAGTACCTACACCCTTCTACCACTATTTTCTTTATCATAAAATCACCCCTATAAATATTATACATCGCTCGTAGTAATCCAAAGCCGTAATATAAACAAAAAGCAGACTGTTTTCAGTCTGCTTTCTTCTTAAAGTGCTCAATGGCTTCCCCTTGAGGGGAAGCTGTCACGTAGTGACTGATGAGGTGTGTTTTTAATCAGCTAAATATAAATTGCTCCGAATCCTGTTCAAAACATCCTCGCAAACACCTCTAAAATTTTGATTGATATCACGATTTGAATATCTAAGGACAGTAATTCCCAATTCATTAAAATATTTATCTCTTTTTGCATCCATTTCTTTTGCTTCTTTTTCATAATGCTGAGAACCATCAATTTCGATGATTATTTTTAAAGATGCTATGTAAAAATCGGCGATATAAATTCCCATTACCTTTTGCCGATTAACCGTTACGGGTAAATCTTTCAAAAAATCATACCACAAATGTCTTTCTTCTTTTGTCATATTCTTACGAAGATTTTTCGCATTCTTTGTAAGACAGGGGTTATATGTTTTGTTCATGTGCACCTCATCCACCGCAAGCGGTCCCCCTTCTCCTCAAAGGGAAGGCGTTATGGTTTTATAAGCTTTGGTTTTTCTATAGGTGTTATGCCCACCTTTTGCAGCATATCTCGGCATATTTTATAACCCTCGGGGTTATAAAGCATTTCTGGCTCGTGCGCATCGGCGCTTATTATTACATCGTTGCCAACCTCTGCCGCAATTTTGAAAAAGCGCTCGCTCGGGTAATGTCTGCGGCGGTTGCCAAAGCCACCTGTCCCTAACATATTGCACTCAAGCGGTATTCCGGCGCTCTTTGCCTCAACACATAAACGCTTCATTTCGGTATAATAAAACTCATCCTCCGGTGTATAGTTTATTATATCAGGATGTGCTATAAAGGAGAAAAGTCCCGTATTTATTGCCGCAATTACTGTGTTTACATACCTTGTAAGGCGCTGCTTTTGGGTTGTGGCCTCACTCGAAATTTCGCTATCAACCGTATCTAACAAATGCTGACCTAAAACAAGGTAATCAATAGGATATTGCCGAAAAAAATCGAGAGTTTTTTCGGTAATTCCCTTGTAATATTCCGCCTCAAAGCCGATATATATCTTGATTTTATCTTTAAATTCGTTTTTTAATGCCGTAAGCGAGCTAAAATACTCTCGCACATCAGATAAATCCATTTGAAAATGCTTGCCTTGCGCTTGGGGATAAAGCTGCGGCATATGGTCGGAAAAGCCGAGCTCGGTGATGCCAAGTTCTATCGCCTTTTCAACATATTCACGGTCGGTGCCCGTAGCGTGATGGCACCTTGCGGTGTGCGTGTGAAAATTCGCCGTCATTTTATCCCTCCTTATGCTAATATTTAATATTATACCACTAAACATAAAAAATACAATAATGATAAAAATAAAAACCTGACGAAGCTTCGTCAGGTTTTGTTTTCGCACCATCAAAACTGAACAAAGGGGAATATGGAAGATAGAGAATCAAAGTAGGTCAAGCCCTCGGTCTATTAGTACTGCCAAGCACAGACGTCACCGCCTTTACACACGCAGCCTATCAACCCGGTAGTCTACCGGGGACCTTACTAGTTAACACTATGGGATATCTAATCTTGAGGTTGGTTTCACGCTTAGATGCTTTCAGCGTTTATCCAGTCCGCACTTAGCTGCCCAGCTATGCCCTTGGCAGAACAACTGGTGCACCAGAGGTGCGTCCATCCCGGTCCTCTC
>JAZRRG010000029.1:0-9749 GCA_045650565.1 Acutalibacteraceae bacterium | reverse complement strand
TTAGTCCAAATATCACTGCGAAGCAATATCACTCGCCGATAGGCGAATATAACTGAGGCACACTTCCCTTAGGAGTGTGCCTCTTTCGTAGGACTTTTTTTACATAACAATCTTTTTAAGTTCATCAACCTTATCGGTTTTCTCCCAGGGTAAATCTAAATCAATTCTTCCCATATGCCCGTATGCTGCGGTTTGTGAGTATATCGGGCGGCGTAGGTCAAGCTTTTTAATAATTGCCGCAGGACGCAGGTCAAACACCTTATTTATTGCACCGGCAATAACATCATCCGATACAACGCCCGTACCAAAGGTGTCCACCATAACCGACACAGGCTTTGCGACACCTATCGCATAAGCAATTTGTACCTCGCACTTACTTGCCAGCTTTGCAGCAACAATGTTTTTAGCAACGTAACGTGCGGCATAGGCAGCACTTCTATCCACTTTTGTGGGGTCCTTCCCCGAAAAAGCGCCGCCACCGTGACGGGCTGTACCACCATAAGTATCAACAATAATTTTTCTACCCGTAAGCCCCGTATCTCCGTGTGGGCCGCCAATTACAAACCTACCTGTCGGATTAATATAGTATTTGGTGTTCTCATCCAATAAACTTTCAGGAATAATGGGTTTAATAACAAGCTCAGTTATATCCTTGCGGAGTGTTTCAAGGTCAATATCAGCCGTATGCTGCGAGGATACGACCACAGCATCTACACGACAAGGCACACCATCGGCATATTCAACCGTTACCTGTGTTTTACCATCAGGGCGGAGATATTTAAGAGTACCGTTCTTACGAATTTCTGTAAGCCGTATAGCCAACTTATGTGCGAGAGAAATCGGTAGCGGCATAAGCTCAGGTGTTTCATCACAAGCGAAGCCAAACATCATACCTTGGTCACCCGCACCGTGAAGATTAAATTCATCATCCTCGCCCGATTTAACCTCCAATGATTTATCAACGCCAAGCGCAATATCAGGTGACTGCTCGTGAAGTTTTATAGTTACCTCACAAGTGTTACCGTTAAAGAAAACATCATCGCTGTTATATCCAATTTTACAAATCGTATCTCTAATAATTTTTTCATAATTAACCTTGGCTTTGGTTGTAATTTCGCCCATAACTGTAATGGAATTGGTCGTTGCAAAGGTTTCACACGCAACACGGGAACACGGGTCAACACCAATAAGCGCATCCAAAACTGCATCCGACACACAGTCGCAAACCTTGTCGGGATGTCCCTCGGTTACTGATTCCGATGAAAAAAGAATTTTTGCCATAATTTTCTAACCTCCAAAAATAAAAACCGCCATTTATGAGGCGGTTTATAAGCACTACCTCATCTTTCGGTAAAAACCGCAGGATTTAGCACCTTTGTAAAACTAGGTTGCCGGGCATCACAGGGCCAGTCCCTCCGCCACTCTTGATAAGGAAAATATTCAACTGTCACTGTTTATAGTATAGCATATTATCGCATTTTGTCAACTTAAAAAATTTGTAAAACTCCATTTAGTTTTAGTGTTAGGAAAAGAACGGTTAGAACGATAATCAGCACCGAAACCACCGTTAATACTACCGAACGCAAAGCATTTGATTTACGCTCGTTCCTTTCAATAATGTTAAACCTCTTAAGTGCGGTTGTAATCGGCTTATATAAAAGCAATGTTGTTGATGCATTCATAAGTGTTTTAGCAATATTAAAGGGTAGAAGCAGCGGCAGTATCATAGAAATTACCGCCGAACGAGGCACACCCATATAAAAAGGTGTTATAAATATGTTTGCGGTTATCATAACAACATTTACAGAAACTACCGCCAAACCCAAAGATAAAATTGCGCCCGAAAAGGTACGCTTATATTTATAAATCAAGCCGCAAACCAAGGAAAAGGTGCCACTTGCCAAAAAGTTCATTATAAGTCCGTAAACTCCGGTATCGCTAACCGAAATAAACTCTAACAATGCCACAATCGCCGCACCGCATACCCCGTAAAACGGTCCGTACATAAGCGATGCCAATGCTAAAAATGTATCCTTAAAATCAAAGGTTAAAAATGATACTTTAAAGCGAAAAACAAAGGTTATCAAAAAAGCAAGTGCCGTTAGCATACCCGTTACTGCGATTGCCCTTATTTTTTTATTATTCATAAAACCACTCCCAAAAAAATAATCCCGATATAAAAATATCGGGACATAACAACAAACTCACACTTCTATCATCCGGACTATACCGTCGGCTTCGGAATTTCACCGAATCAACCGTTAAAACGGCTAGCGGGCTATACCGCCGGTGGAGAATTTCACTCCGCCCCGAAGTTACATAATACATTATATTCAACCAGACAAAAAAGTCAACTATTTAGCAAATATTTAAATACGACATAGGCAAAACCACAATGCAGCAACATAATTATAGGCAGTCCCCACATAAACCGCTTGTGCCGTGTTTTATGATGAATAATCCGCATGGTTAAATACATTGCCAGTGCGCCACCTATAAAAGACAGTAAAAATAGCGTTTTTTCGCTTATGCGCCACTTTTCTGCAGCGGCATTATGTTTATCAATTACGCAAATAAACACCGATACAGCGCTAATCATAAAGAAATACACCAAAAAATATTCCATATAAAAATCTCCTTAAAAGGTTGCAACGGGGTCCTCGGGCGCATCGGTCATAGCTACCGAAATCACATTAAGCACGGGACCTACCTTTCCATACATTTTATGCTTTTCGAGATTTAATATAGCATCTATTTTAACCCACTGCCTGTTTTCAAGCACTGCCGCACCCTTATAGTTACAGGCAAGACCCGCAAACTGTATATCATCCACACAGCAGGTCATAACAGGTCGACCTATTACAAAGGAGCCCTCGGGAACCGATTCTGCCTTGGCTACCATACCCTTGAATTTTAGGTGTTTGCCATCATACTTTTTTAGCTCCTCGGATAAATCACGATACCAAATGGCATAATCTAAATCACCAATTTCAATAATCGGTGCGTTTATATCAAAAGGTAACGGGTCCTCAATATTATCAAACTCGACCTCGCCTGATGCACGCTCATACGCTATGTTTGCCTTGCGGTTTATACCACGCACTATTTTATGAAGCGCCATTTTATCGGTAGCATCGGTAAAACGGTTGAAAATTACAATTTCACAGGTGGTCAATTTGTCCACCACCAAGGAGCGCATATTTGCATTGAAGTTTACAAATGTCGTTGCATCGGCAAACATAAATTCCTGAGCAATTATCCATTTTTGCGGCATATTTTGAAATAGAGACTTAAGCTGCCACATACCGTTGTATTCAACAATAACACGCTCTGCTTTACACCTGCGCCTTAAGCTTTCAAGAAACTCGGGTGTTAAATCATCCTCGTTTTCCAAAAGCTCGATAAATACATTTTCACCCGAAAAGGTAGAAGGGTTATATTCCTCCACCCCCTCCTCGCATAAGAGCAGCAGCGTTCTTTCGCCGTTGTTAAATCTCTTATCGGTTAGGGTTTCGGCAATAAATTTAGTTTTTCCCGACTCTAAAAAGCCGGTAAAAAGATATACCGGTATATCCATTATACTCTCCTAAATATTAAAAAGCTTTGCTAAAGCATCTTCATTAAGGTTAGAACCAATTACGCAAATTCTACCGATAACCTCGGCTGAACCTTCACGTATTTCCTTTTCCTCAGGTACAAAATCAAAATGCACCCAGCCCTTATCGGTAGTCTCTATAATACCCTTTGCACGAAGCACCGTGCCGTAAAGCTCAGAATTATCAAGTGCGGACAACATATCATAAATTTCCTGATATGTGTATTTGTTTGCGGTTTCCCTGCCCCAGCTTGAAAATACATCATCAGCGTGATGGTCATGGTGATGATGCTCGTGACAGTGGCAATGGCACTCTTCACCGTGCTCGTGGTGATGGTGATGATGCTCGTGACAGTGACAATGGCACTCCTCACCATGCTCGTGGTGATGGTGCAAATCATCCATTTGGTTGTTGAGTGTGTTTTTTTGCTCCATAGCAGCCAAAATTTGTTTACCCGAAAGCAAGTCCCAATCTGTAGTGATTACGGTTGCCGTGCCGTTCTTTTCCTTTAATAAATGAAGAGCCGTATGCAGTTTTTCCTCATCAATTCCCTTTGTTCTGCTTAAAATAATACAGTTCGCATTTTCAACCTGATTACCGAAAAACTCGCCAAAATTTTTCAAATACATTTTGCATTTTGTGGCATCAACAACCGTTGTGCAGGAATTCAAAGCAATGTTTTCAACGCCGAGCTGCTCAACCGCCCTTACAACATCACTCAGTTTTCCAACGCCCGACGGCTCAATAATAATACGCTCTGGCGAATATTCATCCAAAACAACTTTAAGTGCCTCGCCAAAATCCCCTACAAGACTGCAGCAAATGCAACCCGAATTCATTTCTGTTATATTGATACCCGTATCTGTTAAGAAACCGCCATCAATACCGATTTCGCCGAACTCATTTTCAATAATAACGATTTTTTCATCACTAAAAGCTTCTTTGATTAGTTTTTTTATTAGAGTGGTTTTACCTGCTCCCAAAAAGCCCGAAAATATGTCAATTTTTGTCATTTTCTTCATCCTTTAAAATTAAAATACCTACTGTGAATTTTAACACAGTAGGTATTTTTTGTCAACGAGTAACTAAATGATTCTAACTCGAATAATGCCTTCAATTTTAGCAATTTTATCGTAAATAGCATCGTAATCTGCTTCGCTGATATCAAGAATTGTGTAGGCGTAATCGCCACGAGATTTATTAAGAAGATTCTCAATATTAACATTATTTTCAGCAACAGCAGTTGTGATAGCGGTTAGCATATTGGGAATATTCTTGTGCATTACACAAATTCTTTTTTCGGTAGCTCTTGGTGCTGATACTGCGGGGAAATTAACCGAGTTTTCTATATTACCGTTTTCGATATAATCAATTAACTCCTTAGCAGCCATTGTTGCGCAGTTGTCCTCAGATTCGGGTGTTGATGCGCCAAGGTGAGGAATTGCTATAGCACCGTTAATGCCGAGTATTTCATCGGTCGGAAAATCGGTAACATATGTGGCAACCTTGCCCGATTCGAGAGCAATAATCATATCAGCCGAATTTACAAGCTCAGCACGTGAGAAGTTAAGAATGCGAACACCATCCTTCATTTGCTTAATTGCATCAGCATCAATAAATCCCTTGGTGTCGGGTGTTAGCGGCACGTGAATAGAAATATAATCACAGGTTTCATAAATTTCCTTTAAATCGTTGGCACGCATTGCATAGTGGGTTAGGTTCCAAGCAGATTTAAGGGACAAATATGGATCGTAGCCGTAAACCTTCATACCAAGTGAATTGGCAGCATTTGCAACCAAAACACCGATAGCGCCAAGACCGATAATACCAAGCTTTTTACCCTTTATTTCTGGACCTACGAATGCGCCCTTACCCTTTTCAACCATTTTACCAACATTATCTCCGTTGCCCTTAAGTGTTTTCGCCCACTCAATAGCAGGGATGATTCTACGGGAGGATAAAAGTAATCCGGCAATTGCCAACTCCTTAACGGCGTTAGCGTTAGCACCGGGGGTATTAAATACAACTATACCCTCAGCAGCACATCTATCGGTGGGGATATTGTTAGTTCCTGCACCCGCACGAGCAATTGCCAAAAGCGATTCGGGAAACTCTACATCGTGTAAAGCAGCTGAACGAACAATTGCACCAACGGGATTTTCAACATCATCCCCAATTGTGTATTTGCCCTCATCAAACTCATTAAGTCCGATTTCGGAAATTTTGTTGTAGGTTTTAATGTTATACATTATGCATTCTCCTTTTCAAACTTCGCCATAAACTCTACAAGCTTTTCAACACCCTCAATAGGCATAGCATTGTAGATGGAAGCTCTCATACCGCCAACCGAACGGTGACCTTTAAGATTAACAAAGCCGGCTGCTGTAGCTTCTTTTACAAATTTCGCATCGAGTTCTTCATTGCCTGTTACAAAAGGTACATTCATAAGTGAACGGTCCTCTTTTACAACTGTACCTTTGAAAAGCTTACTGTTATCTAAGAAATCGTAAAGAATTGCAGCCTTTTTCTTGTTGATTTCTGCCATCTTTTCAAGGCCGCCTAACTTTTTAATCCATTTAAGTGTTAAGCCGGCAACATAAATTGTATAACAAGGGGGTGTGTTGAACATAGACTCATTTTCGGCGTGTGTTACATAGTTAAGCATTGTGGGTGTGATGTCCATAGCGTTGCCGAGCAAATCTTTTCTAACAATTACGATAGTAAGTCCTGCGGGGGCTACGTTCTTTTGTGCGCCGGCATATAAAAGACCGAATTTGCTAACATCAATCGGCTCTGACAAAATGCAAGAAGAAATATCTGCTACGAGCGGTACATCGCCTGTATCAGGTAACTCGTTCCACTTAGTACCATAGATTGTATTGTTCATACAAATATGGAAATAGTCAGCATCGGGTGTGAAGTCCTCTTTATTGAGTTTGGGAATATAGGAATATGTCTTATCCGCCGAGGAAGCGATTACCTTTGCTTCACCATATCTTGCTGCCTCTTTATATGCCTTGTTAGCCCACTGACCTGTTACTACGAAATCTGCCTTTTTATTTTTGTTCATGAGATTCATAGGAATCATAGCGAACTGTGTGGAAGCACCGCCCTGTAAGAAAAGAACCTCGTAATTATCGGGGATGTTCATTACCTCGCGTA
Source organism: Acutalibacteraceae bacterium (assembly GCA_045650565.1). GTDB lineage: Bacteria > Bacillota > Clostridia > Oscillospirales > Acutalibacteraceae > SIG565. Next base: position 2,991 of record JAZRRG010000029.1, on the reverse strand, counting down.
AATCAGCCTCGGCTGTTTTGATGATTGCATCATAAACTTTTGAGCGGTGTGACATTTCCATAACCGACTGACCACTCTCGCCATACTCTAACATCTCATTTGCTGCGGTTTCAAGCACCTCTAAAGGAAGCATTGAAGGACCTGCACTAAAATTATAAACTCTTGCCATAATATTTACCTCCAAAAGCAATTTTCTACTATTATATACAATTATTTTAAAAAGGTCAATAGGGTTGTTAAAAAATAATCAATCTTTTTTAATATTTTGAATCTTTTCAAAATACTTTGTTAATTATTTAACATTTAGTGCTGTGAAATATTTTTATACTTGGTTCGGGCGGATGATATCTCCGCCTCCATCTGATGAGGGAGATAGCTTTTTGCCGCAAGGCAAAAAGACTGAGGGAGAGATACTTGACAACTCCCCCTCAGTCTTTTTTTCAAAATAACAGCTTCCTTGACAAATGGAGCCGCCACGGCGGAAAGCGGTAATGCTAAAGCTTTTTAACCACTTGCAGAGCCAGGATTTTACTATCATAAAAAACACACCCAAAAGGCTTTGCCTTTCGGGTGTGCTAAATTTAGATTATTATGAACCAAGAATGCCTGATGTCCAACCTTCAATCCAGCTTGTTTCGTTGTCATCTTTACTTTCTGTAAAAGTAGCAGCGATAACATCTGTTAAAACAAGCTCTGTTACTGTAATCTCAGGAGCAATATATTTTTTCATTTATCTTTCTCCTTTCTTAACCTACGCTGGATAAGCGGCTATAAGCACTGTTGTAATTATCCATCGGCGCATCACCATCATAGAATACTACCTCATTATTTTTAGTAATCAAATAAGGCAGAGCAACTATGTTTCTATCGCGCATATTTTCAGGCAGATTTGTAAGTATAGCAGCAGCATCAGAGAATGCTTCGTTTGCAGTCATAAGTTTTCTGATAGCAACGTTGCTGGCATTGCGAGTAGTTCCAATTATATCCGCAGCAAGCTCAACCGTTTGCTTGTCATCATCAATTAACAAAGCATCAGCAGTAGCACTTGTTAAATCTCCGGTTCCAATCAACGCCTCAGGAATGATAATTACACCAACCTGTTTATACTCAGTATTCAAAGCGATAGTATCGCCATTTTTCTTGATTTGCGGATAACGAGTAACGAATCTAATACCTGATAACGCTTCATTAATCTGAACACCCAACGGATAAATAGAGCCTTCACGTGTAATAAGGTCGGTAGTATCAGCCGAAATTACCATTGTTTCAGGATAAAGAGCACTGAACGCATAGGTCTTACCTGTGCTATCGGCATTTAAGAGTATTACAGCATCACGATTGTCTGCTGTGAGAGCTAATGTGCCGTATTTGAGCGCTGTGTCAGCATCCTCGTTAATAGTTACTGTATAGCCATTATCTGCAGGTGCTACAGTCATATAAGGTTCTGCGAATTTTTCAGCAATCGCTGTGTCAGTTCCCTTAGCGGTGAACATAACGGGTAATGTTACGGTTTCGCCATTATAGGTACCTTCAATTTCAAACTCAGCTGCTTCACTGTAAGCCAATACATAGCCGTTTGCAATTTCGTAATCGCTATCACGGTGAGCTTCCCAGGTTACATCAGCGCCTGAAATAAACTTTCCATCAACCACAAAGTTAACTGTTGATAAATCAAAGCGTGTGTTTGCAGGAATTCGCTTAGTTTCCATAATTATTGTTGCTTTTGGCATAATAACATCGCCGTTATTATCTGTATCTAATGCAAGCTTAACACTAAATGAGCAAATACGCATACCTGCGTGTGCGATACCGAAGCCGATTGCGTTACCAGCATCAGTTACGCCCTTTGAAGCAAATGCAGTAGCATAATCGAAAGCTGTATTGCTAACTTCAAGGGCACTATTGCCAGCAACAGCTGCCTGGTCGAACAAAGCGTTCTTTAATAAGTAAACCTGATTATTATCAAAGGTATCAAGGATTGTATTATTATTTAAGCTATATTTAACATTGCTTCCAACAAGGTCAATGTCAAGACTAACGGCCTTATCAGTAAATAGATAGCTGTCATCATATTCTGACTGCCTGGAAAGCTTTGTATAGTTATCACCCATAGAGTGGAGTGTATAACCATTGTATCCGTAACGGGCTTGACCTGTTCCATCAATCCAATTCTTACCGAAAGCACCTAAGGATACACCGCCCCAACGGTAGCTCATAAGGTAAAGACCTGTACCTGATGTTGTATCGGTCTCATCGCCCAGCTTAAATACTGCCGCATCATTAGCATTTTCGCCATTGTATATTTCTGCATCGGCATCAATATTTGCTCTGAGTATAACACCTCTGTTGGCAGCATTACCATCTGCAATATTCAAACCTATAATATCTGATGTGAAATTATAGTCAGCAAAGTCTGAAAGGATGGGGTTAGTATAGAACAATGTATATGACGAATAATATCTGCTGAACAATATATGTTTCGGAATAGTTGCTGTCCATGAGAAACCGAAAGCGGAGGTTGAGGTACCTTTAAAGGTTTCGGCAGAAATTCTATAATAATTGCCATGTTCTGTTGAAGCATTTACAGTAGAAACCGATGTCGGTATGGTACCCAATTTTGATGCGATAATCCAGTTGCCATTTTCTGTGTCGATTTCATAATTATCATAGTCTGTACCGTTCCAACCAACTATCTCAAAGTCGGTATCACCATACTCGTTAACCATAATATATACGGTATTGGTTGCCTCACCCTTATTTACTGTAAACTTATAGGTACCTGCAGAGCTTGCTGTTATGCAGCCATCCGCAATTTCAACACCTGTGTAGGTATCATTAGGTGTCCAAGTGAGTGCATCCGCCGGGAGTTTAGTGCCATCCTCAAGTTCAACACGAAGGTCAGCAAGCGCTACCTTTGTACCCTCAAACATAGGTACCGCAGGTGAACGGTCGGTAACCTCGTAGTAGTCGGGCGCCTCAGTCTCTGTTGCT
>JAZRRG010000028.1:0-43203 GCA_045650565.1 Acutalibacteraceae bacterium | reverse complement strand
CTTTAAAATGCTGATTTCGGTAAGCGGCGTAGGTCCTAAGATGGGCATAGCGCTTCTTTCAGAGTTTTCTCCCGATAAAATTATGCTTTGCATAGCAAGTAACGATTCAAAGTCGTTAACTGCAGCATCGGGTGTGGGAAGTAAACTGGCTCAAAGAATTATTTTAGAGTTAAAGGACAAGGTATCAAAGGTGTCGTTGGGCAGCACCGAAGTGACTGCGGCAGTACAGGTAGGTCAAAGTAGTAATTCAAGGGAAGCGGTTGCAGCCCTTGTATCTCTCGGTTTTTCACAAAGTGATGCATCGGTAGTGGTTGGTCGAATGGATGCAAACCTATCTACCGAGGAAATAATAAAGGCAGCCCTTAAAGAACTTTCAAGGCAGGTGTAAGGTATGGAAGAATTAGACTTTGAAAATAGAATTGTCGCTCCCGAATTTGTAGCGACGGATGATGATGCCGAAATCACGCTTCGTCCCAAAACGCTTAACGAATATATTGGACAAGATAAGGTTAAGGAAAATCTTTCAATTTATATGAAGGCGGCACTACTTCGAAAGGAATCACTCGACCATGTTTTACTCTATGGTCCTCCCGGACTCGGTAAAACAACCCTTTCGGGCATAATTGCAAGGGAAATGGGTGTTAACTGTCGTGTGACCTCAGGACCTGCCATTGAAAAACAGGGCGACTTGGTCGCTATTCTTACAAATCTTAATGAGGGCGATGTCCTCTTTATTGATGAAATACATCGTTTGTCTCGCAGTGTGGAGGAAATTTTATATCCCGCTATGGAGGATTTCTCGGTGGATATTATTATAGGCAAGGGTCCGTCTGCCCGTTCGATTCGTTTAGATTTACCGCACTTCACACTTGTTGGTGCCACAACTCGTTCGGGACAGCTCACAGCTCCGCTTCGTGACCGTTTTGGCGTGCTGCTGCGACTTGAATTATACACACCCGAGCAGTTGGCGGAGATAATTAAGCGTTCGGCAGGTATACTTCAAATTGAAATTGATAATGACGGCGCACTCGAAATCGCCTCACGCTCTCGTGGTACACCACGTATTGCAAACCGTTTGCTTAAGCGTGTAAGAGATATTGCACAAATTGATTTTGACGGAAAAATTGATGAGGGTGTTGCACGTGCGGCTCTTGAGCGCTTTGAAATTGATGAATTAGGTCTTGATGATTTTGATAGGCGTATGCTTACCACCATCATTAGTGTTTATGGCGGCGGTCCTGTTGGTCTTGATACATTATCGGCAGCTCTCGGTGAAGAAAGCATTACTATTGAGGATGTTTATGAGCCGTATTTGATGCAAATCGGATTTTTATCAAGAACGCCACGGGGACGTTGCGTTACCCAGTTGGCTTATGACCATTTGGGTATTGACCGTAATACTAACGGTAAGACCGAGCAACAATCTATTTTTTAAAGGAAATTTATATGCGTTTTGTAGAAGATTTTACTGATTATGAGTTGTTAGATGCGGTATCTGGCGAACGTCTTGAGCGTTGGGGTGATATCATACTTATTCGTCCCGATCCGACTGTTATGTGGGAAGGCGATAAAAAAGATACGCATTGGCATAGTGCACACGCCATATATCATCGTTCGAATTCAGGCGGTGGATATTGGGAAACACTCAAAAAGGTTCCGGATGTTTGGAATATTAAGTATAGAGATTTAGAGTTTCGTTTGAAGCCGATGGGCTTTAAGCATACGGGACTTTTTCCCGAGCAGGCAGTTAACTGGTCTCTGGCAATGGAACTAATTATAAATTCGGGTAGAAAAATTAAGGTTTTAAATCTTTTCGCCTATACGGGCGGTGCTACAGTGGCTTGCTTGAAAGCAGGTGCTGAGGTTACCCATGTTGATGCATCAAAGGGTATGGTTCAGTGGGCAAAGGAAAATGCTGCGGTATCGGGCGTTGGTAATGCACCGGTACGTTGGCTTATAGATGATTGCTTAAAATTTGTAAGACGAGAAATTCGCCGTGGTAACACCTATGATGCAATTATTATGGACCCGCCTTCATACGGTAGAGGTCCAAACGGTGAGGTTTGGAAGCTTGAACAACAAATATCTGAGCTTTTATCGGAAACGGGTAAACTGTTAAGTGATAACCCATTGTTTTTCTTTTTAAATTCATACACAACGGGCATTTCTCCTACAATACTTAACTACTTAACAGAAATTTACATATCCCACGGCAAAGGTCAAAAGGTGTTTACCGATGAGATTGGATTAAAGGTTACAAATAAAGACATCGTGTTGCCTTGCGGAAACACAACTGTTTGGATTGGTGAATAGTAATTGGATAATATTATTGAAGTTAAAAATTTAAAATTTGAGTTTAACGATTCAGATAATGGCGCCGAGGTGGTTATTGATAACCTTAATTTATCGGTTGTGCGTGGCTCTTTTACCGTAATTTTAGGACATAACGGCTCGGGCAAATCAACTCTTGCAAAGCTTTTCAATGGCTTGCATAAGCCAACAGAAGGCACCGTTTTAATCAACGGCATTTCAACTCTCGATACTGATAGAGAAATTGAAATTAAGCGTACTGTTGGTCTTGTTTTTCAAAACCCCGACAATCAGTTAATCGCTTCGGTTGTTGAGGAGGATGTTGCCTTCGGTCCCGAGAATTTAGGGCTGGAGCCACAGGAAATCAGGGCACGTGTTGATGATGCACTTAAAAGTGTTGATATGTATGAGTTTCGAAATTTTGCGCCAAACAAGCTTTCGGGCGGACAGAAACAAAGGGTTGCTATAGCGGGTATTATTGCAATGCAGCCCGAATGCATCGTACTTGATGAGCCAACCGCAATGCTTGACCCGTTAGGTCGGCGTGAGGTGGTTAACACCATTCGCCGCTTAAATAAGGAAAAGGGGATTACCGTTGTTTTAATAACGCATTATATGGATGAGGCGGAGTTTGCCGACCGAGTTATTGTTATGGATGACGGAAAGATTGTTAAGGATGGTACTGCTGCCGATATTTTTGGCGATGCAGGGTTGTTAAAGAGCTCTCATCTCAGCGTTCCGCAAACAACAGAATTGCTAAACAAATTAAACATAACGGCAGGCGTTGTATCGGTAGAAGATACTGTGAATGCTATTTTCGAGAATTTACAAACGGAGGAATAATTTTGTCGCTTTTAAGGGTTGAAAATTTAACATACACCTATAACCCTAACACTCCATTTTGCAAGGACGCAATTACTGATGTTAATTTTACTGCCGAAAAGGGAGAAATTATTGGAATTATAGGTCATACAGGTTCAGGAAAATCTACACTCGTTCAGCATTTGAACGGGTTGCTTCGTCCTGCCAGCGGTAAAATTTATTATAATGAGGAGGATATTTGGGATAACCCTAAAAAAATCGGTAGCATCCGTTCTAAAATAGGGCTGGTTTTTCAATACCCCGAATATCAGCTTTTTGAAGAAACGGTTTATAAGGATATCGCCTTTGGTCCTAAAAATATGGGATTATCAGATGAAGAGATTGATGCTGCGGTAAGGGAAACTATACGTAGTGTTGAAATTTCCGAAGATTATCTCCAAAAATCTCCGTTTGACTTATCGGGTGGTGAAAAACGCCGTGTAGCAATTGCGGGTGTTCTCGCAATGAAGCCCGAAATTATTGTATTTGATGAACCAACAGCAGGACTTGACCCTCAGGGTAGGGCTACTGTTATGGAAATAATTAAGAGATATCGTGAGCGTTATAATGCTACGGTTTTTGTGGTTTCTCACTCAATGGAGGATATGGCTTTAATTGCTGATAGAATACTTGTTTTAAATAAAGGACAGGTAGCTATGCTTGATACACCAAAGAAGGTGTTTTCCGAGCGTACACAACTTCAGGATATGGGACTCGATGTTCCGCAAATAACCCGTATTATTCACGGTCTTATCGAAAAAGGTGTTAATTTGCCACGAGATATAATAACGGTTGATGAAGCCGCTACTGCCATTTCAAAAATCAGAAAGGGCGGTGCTTTAAATGATTAAGGATTTAACCATTGGTCAGTATTATGCTAATGATTCGGTTGTTCACAAATTAGACCCGAGAATGAAAATTATTTTGCTGTTGGCAATTCTTGTTTTAATTTTTTGTGCCACAACCTTGATTTCTCTCGGCTTTTTAACGGTTTGTATAGTTTTGTTGTTGTTAATAACCAAGGTACCCATTAGCGTATATCTTAAAAACCTGAAAATTATTATTCCTATCTTGGCTATCACGATGTTGCTTAATGTGTTTTATGTAAAGGACGGCAATGTTTTACTTGAATTTTGGAAAATTAGAATTACTACGGGCGGTGTTGAACGCTCGGTATTTATGGGATTAAGGGTTGTATTGCTCATTTTATCAAGTTCAATGCTTACCTATACAACCACGCCCAACGATTTAACTGATGCGATAGAGCGACTGTTATCGCCATTAAAGGTTATAGGTCTCGGCGGTGCAGTACACGCTATGTCAATGATGATGACCATAGCTTTGCGTTTTATTCCTACATTGGTTGAAGAAACCGAAAAGATTATCAATGCCCAAAAGGCACGTGGAGCCGATTTTGAAAGCGGAAGTCTGAAAAAACGAGTTAAGGCAATCATTCCGATTTTAATTCCGCTTTTAATTTCTTCGGTACGCCGTGCTTATGATTTAGCCGAAGCTATGGAAAGCCGTTGCTATAACGGCGGTGTTGGAAAAAAGCGTATGAAGGTTTTAAAAATTACCAAAAAAGATATATTTGCATTGGTTTTGGTTGTTTTACTGTTTGTATTTGTGATTTTATTAAATGTTTTTTTGAAAGTGTAATTGTTATGGGTAGATTTTTACTTAAAATTGCATACGATGGAACTGCATATCACGGTTGGCAGGTGCAACCTAACGGTATTACCGTTCAGGGTGTGCTTTGTGATGCTTTAAGTAAAATTTGTAAATCTAAGGTGGATGTTACGGGGTGTAGCCGAACCGATGCTCGAGTGCATGCAAATGAATTTTATTGCCATTTTGATAGTGTGCTTGATATTCCCGCAGCCGCATTTGTAAATGTTTTAAATGCGGCTTTGCCTAATGATATAGCGGTTTTAGGGTGTGAACCTGTAGCGGATAACTTCCATGCGAGGTACAACGCAAAGGGAAAAAATTATATTTATAAATTTTTTGATGGGGATGTTCGCAATCCGTTTTTAAGAAATTATGCTTTGTATGTACCACGAAAATTAGATGAACAAAGGATGAATGAGTTTTGTCGCCAAATTATCGGCAAACACGATTTTGTGGGATTTTCTTGCTCAAAGCGCACCGTGGTTGATACGGTTAGAACGATATACCGCTGTGAAACCTATCGTGATGGCGATAATGTGGTTTTGAGTGTTACCGCTGACGGCTTTTTATACAATATGGTGCGCATCATTGCGGGGACGGCGCTAGATGTCTCTTTTGGTAGAATAAATCCTGAGGATACTGCGGGTATACTTGAATCCGCCGATAGAAATCGTGCTGGTACAACCTTAGCACCGCACGGGCTTTATCTAAATAAGGTTTTTTATACGGAGGTGTGATTTTTGGCTGAATACAAGAAAAAAAGTGTTAGCAAACGCAAAAAGGGTATTAAAAATTCTGTTACCGAAAAAATTCCTATGCAGCCATCTGTGCCTCGCCCTCAAAAAAGCAGACCTACGCCACCCAAAAGGGACCCAAAACCTGTACCGCATAAATCAAAAATGAAGGTGCAGAGGTCAAAGGCAAATATGAAGGTTGTTAAGGGTAACAAACTAAAAATCAAATTGCGCCGTATAAAAATTATGGCGGCTTCGGTGCTAGTTATCTTGGCTCTTATTATTGTGTCTTTTGCGCTTCCTACAGGCATATTCGAATTTATTACAAATAGATTTGCGAGTATTGGTAGAGGACGCTCATATCCCCACAACAATACAACGAATGGTTCTTTGGTATCGGTGGTTCAGGGGAACGGGTATTATGTTACTGTTACCTCGGGTAACATTGATGGTTATAATAATAACGGAAAAGTGCTTTTTTCCTATCAGCACGGCTATACCTATCCCGTAGTTAAAGCATCATCCGAAAGATTTGTCTTATTTAGCCAGGGTGATAAAAATTATAGTGTTTATAATCTAAGCAAGGAATTATATTCCGGCATTGCAGATAACAATATTCTTGCAATGGCTATTTCAAGAGATGGCACATATGCCGTTGCAACTACATCTGACAGCTATTCCTCACAGGTTACGGTGTATAATAAAAACAACAAACAAATTTATAAATGGATGTGCGCTGATTATATTATTAACAATGTCGCTATTTCACCGGACGGTAATCGTATTGCTGTATCTGTTTTTAATTCAAAGGCGGGTGAATATGTGTCACGCATATATGTTTTAGATTATGATTCTGCCACACCGATAAACCTCTTCGAATATGAAGGACAGTTAGTGCTATCCTTGGAAAACTCTGCGAACAACAATTTTTATGCGGTGTTTGAAAACGGTGTTACATTTTATAAATGGCGTAATTTAGAAAGCACATCGATTACTAATAATAAAAAGGTTTTCTTTATGAGAAGGAACAAGGGTTTTTCGGTTGCCGTGACAGGAATTGAGGCCAATAAAACCGAAAACGAAATTTTTGTTCTTAAGGGTAATGGAAAACAAAAAACATCCTTCAATTTTTCGGATGAAATTGTAGATATAGCAATTCGTGGCAAATATATTTACATTTTAAGCCATCGAAAGATATATATTTATAATGTTAAGGGTGAATTTTTAGATTCGGCATCCTGTGATTTTGGAGTTAAGAGAATTGTTCCGATTACAAAATTCAGCATTGCAACCCTTACCGATAATAGCATCAATAAAATAAATGTTTAAAAAGAGGTTGCCTTATGTGGTTGTTTTTAGATTTGGCGGTTTGTATAATAATTCTTTTGTGCGTTATAATTTATGCAAAAAGGGGATTCGTTAAGTCGGTTTTTGGTATAATCGCTTTTGTTGCCGCCATAGTACTTGCGTTTATGCTTAGCACACCGCTTAGTGATTTTACATACGATAAGTTGATTGAACCAACCGTATCAACCTCTATCGAAAACACCTTGGTAAAACAGGTGACCGGCACTACAGAAGCTTTAAATGAAAGCGTATTTGATGCGTTGCCCGGATTTATTAAAAATAATATTGATGAAAAGGGATTTTCAGCAATAAACATTTTAGAGGTTGATACAGCAAAAACCATTGCTGACAAAATTTGTGAATCGGTAGTAAAACCTGGGGCAACATATTTTTTGAAAATTATATTTTCACTTATTTTGTTTATAATATTGAGCTTTGTTTTTAAGTTTGTTGTAAAGCTATTAAACAAGATTTTTTCGTTTAGTATAATTGGCAAGGTTAATAAAATATTAGGTGCCATTATTGGTGTTATTATGGGACTTGTAATTTCAATGCTCTTTATACTAATGGTTAATGTTGTGGTTTCGATTTCAGGCGGATTTTGGTGCTTTACTCACGATGCAATTGAGCAATCAAAAATATTTGGCTTGATACTTGAATTTTTACCAATAAAACTTTAAAATATTTAATGTTGAAAATGCAGTCCATTACTCGAAGGGAGTATATTTTTTAAATGAAGTTATGTTACAAATGCAAAAAAAGACCCGCCGTTGTTTTTATATCTGACCCATCACGACAGGATGATGGTCCAAAGGGTTTGTGCCTTATATGCGCAAAAGAGTTAGGTATTAAGCCGATTGATGATATGCTCAGTAAGATGAACATTTCAGATGAGGATATTGAGCAAATGAGTGAGCAGTTTATGGATATTATGGCGCTTAACGAAGAAAGCGATTCGGATGATGATGCCTTTGCATTAGGCACAGCACCCGCATTTCCGTTCCTTAATAATATTTTTGGAACGCCTGATAATAACCAAGACACAAAGGATAATAACAAAAAACAGGATAATGCCGATAAGCAAAAAAAGAAGAAAACTCGTTTTCTTGAGCAGTATTGTACCAACCTTACCGATAAGGCAAGAAACGGTCAGTTAGATGCAATTATCGGCAGGAATGATGAGCTATCCCGTGCTATACAAATTTTTTCACGCCGTTCTAAAAACAATCCATGCTTAATTGGTGAGCCGGGTGTTGGCAAAACTGCAATTGCGGAGGGCTTGGCACTTATGATAGCAAGTGGGGCAGCACCTGCACGCTTGCTTGATAAGGAAATTCATCTACTTGATTTAACGGGACTTGTGGCGGGTACACAATTCCGTGGTCAATTTGAAAGTCGTGTAAAGGGACTTGTTGATGAAATTAAAAGCCGTGGCAATATCATTTTGTTTATTGATGAAATTCATAATCTTGTTGGTGCGGGTGACTCGGCAGAGGGCTCGATGAATGCAGCCAATATATTAAAGCCGGCTCTCTCCCGTGGAGAAATTCAGGTTATCGGTGCAACCACCTTTAAGGAATACCGCAAATATATCGAAAAGGATGCGGCTCTTGAAAGGCGCTTCCAACCCATAGTTATTGAGGAGCCCTCTATTTCCGATGCCGAAAACATCGTGTTAGGTGTTAAGGGTTATTATGAGGGATTTCATAACGTATCGGTTTCGGATGAGTTGGTTAAAAAAATTGTCCGCCTTTCCGAAAGATATGTAAATGACCGCTTTTTACCCGATAAAGCTATTGATTTACTGGATGAGGCGTGTGCCTGTGCGAGTCTTGCGAATAAATCGGTGGATGATTTATATAATATTAACAAAAAAATTAAAGAGGTTACTATTGAAATTGAATCAATAGAAGCCGATGTTGAAAATATTGATTATGAAAAACTCGCCAATAAAAAATCAGCTCTTGAGCAGTATAAAAAACAAGCGGATGCTTTGTATAAGCCCGCCTCTAATATTACCGTTACCGAAATGGATGTAGCAAAGGTTATTGAGCTTTGGACGGGTGTTCCGGCATCAAAAATTCAAGAAAATGATTTAAAAAAGCTTTCAAATCTTGATAAGGAGATTAAAAAGCGTGTAATTGGGCAAGACACCGCTGCCGACTGTGTTGCTGCAGCCGTTCGTCGCTCGAGAGTGCAAACAACGCCACACCGCAGACCGGCCTCGTTTATATTTGTAGGACCTACAGGCGTTGGTAAAACCGAGCTTGTTAAGGTGTTGTCCGAGCAGCTTTTCTCAACACCTGAAACCTTAATTCGCCTTGATATGTCCGAGTTTATGGAAAAGCACTCAGTGTCCCGAATTATTGGCTCTCCACCCGGTTATGTCGGTTATGATGATGCAGGTCAGCTTACCGAAAAGGTGCGCAGAAAGCCGTATTCGGTTATATTACTTGATGAAATCGAAAAGGCGCATCCCGATGTGCTCAATATTTTACTGCAAATATTTGATGACGGAAGAATTTCCGATGCACAGGGTAGGGTAGTCAACTTTGAAAATACAATAATTGTTATGACCTCCAATGCGGGTAGCAATCGTAATGATAATTCGGTTGGTTTTGGCAAGTCCACATCGGAAGTTTCTAAAGAAAAGGCACTCAAAGCATTGAGTGAAATTATGCGTCCTGAATTTTTAGGCAGAATAGATGAAATTGTTGTATTTTCACCTCTCGATGTTAAAAGTCTTGAGAAAATTGCCGAATTGATGCTTAATGATTTAAAGGAAGTAATGAACGAAAAGGGAATTGCCTTAACCTTTAATTCGGCGGTTTGCAGGCAACTTGCCAAAGAATCTGAAGGCGCTAAATCGGGCGCTCGTGACCTGCGAAACAAAATACGCAAAAACATCGAGGATAAAATTGTTAATATAATTATCGATAATTGTGATACCACGATAAGCAGTATCGAAATTGCCTACAAAAACGGTTATCAAATTTTACACAAATAATTTATTTTTTGCTTGACTATCGGCAAGAATTGTGTTATCATACTTTTTGCCGATTAATGCGGGTGTAGTTCAATGGCTAGAATCCCAGCCTTCCAAGCTGGTCGTGTGGGTTCGATTCCCATCACCCGCTCCAGAGAGACTTCATGCTTTATATGAGGTCTCTTTTTTTCTATTTAAAATTTATTTGGGAATCGAACCTACGGTTTGCTTCAATAAACTAAAATGGAAATATAGAGAATATTATCAGCAAATATTTAAAAATTGATTTCTTTTTATTGCAATTTTCTTGATTTATGTTTATAATACAAATGGACAAAGAGTATTTTATAAATAATTCTTAAATCAAATATTCTATGGGGTGTTTTAAATGAAATTATCAGCTTCGTCATACTGTTATTATCAGCTTAGCCAAAAGGGCTTAATTACACAGTTCTCTACAATCGAACTTGCTGCATCAATGGGCTTTAAGGGTATTGAAATTTTAACCCTTACTCCACCTCAAGATATGACCGATTTTGAATATGCAAAGCTGCTCCGAGAGGAAGCAGAGCGTTGTAACATCGAAATTATCGGTTATATCAATGGTGGAAATATGATGGAACCAAATTCCGATGAGATTTATGAAGCAGTTGCTCATCATATTGATATTGCTGCCGAGCTTGGCGCACCTCTGGTTCGTTATGATATCGGTTATAAATGGCCTGAAGATTTAGGCGAGGACCCCGATTGGCGTGATGTTATACCTCGTGTTGCTGCTTTGGCTCGTCGTTTAGCAGAGTATGCGCAAACGAAGGGAATTAAGTTTTGCTGTGAAAATCATGGAGCTCTTTGGCAAGACCCCGAACGCCTTCGCACATTGTTTGAGGCGGTAAATCATCCAAACTACGGTTTCCTTTTTGACATAGGTAATTTTGTACCCAGAGGCATTAATCCGTTTGAGGCGGCGGATATACTTATGCCTTACATAATTCATTTACACGCCAAGGATTTGTTAGAAATTGAGGATGGTTATATAAAAGCAGCTGATGGAAAGCGTTATAGACAGGTTCCTTTAGGTGAGGGAAGCATACAGGTTGGTGAATGTGTTCAAAAGATTCGTTCATTAGGTTACGATGGTTACGTAACTGCCGAATATGAAACACCGGTGCCTGTATTTGAAGGTCTTGCAAGGTCTGCGGACTACATAAAGAGTCTTGGGGTTTTAGAAGATTAATTTTTAGAAATCACAACAAAAGATTGCGGTAAGTTTTCACTTGTCGCAATCTTTTTTATTTTGGTATTGTTGACACTAAAAATTTTGTGTAGTATAATACTATATTATTTAATTATGCGGAGGCAAAATATGTTATCAGAAAAAATGACACAATTAGGACAGGTTAGGTCTGTAATTCGTGAAATGTTTGAATATGGAAATAAACGTGCCGCTGAAATCGGCCGTGAAAATGTCTTTGATTACAGTCTTGGTAACCCGAGCGTTCCCGCACCCGATATTGTGAACAGTACTTTGATAGATTTGCTAAAAAATGAAGATTCGGTAAAATTACATAGCTATTCATCCGCACCGGGAGACCCGAATGTTCGTAAGGCGATTGCCGAAAATTTAAACAAAGATTACAATACAGCATTTTCTGCAAACAATATCTATATAACCTCTGGTGCCGCCGCAGCGCTTAGCATAACATTTAAGGCATTGGCGGAAGAAAATGATGAGTTTATAGTTTTTGCACCGTTTTTCCCTGAATACCGTGTTTTTATTGAAAATGCGGGTGCTACCGTAAAAATGGTTAAATGCCGTGAACAAGATTTCCAAATTGATTTTGCCGCCCTTAAGTGCGCAATAAATAAAAACACAAAGGCAGTTATTATCAATTCGCCATGTAATCCTTCGGGCGTTGTGTTCGGCGAGGATACCATAACCGAGCTTTGCAGTGTTTTAAGTGAGGCAGAGAAGAAATTTGGTCATCCTATATTCTTGATTTCAGATGAGCCGTATAGAGAACTTGTGTACGATAACATAACTGTTCCGTTCGTGCCAAAATATTACGATAACACAATAGTTTGTTATTCCTTTAGTAAATCGTTATCAATTCCGGGTGAGCGTATCGGTTATATTTTAATTTCTGATAAATCGGTAAATCCGCAGCTAATTTTTGAGGCGGTTGCCGGTGCGGGCAGAGCGCTCGGCTATGTTTGTGCTTCCAGCTTGTTTCAAAAGCTAATACCCGTTTGTATGGGTAAAACTGCCGACATTAGCATCTATAAAAAAAATCGGGATTTGCTCTGTGAAGCCCTGTCCGAATACGGATATACCTTACCCAGTCCCGATGGAGCATTTTATCTGTTTATAAAGGCGCTAGAGAATGATGCAAACCGCTTTTGTGAGAATGCTAAAAAATACGAGCTTTTGTTGGTGCCCGGTGATAGCTTTGGATATCCCGGCTATGTGCGTATTTCCTACTGCGTATCAACCGAGCAAATCATTAAGTCATTGCCGGCATTTAAAAAATTGGCAGATGACTATAGAAATGGGGAATTCTAATGAATAAGCTTGATGATGCCCGTAGCATCATAAATAGCGTTGATGAAAAAATGGCGGAGCTTTTTTGCAAACGAATGAAAGCTACCGAGCTGGTGGCTGAATACAAGCGTGAAAACGGGTTGCCTATTTTAGATTCAGCAAGAGAAGAAGCAATAATTATTAAAAATTCAAAGTTACTTAAAGAGCAAAAATATGCTGAGTATTATGTTAATTTTTTACAGGATGTTATGAAAATATCCCGCAACTATCAGCACCGTTTAATTGACGGTATGAAAATTGCATATAGCGGTGTTGAGGGTGCCTTTGCGCATATTGCCGCTGGTAAAATTTTTACGGGTGGCTCAAGGGTTGCTTTTCCAAACTTTAAAAGCGCTTATAATGCCGTAGTTGATGGCAAGTGTGATTGCGCTGTTTTACCAATTGAGAATAGCAGCGCAGGTGAAGTAGGTACGGTGATTGATTTAATTTTTGGAGGACCATTATACATAAACGGTGTTTATGAATTATCGGTTTCTCAAAATCTTGTTGGTGTACAAAGCGCTGAAATCACCGATATACGAAAGGTAATAAGCCACATACAAGCCCTTGAGCAGTGTGATACATATATTAAAAAGCACGGCTTTGAGGTAGCAATGTGTGACAACACCGCTATTGCGGCACAAAATGTTGCAAAAAACATAGATAAATCCGTTGCCGCAATTGCAAGTAACGAAACGGCAGAATTATATGGCTTGAAAATACTCGATTCTAACATTAACGAAAGCCACCAAAATACGACACGCTTTGCCGTTGTCTCTCGTTCCGAACACTTAAAAACGGTTAACAAGCCCGATAATAATTCGATACTTATGTTTACCGTTCGCAACGAAGCGGGCTTTTTAGCAAAAGCCATCAATGTAATCGGCGAACACGGGTTTAATATGCTCAACCTCCGCAGCCGTTCTATGAAAGAGCTTTTGTGGCAATATTATTTTTATGTTGAGTTAGAGGGCAATCTTCATACTGCCGAGGGTGAGGCAATGCTTGGTGAGCTCCATAAATATTGCGATAAATTAAAGGTTGTTGGAACATATTACAACCATATCAGTTTAGGAGAATAAAATGGTTATTCATCTTAACTTAAAAGAACGTGGATATGATATTCATCTACAACGTGGGATTTTAAAATCGGCGGATAGTATTTTGAATCTTGATAGGCGGGTGCTAATCGTTACCGATAATGGCGTTCCCGTAGAGTATGCCAATACAGTTTCCAAGCAGTGCAAGGCACCCGTAACGGTTGTGGTAAATCAAGGGGAAAATTCAAAATCTGCCGAAACCTTAAACTCGCTTTATAGCGTTATGCTTGAAAATAACTTTACTCGTAAGGACTGTGTTGTTGCAGTTGGTGGTGGTGTGGTTGGTGACCTTGCGGGTTTTGCAGCCGCAACCTTTATGCGTGGCATTGATTTTTATAATATTCCTACAACCGTGTTATCACAGGTTGATTCATCAATCGGTGGCAAGGTTGCAATAAATTTTAATGGGATAAAAAATATTATCGGTGCATTTTATCAACCAAAAGCAGTTCTAATTGACCCGAATGTTCTAAAGACACTGCCTTCCCGACAGGTCTCTAACGGCTTGTCGGAAGCTGTGAAAATGGGTTTGACTTCAGATGCACCTCTCTTTCAAATTTTCGAAAAAGATGATTATCTTGATAACATTGATAAAATTATTGAAAAGTCATTGTTAGTAAAAAAGAATGTTGTAGAGCAGGATGAAAAGGAGACGGGAATCAGAAAAATACTGAATTTCGGTCACACATTAGGACATGTCTTTGAGTCACTGAATTTCGGCACTCTATATCACGGAGAGTGTGTAGCCATGGGAATGCAGTATATGTGTTCGGATGAAGTAAAGGCAAGATTACTAAAGGTTATGGAACGATTAAATTTACCCACAACCGCTTCTTTAAATCAGGCGGATGCATTGAATATTTTAATACACGATAAAAAAGCGGAATCAGAATTTATTTCTTGTGTTTTTGTGGAAAAAGTGGGCGAGTTCCTTATTAAAAAGGTAAAACCCGAAACGGTTATTGAACTTATTTAGGTGGAGAAAAAATATGGAATACGGTTTGATAGGTGAAAAGTTAGGACACAGCTTTTCGGCTGAAATTTATCCTAAAATAATTAAGGATATACAGTACGAATTGGTAGAATTACCAAAAGAAAATGTTGAAGATTTTATTAAAAACAAGGCGTATAAAGGGGTTAATGTAACTATCCCTTATAAACAAACCGTGATTCCGTTTTTGGACTATATTGATGATGCCGCTAAAGAAATAAATGCCGTAAATACCATCGTTAATAAAAATGGAAAGCTATATGGTTATAACACCGATTTTGGAGGTTTGTTAGCACTCTTTAAAAAGAAAATTGATAACCTTACGGGTAAAAAGGTCTTAATTTTAGGAGATGGAGGCACAAGTAACACAACCAAGGCAGTGCTAAAGCATTTAAATGCCAAGGAGGTTTATGTTGTTAGCTTAAACCCGCAGTGTGAAAAGATTTCTTATCAGGATGCTAAAACCTTACATAATGATGCAAATGTTATAGTTAACGCAACACCTGTAGGTATGTATCCGAATGTTACGGGTATGGCCCTTGATATTTCGGACTTTAATTGCCTTGAGTTAGTTGTAGATGTGGTGTATAATCCACTTCGCACCGATTTGGCACTCGCCGCCGCTAAAAGAAATATACCGGCGATTAACGGCCTTTATATGCTTGTAGCACAGGCGGTACTTGCGGCAGGACACTTTACGGGGCAAGAGCTCTCAAGCACCATTATAGATGAAATTTTCAAAGAAATTGTAGCAAATAAGCGTAATATTGTTCTAATCGGTATGCCGGGAAGTGGTAAAACAACAATTGGTAAGGTGTTGGCTCAAAAGCTTAATCGTAGGTTTGTTGATACCGATGAGCTGATTGTTAAATCCACGGGCAAACAAATACCTGAAATTTTTACAAGTTACGGAGAGGCGGAGTTTAGAAGAATTGAGAGTGAGGTTGCAAGGGAGGTTTCCCTTGAAAACGGCTTAATTATTGCTACGGGTGGCGGAATGGTTTTGAACCAAACAAATATTAACCACCTAAAGCATAATGGGGTAGTGTTTTTCCTAGACCGTCCCTTAAACGAGCTTTTACCAACACCTGACCGCCCACTTGCAAACGATAAGGAAAGCATTATAAAGCGTTATAACGAACGCATAGATTTATATAATGCATCTAACGATTTTGCGGTAAAGGTAATCGGTCCAAACGATACTGCAGATGAAATTATAAGAATTTTTAAAGGACTTGATATTTAATGTTAGCGAACATTAAAAAAAGCATTGCAGTTGGCACCGCCATTGCTCCGCCATCTAAAAGTATGGCGCATAGATTACTCATTTGTGCTGGGTTATCCCAACAAACTACTACGGTAAAAAATGTTGCTTTCTCTGAGGATATATTGGCTACGATTGACTGCTTAAAGGCGATAGGGGTTAATATTGATATTAACGGAAATACCGTTGTATTAAAGGGTATTTCACCAACTGAATTTAACGATAATATAGTTCTAAACTGTAGAGAAAGCGGAAGTACACTTCGCTTTTTCATACCGATTTTGCTGCTTGGCGGTAAAAAATGCACACTAATCGGTAGTGAGTATTTGTTCCGCCGTCCGCTTGATGTTTATAGAAAAATTTGTGATGGGCAGGGAATTGTCTTTGACCTATCTAACGGAAAATTAAAGATAAACGGCACAATAAAAGCCGATATATTTTCTGTTGAAGGGAATATTAGCAGTCAGTTTATAAGTGGCTTACTTTTTGCGTTACCTTTGCTGGAATGTGACAGTGTTATTAAAATCACACCACCGGTTGAGAGCCGTTCATATATTGATATGACGCTTTCAGCCCTTAAAACATTTGGTGTTGAGGTGGTGTGGCAGGATGATTATACACTGTTTATTAAAGGCAAACAAAAATATTCTAATGCATTAGTTACAGTTGAGGGCGATTATTCCAATGCCGCATTTTTTGAGGCATTTAACCGTGTTGGCGGTAACGTAAATGTTTTGGGTTTAAATTTGGAAAGCTTACAAGGCGATAAAGTATATAATAAGCTGTTTTATTTGTTAGAAAGCTCAAAACCGATAATTGATATTGCCGATTGTCCCGATTTGGCACCGATTTTAATTACTGTGGCTTCACTTAAAAACGGAGCTGAATTTATCGGTACAAAGCGCCTTGAAATGAAGGAGAGCAATCGAGGCGTGGTTATTGCAAAGGAACTTGCAAAGTTTGGCGCCGATATTGAGGTTTTTGATAATAAAATAATAGTTAATAATACTAATTTGCACATTCCAACTGAGGTTTTAAACGGACACAACGACCACCGTATCGTTATGTCACTTGCGGTTATATCATCAGTGTTTTCAGGCCAAATTGAAGGTATCGAAGCAGTGAAAAAGAGCTTTCCTGACTTTTTTGATAAAATAAAATTACTGGGAATCAAGGTAGATTTAGATGATAATAAATAAAAATACAAGGTTTTTAATAATTGGATTAGGTCTTATGGGTGGTAGTTATGCGAGAGCCCTCACAAAACAGGGATATACGGTTAATGCTATTACAAAAGAACAAAGTTCTATAGATTTTGCCATTAAAAACAAAATTATCAGTTACGGAACAACTGTTATTGAAGAAGATTTAATAAAAAATGCTGATGTTATAATTTTCGCACTCTATCCACATGTTTTTACCGAATGGTTAAACAAGTACCAGCATTTATTCAAATCGGGCACCGTTATAACCGATGTTACGGGAGTTAAGACCTCGGTGATTTCCGAGATAAATGCAATAATACGAGATGATATAGAATTTATTGCGGCGCACCCAATGGCAGGTCGTGAGGTTTACGGCGTTGAAAACAGTGATGAAAAGATTTTTGAGAAAGCCAACTATATAGTTGTACCGACCGAAAACAACTCAGCTAAAGCAATAGAGTTATGTAAAGAGCTCGGCAAAATTTTGGGATTTGCTACAATTTCTGAATTATCTCCCCAAAAACACGATGAAATGATAGCGTTTCTCTCACAGCTAACACACTGTATTGCGGTATGTCTTATGACCTGTAACCAAAGCGAAAATATGCAAAATTATACAGGAGACTCTTTCCGTGATTTAACAAGAATTGCACAAATTAACGAATATATGTGGTCAGAGCTATTTCTAATGAATAAGGAACCGCTGCTTGATATGATGAAGCTTTTTCGCAAGGATTTTGATAAGCTAACCAAATATATTGAAAACGATGATAAACAGGCAATTATGGAAATGATGAGGGTTTCTACCGAGCGTAGAAAACTCTTTAATAAATAAGGAGAAATTAAAATGAATATGGTATTTTTAAGGAAGCTGCCGGTACCGGTTGATATTAAGGAGCAATATCCGCTTCCAAAAAAATATGAGAAAATCAAAGAAAATAGAGACAAAGAAATTGCCGATGTTTTCAAAGGTAAGGATGACCGTATTTTGCTTATTATTGGTCCGTGCTCGGCTGATAGGGAAGATGCAGTTTTAGATTATGTCACAAAATTGCGAGAGGTTCAGGAAAAGGTTAAGGATAAGATAATTATTATACCTCGCTTATACACAAATAAACCCCGCACTACAGGTAAAGGTTATAAGGGTATGTTGCATCAACCCATTGCCAACGAAACACCCGATATGTTAGCAGGAATTGTTGCGATTCGTAAATTACATATGGATGCGATAATAAACACTGAATTCTTTTGTGCTGATGAAATGCTGTATCCTGAAAATTATCGTTATTTGTCAGATTTGTTATCGTATGTTGCGGTTGGCGCACGTTCTGTTGAAAATCAAAAGCATCGCCTGACTGCAAGTGGACTTGACATACCTGTTGGTATGAAAAATCCAACCTGTGGCGATTACTCCATTATGTTAAATTCTATTACAGCCGCACAAAGCTCTCATACATTTATTTATCGTGGATGGGAGGTTAAGTCGCATGGAAATCCACTTGCTCACGCAATCTTGAGAGGGTATGTTAACGAAAGCGGTGAATCCTTCCCAAATTATCATTTCGAAGATATTATGCGGCTATCACACCTGTATTCAGAAGCGCATCTTGCTAATCCCGCAATAATTATTGATACAAATCACGCAAATTCGGGTAAACAGTATTTAGAACAGGTGAGAATTTGTAAGGAAGTATTACATAGCTGTAGATATTCTCCTGAAGTTAAAAAACTAATTAAAGGTTTTATGATTGAAAGTTATTTGGTCGATGGTTGTCAGTCGGTGGGAGGAAAAACCTACGGTCAATCAATTACCGACCCGTGTTTAGGTTGGGAAAAAACCGAACGGCTTATCTTTGATATCGCCGATGTTTTATAAGGAGCAAATAATGGAAACTGTTAAAAATCAAGTTGTTGCTGCATTAACCGAATTGTGCGATTTAGCAAAAATTAAAAAGGGCGATATAGTAGTTATTGGATGTTCTACTAGTGAGGTTTCGGGCGGAATTATAGGTCACAACTCAAATGTTGATTTAGGGCTAATTATATTTAACTGCGCAAATAAGGTTTTAACCGAGCGGGGTGCTTTTCTTGCCGCACAATGCTGTGAGCATTTAAACCGTGCAATAGTAATGGAAAGGGAAGCGATAGGCGGCAATAATGACATTGTAAATGTTGTGCCTCAGCACAAGGCGGGTGGCGCCTTTGCAACAGCTGCATATAACGGCTTTAATGACCCCGTTGTTTTAGAACATATAAAAGCAGATGCAGGTCTTGATATCGGTCTTACCTTAATTGGTATGCATTTAAAAGACGTTGCGGTGCCTGTTCGTTTATCACTCGATAAAATCGGAAATGCAGTAATTTCTGCCGCTCGTGTGCGTCCTAAGTTTATAGGCGGTATTCGAGCAGCTTATAATGAGGAATTACTATAAGAACAAAAACATAAGGGTAAATTTTCAAATAATTAAGCAATTTCTTTCGACATTTTTTTAAAAATATATAGTATAAATAATTGACAAACACCACAATATAGTGTATAATTACCACATAATTATTCGATATATATCAAATTTTATGGTTTTGAAGTTTCTACCCGACAGCCATAATTGTCGGACTATCGAATTTTTTCGACAGGGAAACTGACCGTTTTTCTGTCGTTTTTTGTTTATTGGACACTAATAAGGGGATGTTTTTTTGCGGCTTTTAGAGGAGCGCATTCAAAAAGACGGTATAATAGGCGAGGGAAACGTCCTAAAGGTTGATAGCTTTTTAAATCATCAAATGGATGTAGGTTTAATAAGAGAGCTTGCCGGAGAATTTTATCGTTTATTTAAAGATTGCGGTGTTACAAAAATTCTAACTATTGAAGCATCAGGGATTGGCATTGCCTGTCTAACTGCTCAACGCTTTAATGTACCAATGGTTTTTGCTAAAAAATCTAAAACCAAGAACATTGCAGGAGATGTTTATTCATCCAAGGTTGAGTCCTTTACGCACGGCACAGTTTACGATGTTATGGTTTCTAAAAAATTTTTAAATAGGTACGATAAGGTTTTAATTATCGATGACTTTTTAGCAAAAGGACAAGCACTGCTCGGGCTTACAAAAATTGTAAATGATGCAGGTGCCGAAATAGTCGGCTGCGGTATTGTTATTGAAAAGGCATTTCAGGATGGCGGCGATATTATCAGGCGCCAGGGTATTAGGGTGGAATCTCTTGCCCGTATCAAAGAAATGTCGGTTGATAAAGGTGTAGTTTTTTGTGATTAAACTAGCCAATGGCTATTTTAATAAATAAAAAAAGAGGAGATTTTAAAAATGAAAAGAATTCTCGCATTAGTTCTTGCATTGGCAATGATTTGTGTATTTGCCGGTTGCGGAGCAAAAAACAACGGTTCTGACACTCTCGGTATGAGTGCTTCACCGCTCGGTTCTCTCGAAATCAAGGCAGACTATGAGATTGCTGATGATTTCAAAATCGGTTTCATCTGCTTGCATGATGAAAAATCTACCTATGACCTTAACTTCATTAACGCTGCTAAAGAGGTCCAAAAGGCATTAGGTCTTACAAACGAACAGGTTATCATTAAGGTAAACATTCCCGAAGGCAACGAGTGCTATGTTGCTGCTGCTGACCTTGTAGACCAGGGATGTAAAATTGTTTTTGCTAACTCATTTGGTCACGAAGACTTTATGATTCAGGCAGCTAACGATTTCCCCAATGTTCAGTTCTGCCATGCTACAGGTACAAAAGCTCACACCGAAAATCTTGCAAACTACCATAATGCATTTGCTTCCATCTTCCAGGGTCGTTACCTTGCAGGTATTGCTGCAGGTCTCAAACTCAATGAGATGATTGCTGATGGTAAAATCACAGCTGAACAGGCAAAAATGGGTTATGTCGGTGCTTACACCTATGCTGAAGTTATTTCGGGTTATACCTCTTTCTACCTCGGTGCAAAATCAGTTTGCCCCTCAGTAACAATGGACGTTCAGTTTACAGGTTCATGGTATGACGCTACTGAAGAGAAGAACGCTGCTGAAGCTCTTCTTGCAAGAAACTGCGTACTTATTAGCCAGCACGCTGACTCAATGGGTGCTCCCGGCGCTTGTGAATCCGCAGGTGTTCCTAACGTTTCATACAATGGTAGCACATACGAATCTTGTCCTGAAACCTTCATCGTTTCTTCAAGAATCGACTGGGCGCCTTACTTCAACTACATCATCCGTTGCGTATGCAAGGGCGAAGCTATCGCTGCTGACTGGTGCGGTGGTATTGAAGAGGGCTCTGTAGTTCTTACCGGTGTAAACCAGGATGTTGCTGCTGAAGGCACAGTTGATGCTATTAAAGCTGCTGTTGCTGATATCAAGGCAGGTAAGGTTGCTGTATTCAACACCGATAACTTCACGGTTGGCGGTAACAAGCTTACAACATACACAGCTGATGTTGATACCGACCCTGCTTACACACCTGATACCGAAGCAATCGAGAATGGCGCTTTCACTGAGTCAACAAAGCGTTCTGCTCCTTACTTTGATTTAAGAATCGACGGTATTACTCTCCTTAACGAGAAATATTAATAGATTTGCGTTAGTCTCTAAGGCGGGGCACTTAACTGTCCCGCCTAAATTCTATTTTAATCGGTTAAAAATTTTCATAAGATTTGTGAATGTTTTTAACTGATTAAATTTGAGGAGGAATTAGTTTTGTCATCAAACTATGCTATTGAGCTCAAAAACATCACAAAAACCTTCGGTAGTGTTGTTGCCAATAAGGATGTAAATTTGCAGGTTTGTCGTGGTGAGATTTTATCTATACTCGGTGAAAACGGTAGCGGTAAAACAACACTTATGAATATGATTGCGGGTATTTATTTTCCCGACCATGGTCAAATTTTAATAGATGGGGAAGAGGTTGTTATCCGTTCCCCCAAGGATGCTTTTAATTATAAAATTGGAATGATTCATCAGCACTTCAAGTTGGTTGATGTTTTTTCGGCAACTGAAAATATTATTTTGGGCCTCAAGGACAAGGGAAAATTTGATGTAAAAAAAGCTGCGATTGAAATTAAAGAAATAGCAAATAAATATGGCTTTGATATTGACCCAAATAAGAAAATTCACGAAATGTCGGTTTCAGAAAAGCAAACAGTTGAAATAATTAAGGTTCTTTACCGTGGTGCCGACATACTTATACTCGATGAACCGACAGCTGTGCTCACTCCTCAGGAGACTCAAAAGCTGTTTGCCGTTTTACGTCGTATGCGTAATGATGGTAAATCAATTATAATTATTACTCATAAATTGCACGAAGTGCTTTCTTTGTCTGATAAGGTTGCCGTACTCAGAAAAGGTGAATACATAGGTACGGTTATCACCGCCGAAACTAACGAATCTGAGCTTACAGAAATGATGGTTGGTAAAAAGATTTCTCTTAATATTCATCGTAGTGAGCCGACAAATACCGAACCACGCTTAATTGTTAAGAACCTCAACTGCCTTAATAGAGAGGGCATAAAGGTGCTTGATGATGTGTCCTTTATCGCAAATTCAGGTGAAATTTTAGGTATTGCGGGCATTGCAGGGTCGGGTCAGCGTGAGCTACTTGAAGCCATAGCAGGTCTACAGCACCTTGAATGCGGTGAAATTATTTATCATGACCCTAAAACCGGTAATGAAGAAAATCTTAAGGATAAAACACCCCTTCAAATTCGAGAACTCGGTGTTCGATTATCCTTCGTTCCCGAGGATAGACTGGGTATGGGTCTTGTTGGCAATATGGATATTATCGATAATATGATGCTTCGCTCTTATAGAAAAGGGAAGTCGCTTTTCCTTGAAAGAAAGGCACCAAAAGATTTAGCGATGCATATTATCGAGGATTTAGAGGTGGTAACTCCGGGTGCTACAACACCTGTCCGCAGACTTTCAGGCGGTAACGTACAAAAGGTACTCGTAGGGCGTGAAATTTCCTCTTCACCGACTGTTTTAATGGCGGCTTACCCCGTAAGAGGCCTTGATATAAACTCCTCATATACAATATATAACCTGCTTAATCAGCAAAAGGAAAATGGTGTTGCGGTAATTTTCGTTGGTGAGGACCTTGATGTTTTAATTGAATTGTGTGATAAAATAGTTGTTATCGGTTCAGGACATATTACGGGTGTTGTTGATGCCCGTACTACAACAAAAGAGGAGATAGGTATTTTAATGACCAAATCTTCAAATAAATTGGAAAGCGAGGATTAAGTATATGGAAAAAACTGCAAAAAAGACACAAAATCAGCTTTTTCATATTGTTAAGCGTGAGCCAATGGCTTGGTATAAGGCGCTTTTAGTCCGTGCTATTGCCGTTGTGGGTGCACTTTTGGTTTCGGCTGTGGTAATAACTCTTTTGGCCGATGTAAATCCAATTTTGGTTTATAAATCTATGATAAGCGGTGCATTTGGTACTTCACTTCGTATTTGGAGTTTGCTACAAGACATTGCTATTTTGCTTTGCATTTCATTAGCGGTAACTCCTGCTTTTAAAATGCGATTTTGGAACTGCGGTGCCGAGGGTCAGGTTTTAGTCGGCGGTCTTGCAACGGTATCGGTTATGATGTTCTTGGGCGATAAGATGCCCCTGCCTTTACTGTTACTCGTAATGATTGCCGCATCTATTCTTGCAGGTGTAATTTGGGCTGTCATACCTGCCGTTTTTAAGGCGATATGGAACACCAATGAAACCCTTTTTACTTTAATGATGAACTATGTTGCGATACAGTTAATTGCGTTTTTCCTTAAGTATTTTGTAAAAAGTGGCTCTGGTGTTTTAACTCCTATGCCTAATTTTGGTTTTCCAAAGCTATTTGGTCGGGCATATCTTCTTAATATATTGATAGTTGCTGTGCTTACGGTTGTTGTTTATATTTACCTTAAAAACACAAAGCAAGGATATGAGATTTCGGTAGTGGGGGAGAGTGAAAACACCGCCAAATACATCGGAATTAACGTTAAAAAGGTTATTATAAGAACACTTGTTGTATCGGGTGCTCTTTGCGGCGTCGCCGGTCTTTTGTTGGTAGGCGGCACTAACCACACAATTAGCACCACAACTGCAGGTGGCCGTGGTTTTACTGCTATAATGGTGTCATGGCTTGCCAAGTTTAATCCTATATTTATGATTTTTACAACCTTCTTGATAGTATTTCTTCAAAAAGGTGCGCAACAGGTTTCTACAGATTTCCGTATTCCTCCTGATATTTCAGATATAGTTATCGGTATAATTCTTTTCTTTATTATAGGTTGCGAATTTTTCCTGCAGTATAAGATTTTGTTCGCTAAAAACGGAAAGGAGAAAAACTAATATGGTTGCTTTTTTAGTTAGTGCTATCCGTCTTGGTATGACCTTCCTTTTTGGCTCAACAGGAGAGACTATCACAGAGAAATCGGGTCATTTAAACCTTGGTATTCCCGGTGTTATGTGCGTTGGCGCCTCGTGCGGCTGCTTTGCTGAGTATTTATACATGAAATCAGTTGGCATCCGTGCCGATGCCTTTTTAGCGATTATTATCCCAATTGTTGCGACTTTAATTGGCGGTGCAATTATGGGACTTATTTACAGCTTTTTAACTGTAACCTTAAGAGCAAACCAAAATGTTACGGGTCTTGCCCTTACAACCTTTGGTGTTGGTGTTTCAAACTATATGATTTCCGAAACCGGTCCCGCATATAGTAGAGGCAGCAAGTATTTTACCGCATCATTACCGTTTGCTGATGACCTTGGTTGGTTCGGTGAGATATTTTTATCCCACGGTGTGTTGATTTATCTGGCGATTATAATAGCACTTGTATCATCTTTTGTGCTTTCCAAGACACGTGTTGGCTTACATTTGCGTTCAGTAGGGGAGAACCCTGGCACGGCTGATGCGGCAGGTATAAACGTTTCGCTTTACAGATATTGTGCAACCTGTATTGGTTGTGCTATCTCAGGACTTGGCGGTTTATCTTTTATAATGGATTATCTTAACGGTAACTGGGAATATTGTATTGATGAAATTGGTTGGTTAGCAATCGCACTTGTTATATTTACGGTGTGGAAGCCCAATGTTGCAATTTTAGGTTCTATAATTTTTGGTGGACTTTATATTGCAAGTAGTTATATCACAGGTGTTAGCTTTGCGGGAAAAGAAATATTTAAGATGCTACCGTATGTAGTTACAATAATAGTTCTCATTGTAACCAGTATTCGTGATAAACGTGAAAATCAGCCGCCACAGTGCTTAGGTTTATCATATTTTAGAGAAGAAAGATAGAATATTTTATAAAACAGCGGCTTTTTAAACCGCTGTTTTTAATTAGGATATGTAGGGAATAGAAAAGAGAGCGCTTCTTAACTCCCCCTAAAAAATAATCTCTAATTATACAAAATGAATATTTTGTATAATTAAGGGGAGTGGTTTTGGGGTTAAATATGGCTTTTTGTGGTGTTTTTGAGGTTTTTGCTGTTAATGCCCTTGTTTTAATACATATCTTTTATTGTTGACTTGGCTTTTTATCTATCTTATAATAATATTGTAAACTATTTTAGGAGTTGTTTTTTTGAAACACGAAATTCTTTTATCGGCTCCCACTGTTATTAAAAACTTTTTAATGTATAATGAAACCGTTAAAGGTAAATCCTCTAAATCTATTGACGAATACTTTCTTGATTTGCAGACCTTCTTTCGATACCTCCTATTGTCCAGAGGTCTTGTATCGTCTGTAATCGAGTTTGATAAAATAGATATTTCCAAAATTGACACCGATTTGCTAAAAACCGTTACATTATCCGACCTATATGCCTTCATTGTATATTGTAAAAATGAACGTGGTAATAATGCTGCCACTCGTGCCCGTAAGGTCTCAACGCTTAGAATTTTCTTTAAATATTTAACAGTTCAAGAGCATATTTTAGATGTCAACCCTGCTGAAATGTTAGAGTCACCAAAAATTAAGCAGTCGCTGCCTAAGCACTTAAGCTTAGATGATTCCCTGAAATTACTAAATTCAGTAATCGGGGGAAATTCCGAGCGTGATTACTGCATTTTAACTCTATTTTTGAATTGCGGTATGCGTTTATCAGAGTTAGTTTCCCTTAATTTAACCGATATTAAGGCCGACGGTAGTCTTGTAATTACCGGTAAAGGTAATAAAGAACGGCTTGTATACCTAAATTCCGCCTGTTTAAACGCTATTAACGACTATTTAAAGGTACGACCCACCGAAAACATCAATTTTAATGATAGAAATGCCCTGTTTATAAGCCGAAACAAGCGTAGAATCAGTAATAAAACGGTGCAGCATATAGTAAAAACCTATCTTGAGAAAGCCGGTCTTGGAGATATGGGCTATTCAACCCATAAATTGCGCCATACTGCAGCAACGCTTATGTATCAGCTTGGTGATGTTGATATTAGAGTTCTAAAAGAAATTTTAGGACACGCAAATCTCGGCACAACACAAATTTATACACATGTTGCCAACAAGCAAATTCAGTCGGCGATAAATGCTAATCCGTTGGCTAATATAAAAAATTCCCATAAAAATGATGAAAATCCGCAGTAAAAACTGCGGATTTTTCTTATAAAATTATACAAACTAAGCCGTTACAACCCTCGTTAATAACCCTTTCAAGCGTTTCTTGAAGTCGCATTCTCGCATCACTCGGCATATGTGCTAATTTAGTGTGCAACCCTTCGTTTACAAGCTCATTAAGCGATTTACCAAATATATTTGACTCCCAAATCTTTACCGGATTTTCTTCAAATTCGCTAAGCAAATACATTATCAAATCTTCACTCTGTTTTTCGCTGCCGACTATTGGGCTTACCTCGGTTGTAATATTTGCCTTCATCATATGGATTGAAGGAGCTGATGCACGAAGCCGAACTCCGTAGCGACCGCCTTGGCGCATTATTTCCGGTTCCTCTAATGATAATTCATCAATGGTTGGCATCACAATACCGTAACCCGTTGCCTCAACCTCATCTAAAGCATCCTTGTAGCGCATATACTCTTTTTTAATATTTGCAAGTTCAATCAAAGTATCAAGCAGTTCGTTTTCGCCATCAATTTCAATTCCTGTTGATTCGGCAAGAATTTTATAGAATAAGTTTTTATTTATACTGATTTTAACATTTGCCAGTCCCCTACCCAAGTCTATGCTTTTAACCGATGAGTCCTCGACATACTCGTTTTTAATCATATTTGTGCCAAATGAGCCAATATCACGGATTTTTGATATACCATCGGTTGATTGTTTTATATAATCGGTAATGCTTGAGCGTAGCCAGTGATTAACCGGTAATGAGTTAATCCATAGCGGTAAACCAAGGTCAATCTCCTTAATAGGAAATTCATAAAGTATTTTTGATAAAATATCCTTGATATTATCATGGGAAAGCTCCAAACAGTTTAACGGTAAAACGGTAACACCATATTTTTTTGAGAGCTCACAAGCTAAATTTTTAGCTTCTACAGCATCGGGATACATACAGTTAAGTATAACTATAAACGGCTTGTTAATTTCCTTTAGCTCTAAAATAACTCTTTCCTCCGCCTCGGCATACTCTTCACGAGGTATATCACTAATACTTCCATCGGTTGTAATAACAAGCCCAATTGTTGAGTGCTCGGTTATTACCTTTTTTGTGCCAATCTCGGCAGCCATATTAAATGGAATCGGTTGTTCATGCCAAGGAGTCATTACCATACGAGGTTGGTCTCCCTCGATGTAGCCAAGGGAACTTGGAACTATATAGCCAACACAGTCTATAAGGCGTACATTAAGACTTGCCTTATCATCAATAACAATTTCTACAGCGTTTTCCGGAATAAATTTTGGTTCTGTGGTCATTATTGTTCGACCTGCAGCCGATTGCGGCAGTTCATCGTTTGCCCGTTCTTTCTGATACTCGCCCTTAATATTGGGTAATATCAGCTTATCCATAAACTGCTTAATAAAGGTTGATTTACCTGTTCTGACAGGTCCTACAACGCCGATATAAATATCTCCGTTAGTTCGTTGAGCTATGTCTTTATATATGTTTGTTTGTGTTAACATAAAAAATCCTCCGCAATATTCCATTTGTTACTAAAGAATATGTGCAGAGAATTTTATTTATTACATTAAATTTAGCAGTCGTTTAAAATTATATCATCCAAGGTTTCACGCTTAACCGCAAGGTAGTTTTTATTCTTATTAAGCATAACTATCGGCGGACGAGTAATGCGATTATAGTTCATAGACATTGAGTAATTATAGGCGCCTGTAGTGCATACGGCAACTATATCACCACGCTCAGCTTTAGGTAATGTTACTTTTGGCTGAATAATATCACCGCTTTCGCAGCAACGACCAACTAAATCGCAGGCGAAATCACGGTTTTCGTTCATTTTGTTGGCTAGAAAAACGGTGTATTCAGAGCCATAGAGTGCAAAACGAGGGTTGTCACTCATACCGCCATCAACCGAAATATAGTTTTTATATCCGGGTATTTCTTTAACGGAACCTACAGTATAAACGGTCATACCCGCATCGGCTACTATGCTGCGACCAGGTTCCATTAAAATTTTAGGTAAAGCAACGCCAAGCTCTTTCGCCTTTGATTTCAGAAAATCAGCAACCTGTGTAATATTATCCTCAATATCAATAAAGGGGTCTGATTCAGTATAACGAACACCGTAACCACCACCGAGGTCTAACTGCTCGGTAACAAAACCGTACTGTTTAAACATTTTTAGTATAAACAGTAGCATAATCTCAGCGCCACGAATAAAGGTATCAGAATCAAACACCATAGAACCAATGTGGCAATGAAAACCGCAAAGCTTAATATTTTTAAGCTCTAAAGCGAGTTTCACAAGTTCTTGGGCTTGACCAGTTTCAATGGCAGTGCCAAATTTCGAATCAACCTTACCTGTATTGACGGCTTCATAGGTGTGAGTATCGATTCCCGGTGTGAGTCTTAACAAAACTTTTTGGCAGTGACCAACAGACTTTGCAATATCGTTAATTGCAATTAGCTCATCGGTACCATCAACAACAAGGTGTCCCACACCGTTTTCGATAGCAAAACGAATATCAAAATCGGTTTTATTATTGCAGTGAAAATAGGTGTTACTAAGCGGAAATCCCGCTTTTAAGGCAGTATAAATTTCACCTGATGATACAACATCGGCACACATTCCCTCTTCTGCAATTATTTGGTAAATACGCTTGAAACAGTTTGCCTTGCTGGCATATAATACGGCAAAATTTTCACCGAAGTTTTTGCGCATTGAATTAACATACAAACGACAATTATGTCTGATTCGCTGTTCATCCATTAAATATAGCGGTGTGCCATATTCCTTAGCCAAAACTGTTACATCCTGCTTGGCAAATGTGAGGTTGCCCTCATTGTTCACCGAAATGTTATCACAAATCATTAATTTTTGCCCTCATTAACAAACTTATTGTAAATAGCTTTCATTGCGTTTTTATAGTCTTTTTCTTCAACGCCTATGATAATATTTATCTCACTTGAGCCCTGGTCAATCATACGGATATTTATATTCGCTTCAGCTAATGCTGAAAAAATCTTTGATGCAGTACCTGTTGCACGAATCATACCACGGCCAACAACGGCAATCAAGGCAAGATTTTCAAACAACGTTATGGAGTCAGGGTTAACACTCTTAACAATGTCAGCGGTGATGTTGCCCTTAAACTCTTTAATATCAGCCGAGCGTAATACAATAGACATTGTATCAATGCCTGACGGTAAATGCTCGAAGCAAATATTGTGGTCCTCAAGGGTCTCAAGCACACGGCGAGTAAAACCCACCTCGGAGTTCATCATATCCTTTTCGATATAAATGGCGGTAAAGCCCTTCATACCCGCAATACCGGTGATGGTATATTCGCTCGAATCGGTAACTGCCTTTGAAACTATCATAGTACCGCTGTCTTCAGGAGCGTTTGTGTTGCGAATGTTTATCGGTATATCGGCGATGCGTACCGGGAAAATTGCATCCTCGTGCAAAACAGTAGCGCCCATATAAGATAACTCACGAAGCTCCCTATAGGTAATTTCGCTTACTTTACAGGGGTTATCTACAATTTTAGGGTCAATCATCAATAAGCCCGAAACATCCGTCCAGTTCTCGTAAATATCGGCGTTAACGCCACGTGCAATTAATGAACCCGTAATATCCGAGCCGCCACGAGTAAAGGTCTTTATGGTGCCGTTTGGCATAGAGCCATAAAAACCGGGTATTACTGCATAATCATAACGTGATAAAATATGAGAAATTTTTTCGTTTGTTTTTTCTGTATTAAGCGTTCCGTTTTCGTTAAAGAAGATGCAGGAACCCGCATCAATAAAGGGATAACCCAAGAAATTTGCAAGAACCTTTGCAGATAAATACTCACCACGACTTGCTAAAAAATCACGACCAGCGTGATTATTAATTGCAGTTTTAATATTATTGAAGTCTTCTTCAAGTGAAAAATCTAATCCCAAATCGGCTATAATATCATTATAGCGTTTTTTAATATTCTCAAACAAACGGTCGGATGCGGCCGTGTCGTACGAATTCTCAAAGCATTCAAGAAGCATATCGGTAACCTTAATGTCTGCCGAAAAACGTTTACCTGGAGCTGATGCTACAATATAGCGCCTCTCCTTCTCTGCTTTAATGATTTCGGCAACCTTTTTAAACTGATTTGCATCGGCTAATGAGCTACCGCCAAATTTTAAAACCTTAAGCATAAAAAATTCCCCCAAAATAAAAGTTGGTTTAATCGGTAAAATATTATCACAAATTTCCTTTAATGTCAATAATATTGAAAGCATATATAATATATTATTATGATATTTCTACGTTGACACAAACAAAAAAGAGTGGTAAAATATGAAAAAATAATTTTTAGAGGTGAATTTAATGGACGCGGATTCCGGTAATGGCACAAATCATTTACGAAATATTTATTTATCGGCGTATATCGATGCGTCTGTTAAATAAATCAGCTTTGTGTCTTACTCCTATTCGTATTTATTTAATAAAGGAGGAAAAGACCCATGAACACTTTTGTAATACAAGAAATTTTAGAGCTTATCTCTAATAAGAAATTTGGCGCAATTAAACAAATTTTAATCACAATGAACGGCGCTGATATTGCAGGAATTTTCGAGGAATTCCCATCGGATGTTTTGCTTAAAATTTTTAGATTACTGCCTAAAGAGTTGGCGGCTGATACCTTTGTTGAGCTTGACAGTGATATGCAGGAAATTCTTATTAAAGGGTTTTCTGACCGAGAACTTAAAGATGTTTTGAGTGAGCTGTATGCCGATGATGCAGTTGATATAATCGAAGAAATGCCCGCTAATGTTGTTAAGCGCATATTAAAGCATGCCGACCCTGAAATGCGTAACGACATTAATCTTTTACTCAAATATCCCGAGGACAGTGCAGGTAGTGTTATGACTACCGAATT
This sequence comes from Acutalibacteraceae bacterium, assembly GCA_045650565.1. GTDB lineage: Bacteria > Bacillota > Clostridia > Oscillospirales > Acutalibacteraceae > SIG565. The sequence goes on along the minus strand of JAZRRG010000028.1, from coordinate 11,653 downwards.
TGTTGATTTAAAATCGGAACTTACGGTAAATGATGCAATTTTGCATATTCGCAAAACGGGTATTGATAAGGAAACCGTTAACACTTGTTATGTAACACAAAATGACAGAGTGCTTTTAGGAACAATATCCTTGCGCACCTTAATAATTGCTAATCCAAAGGAAAAAATTTGCGATTTAATGGACACTAATCCCCTTTCAGTCACTACCGATGAGGATCAGGAAAGTGTTGCGATGGCGTTTAAAAAGTATGGTCTTTTGGCGATGCCTGTTGTCGATAACGAAAAGCGACTGGTTGGCATAGTAACGGTTGATGATGTACTCGAAGTAATACAAGAGGAAACAACCGAGGATATTGAAATAATGGCGGCTATTACACCAACCGATAAAACCTATTTAAAAACAGGTATTTTTGAAACCTTTAAGGTGCGTTTCCCGTGGCTTTTGTTACTTATGATTTCGGGCACCTTTACGGGTCTAATTATTTCTGGTTTTGAAAGTCGCTTAACACTATTCCCTGCCCTAATTGCCTTTATACCGATGCTTATGGGCACTGCAGGTAATTCGGGAGGACAGTCTTCTGCCACAATTATTCGTGCGATTTCCATCAAAGAAATTCAGTTCAAGGATGTATTACGGGTTATTTGGAAGGAATTGCGAGTTGCATTTGTCTGCGGACTTATCTTGGCAGCTGTAAATTTCATTAAGGTTATACTTGTGGATGTTGCTATTTTTGGCAACAATGTAACACTAATTGACAATCTTATTGTCAGCTTAACCCTATTACTGACAATAATCGTTGCTAAATGTGTTGGTTCGGCGCTACCTCTACTCGCAAATAGAATTGGTCTTGACCCGGCGGTTATGGCAAGTCCCATTATTACAACGGCAGTTGATATTATTGTTTTGGTTGTTTATTTTGGCTTTGCAACATTTTTTTTATGTATATAATGATTCATCGTTTTAAATGAAAGAATGGAGGATTTTATGAATATTTGGCATGATATTGACCCAAAAAGAATCAATCCCGATGATTTTGTTGCGGTCATTGAAATCTCAAAAGGCAGTAAAAAGAAATACGAGCTTGATAAGGAAACCGGGCTTATAATGTTGGACCGTGTTTTATATACATCTACCCATTATCCCGCCAATTATGGCTTTATCCCTCGCTCATTTGGAGATGATAATGACCCATTAGATGTATTGGTTCTCTGTTCAGAAGAACTTGAGCCGCTAACACTCGTTCGTTGTTATCCCATCGGTTACATCTCGATGCTTGATGGCGGAAGAAACGATGAAAAAATTATAGCAATACCCTTTGGGGACCCAACCTACAACAAATACAGGGATATATCCGAATTGCCCAAGCATATTTTCGATGAAATGTTGCACTTTTTTAATGTTTATAAGGCACTTGAGGATAAGGAGGCCGTTGCTAAAGAGGTAAATAGCCGTAATGCTGCAGAAAAGGTTATTGCTGAATCGCTTGACCGCTATGTTGAAGGTTTTTGCAGATAATTTTATATTAAATAAAAAGTATGCACGAAGTTTTATATCCTCGTGCATACTTTTTATTTAACTCGTTCAATTTGTTTTTTTAATTTATCTATTATTCTCTTTTCAAGTCGGGATATATATGATTGTGAAATTCCGAGTAAATCAGCAACCTGTTTTTGTGTTAACTCATCCTTACCGTTTAGACCAAACCTCATTTCAATAATTTGCTTTTCACGAGGTGACAGCTGATTAACAAGGTTACATAGCAAAATTTTCTCATCATCCTGTTCTATCCCTCTGCAAATTTCATCCTCATCACTGCCTAAAACATCAGTTAAAAGCAGCTCGTTTCCGTCCCAATCAATATTAAGTGGTTCATCCAGTGAAATTTCCGATTTTTGAACCGAGTTTTTTCTAAGATACATTAGTATTTCATTTTCAATACAGCGGGAAGCGTATGTTGCAAGTTTTATATTCTTTTGGGGACAAAAGGTATTAACTGCTTTAATTAAGCCAATGGTACCGATTGAAATTAAATCTTCAACATTTGTTACGTTAGTATCAAACTTTCTTGCGATATAAACCACTAAACGCAGGTTATGTACAATTAATTTTTCCTTAACAAATTCGGTTTTAGTTTCATAAAGGGCAAGTAAATCCTGTTCCTGCTGCAAGGTGAGAGGTGGCGGTAAGGTTTGTGAGCCGTTTATGTAATAACTACTGCTTATAAACCCTATTTTAAACAGTAAATTCAGTATAAAGTTCTTTATATATAGTAGCATCCATATTACCTCAATTTCGTTAGTATTTCGGCATTTAAAACAGCATTAAAATCATCCGAAAATTCTGTTTTAGATGATAAAGCAACCGGATGAATAAACTCATAGCTTTCGCCCGAAATATCTATTATCATTTTGTCACACCGCACACCTTCTAAAACGGTGTCGCCCGAAACGGTTTTGCATGGTAAAATTCTATATCTATCAGAAAATTCATCGCTTGATAATTCCTTGCCGCCGCATAGAATTTTAAGCAGCTTATTATCCACCGTTATAACTTCTTTTTTATTGAATATGTCTTCAAGAGAATTCCCTGTATCAAGTATGGCGGTTAAATTTATTGTGTGTTCATTAAAAATCAATTTAACCTTGCATTTTTGTGCGGTAACAGCATTTCTTTTAAATAATGAACTAAAAAGTGTTATGCAAAGATATATAATAACGGTTACACAAATAAGAAAAGCCACCGAAACATCGAAATAAACAACCGAGTTGTTTATAATAATATTTTTCGGTCTGAATGAGTACCAAATGCCAAGCATAATACCTGCAAATATGTATGATTCTATAAAAAGTGTAAGGACATTTCTTAGAAAGCATTTAAAACTAATTATGCCGAATGAAATTATTACCATAATTAACGCTGTAGCGATTTTTATTAGGATATCAATTATGGTGTTCGTATCGGGTAAAAGTATTGTGAGAGCTAAAATTCCGCCCGATAAAGCACCCAATATTATGCGAAGGCGCTTGTAGCACAGCTTATTAAGCACCGCCGTTAATAGAAGCAAGAAAAAGTTAATAAATGTATTAACTGCTATCAGTACATCTGCATACACTGTCATACACTTCACCCCGACAAATCAATTATACCTAAAGCCAACCCAAAAATTTGTCGAATTTATAAGGGCAAAAAAATAAATCTGCACTCAAAAGTGCAGATTTATTTTTTATGGTAACAGTGGTAGGTCGTTTTCTTCATGGGTTGTTTTATAGCTTGAAGTTCCCAAATCTTGAATGACAGCAACCTTGATTTGTTTGTTGGCACCGTTCTTGGTAAGCACATCAAATGTGAGGGTACTACCAGGAGTCGTGTTTTCAAGTACATCTATAAGGATATCGTCCTTAGTGATTTTTTGACCGTTAACGGCTGTAATAATATCACCCGAATTCACCTTGCCGAGCATATCACTTTCCTCAGATATTGATACAACCAAAAGACCGTATGAGCCGTATTTTTTTGAATCAGCAACTGTGCTTATTTCTTGATAGGTAAAACCTAATTTTCCACGATTTACAACCGCACCGTGTTCAATTAGTGATTCAACAACCTTCTTAACAGTCGTAGTTGGTATTGCATACCCTATTCCCTCGTATGAGCTGCCGACAAGCTTTGATGAAGTAATGCCGATTACTTGACCAAACATATTAACAAGTGCACCGCCGGAACTTCCGGGGTTTATTGCTGAGTCGGTTTGAATAAGTCTTGAAGAATAGTTTGAGGAATTACTAACACGGCGGTTCGGATACGATACAATACCCTTTGTGATGGAGGAATTATCGGTAGGGTCGCTTGGGCGACCAACCGCAACTACATCCTCGCCGAATTCAATTTGGTTAGAGTCCCCAAAAACTGCGGGGAAAAAGCCATCCGCATCAATTTTTAAAACAGCTAAATCACTTCTTGTGTCACCTGCCAAATATGCAGCGTCATATGATTTACCCGCATAATCATAAACCTTGAATTTTGCATCCGTAACCTCTTCATAAATGTGGTCGTTAGTGATGATATAACCATCCTCCGAATAGACAACACCACTGGCATAGCCTGTAACACCCTCGGCATTGTAAACCATTATCCCAACAACCGAAGGACTAACAGTCTTATATACCTCTGCGGCAGATAATATTTCATCGTTTTGCGGCTTTGGATTTAGTTGTAAGCCGCCTATAGCGCTTGAATTTTGATTTTTTCCAACCAAATATCCTGCGCCTACTGCGATGCTAAGCGCAAGAAAAAAGGAAAGTATTGCGATAAACACCTTTAAGCCCTTGCTTTTAGCCGCAGGTGGCATAACAGATATTGGTGTTGTTGTAATTTCAATATTCAAATCCGTATCCTTATCAAAAACTTCCGTGTCATCGGGAGTGAAATCATTGCTTTGTGCATTGTCAGAATCCTGAGAATCAATTGCTTGACCTTCAATAAAATCTTTATCGTTGAAAATAGCATCAACCTCGCTCATTGCATCATTTTCAGCGCCGTTTTCTATTTCGAATTTGTTTTGGTCCATTTATTTTGTCCTCCATAGCCAAAGCATTCAATCGGTAGCATAATCTTAAATACAGTATACTCGTTTTCTTTACTGTCTGCAACTATTTTTCCGCCGTGTATATCAATTATTTTCTTTACAATAAACAAGCCGAGTCCGGTGCTTTCAACATTAGCCGAACGTGACTTATCGCCTTTATAAAACCTTTCAAAAATATTTTTAAGAGCATCGCTTGAAATACCCTCACCAGTATTTGTAATCGAAAACTGAACATTATTCTGGTTCTTAATCATTTTGAAAAAAATACTACCATCAGTATTGGTGAATTTTACTGCATTATCAATGAGATTATATATAACCTGATATATTAAATCATAATCGGCACGTATATTTACGGGCTCTAATGAATCAAGCCCAAAAACCGAAATGCCCTTTTCTTCAATAACCTGTTCACGACTTAAAATTATATTAACAATACACTCTGAAATATTAAATTCCGCTAACCTAATTTGTGTAGCGCCCGATTCAAGCTCGGCAAGGTTTAGCATAGACTCAACAACACGTGAGAGCCGCTTTACCTCAGTGCTAACAATTTTTAGGTAATATTCTCTTTTGTCCTCTTCAATGGTGCCGTCAATAATACCATCAATAAAGCCGGCAATGGTTGTCATTGGAGTTCTAAGCTCGTGCGAAACATTACCAATGAAGCTTCGACGCATATTTTCAAGCTTCGCTAATGAATCGGTCATATTGTTAAACGAAACCGATAACTCGCCAATTTCATCATCGCTCGTAACTGGGATTCTATGAGAAAAATCTCCCCTTGCCATTCGCCTTGCTGCAATAGACATACTTTTAAGAGGTTTTGAAAATTTGTATGTGAGAGAATACAGCACAAAAAATGTTATAACAATCGGTATCAAACAATAGAAAAATGACATTTTTCTAAGCGTTGAAAGCAGTTGCTTGAGAGACTCGGCTGATGTGGACGAAAACACATAACCGTTTGCGGTGCCATCTGCGCTGATAATTGGGACACCGACAACATAATGGTTTTCTTGGTACAAGCCATTTAATGTGCCAATTTCTGAATATTCATTATTCTTGGCTTTTTTTAGTATCTGCTGCTCAACAATCTTTTCTTGGTGTGAGCATTCTTTAACAGAGAATAATTCATTGCAACCGCAAATGATGATTTTGCCACTGTTATCGCAAATAAAAACATCCACATCCGATACATCGTTTTGCACACGGATAATGTTATATATATTTCTGTTAAAATTCGTTGAGTTAATATCGGTCGATGCAATTTTAGCAACAGAATTACAGTTATCACTTAAAAGTGAATATTTATCTTTAGAAAAGTAATTTGAAGTAACAAAGCTAACCGTTGTTAAAACAGCAGTGAAACTAACAATTATTATTGCTGAAACAGTCAGAAAGAATTTATTAAATAACTTAGATTTCATGGTTTATTTCACTTCAAATTTATAACCTACGCCCCAAACGGTTTTAAGCGTCCAGTTATTAGAAACATTTTCTAATTTTTCACGAAGGCGTTTTACGTGTACATCAACCGTTCTTGAGTCACCGTAATAATCAAAGCCCCACACCTCATCAAGAAGCTGGTCCCTGGTGTATACACGGTTTGGGTTACTCGCAAGATGATAAATAAGTTCAAGCTCTTTTGGAGGTGTGTCAATAGCTTTACCGTCTACAATAAGCTCATAATTTGTTAGGTTTATAATAAGTTTATCAAATTCTACAACCGAAATATCCTTGTTAGAGCTTGGTGTAGCCCGTCTTAAAACCGCTTTTATTCGGGCGATAACCTCTTTTGTATCAAAGGGCTTTGTTATATAATCATCAGCACCGAGCTCAAGCCCTAAAACCTTATCAAAGGTTTCACCCTTTGCTGTAAGCATAATAATCGGGACCTCTGAAGACTTGCGTATTTCTCTGCAGACCTGCCAACCGTCGAGCTTCGGCAGCATTATATCAAGTAAAATCAAATCGGGTTTTTTTAGGGAAAACAGACCTACCGCCTGCTCACCGTCGTTAGCTGTAAATGCAGTAAATCCATCTTTTTGTAAATACAGACTTAATAATTCACAAATATTTATATCATCATCAACTATAAGTATTTTTGTATCCGGCATAATTATTACCTCCCACCCAAGTATTTTACAACATAAAAGTCATAATTATATTAATAAAGTGTTAAAATTATAAAAAAACCACCCATAAAATATGGGTGGCAAAAAAATTCTAAATCATTACTGAATTACTCAGCATCCGTATCAGCATTTTCTTTCATTTTGGCGTAGCATTCACTGCAATAAACCGGACGGTCGTCACGCGGAATAAACGGAACCTTGGCAGGGCCACCACACGCACTGCAAACAGTCTCATGATACTCACGGGGAGCTTTACCTGCATTCTTGCGCTTGTCACGGCAAGGTTTGCAACGCTGGGGTTCGTTTACAAAGCCCTTGGACTCATAGAATTCCTGCTCTCTGGCAGTAAAAACGAATTCCTCGCCACAGTCTTTGCACACCAATGTCTTGTCTTCAAACATCTCTTTTTTCCTCTCTTGATTTTTGGTTTTGCCCCAGGACGGAATTGCACCGACATCTTCGTAAACAACGCTCTCCTATTAAGCTACAAAGGGCATATATCTAACACAATGTTCTGATTTTTGCTCTCGCACGGAACATTGCGTTATTTACAGATTTAATTGACATATTTAGCTTTTGAGCAATTTTCTCACACGAATTCTCAGACAAAAACGCCAGCAATACTATGTACTCGGTTTTTGATAAGGAATCCTTAATTCGCTCAGCCAATTGGGCACATTCCTCTTTCTCGATAAAATCAGATTCGGGAGTAGTTCCAACAGACAGCTCGTTAACATCATCAAAATACACAAGACTTCCATCAGGAATCTGTTTTTTAGAAAGAGTTTTCCTGTATAACGAACACATTGCCCTATCAATACAAATTGAAGCAAAGGTTGTAAATGACGAAAGACTTGAATTATACACCTTAGTAGCCGAAAAAAGAGCAATCAAACCTTCCTGCATTAAATCATCAAAATCAATGTTAGGAGAAAATTTGATGGCCTTTTGCCGTAAGATAGTATCAAAACGGCGAAATAATTCTTGCAAGCAGCTATTGTTTCCCGCATTTACTAAAGCAACTAATTCCTCATTATCAAGGCCGTTAATATAGGCAGGATTATTATACATAGCAGCACCACAGTGAATAATTATAATAGTTTATTTTATATTATAATATTATTTACAAAAAGTCAAGTATTTTTTTAATAAAATATATTGACATTGCCAATGTTTGACATTAAAATGATTATATTCGCATCTTGGAGGTTATATCTTGTACACTCAAATTTTCACTAAATGGTTAGAAAGCACAACCAACATCCCCGAATTACACAACGATTTGTTAGCAATGAAGGACAATGATGAGGTCATCACCGACTCTTTTTATAAAGAACTAGATTTTGGTACGGCAGGTCTTCGTGGCGTTTTAGGTGCCGGTACCAACAGAATGAATATTTTCACAGTTGGCAGAGCCACCCAAGCACTTGCGCAATATGTTTTATCGGTTACCGAAACCCCCAGTATTGCTATTGCATATGACAGTCGCAACAATTCCACCTTGTTTGCCGAAACCGCAGCAGCTGTGTTAGCGGCTAACGGCGTTAAGGTTTATATTTACAAAGAGCTTATGCCTACACCAATGCTCTCCTTTGCTGTGCGTGAGCTTAAGTGTGATGCCGGTATTGTTATAACAGCCAGCCACAACCCAGCTGAATATAACGGCTATAAGGTTTATGGTCCTGATGGATGTCAGCTGTCCCCCATAGCCGCTGAGAATATTATGAATATAATGCAAACGCTTGATTGCTTTAAGGATGTAAAATTTTCAGATTTTGATACAACAGGCGGCAAAATATTATACATTGATGAGCAGGTAATTGAAAGCTATTTAAAGGCAGTTCGGAGCCAGTCGGTTAACGCAGATATGCTTGATATGTCAGACCTGTGTGTGATTTACACACCGCTTCACGGAACAGGAAATAAACCGGTAAGAGAGATATTGCGCCGAATTGGTGTTAGTAATGTTACGGTTGTTAAAGAGCAAGAGCTACCCGATGGTAATTTTCCGACAGCCCCCTACCCTAATCCTGAAATTAAGCAGACCTTTGAATTGGCTCTCGCTTATACAAAAAACATTGATGCGGACCTGCTTTTAGCAACCGACCCTGACGCTGACCGAGTTGGTATTGCAGTTAAAAGCGGCAAGGAATATAAATTGATGACCGGCAACGATGTTGGCGCATTGATGCTTAATTATATACTTGAGTGTAAAACCAACAACGGCACACTCCCTCGAAAGCCGATTGCAGTTAAAACCATCGTAACAACCGAGCTTTGTCAAAAAATTGCTGATAAATACGGCTGTGAGCTCATAAATGTACTTACAGGGTTTAAATTCATCGGTGAGCAAATTGCTTTACTTGAAGAGAAAAACGAGCAAGAACGCTTTATTTTGGGCTTTGAGGAGAGTTACGGTTACCTTACCGGTGGATATGTACGTGATAAGGATGCAGTTGTTGCTTCAATGCTGATTTGTGAAATGGCAGCGTATTATAAAAAGCAAGGTAAAACTCTTATCGATAAATTAGAGGAGTTGTTTATTGAGCACGGCTACTTTATAAACCTTCAAAAAAGCTTTTCATTTAAAGGTCAATCTGGTATGAATAAAATGTCCGAAATTATGACGAGCTTTAGAACTAATACCCCTAAAGCCATTGCGGGTTCACCAATCATAAAAATTGAAGATTACAAAATTTCAAAATGCGTTGATGTTATTAGTGGTAAACAAACCGATATTTTTCTACCGAAGTCGGATGTTATTGTGTTTACACTACAAAACAACTGTAAGGTTATTTTTAGACCATCAGGAACCGAACCCAAGATTAAGCTTTATATTGGTGCGGTTGATACAAGTAAAGCGGCAGCTGAAAAAAGTATTTCCGATATTTTAGCGGATGCCGAGCGGCTTATGCGATAATAGATAATAAAAGAGCAGCAAATCAAATTTGCTGCTCTTTTGATTTATTCTGTGGGAGTGCTTTCAGCCGAGGCGGAAGGATGTGCCGTACACATTGAAGGAATGTTGCTAACCTTATACCAGCCCGTTTTTTTGTTGGGACAAGCATCGGTTGCCAATAAGCCGGTGGTTTTGCAGTATTGTTTTGAAACGGCATAAGCACTATCAGTAAAGGTCATTCCGGGTAAATTTTTATGAATACGTGACATTACCTCACGCCACATTACCTTTGCTACATCGTTTTGGGCTACCTTTTGCAGACTGTCATAGCCACACCAAACCGATGCAACACAGTATGGTGTACCGCCTGTAAACCAGCAGTTCATATCATCATTAGATGTACCGGTTTTAGCAAACATCGGTTGAGAAACGTATGTTTTAACCTGCCGTCCAGTACCTTCGGCACCATAAACAACATTTTGTAAGAGGCGATTCATAACTGTAGCCGTATCTTCACTAATAGCAAGTGTAGAATTAACCTCACTTTGTAAAATCACCTGGTCATCGTGGTCACAAATTTTGTAATAAAGCTTGGGCTCGTTATAAATACCGCCGTTGCCGAAAATTGCGTATGCGGCAGCTTCTTGATAGGTTGTAACACCGCCGTTTGTACCACCCATTCCAAGCGGTGAATAGTTGATATCATTAGCATTTAGGTTACTAAGACCGAGCTTTCCTGTGAGAAAATTATATGAGCTTTGTGTGGTGAGCATATCAACAAGGTGTACGGGAATTGTATTACAGGAGCGCTCAAGTGCGTACTCAACCGTAATTTTGCCATAATAGCCACCGTTATTGTACCAGTTGTTTGGCTTCCACCTATATTCATCCTTGCCGTAATATCTCTCGGTGTCATCAATCAATGTTGAATAAGTGATTAAGTCCTTTTCAATAGCGGGTGCGTATGCACTCAAGGGCTTAATTGTTGAACCGGGTTGGCGAACCGCCTGTGTTGCACGGTTTAAGCCACGGTTAATTGTTTTTTCGCCGATACCTCCGGACATACCAAGCACATTACCATTATAATCAATAACGGTTATAGCGCCCTGTAAAAGCGAACCATCCTTACCCTTGTAGGAATATTTAGAATTATAAAACACTTCATCAATTGCTGACTGAACACTGGGAGAAACGGTTGCATAAATTCTATAACCGCCATTGTAAAAATTGTTGGTGGCATGGGTTCTATCAAAGCCATACACCTGCATTAGCCCCTCCACAACATCATCAATGAGTGCATCAACAAAATATGAGTTAATCGGCATTTCTTGAATATTCTTTTTATCGGCGATAACAACTAAATCGTTATCATACACCGCATCGTATTCCTCACGGGAAATATATCCTTGTTCTAACATTTGGGTTAGAACAACCTGCCGCCGCTCCTTATTTGCCTCGGGCTTTTTATCGGGACGATACTGTTCGGGCGCCTTAACAATTGATGCTAGAGCAGCACATTCAAGTAAATCAAGCTCACTTGTACTCTTGTTAAAGTAATAATTAGAGGCAACCTCAACACCATACATACCGCCTGCCATAGAAACGGTATTAAGGTAGCATTCTAAAATAGTATCCTTCGAAAAACGCTCCTCAAGATAATGTGCCCTCATAATTTCACGAACCTTACGTGCAGGGCTGCTTGAATTATCACCAGTGAGATTTTTAACGAGCTGTTGGGTTATTGTGGAACCACCTTGATTAGATGAGTAGAAGTGAAAAAACAGGTTAGCAAATGCAGAGATGGTTCTTTTCCAGTCAACACCGTTATGGGATTTGAAACGCTTATCTTCGATAGCAATAAATGCGTTTTTGAGATTATCAGGTATATTTCCATCCTTATCCGGTACCCATTCCCTATTATACTCACCGTGTAAGCTTTGATAAGGAACAAACTCGCCCGATTCATCTAAAGCAAAAATTGTTGTTGAGAATTCAAGCGCCAAGTCATCAAGATTTTCCTCCATAGTTGC
>JAZRRG010000027.1:0-3549 GCA_045650565.1 Acutalibacteraceae bacterium | reverse complement strand
TTCTGACGGCGGTTTTTCACCTCATGAGAAATTGCAGTGATTTCACCTGCTGCCATAAGAGCCTGTCTGGTAAGCAGCGGACCTACAAGCTCATATATCAAAACTGCAAAAAGGGTAATATTTCTTATAAGTTCCCCTTCGCTTCCAAGCTGCATTGCAGTTGTACTCATACCAAGGGCAACACCCGCCTGGGGCAACAGAGTAATGCCTAAATATTTGCAAATCTGGGGTTGACATTGTGCCAACTTCGCACTTGCGTACGTACCAAAATATTTGCCAAGTGAGCGGGTCACAATATACACAACACCTATTACTACAATCGCCCAGTCGGCAAATACATCAAGCTTTAATTCTGCACCGCTTATTACAAAGAAAAGTGCAAAAAGCGGTGATGTCCACTTGTCCGATTTTTCCATTAAATCGTGGGACAGGGGACAGATATTGCAAAATACAGTACCAAGCATCATACATACAAGAAGCGATGAAAAATGAATATGCACCGGACCTATATGGAACTCAAGCATTGAAAGTGATACTGTTAAAAATACAAACGCTATGGTCATATTAAGACGGTTTGTATTTGAATTAAACATTTTTTCAAGCTGGGTTAAGAACCAACCCATAACAGCGCCCAGCATTAACGAACACACAATTTCTGTCAAAGGATTGATAATGATTGACGCAATATCTACGCCGCCGACCTTCAAGGTCTTTGCGATACCGAAGGATATGGCAAAAACAATAAGTCCCACTGCATCATCAAGGGCAACAATCGGCAAAAGAAGTTTAGTTAAAGGACCTTTTGCCTTATACTGCCTTACAACCATCAGGGTCGCCGCAGGGGCGGTAGCTGTTGCCACTGCGCCTAATGTAATAAGCTGTGGCACACTGATTTTGTCCGGCATAATAATATGTAATGCGTAAAGACCTAAATCCACAAAGATTGTTGCCACAATCGCCTGCAATATGCCGATAACCGTTGCCTGCTTGCCCGTTTTCTTTAAATCTTCAATACGAAATTCATTACCTATTGAAAATGCAATAAAACCAAGTGCAACCTCTGAAACAAGCTTCAGGGCATCAACACTTTCTGCCGTATCGAATCCCAGTCCGCTTATTCCGAGTCTCCCTACGCAAAAAGGACCTATTAAAACACCTGCTATAAGATACGCCGTTACAGAAGGTAACTTTAAGGGCTTAAACACCCTTGTCATCAAAAGTCCTGCCAAAAGTGCTACTGATACCGATAATAATGTACTCATTTTTTATAATTCCTCTCTTTAAATCATTTTGTAAAACTATTTATAGACTCGTGTCAAGTCAGGCTAAAAAATTTATTCTTTATCTATCTCTCTCATATATCCTGCCGTAATAACACCTGCCGGTAAAGCCACAATAGCAATTCCGAAAACAGACGAAAGCATTGTAAAAATTCTTCCTATCGTAGTAACAGGATAAATATCTCCGTAACCAACAGTTGTTAAAGAAACTGTTGCCCAATATATCGCTTCAAAAAAATTATTAAAAGATTCAGGCTCTACATTAAATACAACAAGAGCAGAGATTACTATGTATGCAATAGCCAAGGTTAATACCGCAATCAATTCTTCCTTTGAATTTTTGAACACTGATGCAATAATGCTTACACTTTTTGAGTATCTAAACATTTTAAATGCTCTAAAAACTCTAAAAGCCCTTGCCATTCTAAATACTCTTAAAAGTTTAAATCCATTGTTTAAAACCGAAATCGCCGGCAAAATAGATATAATATCAATAATAGCAAAAATGCTGAATGGATAACGAACAAATGATATTAAAGATTTTTTGTTATACTTATAATCTGCAGTGAGCCAGCGCAAAAGAAAATCCACAATGAATATAACCAAACAAACAGTATCGATGGCATTCAAAATATTATTCATTCGCTTAAAGCATAAAGGCAATAAACTTAATAATATAACAAATATCATAAAGACATCGTATATCGTACTTAATACATTATTCTTTTTTGAAGGCTCAATTATTTCAAAAATCTTTTTTCTCATATTCTCCCTCATATTTTATAAGCACATTTTGAAAATGTCTCTGATTGCTTCATAGTCCATATCAATATAACTCTTAACTGTTCTCTGTCTGCCGAATGTGCAGAGTTCTGAAAGTCTGTCAATGCAGCTTTCATCAAGACCAAAATCACCAAGACACGAAGGCATACCAATGGTTTTAAAATATTTTGCCATTTTTTCTATTCCTGCTAAAGCCGCCAATTCATCTTCTTCCTGCGTACAATCCCACACCCGACGTGCGAACTGTGCAAACCGAGGAATATCATATTTGTATATAAATTTTGCCCAAGCGGGGAAAAGTACTGCCAGACCCGCACCATGTGCAATCCGGTCATACTCTCCGCTAAGAGCATGCTCCAACTGATGTACAGGAAGTGCATTTTGACGTCCGCAGCCGGTAAGGTCATTATGAGACAGACTGGATGCCCACATCATATTGGCACGGGCATCATAGTCCTCTGGATTTTCCATCAGCGTTTTCCCTGCCGCAATTGTGGATTTCAAAATACTTTCTGCAATTCTGTCGGTCAAATCGGTAGGTTCACAGGGTATAAAATAACGTTCCATAGTATGTGCCATAATATCAACAACACCGCAAGCGGTCTGATATCCAGACACCGAATACGTAAGTTCCGGGTTCATAATTGCAAATTTACATCTGTTAAATTCACTGTTAAATCCCCGTTTCATATTCAGTTCCATGTTTGTAATAACTGCCGATGAACTCATTTCACTTCCCGCAGCGGCAATGGTAAGAATACATCCCACAGGCAACGAATTTTCAACCTTTATTTTACCCGTAGGAAAGTCCCACGGGTCGCACTCTGCACAAGCACCCGCTGCAGTATATTTTGAAGAATCAAGTACACTACCGCCGCCAACTGCAAGTATCATCTGAACACCATTTTCTTTTGCAACTTTTACTGCATCGCGAACAAATGAAAGTTTTGGGTTTGGCTCAACACCGCCCATTTCCACAACTTTTATATCATATTCAGCAAGAGACGCCATAATCTCATCATAAAGTCCTGATTTTTTTATGCTTCCCTGCCCGTACTGGAGCATAATGTTGTTATATCCGTACTCTTTAATTATTTCCCCAATATCTTTGTGCTTATCTTTTCCAAAAAACACCTTGGTAGGCGCATAGTAAATAAAATCTTTCATAATCATTCACCTCGCATTATTTTGTATAGACAAGCTCGTAATGTTCACCGTCTTTGAATTTTGCTCCGTCAACACCTGACATCATACTTTCGCCATCTTTTAAAAATCCCCAATAACATTGGTTTTTATCATAATCTGCGGTAATGCCATTGACTTTTTTAACATAAAGCCCGTAGGCTCCCTTTTCCCCCTCAATTAAATTGTGTTCAATGAGTGCCTCACCCAAGGTATCTTTATCAGAATAAATCGTAAAGGTAACAGCCCTGTCCTCCGCAACAACTTTTACAAAAACGGTTTTCTCTCCCTCACCCAATTCAGT
>JAZRRG010000026.1:0-7775 GCA_045650565.1 Acutalibacteraceae bacterium | reverse complement strand
CTTTAGAATCGGATTGTTTGGCGAGGGTGAAAATGGGGTCACCGTTGCTGAAATTAACCGCTAAAAAACAAAAAACGGACTGAAAAGTCCGTTTTTTGTTTGCTTTTTTAAATTGTAAGCCCGCCATCGACCGCAATGGTTTGACCGGTTATGTAATTTGCCGCATCGGAGGCCAGGAATAAAACGGTTTCGGCAATTTCGGTTGTAGTGCCGATTCTTGAAATTGGCAGCTTTGCGGTAAATTCGTTAACCTCATCAACGCTAAGGGAAGCGTTCATTTGTGTGTCAATCATTCCGGGGGCGATACAGTTAACTGTTATGTTGCTGGGGCCTACCTCTTTAGCAAGTGCCTTTGTGAGCCCGATAACACCCGCCTTACTTGCTGAATAAATTGATTCACATGCAGCGCCCGTTACGCCCCAAACCGAAGAAATGTTAATTATTTTTCCTGACTTATTTTCAATCATGTGTGGCAAAATTGCTTTGCAGCAGTTGATAACTCCTTTAAGGTTAACATCCAACACATTATCAATATCATAATCCTCCGTTTCGGTTAGCAGACCCTCGTGGGCAATACCAGCATTGTTTACAAGGACATCAACCGAACCAAAATGATAGATTGCCTCTTTTATCATAAGCTCAACCTCAAGCTTGTTGGTTACATTGGCTTTGTGAGGCATTACGGGATAACCGTGTTCGGCTAACGAGCGTTGCAAGAGTAGGGCGGAGGGAGCAGAAGAGTTGTAGTTTATTACAACATTATATCCCTTTTCGGCAAAGTGAATTGCAATGTCTGCGCCTATGCCTTTTGATGCACCGGTAATAATAACTGTTTTTTTATTATTCATAAAAAATTCCCCCATGTATGAATTCCTGTTAATTATATCATATAAAGAAATTAAAATCAAATTTTTCAAAATTTTTTTTAATAAAACCGCTACCGGTTGTTTTTAAAGCACTGCGAATAACTACATATAGTGTGGTTTACATAATAAGTTTACATAATATATTTTTTAGTAAAAATTATGGTTGACATAATCATCATTTTCGTGTATAACTATATTACACCTATTTGTTTATGGGGAAACCTGTAAAATTTCAATCGCACACTTGGTGTGATTTTTTTATGCAAAAATTTTTATTTTAGGTAACATAATATTTTAAATACTACATATTGCGCATAAGCATTTTTAATGCTCAAAATATAGAATTTCGGTTATATCTTGTCCCTTTACTTCATACATTTTAGTATGGACGGAGGAAGTATATATGAGAAATTCTGCAATTTTAAATCTTAATAGAACTAAATGCCTAAATGTGCTTTCAAAGCATAGGATGTTGATTTTTATTTTATTGACATATATTACGGGAATTATTCTGGGTGTTTTTTGGCTTAAAAGTAGCAACGCTATATATGAAATTGCGGCGTCTGATTTTGCTAAATTTTTATCGGTTCGCATAGGTGCCTCTTTTTTTAAGGCGTTTTGTGATGCTTTTTTAGCGTTGTTACCCATTTGCCTAATTTTATTTATATGTGGGACCTCGGTGGTTGGAGTTGTTCTGATTCCATTAACCGTTTGTTATTGCGGTTTTGATTACGGAATCAGCACGGGTTATCTATATAGAGAATACTTACTTCAGGGAATTGCCTTTAATTCGTTGATACTAATACCCTGTACGTTAGTGGCATTACTCGGTTATGTTTTATTAAGCAAAGAAGCATTTGATTTTTCCTTAAATTTATTGCGTGTTACAATGCCCAAAGTACAGGAAGGTAGTATTTATTCAAGCTTTAGAGGATATTGCAAGAAGTTTATGTTGCTGATTTTAATTTTTATTGCAGCAGCAACATTGGAGTCACTTTTAACAAAGGCGTTTTTAAATTTTTTCAGTTTTAAGTAAAGGATGTGAGAAGGATGAATAATTACGCAGAAGATTTTAACGGGTTTTTAGTAAATGAGAAAAAATCTTCCAAAAACACAATTGAATCTTATATGCGTGATTTGAACAAATTTTTCGCATACTGTGATATAAACAAGGTCAAAAAAATCGAAAATGTTACCGGTGATGTCATAAAAAAATATGAGCAGTATATGTTGTTTAACGGTCAAAGCGAAGCGAGTGTTATGAGAACTATTGCATCGCTTAGATGTTATTTTAATTATTTGTTGCGAGAAAAATATATAACCGACAGTCCGATGATTAACCTACAAAAACATCGTGCAGTTAAAAAATTACCCCAAATTTTAACCAACAAAGAGGTTATTCAATTACTGAATCAACCTGATGGCAGAGATTATAAGAGTTGTAGAGATAAGGCAATGCTCGAACTTTTATATGCAACCGGTATAAAGGTTAGTGAGTTAATTGAGATTAAGATTAGCGATATAAATGTTCAAATTGGTATTTTACATATGCCGGGGGATGAGAAAAAGCAAGAGAGAATTTTGCCTATCTATCCACAGGCGATTAAGGCCATTAAAAATTATTTAAATTTAGTTAGAGACGTTGTTGTTACCGATGAATACGAGGAGCGTTTGTTTACTAACATGAACGGACAACCTCTTACAAGGCAGGGCTTTTGGAAAATAGTTAAGCACTATGCGGCAGCAGCTAAAATCAACAAGGATATCACGCCGCACACGCTGCGCCATTCCTTTGCCGCACATCTGCTTGAAAACGGTGCGCCGCTGAGTGATATACAGGAAATGCTCGGTCATTCCGACATTTCATCCACGCAGGTTTATGCACAGCTTATGAAAAATAAGTATGCCGCTGCATACAAAAAATATCATCCGTTAGCAAATTAAAAGAGCTTGAAAACACGAGGTTTCAAGCTCTTTTTTATTTTAATATAACTTCACATCTATCCATAAATTTTCGTAGTAATTACGCACTGCAGGGTCGATATCGTGAAAATATTGTGTTGGAGGTAATGTAGATTCATCTGGATATAAAATTTTGTTGCCGTAATAATAGTAATCGGGGTTATTCACAACGGCGGTGTTGGGCGATGCGTAACCGATATATTCGGCATTAGCCAAAGCAATGTCGGGCTCAAGCATAAAGTTAATAAACATAAGCGCCGCACCATAGTTTTTTGTATTTTTTGGGATGCAGAGCGAATCAACAAAGATGTTGGTGCCTTCTTTGGGATATACAAACGCCAAATCGGGATTATTTTCAACCATTGTTAAAAAGTCACCCGCATAGTAGGGGGCAATGGCAGCTTCACCCGTCTCCATTTTGCCGTAAACCTCATCCATAACATAGGACTGTAAATACTGTTTTTGATTTATAAGTAGTTTTGCAGCGTCATCCCACTGATTCTTTTCGGTGTTGTTTAGACTTTGTCCTAACCTAAACTGCGCTATGGCAAAGGCATCTCGTGGGTTATTAAACATTAAAATTTGGTCCTTATAATTTTCATCCCACAAAATGCTCCAGCTATCAGGTGTTTCGGTAACAACCTTTGTATTGTAGATAAGACCAACCAAGCCGACACTGTAAGCCACGGTATACTTGTTTTCTTTATCGAAATAAAGGGACTTGTATTTATCGTCAATTAAATTGAAATTTGAAAGGGAAGAAGTGTCAATTTGGTAGAGCATATCTTCATTTATCAGTCGTTGAATCATATAGTCAGACGGGGCGATAACATCATATGCAACACCGCCACTCTTAAGCTGTGAATACATAGTCTCGTTGCTGTCGAAGGTTGAATAATTTACATTTATGCCTGTGAGTTTTTCAAATTCCTTAACAACATCTATTGAATCGTCGGTACCGTCCGAAATGTATTCACCCCAGTTATAGACATTAAGGGTTGTACCCTCGAATTCACGGGTATAGGTTCCCAACAAATCAAGGTTAGCATAGGTGTATCCACACCCAGAAAGCGAAAATAGTGGTATAACAACAAGAAAGGTAACAATAATTAAAGAAATAATTTTTCTCATAATCTCACCGCACCTTTCTTATCGTTCTTGTTTTGGAGGGTGTTATAAAGCACCAACAAACCGAAAATTACAACAAAAATTATTGTGGAGAGTGCGTAAGCGTCAGGCGTTACTGTCTTCTTGGTCATATTGTAAATCACTATTGGCAAGGTTTGATAATGACCGCAAGTAAAGTAGCTGATTACAAAGTCATCAAGAGAAAGGGTAAACGCCATAATAAATCCACTAAAAACACCCGATGAAATAGAGGGGAGCACAACCTTGAAAAACGCCTTAAAGGGAGTGCAGCCAAGGTCAAGCGCCGCTTCGGACAGATGAGCATCGGTTTGCTTGAGCTTTGGTATAACCGATAAAATTACATAAGGTAAGTTAAAGGTTATATGGGCTATTAAAACGGTAATAAAGCTCAACGATTCTTTTAGTCCTATAAGATTGCCCACAAACACAAATAACAGCATTAGCGATATTCCCGTTACAATATCGGCATTCATCATCGGTATGTTTGTTACCGACATAACAACGCTTTTTGTTATCTTGTTGCGTATTGCTACAATACCAACAGCTGCGGCAGTACCAACAACGGTTGAAATTACGGCAGATAACACCGCAATAATCAGCGTGTGCTCGAGTGCTGTAAGCATAGCACCGTTAAAGATTAGCTCTTTATACCAGTCTAACGAAAAGCTTTCAAAAACCCATACGCTTTCGGCAGAGTTAAATGAAAAAATAACCATTACGAGTATCGGTGCATATAAGAACACCAAAATAAGCGCTATATAAATCCGAGAGAGAATTTTCATAGAATTACCCCCTCCTCATCATCGCCCGAAAAGCGACTCATAACAGCCATACAAATGAGTATGAGCACCATAAGCACAAGTGATAGGGAGGATGCAATGTTGTAGTGGTCGGGTCCTAAATTAAACAAATATTCAATTGCATCACCAATAAGCATGGTTTTGTTACCACCAAGCTTTTGAGATATGTAGAAGGTGCTGACCGACGGCACAAACACCATTGTAACACCCGAAACTACTCCCGGTAAACTTAACGGGAAAATTACCTTTTTAAGCTTGTAAAAAGCACCGGCGCCCAAATCTTCTGCCGCTTCAAGCAACGGTCGTTCAATTTTGGTCATAACCGTGTAGATTGGCAAAACCATATAGGGCAAAAAGTCATATACCATGCCCAAAACAATAGCGCCCGGTGTGTTAATTAGTTTTAATGGTCCAATACCCAAAAGCCCTAAAAACTTGTTAATCAGACCTGTGTTGGCTAATATGCTAATCCAAGAATATGTCCTTATAAGAAAGTTCATCCACATTGGGAAAATAACTGTCATTAGAACAATTTTTTGCGAGCTTACCTTTAGCTTTGTCATAAAATAGGCGAGGGGATAGGCAATTAAAAATGTTACCGCCGTTGCTATTATTGCATACACAATCGAAAGGAAAAATGCTTTCTTATATTTACCGAGTTGTGTGATATTGGCAAGAGAAAAAACACCACTCGCATCGGTAAAGCTGTAGTAAATCATGATAATCAGGGGTACAATTATAAATATCGCAGACCACACAATATACGGTGCGGCTACAATACGGCTTCCAAGGGTTTTCTTTTTCAATTCTCGCCCTCCTCTACACATGAGAGTTGGTCGATTTCCTCACTGTAGGAGCTGTAGTCGCCATACTTACCCGAATATTCGCTCTTTTTCATAATGTGTATGGCATCGGGCTCGATAAACAAACCGACATTATCACCAACACGGCTTTCATCGGTTGTTTGTATCATCCATTTGAATCCGCCGATGTCTACAATTATTTCATAATGAACGCCTAAAAATGTGACCGATGTAACAGTGCCCACAAGCATACCTTTTTCGGGCGATACGATATCAACATCCTCAGGGCGAACTACAACATCTACGGCCTCGTTTTTCTCAAAGCCCGCATCAAGACACGTAAAGGTCTGTCCTGAAAATTCAGCACAGTAGTCTTTAAGCATAATGCCGTCAAGAATGTTTGATTCACCGATAAAGTCGGCTACAAAGGCGTTTTTGGGCTCGTTATAGATATCCTGCGGAGTTCCGACCTGTTGAATTTTACCGCCATCCATAACAACAACACGGTCTGACATAGACAGCGCTTCCTCTTGGTCGTGCGTTACAAAAATAAAAGTAATACCAAGCTGCTGTTGAATTTTTTTGAGCTCGGTTTGCATATCCTTGCGAAGCTTTAAATCAAGGGCAGCAAGCGGTTCATCAAGCAACAAAACCTTTGGGTTGTTTGCAATGGCACGAGCGATAGCAACACGCTGCTGTTGACCACCCGATAATGTGTCAATGCTGCGTTTTTCAAGACCTGTTAAATTAACAAGCTTCAGCATTTCCTTTACCTTTGAATCAATTTCGGCTTCCTTTAGTTTTTTAACACGCAGCCCAAAGGCGATGTTTTCATAAACATTTAGGTGTGTAAACAATGCATAACGCTGAAAAATGGTGTTAACCTGTCTCTTAAAAGCAGGAACACCATTGATTTTTGTACCGTCAAAAAGTACCTCGCCTGAATCGGGCTCAACAAAACCTGCAATAATGCGCAGTGTTGTTGTTTTACCGCAGCCCGACGGACCCAGTAGGGTAACAAATTCCTTGTCCTTTATTTCAAGGTCAATGGAATCAAGCACCATGGTGCCGTCAAAAACAACCGAGATATCCTTCAGCTCAACAATATTTTCTTTGTTTTTCATTTAAGCATCCCCCTTTGCGGACACATAGTGCCGCGTAAGCTTTTCAGCCCTGCGCGATACCCGTAAAATCTCTGATAACGACCTCCGCAAAGAGTTTTATAATCTTAAATGATTAGTCGATATCTTGAAATTACATTCAACACAGATGCTATAAATATTCATCGTTAATATAGAACAAAATTCCGCAAAAGTCAACATTTTTTTATTTGCTGGGTAAATTTTACTAATTACATTGCTTGAAATATATAATTAAAAAATTTGCTAATGTGAGAAATATCTTATTGCTCTATAATTTGTTTTATGATATAATATATTGGACTATGCTGTAAAGGTTGGTGAGACGGTGATTGTTTTGGGAATTGACCCTGGTTATGCAATTGTAGGGTATGGTGTGATTGAGTTTGATAATTTTCGTTTCAAACCGATTGAGTACGGTGCAATTACAACACCCGCAAAAACCTTGTTTACCGACCGACTTGAAAAAATCTTTAACGGAGTCACCTCCATTATTGAAAAATATAAACCCGATGCTTTGGCTGTTGAAAAGCTGTTTTTTAACACAAATACCACCACCGCCATTGATGTGGCACAGGCAAGGGGAGTAATAATTCTTGCCGCCCGTCTTAAAAATGTTCCCGTTTACGAATATACGCCGCTGCAAGTAAAACAGGCGGTAACGGGTTATGGCCGTGCCGAAAAGCAACAGGTACAGGAAATGGTTAAGCATATTTTAGGGCTTAAAAGCGTTCCAAAGCCCGATGACACTGCCGATGCTGTAGCAATTGCAATTTGCCATGCTCACTATGCGGCGTCATCATACGGTAAAATAAATTCGGAGGGTAGGATATGATTTGTTCTTTGCGTGGAAAACTAATTTATTCCGATAAAGATACTGCGATTATCGAATGCGGCGGTGTTGGTATGCGGTGCAGTATTGGTATAAATACCTACACACAGCTTCCCGCCGTAAATTCTGAAACATTTTTGCATACATATATGTCGGTCAAAGAGGATGCGATTGACCTTTACGGTTTTTTTACTGAAGTCGGATCGTAGCCATGTCGTTCTGTG
>JAZRRG010000025.1:0-13072 GCA_045650565.1 Acutalibacteraceae bacterium | reverse complement strand
GGTAAATTCGATGGCAAGGGTAAATACACCTATGCCGAAGGTGAAAAATGGATAGTTTACGATGGCGAATGGCAAAAAGGCGAAATTGTCGGATTTGGTGTTATGCGCTACCGTAACGGCGCAGTTTATGAAGGTAACTGGAAGGATACAAACTACCACGGCAAAGGAAAGCTTATTTGCGAAAACGGCTCTAATGTAGAATTTTACGATGGTGAGTGGAAAAAAGGCAATAAGAATGGTGACGGCACCATGAAATTTAAAAGCGGAGAAGTTTATACAGGCGAGTGGGCCGATAACCTTTACCACGGAAAAGGCGTTTTAAAATACAAAGAATCGTCTAATCTCGAAACTTATGACGGCGAATGGAAACACGATAAAAAAACCGGCTTTGGTGTGATGAGATTTAAAGATGGTCATGTATACACGGGTGAATGGCTGGATAATAATTACCACGGTAAGGGCAAGATGATTTATCCCGAGTCATCAAATGTTGAATACTATGAAGGAGACTGGAAAAACGACAAAAAGAACGGCTTTGGTAAAATGCTTTTTAAAAGCGGTGATTATTATGAGGGCGAATGGAAAGATGATAATTACTGCGGCAAGGGTATATATAAATACTCAAAAAGTTCTGACAATGATTTATACGAAGGCGAATGGCACAACGGTAAGAAGCACGGTAAGGGCGTTCTAACCCATAAAGATGGGACTACCTGGGAGGGTGAATGGAAAAACGGCGACGAACTGGACGGCTTTGGTACCATCATTTATAAAAGCGGTAGAGTTTACCACGGTGAGCTTAAAGACGGTAAATTTAACGGAAAAGGAACCTACACCTACGCCGAGGGCGAAAAATGGGAGGTTTACGAGGGTGAGTTTAGGGACGATAAGCTCGCCGGATTTGGTGTGTTAAAATTTAAAAATGGTTCGGTATATGAAGGTCAGTTATCAGACGGAAATTACAACGGCAAAGGTAAGCTTATATATTCCGAGGGCTCAAACTTAGCATACTACGAGGGCGATTGGGTAGACAACAAAAGAAATGGCTTTGGTACACTTGAATTTAAAAACGAAGGTAGCTATGTAGGCCAATGGGCAAACGACAACTATAACGGGCAAGGTCGTTTCACATACAGTGAGACCTCAAAGGTTGAATATTATGATGGTAATTGGATAGATGATAACAAAAACGGATTTGGCGTTATGAGGTTTAAGGATGGCGAAACATATACAGGGGAATGGCTGGATAACAATTATCACGGCAAGGGAAAGCTCGTATACGCTGAATCCTCGCACATTGAGTATTATGATGGGGACTGGAAAAACGGTAATAAGAATGGGCTAGGAATTATGAAATTCAAGGATGGCGACTGTTATGAGGGTGAATTTGTAAACGGATATTTTTGCGGGAAAGGCAAGTACACCTATAACGAAAAAAAGAATGCCGATTATTTCTTGGGCGAATGGAAAAACGATTCAAAAAATGGTGCTGGTATTTTATACTATAAAGATGGCGCCAAATGGGAAGGTACCTGGAAAAACGGTCAAAAGATGGATGGCTCGGGAACCATAGAATATAATAACGGACGAATCTATAATGGTACTCTTTTAAATGGTAGATTCAATGGCAAAGCGACCTACACCTATGCTAAGGGTGAAAAGTGGCTGACCTATGAAGGTGATTTTGCCGATGGAACTCTCTCGGGCTATGGCGTTATGAAATATGCTGACGGTTCGGTCTACAAAGGCAATTGGAAGGATAGTGAACACGACGGCTTTGGAATCTTTATCTATCCCGAAAACAGTGAGATTATGCAAAAATATGAGGGTGAATGGAAAAACGGCAAAAAATGCGGTTACGGAAAAGCCGATTATATAGGCGGCATCCACTATGAAGGCGAATGGGAAAATGACTCCTTCCACGGACAAGGCACATATTCAAGGCCAGGTATCTTCGGACCAAAAGTAACAAAAGGCAGATGGAAAAACGGTTCCTATGATTTGACAAGCAGTAAATATTTTGGATGGCTTTTCAAGCTAAATGCATCTATGCCAAAATACTCCGGTCAACGACTAAACGGACTATACCATGGTAAAGGCACTATGACAGATGACTCGGGTGAATACGTTGGCGACTGGATAAAAGGTAAGCGATGCGGCGAGGGCGTTATGACCTTTAAGGACGGTGCCGTTTACAACGGTACTTGGAAGGATGACCGCTTTTTTGGAAAAGGTATTTTCACCGAGGCCGACGGAACCGTATATGATGGAACTTTTGATATGGACCGTTTTATTAACGGAACCATCACACTACCAAACTCTGACACAACCGAGGTAACCGACGGAGTTGTTGCAAATCCTGAAATTCTTGACCAAATTTCAGATTTAAGTAAAGCAATTTTTTGCTTAAAATAAAAGGAGAATACGCTATGTTAATTTTTTTAAGTTTCGGTATCGCACTTTTAATCTTGTTACTTGCCGTAGTCTTTGCGATAAAAAACCGCAGTGAAATGAGCAAGTGGATTTCCTGTGTTCTTATTGGAATATTCTTTGCGACCTTTTTTATGGTATTACCTACCGAATGGTTAAAGTCCGGAAAAGAGGTTTTCAACAAACCGCTTTATTCATTCCTTTCCTCCCTACTCTACAGTCTAAAATGTCTTGGCGGCAGACAGGATATTTCCCA
This sequence comes from Acutalibacteraceae bacterium, assembly GCA_045650565.1. GTDB lineage: Bacteria > Bacillota > Clostridia > Oscillospirales > Acutalibacteraceae > SIG565. Next base: position 10,386 of record JAZRRG010000025.1, on the reverse strand, counting down.
GATTGAATCAACTTCTTTAAGCGGTGTTTACAGAGCTATATACATAATTATTAACTATATTAACTTTACTTTAGCGCCGATTTTAACATCAAGCTTGATTATTTCCTTTGTCGGCAATTCGGGAGAAAAAATCAGGTATTTCTTTTCAGGGTTTTCCAAGCATTATGTTTTTTCCGAAATCAACGAAAACTCAATAGAACTTGCCAAGGGAATTAAGCAAACCCCAGGGAGAAAAACTCTTATTTTTTGCAACACCAAAAATGCAAACAAGGATTTATTGGAGGAAGCAAAAAAGCTTGGCGGAATAACACTTTATATTTCGTGCAAAAATCTAAAATTATGGTTTAAAAACTATGAATTTTATTTTATTAATGAAAACGAAGATGACAACATTGAACTAACCCAAGAAATTATTACCAAAAAAGAAAAATTTAAAAATCGTAAAATAACGGTTAATGCATTTGCTCAAAGCGGTATCAATATTGAAGTTGTTGAGTCTATGATTTCTAAAAAGCCCTGTGCGGTTTTTGATGGCATCGACCCTTTACTAATTGATAGCGCTATAACAGTTATTAACACTGCGCCTAACACCAAGCTTGTATTTTTTGGCGTTTTAGAAACTGATGAAAAATTTAATACATTCTTAACACAATACACCAATGAATTGAACAAATGCAATTATGAAACCCACACCACAAGTTTTGAGCAAACCGAATTAGATGACTACTTTAAAAATTATGATATAACCCTGCATTACCTTAAAGAAGAAACTAATAACGGTAAAACAAAAACCGTTTTGGCAAAAAAGGGTTTGGGATATTATAAGAAGCATCTTGTCTCCGAGTGGCAGGATGAGCCGTTAAAAATTCGCTTTATTGATGAAATTGCTCTGTTCTGCAATAATTTAATTTTTGAGTATCCCATTTACAATTTACCCGATAATCGAAAGGATATTTCAATTTTACTCGTTGGTTGCGGACGGCTCGGAACACAAATGCTTAAAACAACGGCTTGGTGCGGACAAATTGAGGGCTATACACTAAAGATTCGTGTTTTAGATAAAAACGCATCCTCTATTGAAAAAGAGTTTTATTCACAGTATCCCGAAATGAACAACTATGATATCAAATTTGAAAATGTTGATATTAAAAGCACCGAATTTGAGGAAAAAATCAAAAGCTGTTCTGATGCTACCTTTGTTTGCGTTGCAACCGGCTCGGATGAATTAAATATTGCAACAGCCGAAAGTATTTATTGCATTCTTAAGCGCAATTTCACGGGCTTCACCCCGCCTATTTATACCCGCATTCGCAAGATGCTCAAAACGAAGAATTTTGAGGAAAAAGGTTCCTTCTTAGCCGACAGAAACATTCATTTGTTTGGAACAACAGACTCTATTTTTTCAAACAATACCCTATTTAATTCCGAGCTCGAAAGCTTGGCGTTTGCAGTGCACCTGTGCTATAACTGGGCTATTGATATGTCAAAAGACAGCTTTGAATACAAAAAAGCCCTCAACGATTTTTACTCCTCGGAATACTCACGCAGGTCCTCTATGGCGGCAGCATTACACATACCCGCCAAGATTAAAAGCTTAGGTGTTATTACAAAAGATACACTTCCCTCTTCGGCTGAGCTTTCAAATTTTGAGGAGCTGATAAAACGGGAATCATTAAAACAAACGCTTATGATTAACGAACACGAGAGATGGAACGCATTTATGCGTAGCGAGGGCTTTAGAACAGTAGACTTTGAAACAGTTAAAAAATATGCACCTTATACTCGCTCACACAAGGATGAATCGGCAAAGCTCCATCCCTGTATATTAAGCTGGGATAAATTAGATATATTGCAAAAACAATATAATGAACTACAAAACAAATTGAATTTAAAAAAGAGCGACTTTAAGGAATACGATGAAAAACTCGTGGTTGAAATCCCTAAAATCATTAAAAGAGCAAACGAGCTTACTAAGGAGGGCTGGTAATGTATAATCCAAAACCAATCGACACTTCAAACATAAATTTACCAAAGGACCTATTGGAGCTAACCGAAAAAATCGCCGAAAATGTTCACGATGTGTGGGCTGTGGGACGAATTAACTCGGGTTGGAAATATGGTGCGGTTCGCAATGATGAAAAGAAAGAAACTCCCTGTTTGGTTCCCTATAACGAGCTGCCCGACGGCGAAAAGGAATATGACCGAAATACCGCACTTGAAACCATTAAACTAATTATTAAATTAGGTTATGACATTAAAAAAATATAACGCCGGAGAGTGCTTACTTGAATTGTGCTAATCATCCGTTGAAAACCGTAAAACAAAGAAGGATACCAAACGGTATCCTTCTTTGTTGCTTATAATAATTCATCTTCAAGCACCAATACATTTACTTGCTTTGAATCAAAGGTTCCGGCATCTATTGCTATCATACCGTTCCCATAAAATATTCCGTACTTATCTTCAATACTTTTGCCAAGAAAGAAGTTTGCGTATGCTGTAGGTACATGTCCGCAAACAAGGATTTTATCTTTGAGTGGTCTTTCATCATCATACTTATCGGTCCATTTTGTCCACCTTGATTTTTCCCACGCCTCATCGATTATTTTTGCACGAATTTCGGTCGTCCCTGCGTTATCGGGCAACCAACCGTGCACAAACACATAGTTTTTTGTTTCGAAATAGTTAACCGTTTCTCCAATAAATTCGCAAATACGGTCAACCGTTCGTGTTTTGCCCGAAAAATCAATTGTATCATCAACGGGATTAATCGAATACTTACCAAAAAAATTTTCAAGAGTCGTCATAGTTCCGTTTATATAATTGTGCTGAAGAAATTTTCCTGTTTGTAAAAGCTTAAGTAACAGGTCCTCGTGATTGCCTCGAATCAAGACCTTATTTTTCAGTCTTTCAAAAAACTTTAAAACCTCTACATTTTCCCTTCCTCTATCAAAGTAATCACCACAGCATATAAGCAGATGGTTTTCGTTTTCCTTATCAAAACCCACCTCATCAAGTGCTTCTTTTAGTAATGAATAGTGCCCATGCACATCTGATACTACAAATATTTTCTTTTTATTATTCATCTCACCATTTCCTTGGTTATTTATAATTTATTTATCCAAGCACCGAATCGGCTCTTAACCATTTAATATCTCAATGGCATTTTTTACATCCTGCTCATCCAAACCGTTAAAGTAAAAGGATGTCTTTACAAAATGTCCATCTAAAAATTCCGCACTTAAAAACATATCGTCAAGTACAACAAAATTTGCAACCTCGGGATGCGCATCAAGCCAAGATTTAATTTCATCTTCTCTTTTTGTATTTTGTTTTGGAGTTTTATCGAATATTTCCAAGCCGTGCTTTTTAAAAATATCATTTATTGTCTTGCAAATATTGTTATCTGTTGCATTTTTCTCCCAGTGCTCACGCCATGAGGTTGTCAACACAATTTTCGCACCTGTTTTATCAACAATTTCTTTTAAAAGAGACATCCTGGCAGGGTCAATAACAACCCCTGTCTCGCCTACTTTTCGTAAATATTTTTCAGAATTTAAAACCCCATCAAAATCAAGAAAAATAACTTTCACTCATATCTCCCCTGTTTTCAAAAACCACGCTTTTGTCTTTTTTTACAAAAATATCTTATTACGGACTGCTAATAATATATTTACTTAAAAAATATTGCGTTTTATTTAATTATATGCAATCCTAAAATAAAACACAAGATTTTTTTAAGTGTTGGATTTATTGACTAAAAAGCTAATTTTTGATATAATGAGTTTGTCGAAAATAGGAAGTGATATTTTGCGTATTTTAATTTTGAGCGCTAATACGGGCGGCGGACACAACTCTTGCGCAAGTGCATTACAGGAACGCTTTGAAAGCAGCGGTCATCAATGCACTGTTTCCGACTGCCTATCTTTTATATCTCCGTTTGTTTCAAAGGTTGTAGCATCGGGGCACACCGTTGCATACCGATATACTCCTTCTCTTTTTAATATTGGATATAACTTTTTTGAAAAAAATTCAAAAATTTATTCTGATGACACCATGATAGATAATTTATTTTCCTCAGGTGGCAAAAAAATGGCTTGCTATATAAATGAAAATAATTTTGATTTAGTTATTTGCACACACGCTTTTTCGGTGTATTTGTTAAACTGCGCCACACAGTATTTAAATCATAAGGTTAAATCGGCATTTGTTGCAACAGATTTCACCTGTAGTCCTACCGCCGAAAAAGGTAACGCTGATTTTTATTTCATTCCGCATAAGGATTTAATTGATGAATTTTCCTCCCACGATATCAATCCCGAAAAGCTATATCCCTGCGGTATCCCCGTAAGAAAGGCATTTTACAAGTTTAGCAACAAGCAGCTTGCAAAACAGCAGCTGGGCATTAACCCAAATAATAAGCATTTACTCATTATGTGCGGCAGTATGGGTTGCGGACCCGTTGCACGTGTAACCTTAAGACTTGCAAAGCAGTTAAAGGATGACACCGAAATAACAGTAATTTGCGGCAATAACGCCTCATTAAAGCGTCGGCTTGAATTCCGCCATAGAAACAACAAGAACGTACATATATGCGGTTTCACTGAGGATATATCGCTTTATATGGACAGCGCCGATGTTTATATGACAAAACCGGGCGGTATAAGCATATCCGAAGCTGCTGTTAAAAAGCTACCGACCGTATTACTGCCCTCGGTTGGCGGTTGTGAAAACCATAATATAGATTTCTATATTAAAAACGGTGCGGCCTTAAGCGGAAGCAAATACGATGAAATTGTTAAAAGCTGTAATGACCTGCTTGAGAGCTGCGAATTACGAGAAAAGCTGTCAAACAATCTCGGTAATTTAGAAATCAGCAATGCTGCCGACTACATTTTAACAACATTAACTAAATAAAAATTACCAACACTTATTTTGCATAACCAACTTCTTTTGGCTAAAACTATTATCACAAAGGAGTTGAAAATATGTTAGACCGAATTTGTCTTATTCTTACAATTATCGGCGCGCTTAACTGGGGTAGCATCGGTATCTTTCAATTAGACCTTGTTGCCTGGATTTTCGGCGGAAGCGATGCACTACTTGCAAGAATCATCTACACCGTAATAGCCCTTGCAGGTATTTGGTGCATATCTCTTCTGTTTAGAGAGAGAAATGAAGTTATTGCGAAAGATTAATGTTAAAAAATAAAACTCATAGTCCTATTGACTATGAGTTTTATTTTTTATTTGTCTAAAACTGATTTGTGTGAAAATAATGCCGATAAATATGACGGCACATCCTACATAGCCACGCACAGTCATAGCTTTATCAATGCCAAATATAACACCACCTATGGCGGCAAATACCGACTCAAGAGACAATATAATTGCCGAGTAGGTCGGGTCGGCATCACGCTGACCTAACACCTGACAGGTGTATGCAATACCTGATGAGCAAATACCCATATACAAAATCGGTATCAAAGAAGCGCTTATTTGCGCTACTGCAGTGCCAATATTTATATTTTCTAAAAATATTGAGAATATAAGCCCCCAAATACCACAAACAAAAAACTGGACGGATGAAAACTTAATGGGGCTTACCTTACCTACGAAGGCGTCAATAGAAATTATGTGAAAGGTCCAAAAAATTGCACCGATAAACAGCACAATATCCGAAACCGAAATGTTTTTTAATCCGTTTTGCACACTTAATAAATAAAGCCCGACAACCGCAAGAACGGCACCAATTAAAACATTAAAACCTGTTTTTTTCTTGAAAAATAAGAAGTAAAAAATTGGTACTAAAACAGTATATGTACCTGTTATAAATCCTGCCTTGCCTGCATTTGGGTCAAGAAAAATCCCCCATTGCTGTAATGCCGATGCCAAGAAAAGTATAGTACCCGATATTGCACCGTAGCCAAGTGTTCTTTTGATTGGCGGTTTACTGTTTGACTTTTTTACACTCTTCGTCTCAAACATTAAAATAATCGGCAGTAACACAACCGCACCTAAAACATATCTTGTAAAAATAAGTAAGAATGTATTAATTTTTTCTGCAGCGTCGCACTGTGCCACAAAAGCAAAGCCCCATATTGCCGCCGCAAAAAGTAAAAATATATTTGACTTAATGCTCTTTGAAATTTTCATAGTGTTTTAATTTTTAGAATAAACTATATCTCCATCTTTTATTGTAAACTCAATATCACCCAACAAATCGGTACGCAAAACGGCAGAGCTAACCGCACTTAACCGTTCTAACACCTCATCGTGTGGATGAGAATAGCTATTGTCTTCTCCGCATGATATAACTGCAAAATCAGGTGTTGCAATTTGCAAGAAATCGTTAGTTGTTGAGCGTTTACTTCCGTGATGCCCCACCTTTAGTACATCACAGTCAAAATTAACACAGTCATTTATAAGCTTTACTTCGGCTTCCATTTCGGCATCACCCGTAAACAAAAACTTTTTGCCCGAATTTTCTGCCATAATAATTATTGATGAATTGTTCTCATCCTTTGCGGCTTCATCGCTCATAAGCACTGTTAATTCAAAATTGCCAATATTTATTACCATACCCTCGGTGGCGTTATAACAAATAATCGAATTTGCTGCAGCATAATCTTTTATATCTTTATAACACCTTGCGTTTTCATCATCTCGTGGTAAAACATCGGACAAAACAATGTAATCTATAGGTATTTCTGATAATAAAAACTCGGCACTTCCGATATGGTCATCGTGAGGATGTGTAAGAATTAGAACATCGAGCTTGTTAATGCCCGATTTTCTCAATTTCTTTACAATATTTAAGGCGTTAGAAGCAGTACCCGTATCAATAAGTGCGGCATATCCGTCACTCTTAATAAGGGTACTGTCCCCTTGCCCAACATCTAAAAATGTAACCGAATCACACATATTGGGCGTTTTAGTTGCATCATCGTACAGCCAACACACAGCCGCTATGAGAATAAATACACAAATTAGTGTGACTAAAACACCCTTAACCTTTTTAAAAGTTTTATCCGACAAAGCTATTCTTCTCTCGCTTTTTTCTCAAGCCATTGCTCTTTTGTCATAAGCACCTTTCTGGCTTTAGAGCTATCCTGCGGACCTACGATGCCACGTTCCTCAAGTATATCAATAATACGGGCAGCACGGGCATATCCAACCCTCAATTTACGCTGAATATACGAGGTTGATGCCTCGCCCTTTTCGGTAACAAGTTCAATTGCCTCATTAAGTAGCGGGTCATCACTTGGCACATCGTTATCAACAATAGCCACCTTTTGCTTTTTATCGGTAACTGCCTGACGCTCGATTTCTTCCATAATCTCATCGCTATAATCGGCACTGTGGTCACCCTTTATGTATTCAACTACCGCCTCAATTTCCTCATCGCTGACATAGCATCCCTGCAAACGACTCGGCTTGTTTGAGCCCACAGGACTATAAAGCATATCACCACGGCCAAGCAGTTTTTCAGCACCCGATGCATCAAGAATTGTACGGCTATCAATTTGACTTGCAACAGCAAAAGCAATACGTGACGGAATATTTGATTTGATAACACCTGTAACAACATCGACCGACGGACGCTGTGTGGCAATAAGCAGATGCATACCAGCGGCTCTCGCCTTAGCAGCAATTCGGTCAATAGAAACCTCCACCTCATTTGAAGCGGTTTTCATCAAATCTGCAAGTTCATCGACAATTATAACGATTTGAGGCATTTTTTCAATTTCCGCATCATTTTCTGCCATACGGTTATATGATACTAAATCTCTAACACCGTGGTCGGCAAACAGTTTATAACGCCTCTCCATTTCGGTTACAGCCCAACCAAGTGCACCTGCAGCTTTTCTCGGGTCGGTAACAACGGGCACCAACAAATGCGGAATTCCGTTATAAATACCCAACTCAACAACCTTGGGGTCTATCATAAGGAATTTAACCTCATCAGGACTTGCCTTATAAAGAATACTCATGATTATCGAGTTAATACAAACCGATTTACCCGAACCCGTAGCACCTGCTATTAGTCCGTGCGGCATCTTTGCAATATCGCCCACCACCGCATTACCGCCAATATCACGGCCAAGTGCTATCGAAAGCTTACTTTTTGAGCCAATAAATGCAGGTGAATCAATAATCTCTCTAACGCCTACAATATTTGTAAACTTGTTCGGTACCTCAATGCCTACCGCTGCTTTATTAGGAATAGGTGCCTCGATACGAACACCTGCCGTTGCGAGATTAAGCGCTATATCATCAGCAAGATTTGTAATCTTGCTAATCTTAACACCCGCACAGGGTTGCAATTCGTAACGGGTAACCGTTGGACCTCTGCTTATATCAACAATTCTTGTTTCAACGCCAAAGCTTCTCAAGGTATCTACAAGATGAGCTGCAGTTGAATCTAAATCGGTACCCGCTGCGGTTATATCATCAAATACCGGTGGTTTAAGCAGTGAGATGGGAGGAAATTTGTAGCCATCGTTCTCGGTAAGAATCATACCCTTCTTGGTCTTTTGGATTTCTTGCTCATTATCGAAATCATCTGTTTCATCAATAGCTTCGTTATTATCAACTACATCTGCAACTGCAATGGCATTGCTTTGCTCAACACCGTTGTATGCCTCAACAAGTCGCATTTGTTTTTCGCTAAGACCCTCGGTAACAACCTCCGGCACTTCGGGCATATCATCAACCGAAATGTCTATATCACTTCTGCGGCGGCGAGGTGCTGATTCCTTCTTTTTATCAAGAATTTCCTCACGCTGAGTTTTTTTTGCGAATGCATCTTCAGCGTGTTGCTCCATTTTTTGCACCGGCTTTGCCAAGGTTTTAAAGAAGGTAATTAAGGTAGTGCCCGAAATTAACATAACTAAAACAAATATCAATAAAATTATAGTAATCGCAGCACCTGTTTTACCAAATAACAAAGTTAACGGACGACCAAACAAAGCCCCTGTAAAGCCACCGCTTTTCATCTGCACACCATTGTTATATGCTGTTTTTATGTACTCGGCAAAGTTTGCGGTTTCCAATCCGATAAATATATCAACCGCAGCACTTATAAGCACTGTTAAAATACTCGCCTCAATAATTTTAGCACTTACCGAGCCGTAAACCTTATCCAAAGCAAACAAAACGGCGGTACATCCCAAAATAATCGGGTAAATAAATGCCATAACACCAAACACGCCGAAAATAAAATTATGTAGCATATTCCAAACATTTTCGCCGGGTATTATTACTACACACATAAAAAAGACAGATACCGCAAACAAGACAATAGCCACCATCTGTTTTTTTGCACTATTGACGGTTTTTGCCGAAGCTTTTGTGCTTGGTGCGGACTTTGTTCTCCTTTTCTTTCCCGCCATTTTGTCACTCTCCTTAAATTCCCAAAATTTATGTAAAATAAGGACTAATCCTTATTTTCTATTGCACTAAATAAATATTCAATAACATCCGAAAGATTGCCGAGACTGTCAATCAGCCCCTCTTTAACGGCAGTTTCGCCGTCAAGCACGGAGCCGACATCGGTAACCAATTCCCCTGTGTTCATCATTAGCGTTTTAAAACGCTCGGCTGAAATATCAGAGTTTTTGGTAACAAAACCCGTTATGCGCTCCTGCATACGCTCAAAATGATTCATCATTTGCGGAACACCGAGCACCAAGCCGTTCATCCTTACGGGGTGAATGGTCATTGTAGCGGATGGCACTATGAAAGAACGCTTAGCCGACACCGCTAATGGCACACCTATTGAGTGACCCCCACCCAACACCAACGATGCCGTTGGCTTTTTCATACCTGAAATCAGCTCCGCCAAGGCAAGTCCCGCCTCAACATCTCCACCAACGGTGTTAAGAATGATAAGCAAGCCCTCTATTTGAGCATCCTGCTCTATGGCTACAAGTTGAGGTATGACATGCTCATATTTGGTGGTTTTATTTTGTTCGGGCAACGCAGTATGCCCCTCAATTTCACCAATGATTGTAAGGCAAAAAATGGTGTGTTTACCGTTTTTTACGGTAACCGAACCACTTTCCTTTATATGCTCCTGCATCGAATCGTTAGAAGTTTTATTATCGTTATTTTGCATATCATTTCCTCCAATATGTTTAGTATCGAAGAAATTTATACAAATATACATACATTATACTATTTTTGTCGTAATAATTCAAGTATATAGTAAAAAGAGATATGCAAAAAAGCATATCTCTTTTTTGTTGGTGTCTTTAGACGTGGAAATAAACCCCCAGTTCTACTGGGGGAAGATAAAAAGAGTAGTGCTACAATAAAAAGTGGCGAGGCGAGTGCCAAGCCACAAAGAAATATTGGAAAGAATTAAACCTCCAAGTATAATGGT
>JAZRRG010000024.1:0-16965 GCA_045650565.1 Acutalibacteraceae bacterium | reverse complement strand
TCTGCCGAGCAAGTATCTAATGATGACAGTGCCAATGAGGAGGATAACGATTTTACGCCTTTGCGAAACTTTATGAATGAACTTTATGCCAAAGACATTAGCAGAAAAGTCAGGTCTGCTCATAGAACGAGAGGTGGTCTTGGTGAACCGTTATCTCAACCACCTTATGGGTATATGAAGGATCCCGAAAACAAAAAGAAATGGATCATTGATCCAGAAGCTGCAAGTGTTGTAAAGGATATTTTTAAAATGTGTTTAGAGGGCAAAGGCAATGAAACTATTGCAAGAATACTACAAGAAAGGCAGGTGTTAATTCCAATGGCTTATTGGCAATCAAAAGGGCTACCGAGAGGTGGCAAGATAAAGCAGCCAAACCCTTACAAGTGGTGCAAATCCTCAATCGCAAAAATCCTATCCCAACAAGAATATTGCGGTGATGTTATAAATTTCAAAAGCTATTCTAAGTCTTTTAAGAACAAGAAACGAATACCTAAACCACAAGAGGATTGGATGGTCTTTAAAGATGTACACGAACCCATCATTGATCGCGAAACCTTTGAACAAGTGCAGAAACAGACGAAAACAACTAAACGCAGAGCACCGAAAGATAAAAGTATACCTAAAAATATGTTTGCCGATTTACTTTACTGTGCCGACTGCAAACACAAACTTTGGTTTCATATCAATACCAAGAATAAGGATATTCACTATTTTAGTTGTTCCAACTACGTAAAGGATTACAGAGGTACTTGTCAAACAAGGCATTATGTCAGAGCCGACGCTATTGAAGAAGTTGTAACCTACGAACTGCAACGGCTTGCAGATTTCCTAAGATATGACCAAGAAGGGTTTGCTCAACTGCTTGCAGATAAGACAAATAAAGATATGCTCGAAGAACAGAAAAATGCTAAGCAAATCATCGACCAAAGTAATGCACGAATCCAAAAGATTGATACGCTTTACGAAAGGTTATACGAGGACAATGTGTCGGGCAAGGTCACAGATTCATTTTTTATGGAACTTTCTCACAAATACGAAAACGAGAAAGAAGAACTCAAAAAGAAAATCTTTAATTACAAAATGCGCCTTGATGAGCTAGACAAGAAAGTTTTCCACAAAGAGATGTTTTTATCGGCAATCGGGAAATTTATGGAGATGAAAACCATAACGGCACCGCTGATCCGCGAACTTATCGACCACATCGAAGTCCACGAAACCGAAGGCGAAGGGAAATACAAAACCCAAAGAATTGTGATATTCTACCGATTCGTAGGCTATATAGAAATCCCTGAAAGCGCCTTCACAAGGCCCTTAACTAAGGATACAAGGCAAGGAGTGGCGGTTTCGTATATACCAAAGGCGATAACAGCATAACAAAAAAGGAGCAGGATACCCTGCTCCGATACATAGAAAATACTGATGTGCATAAAAAAGAATGTTCATAACGGTTAAGTCCGTTATGAACATTCAACATGGTGCGAGTGACGGGACTTGAACCCGTACGCCATGAGCACACGCCCCTCAAACGTGCCTGTCTGCCAGTTCCAGCACACTCGCATACAACGCTGATTATTATATCATCAATAATCAGCGTTGTCAACATTATTTTTAAATTTTTATGAAATTATTTAATAGGTATCAAAAGTGTTTTTTGACACTTTATTTCACCCGTTTCTATAGCATTTATCTCCGAAATTTCATCTGGTGAGCTATTGAATCTACGGGCTATATCCCAAATCTTTTCTCCAGTATCGGCATAATAGATTATCATTGCGCTATTGTGTTTATTTTTCTTTAGCGCATCATTATTAACCGAGATATCGTTAACAACCGTAATTCTTGAAATATTATATATGCTTGATGTTAGCATCAGCTCGGCGCAAATTTCAATATTACAATTATCAATAATTGTGTAGCTTATATTTTTAATCGAAACGGTTGCATTGGCACGCATTTTATGTGTAACGCCTGACACCTTAAACTTACAATCAAAATCCACTACCCGTTCAATGTATATTGGGTTGCTTTCGCTATCATAAGCCAGCATATATACAGGCATATTACCTGTTATTGAAAGTTCTTCATTATCAAGTCGACTTGATAATACCTGCGGTTCTCCCCATAAGTCAATCACGGTGCCGACAGAGCCCGAACTTATTTCCAAATTTCTTTTACACAAAAAGCTTTCATTTACAGTTTTAAAGATTTTTTCTACCATAATTTCCTTTGATGATATTTCGGTTTCGTATTTTGTTGAAAATGCATCATATACCACAGGCACATCATTGTTGCAGCACGCTGTTGCACGGAAGCGAAGCTTACCCGATAAGCTAAAGGTACGTGCCTCACCCGTAATTGACGTCCTTGCCTTAATTTCAAGCTGAGCGAGCTCGCACATTGCCTCGCACTCGCACTCATCGTTAATACCATCAATTTCAATTATTGTGCTATACGGAACAGTGGTCCTAAAGGTTTGTGGGGTTGATACCTGTTCCCCGCAATAGAGCACGAACACCTTGATTTCGCCCTTTACAACAACCTTGCCGCTAATAATTTTACACTCAAGATTAACCGCCTTCGCATCATACCGCAAAATATTTTTAATTGAGGGTTGACCGTTGCCGAGCTCAAGCTCCTCCTCAACACTAATACACTTTTCCGACATACCTATAGGGGTTGTTGCAGGAGCTAATCCACGATTTATCACTACATTTCCGCCATCAATATCGGTGACTATTTCGGTGCTGTGCTTTTTCAGAATTTTAGCATTTATGCCTATAGCTCCGTGGAGCTCTACACTGCGTGAATCAAGCGGACGGCAATTGATATATTCTTCTCTTACGCTACATATAGGTATACAGCCCGATGTATCCCCCTCAAATTCAAATGTGCGACTAAAGGGCATAATATACTCGAAGCTGCAGAGCTCATTTTTTGGTGTTATGTATAAAAGCAAAATGTTTACATTTCCATCCACCGAAAGAATTTGTCCGTTAACCCCTGCTGTTACCACCCTCGGAGTTGCACGGCATTTCAAAACTCTATCAATTTCGGGGTAATATTCGGGCACTGTAATATCAAGCTCTATACTCTGCTCCGCCGACTGATTAAAAAATTCATTATTTACCGACATTTCCTGTTTTAAGATTTTTACGTTCATAACAAAGCTCCTTTTGATGAAGTTATTATATTTCGTTAAATAATATGCAAAAGAAACAAGCGATATAACCAAGATGGTTATATCGCTTGTTATGTAATTAGATATTTTCCTTTTTTATGCCAAAAATCAGTCTGAGAAATCCGCTTAAAAACCTTGGACTTTTTAATAGAACTACCTTCATAAAGCCGCCTCCCGATTAGTTCCTTGAACAAATAACTCCAAGCCAGATAACAGCTATTGCCAAAACCGCAATAACACAGCGTGCCGGTGCAAAGGATGCAACTAAAAGTCCTACTCCAAAAGCCACCATATACACGTATTTGCGTTTACTTGTGTTACAACGTTTTCTCATATACTGTATCTCCTTAACCTATATGTTAAGTCTTGGTTAATAACAGTATATTTTAAACTAACCAAAAGGTTACAACTATTTTTTATTTTGCCAACTTTTTAGGTCTTTAAGGTCATTATAAAGCGAAATATAGCTTAAATGCCTCGTTTTTTCGATTTCCCCACTTTGTGCTGCGGCACAAACCGCACACCCTTTTTCGCCCGTATGTGAGCAGCCCGTAAACCTACAGTTACCCAAATACTTTGAAAATTCGGGAAAACAGTTTTCAAGATTTTCTTTAAAGTTAAAATCGGTTTTATCTATTTCAAGTGATGAAAATCCCGGTGTGTCAGCAACAAATCCCCCGTTTTCAAGCTCAAAAAGCTGTGTATGGCGGGTTGTGTGTCTGCCACGCCCGAGTTTTTGGCTGATTTCTCCCGTAGCAATACAAGCCGATGGCAACAGTCTATTCAGCAAACTTGATTTTCCAACACCTGAATTACCTGTGAAAACAGTAATACCATCATTTATCTCGGCCTCTAATTTATCAACTCCCTCGCCCGTTTGTGCCGAGGTTATAAAAACCTTATAGCCGACATTATTATAGCAATTTTTCCACCTCGAAAAATCGCCTAAATCGCCTTTGTTGAAAACCAAAATCGGCTCAATGCCGTTATGCTCACATATAGCCGTTAATGTATCGATTATTAAGTGATTTGGTATGGGTGTTACAAAGGATGACACTATTACCGCACGGTCTATGTTGGCAACGGGAGGGCGCACAAGTGCGTTTTTTCTCTCTATTATTTTTCTGACGATACCCTTTGAGTTATCAAGCACATCGAACTCTACCGTATCGCCGGTAAGCGGCGAAATGCCTTCATTTCTGAAGGCACCTTTCGCTTTACATTCATATATATTATCGGCATTTTTGACATAATAAAATCCCGACAACGCCTTTACAATTATTCCCCTCATAACTAATCCGCATTATATACCACTGTAGTATTTACCACATAGGTTCCATCGGTTAAGTTGATTGTGATGGTTTGATATTCTTTATACTCGGTAATCATCGCAGTTTTTACCATTATCATTGCATTGATTTTCTCATTAAGCGAGTTAATGCCTTTGAATGTGTAAGAGGTGGTTCCTGCGGTTAATTGCGCTTCCTTAACCATAGAGCCCTCTACCCACAGTGAAACCGCAGTAATATCGGAAGGCAGAGTAACCGTAACATCGTTTGTATATCGTGTTTTACCAGAGCTTACCTGCAAATCAACTGCCGTTCCCTTTGTAACCTGCTTGTTTTGCTCATACTTTGGTGTTTGAGCCACAACAAAGCCCTCGGGTACGGTTGAGCCGGATGCATTATCAACTACTGTAACCTTACCTATTGTAAGACCCGCTTTTTGTAGTTTTTCCTTTGCATCCTTTTCGCTCATACCAACAACATTAGGCAACGGAACATTAACAGTAGGTGCACCGCTGCTGATATACACAACAATTTCGCTGCCCTCGGCAATCTCGCTACCCGCTGCAGGAGAGGTATTGATTACAAGACCTGCTTCTACCTTATCGCTCTCCTTAAGCTCAATTACTACGGTAAAGCCGTGCACCGTTTCAAGTATCTTTTTGGCGTTAAGCTCGGTTTCACCCGTAACATCAGGCACCTTCTTTTGAACCTTACCATTACTTACATAAAGCAAAATTGTAGCGCCCTTCTTAATTGAACGGTTTTTGGGAATACTTTGGTCGTAAACAACACCCTTCTCAAACTCAGCATTACTAACCCATTCATAGCTGATATTAAAGGTTGATGTGAGTTGTTGGTCGGCCTCGACCTCATAATATGTTTTACCCACAAAATCAGGACACTTTATTTCATCGGTTTTCTTTGTGAGCTTGGGCAAGAAAATAGCAAGTAGAACAACTATTGCCGCAACAAAGGCAACCGCCACACCTGTAAGGATTGGTATAATTGGCGATTTAACGGGTTCCTCATTCTCATCATTTTTTTGAGCGTCCAAAAATTTTGTTGGAGAGTCATCAACAAAATAGGTGAAATCAAATGTGATTGACGGGTCCTTTTTAAACTTTTCAAGGTCGCAAAGCATCTCAGAGGATGACTTGTATCGATTTACCGTATTTTTCTGCATTGCGTGCATAGTAATTTGCTCTGCACCAAGCGGAATTGAGCCGTTAATTTCGGTAGGCAGCTCGGGTTCTCTTTGGAGCTGCATAATAGCAACCGATACCGCACTATCTGCTTGGAATGGTAAGCGACCTGTAAGCATTTCATAAAGCATTACACCCACCGAATAAATGTCTGTGCGCTCATCGGTCACTTCACCACGGGCTTGTTCAGGGCTTATATAATGCACTGAACCTATTGCCTTATCGGTTATTGTCTTTTGCTCACTACGAGCAAACCGAGCGATTCCAAAATCGGTAACCTTGATGGTTCCATCGGGCAAAAGCATAATATTTTGCGGCTTAACATCACGGTGCACTATACCCCTATCGTGTGCGTGTTGAAGTCCGCGCAAAATTTGTATGGTGTAGTAAACAGCATCCTTCCAGCTTAGTGAACCCTCACGCTCGATATACTCCTTAAGCGTTATGCCCTCTATATGCTCCATAACTATATACTGAATTAGGTCACCGAAGCTTACATCGTATATTTTTACAATGTTGGGATGCGAAAGTAATGAAATTGCCTTGCTTTCGTTTTTAAAGCGGCGCAAAAAGTCCTCGTTAGTGGCAAACTCCTTGCGCAAAATCTTAATGGCAACCGTTCTGTTTTCGACGTTATCGTACGCCTTATAAACTACCGCCATACCGCCTATGCCTAAAATTTCCCTAATTTCATATCGTCCGTCAAGTCTTTTTCCGACAAATCTATCCATAATAACACCTGTCCATTTCTATATTCTTCCCGTTTTATTGTGAAACGAGGGTTACAGTTACATTATCGTTACTGATTTTTTCATTAGCCGTTTGAAGCAATTTTTCAGCCGCATCCTCGAGATTGCTTTTCTTTAAAACTAACCTAATATCATTATTAGTTAATGTGTTTGTTACTCCATCGGTACAAAGAAGTAAAATTCCATCGCCGATATTTTCCTCAACAAAGTCAACTATCACATTTTCCCTTGTGCCTACCGCCCTTGTGATAATGTTTTTTTCGGGGTGATTCTTGGCTTCATCGGGAGTTATATGACCACCCTCTATTAAATCTTGAATAACCGAATGGTCCCGGGTTATTTGCCGCATTTCATCATTTTCAATGATATAAGCCCTGCTGTCTCCAACGTGAGCGATATAGGCAGCATCATTTCTAACCAGTGCCGCAACAACCGTTGTGCCCATACCCTTTAAATTTTCATCGTTACTTGCCTTTTTGAAAACCTCCAAATTGGCTGAAGCCACTGCCGTTTTCAAAAGATTTTCAATTGACAAGGCCGCCATTTGCGGACTGTATGATTTAACAACGTAATCCGTAACAGCATCGGCAACCAGACTGCTCGCAATATTACCTGCCTTTGCACCGCCCATACCATCACAAACAACCGACAAAACGGCGTTTGTATCCAAAACGGTATTTTTAAAGACGTCCTGGTTACTTGTTCTTACCATGCCAACATCCGTAGCTCCGTAAGTTCTCACCTAATTTTCCTCCTTCGCAAGACTTCTGCGACGCAACTGACCGCACGAAGCATTGATATCCGCACCCAATGTGCGACGGACCGTTGCGGTTATATGTCTATCATTAAGCAGCTTTGCAAAATTCATAATAGACTTATCGTCCGCCCTTTTAAAATCATTTTCCTTAACAGGATTTATAGGTATTAAATTTATATGGCTCATAATACCCTTTAAAATTTTTGACAACTCATCGGCATTTTTAACCGAATCGTTAACCCCACTAATCAGTGCATACTCAAAGGAAATCCTCCTGCCCGTAATGCTCTGATAATATTTACAAGCTTTTAACAGCTCATCAATATTCCATTTTTTGTTTACCCTCATTATACTGCTGCGAATCTCATCATTCGAGGCATGAAGTGAAATGGATAATGTAATAGGCAAATTAAGCTCTGCCAATTTATATATTCCCGTAACTACACCCGAGGTTGAAAGGGATATGTGCCTGAGCCCTATATTAAGCCCCTCTTCAAGTGATACGAGTTTTAAAAAGCGCACTGAATTATCAAAATTATCAAGCGGCTCACCCATACCCATCATTACAACATTTGATACCCTAACACCGTTATCACGACACGCAAAATGTATTTGCGAAAGCATTTCGGATGCCGTTAAATTACGGGAGAGTCCGTTTAATCCCGAAGCACAAAAGCTGCAGCCCATACGGCAGCCCACCTGAGTTGAGATACAAACGGTATAGCCGTGCTTATACTTCATAAGCACCGATTCTATATATTCGCCATCATAAAGCTCATATAAATATTTTACGGTACCATCAATTTGTGATACAAATTTTTGCACCGGCTTAACGGTTGCTATATAACATTTCTCATCTAACATCTGCCGTAAAGCTTTGGGAATATTTGTCATATCATCAAAGCTTTGCACACCCGACTGCAGCCATTTGAAAATTTGAGTAGCACGGTACTGTGGCTCGCCTAATGCTGCAAGTAATTCTTTGATTTCGGTAACATACATTGATGCAATATCAAGCTTTGACAAAATATCACCTCTCATTAAGCAGTGCTGTGAAAAATCCATCTGTACCGTCCTTATGTGGCATAAAGGTATGCATAAACTCAAGCTTAAACTCAGGGTGGCGGTGTAAAAATGCCTCAACCTGTTTTTCGTTTTCGTTACGCCTTAAGGTGCAGGTGGAATAAACTATCCTTCCGCCTTTTCTTACATATTTGACTGCATTATCTAAAATTTCCGACTGCGTTTTTTCTAAATCGGAAAAGGAAGTATCCTTTTTATATTTAATATCGGGTTTGCGCCGAATTATGCCGAGTCCCGAGCACGGAACATCGCAAAGAACGGCATCAAACTCGCCTAAATTTTCATTGTAAACGGTAGCATCGGCTGTATATGTTTTTATTATGTCTATTCCAAGCCGTTTAGCACCTTGGCTTATGAGATTGGTCCTCTTCTCATATAGGTCACAGGAGACAACCTCACCTAAGTTTTCCATAATAAGCGCTGTGGTAAAGCTTTTACCACCGGGGGCGGCGCAAATATCTAAAATACGCTCCCCGCCTTTAGCATTAAGGGTACTTGCACAAATTTGTGAACTTAAATCCTGTACGTAAAAAAATCCATCCTTATATAAATTACTTGTTTCTATTTGAAAGCCCTCTAAAAGCTTTATAGCACCCTCCTGCTCGACACTTTGGGCTGATATACCATTATCGCCGAGCATTTCTAAAAACTCCTGAACCGTCGTTTTTATTGTATTAACACGAAGAAATGTTGGTGCGGGCTTTAGCATTTCGCACAAAAGGGCTTCGGCTTCCTCCAAGGAATAATCGTTAATAAAGCTTTCTACTATCCACTCGGGCACCGAAAAGCGTATGCTAAATTCCTTTACCGAGTTGCCCTCGGGCAATAGCTTTTCACTGCGTATTGCCGAGCGTAGCACGGCATTTACAAAGCCGGAATTATACCGCTTTTTAGATGTCTTTATTATCTTAACCGCCTCATTAACGGCGGCGGAATCGGGCACCTTATCCATAAACATTATTTGGTAAAGCCCTACCCGTAAAACCTCTTTTGTAAAGCCATCCACCTTATTAAGTGAGGTCTTAATCAATGAATCAAGCACATAATCGAGGGTTATTTTGCGGTCGAGCACACCATAGAAAAGTGCTGTGGCAAATGCCTTATCTTCATCCGATAAACCGCTGTTTTTTAATATGTTATTGAGGGTAATGTTTGAGTATGCCAGGTCATTATTAACCTTAAGCAATGCATCTATTGCTATTTTTCTTGCCGTAGCCATACCCAAACTCCTTTATTGTAGTTTTGTGCCAACCTCAATTTTTTTACCCAAAAGCCACTGATTTACATCCATTCGTTTTGAGCCCTCAAGCTGTACCTCAAGCAGTTTTATTGATGTGTTCTGACCACAAGCAATTATGAGTTCCCCATCCGATTTTATCACGGTTGATGGTGCAGCATCGCAATTGAGGGCAACCTCGGTTTTATAAACCTTTAACCTTTTATCTGCTAACATAAAATATGCTGTTGGCCACGAATAAAATCCTCTAACCAAGTTGTGTATTTCGGTTGCAGGTTTTGTAAAATCTATAAATGCCATTTCCTTTTTGATTATAGGCGCATAGGTGGCTAAGTTATTATCTTGCTTAATAGGTACAACCATACCCTTTTCAATTTTTTCAAGAGTGGAGCAAATAAGTGTCGCTGCCACCTTTTTTAATTTTTCGTACAAATCATCGGCTGTTTCATTTTGGGAAATAGAAACTGTTTCGATTTCTAAAATATCTCCTGTATCCATACCCGAATCCATTTGCATAACAGTAACGCCCGACTCGGTCTCTCCACACACAATACACCACTGTATAGGTGAAGAGCCACGGTATTTAGGTAAAATGGAAGCGTGACCGTTAATGCATCCATATTTCGGTAAATTTAAAATATTATCGGGTAAAAGCTTTCCGTAAGCCACAACAACGATTATATCGGGATTTAATTTCTTCAAGACCTCAAACGGCTCATCTGTTTTAAGGGTTGTTGGCTGATATACGGGTATCCCGTTATCATTTGCACACACCTTTACAGGCGGTGCGGTTAAAATTTGCTTTCGCCCTACGGGCTTATCAGGTTGAGTAAACACACCCACCACTTCGTGACTCGAGTTAATTAACGCTTTTAATGTGCCCACCGCAATATCGGGGGTCCCCATAAAAACAATACGCATAAAGCAAAACCTCTTTATTGTTCCTTAACGGCTTTGTCCAAAAACAGTATGCCGTCAAGATGGTCTATTTCGTGGCACAGGGCTCTTGCCTTTAAGCCCTCGCCCTCAACGATAATTTTTTCTCCGTTGCGGTCCTGCGCTCTAACCTTTACCCTCATAGGTCGCTCGGTCACCTTGTAGTTACCCGGTACCGATAAACAGCCCTCGCTCTCATACTGTACGCCTTCGCTCTCTATTATAACAGGGTTAACCAGCTCTATAACGCCGTCCCCCACGTCAATTATGCAATATCTACGCAAAACACCGATTTGCGGTGCGGCAAGTCCGCATCCGTCGGCTTCATACATAGTTTCACGCATATCATCAAGCGTTGTTGCTAATCTCTCATCGAAATTAAGCACTGTACGTGATACTTTTTTAAGGGCAGGGTCGCCGTATTTTAAAATATTTCTAATTGCCATTTTGTACTCCTTATATTAACACCTCGGGGTTTATATCTATTGTTACCGAAGTATCGTTAACCATTTTAAAATCAACACTGCGACGCAGCAATTCTCTCGTACGTTTATTATTCCTACATTTTATTAAAATTCTATAACGATATTTATTATTGATTTTGCTCACGGTTGCGGGGGTCGGACCCAAAACAATAATTTTTACATCCTTATATTCATCAGCAACGCTTTTTTTGAGCTTTTCTAATATTCCAAACGCCGTATCGTGAGCCGATTGCTGTGACATAGACTGAACCGACATTAGCACCAAATCGCAAAACGGTGGATAGAGATGCGCTTTTCGCATCAATATCTCATCGTTATAAAATGCCTCATAATCCTGTGACTGTGCTAAAGGAATTATAGAATTATCGGGGTCTTGGGTTTGTATAATCGCCTTGCCCTCTGCCTGACCTCTACCCGCACGACCAATAACCTGTGTCAAAAGAGAGAAGGTGCGCTCGGCGCTTCTGTAATCTTCACTATTCATTGCCTTTTCGGCACCTAACACACCAACCACCGTAACATTGGGAAAATCAAGTCCCTTGGCTACCATTTGTGTACCCAGCATAATGTCGTATTTTCCCTCGGCAAAATCTCCTAAATATTGAGAATATGCACCCTTGGTTGTTGTAGTATCGGCATCAAGCCGTAAAATTGAGGCATTGGGAAAAAGTGCATTTAGCTCCTCTGCAACCTTTTGTGTACCTATGCCCGAAAATTTAATATGCGTTTCCTCGCACTCGGGACATTTATTAAAAATCGGCTCGGAATATCCACAGCAGTGGCACATAAGCCGCCTGTTCGCCGAGTGATAGGTCATAGAAATGCTACAGTTAGGACAGGTAGCAACATATCCACAAGCAGGACATGAAATATATGTGTTGTGTCCACGGCGGTTAATCAAAACTATTACTTGCTTGCTGTCTGCTAATGCATTGGCGATTTCATCATATAATACACCGCTTATAGCACCTATGTTTCCGTTTTTTAATTCCGAACGCATATCAACAACCTCGGCATCAGGCAAGACGGCATTACCGTATCTATGCTCAAGTTTACACAAGGTATATTTTCCTGAAAGCGCATCAGTATAGGTCTGGATAGACGGTGTTGCCGATGCCATCAAAAACAGTGCATTATTATATTTTGCACGAAAACGTGCTACATTACGTGTATGGAATCTTGGTGACTGCTCAGATTTATAGGTATGCTCCTGTTCTTCATCCATAACAATCAAGCCGAGATTATCAAACGGAGCAAAAATTGCCGAGCGTGTACCAATTGCTATTTTTGCCTTACCCTCTTTAACACGCTTCCACTCATCCATACGCTGTCCGAGTGACATAGCGCTATGAAAAACCGCAATTTTGTCGCCGTAACGTGCGCTGAAAATTGCTACCGTTTGCGGTGTGAGGGAGATTTCGGGTACCATTATTATAACATCCTTGCCCGATGCGATAACCTTATCTGCAAGACTTAAAAATATTTGTGTTTTACCGCTTCCCGTAACTCCGTAAAGCAGCGCCGCATTATAGCTTCCCAGCTTTGCCGATAAATTTTTATAAACCGCCGCTTGTTCCTCGGTAAAAACAATATCGTCGGGCACAGCGCTGCGGTATGCGCTTTGGGGCTTGCGGTAAACCGTTTGCTCATAAAATTCGGCGACGCCTTTATCAACCAAGGCATTTATCACCGAGACCGACGCCCCCGTAAAATACTGTAATTCCTTAACCGATGTGCCGCCCGTTTCACTCAAAACCTCAGCAATTTCTCGCTGACGGGGTGTAAGCAAGGAAAATATACCATCGGGAAGTTTTTCAATTAGCCGAATTGATTTAAGGGTGGCATCCTTTAATTTTTGTACGGCATTAACATTCTTAAGGATGGCGTTTTTCTTTAATAGACTACCTAAAACCACCGTGTCCCTTAAATCGCAATCCTTAAGTATTTTTTCCGTCTTTATCTCCCCTGCCGAATTTCTTATATAAAGATATACCTTGGTTTCGGTTTCACTCAGTAAATCGGTTTCGGTAAATTCAGTATTGGGTAAATAGGTATCAACAAGCTTTATGGATACCCCTGTAGGTAAAACGGCGTTAACCGCATCAAAATATGTACAAAAAAGTGTTTCGTGCAGCCACTCGCAGAGCTTGAGCATTTCATCGTTTAAAATAGGAGTTTCATCGGCAACACGCTTAATCTCCTTAAGCGAAGCATAATCCTCTGATTCGCATACCGATAAAATCAGTCCCTGACGTTCAGCATTGCCCTTGCCGAAGGGTACTATAACCCTACATCCTGCACGACAAGCATCCTCTGCCCAAACGGGCACAAGATAATCGTAGGGTTTATCGAAACTGTATGCAGTTTTTTCAAGAACAACACTTGCCGTCAACCGCCTACTCACACTCTGTCCTCCGAAAGAATTAGTCTAAATCAGAAGCCATCTTTTTAATGGCAAGACTTACTGGCTTTTCAACACTTATTTCGCCGTTTTCTATTTCTTTATTTGAAATATCACGTGCAGTTTGAGCAACCTCTAAAACAAGTTTGTAGCGGTTCTCACAATTTTCTATAAGCTTACCAATTGCCGGGTCTAACATTTTTCAAGCACCTCATCAATAATATATTTTTTTCTATCTATCCGTAATTCCTCACTCGCAATTACGGTTAACAGTTCGTTTACTGCCTCTTCAAGCACATCGTTAATTACTATATAATCATAGTTGTATGCGCATTTAATTTCTCGTATTGCCTCATTCAAGCGCTTTTGTAGCACCTCTCCTTTTTCGGTTCCACGGTTGCTAAGACGCTCCTTCAAGGTATCAAAGGATGGTGGCATTATAAATACGCTTATTGCATCGGGCTTTTTCTTAACAATCTGCTGAGCACCGTTAACATCCACCTCAACTATCATATCTCGGCCCTCAGCCAAGCATTGCTCAACCGGTAATTTGGGGGTACCATAGTAGTTACCCACAAATACGTTATGCTCTAAAAACATATCCTGAGCAAGTAAAGCTTCAAACTCCTCACGGGAAATAAAGTGGTATTTTTCACCCTCTACCTCACCCTGACGCATATCACGTGTTATGGATGAAATTGAAAGCTTAATTTCAGGGCGCTTTTGGAGCACCTCTTTTAGTATTGTGTCCTTGCCCGAACCGGAAGGCCCTGAAAGTATAAAAAGTCTACCCTTACTCATCGTTTCCCTCCTCGGAATCCACTTCCTCACCGCTTATACGGTTTGCAACAGTTTCGGTTTGCAGGTATGTAAGAATAATATGGTCACTGTCCGTAAAAATTACGGCTTTTGTGCGCCTTCCGTGTGTTGCATCAATAAGCGTACCTCGCTCCTTGGCATCCTGAATCATACGCTTAATCGGCGCTGATTCGGGACTGACTATCGTTACAATGCGACCTGCACAAACAAGGTTGCCAAAGCCGATATTGATCAGTTTCATATAGCCAAATCCTTTCTACAAATTACTCTATGTTTTGCAGCTGTTCTCTGATTTTCTCTATATCAGATTTGGTATCTACAACCCTCTGCAAAATCTCCGCATCCTGTGCCTTTGAGCCGATAGTGTTGGTCTCTCGATTCATTTCCTGAACTATAAAATCAAGCTTACGACCAATGCTCTCATCCAGTGTAAGCATTTCTTTAAGCTGGGATATGTGGCTGCGAAGGCGTACCGTTTCCTCATCCACCGCTACCTTATCGGCGAAAATTGCTGTTTCGGTAATGATGCGCTGCTCATCATATTGAGCGCCCGACAGTAATTCCTTAATTTTGGCCTCAAGCCGTTCTCTGTATGCCTTGACCGTCTCTGGTGAGCGTTCTTCAATGTAGCTGACCCTCTCAAGAATTGCATCGAGTTTAGATAATATGTCGTTCTTAAGCCGTTCGCCCTCGACACCACGCATAGTGATAAACTCTTCAATAGCAATTTCTGCCGCCTGAACTACGGCGGTGGTAACGGTCTCCTCATCCGCTATTTGTCGCTTGAGCGTTAAAACATCGCTATGGGCTGCCAAAACCGATACGGTGGCATCGTTCTTGATTTTGTATTTTTTAGAAAGTTCTTTATAAGCTTTAATAAATGCGGCGGCAACATCCTCGTTAATTTCAACGACAGTTGCACTACCCGCTTTGTTATCAACCGACACATAGATTTCCACCTTGCCTCGAGAGACCTTGGCGGCGCAAAGACTTTTAAGCTTTTCCTCTAAAAAATTATAGCTTCTTGGCACCTTTGCCGAAAACTCAAAATATCTATGATTAACCGACTTAATTTCAACAGTGACCTCAAGGTTTTCGTATGTAACCTGTCCCCTGCCGAATCCCGTCATACTTTTTACCATTAACGGCACTCTCCTTTGGATATAACACTCCATAATAATTCATTATATTTTACCAAATATTATATATAATTGTCAACCTTTGACGGAATCTTGTAACTATTTTTAACATTTTTAATTTTATAAAAAATTCTTGACAAAGAGAGGTAATTATCATATAATGGTTTTTGCTGTGATGCTGCTATGGCTCAGGTGGTAGAGCACGTCCTTGGTAAGGACGAGGTCACCGGTTCAAATCCGGTTAGCAGCTCCAAAACAAAAAGCACTTCTTCGGAAGTGCTTTTTGTTTTGGAAACTAAGTTTGCCCTTTCGGGCAAGTGAAGTTGCCGTTGGCAGTGAAGTTGCTGCATAGTGAAGTTTCGCCTTACGGCGAAGTGGGCAAACTTAACTTCACTTTGTGCAAAGCCATAACTTCACATTGGCTTTGCCGATACTTCACTTATTTTCGCTCCGCATTGATTTTTCTCCCGTTTTATGCTATAATGCTTTTAAGGTGGTGGTTTTTTGGAGATTAAGCTTTTAAGCCCGATTGATAATACTGTGGTTGAAATTTTACCTGATTTTCAAGGCGAAATTTTGGCTTCGCTTCCCAAAACTAACTCGGTTTTGGAGAATAGCTTTACTTGGCATTCGCCAAATGCTACCGATAGAGAAAGCACCACTCCTCGTTATATCAATTTTTCTTGGGGGTTTGACGGTAGTTTAACGGGAGTTGTTGCCATATCCCTATTCATTTCGCAACATCCTGATTTCTCTGAGGAATCAGAGTATCCAATTATGCCCGGTCAAGCATTTTTATCGCTTACAAACCTCAAGCGAAATACCGAATATTTTTGGAGAATAATCGCCTTTAGTAAAGATGGACCTGTGTGCGAATCTGCAACCGAAAGATTTAGAACAAGTGATGCCTTGCCCCAATGGTACAAGATGTCGGGTGCGACCAATTTAAGAGATATTGGCGGCTGGAGGGCAGCCGATACGGAGGTTTGCGAAGGTATGCTTTTCCGTGGCTCCGAGATTGGAGATTTTGCGGGTAAAAATGATATTTTACTATTTTTGAAGAACGATTTAAAGATAAAAACCGAAATAGATTTGCGGTTTAATGATGAAATACTGCCTTTTAACAAAAAAATACATAACGCCGATTACTTCCAAATAGATGTACAGCCATACGGCTTTATTAATGCCGATGAGCAAAAACAAAAGTACGGCAAGATTTTTAAAATTTTGGCGAATGGAGAAAATTATCCAATTTATTTGCACTGTGTTGCAGGTTCTGACAGGACAGGAACTGTTGTGGCGCTACTTAAATTTTTGCTGGGTGTTTCAAGCGATGATGTTGCCACCGATTATGAGTTGTCCTCCCTATCTCCCTACGGTATGAGAAGTCGTTTTCAAGAAGCGTACCGTTCTCTCATCGACTATTTGTTAACTCTAGGTGACACCTTACAGCAGGGCGCTAAAAATTATTTGCTTTCTTGTGGGGTAACCGAACTGGAAATAGATAGCATAAAAGAAATATTACTCAAATAAAAAAACGCTCCGTACGTGAAACTGTCAAGTAAAAGTAGACAAAATAAAAAGATTTATAGGAAGCCCTGTTCGGTTCTGAACCGAACAGGGCTTTTCCGTCCGCATTTAACGGAAAAGCGTTGATTATTGAAATAGTGAATATACTCTTGTATAAGTT
>JAZRRG010000023.1:0-48954 GCA_045650565.1 Acutalibacteraceae bacterium | reverse complement strand
CAGGTCGCTCCACAGCATCGCCCTGCAACAAGAAATGTCGTTCGTTCGGATGCTGTTCGTTTGGCTCTTCAATACCAACAATGCGATGAATTACATAAACATCTTCTTGCTTATACACCACGACATCATATAATTTCAATTCATCTTCGGTGGGAAGATGGCGACAAACCACAATATCAAACATTTGTAGTTGGTTGGCCAGTTTATTATCGACCAGATATGTGTTATCCGGATGCTTTTTGGACATAGACTCGCTTTTAACCACCTTAATAGACGGAATTCCGTTGGCAGGTCGATCTTCTGTCGTGCGAATGTATACAGCAAAAAAGAATGCCGTTACAAAGATAACGCACAACAAAAGTGAGACGATTCTGTTAACCCAGAGAAAAACTCGGCTTTCTTGTCTCTTTTTATTCAGTTCTTTTTTGATTGCTTCATCTCTGTGTCCGTACTGAATTAACTCCAATTCCATTTTGGTAATAGAGCTGATTAAATATGTGAACATCGCTGTCAAAAGCGAAAATACAATAAAGCACAGGATAAAGACGTAAATCTCATACGGTGTCATTTTCATACTGAATTTTCCAAACGAAATAATAAACACCGATATAGCTGTTTGACGGCCATATCGGTGTTAGATTTTATACTTAGTTAACGGTACCGTCAGTTACTCTGGCAACAATATTTCCTACAAGGGCATCACGGAAAGCGTCATGCTCTGCCTTGATATCTAAAACGAAGGTTTGAGAGAGAGAAATCTGTTCCTTTAATTGTTCCACATTCAAACTGTATGTAAAGGTGCCATCATCATTCTTTGTCCATTCAAATGTGTTATCAAGGATTCCGTTACCGGAATTTGCAAAACTAAAAATGTCAACAGGTGTTCCGTCAGCGGCATAATTGCCCTCAGCGTCCATTTTATATTGCATAGGCGTTGTAACACCGAAATAAAGTTCGGATTCAACTGCATTTTCCTTAATGGCTTGAGGTGCATTTACACTGGGTGTGAAGGTTACTGTCAAATAAACAGGTTGGTCGTTGTTAGAACCAAAAACAAGCTCTGCCTCGTGGTCATCATTCGCCTGATCCACAGTAAGAACAAGATTGCTATCAATTTTGTAAATACCGTTGGTTCCTTCGATTACAGCATCGGTAATTGTTACTTTGCTTTCTGCAAAAGCGTCAATGATGTCTGTTGAGCCAACATAAGACCATGTTGCATATACACCGCCAATGGTGAGCAACATACAAAGTGCAATTAAAAGACTAAGTTTTTTCATAAATAAACATCTCCTTATCTTCCCGGAAACAGTTTAATTTTACCGAGTATTTTCATTATACTACTTAACTATGCAAAAATCAAGATGATTAGAAAAATTTACAAAAGCACAAAGCCGAATGAGTTTTAATACCCATTCGGCTTTTACTTGTGACAGTTTGAATATTTAATTTTGGCTGCTCAGAGTATGGATTTCTGACGCGTGTTCTTAGAAGCAAGTCCTCCTTTCTAAAAACCGCCGAAAACCATAAAATTAGGGGCTTGTGTTCAATAGGGCAAACTAGCGAAAACCCCAGTGTTTATGCGCATTTCAAGCGGTTTGCCCTATTATAACACAAGCCTCTATTCTTCTAACAATACCTGTTGCTTTCATATATACTTTTCTCCTTAAATTACAAATTGTGTTGTTATTATCTGTAATTGTGGGAGAAATATACCGCAAGATTTACTTTTTGAATCGGTTGTGATATAATAAAATAAATGAGGTGATTTAGTTGAACGAAGAACTTAAATTACATACTAAAAAACTTCAAAGGCGAGCAATGCTTTCTTTAATTGCTATTCTTTCGACCATTATTTCAATCGGCTTTGGAATTTTGTTTTTATTTATCCCTTCTTTTGTTGCTATCATCTTTTTTGTTATTGCTGCTGTTTGCATTGTATATCTCATACACAGTAGTCGTACTACTAAAAAAGAGGCAAAAGAAAACATTTATAAACCTGTCGTTTTTAATGGCGAAAAGAATTTGACTTTTGAAAAAATCGTCAATATCTTTGAGAATTTAACAAATGAAGAAAATCAACTATCTACATCAGAAGATGTTCGATTTTTCCGATTAAAGAAAATCTTCAAATTGAGAACCGTAATTTATAAAACGGATAATTTCAATAAGAAAGATTTTGATAATGCAAAAGACCGCATCAATAAAAAGGCAAATAAAGAGTTGAATATATCGCAGCGGGTAAATCGAATGGAGGCCGGCAATATGATGCGTTTTAATATTATTTGC
The DNA here is from genome assembly GCA_045650565.1 of Acutalibacteraceae bacterium. Lineage (GTDB taxonomy): Bacteria > Bacillota > Clostridia > Oscillospirales > Acutalibacteraceae > SIG565. The sequence goes on along the minus strand of JAZRRG010000023.1, from coordinate 46,665 downwards.
ACCGATGTATTAAACGATGCATTATATCAATTTCTTTCCCAAAATGCCAATCGAAATTTAACTAGAGTAGAGGGAATTATAAATATTGCTGTTGTTGGTAATCAAATTATGATTCCACCACTTTATAGCGAATGTGATTTAGCAGAAATCAGCAGATATAAAGGCGTTATTAAATTTATAAATCAAGTTTTATTGAACAATAGTTAACCACAAAAGCGAGGTGATGTTCACCTCGCTTTTGCTATGTATAAAAACCGCCGAAAACCTATTTTGACACCCTTGTGTTCAATAGGGCAAACCAGCGAAAGCCCTAGTGTTTATGCGGGTTTCCTCCGGTTTGCCCTATTATAACGCATTCCTCTATGCGGCGTACAATACCTGTTGCTTTCATAATTATATAATAATCTCCTTGTCACGTTTCGTAGGGGAGGGGTTTCCCCTCCCGTGAAAGATTGTCGAGACCCTATCGGGAGGCGAACCGCCTCCCCTACTGTGATAATTTACTTTTTGAATAGGGTCTGCTATCATAAAATTAAGAATTTATAAGACAAGGAGTAATTGTTTCGGGCTATGTTTGGTATAGAATCAAAATAAAACATACAAATATAAAAGAACAACCTATGCTTGTGTTAAGCATCGGTTGTTCTTTTGAATTTTGAGGGCTAACTAATTATTTCCGCCGAAATTTATATTAATTCCATCCTTCTCGCTTGATGATTTGGGCATAAAGGGTGCCAAGCGCATTGCGGTGTTATAAATGGGCATAGACTGAATATATACCTTTCCGGGTCCTGTGACACGGGTATGGAACAGTCCCTCGCCGCCAAACAGTACATTTTTAATTCCCTTGACCGACTGAATGTCCATACTGCAGGTCTCGCTCATAGCAGCAAGATACCCTGTATCGACAATAATGGTCTCGTTTGCGGCCAATGTATATTCCTTACAATAGCCGTCAATTTCAATAAATGCGGTTCCGTTACCGGTGATTTTTTGCATAATAAAGCCCTCTCCACCAAAGAAACCCGCACCAAATCTTCTTTGTAAATAAAGCGATAGGTCTAACCCCTTTTCCATTGCAAGAAAGCCCGATTTTTGCACGATAATACCGTTGCCGGGTGTTACCTCAAAAGGAATAATTGAACCGGGGAAGGTACTTGCAAAGGCAATCATTCCCTCGCCGCCTTGAGCAGTATATTCGTTAATAAAAATCGAATCCCCCGAGATAAGACGACCTAGCGCCTTTTTTATCCCGCCGCCGCTGCCGGTTTCCATATTCATATTAGGACTCATCCAGCTCATAGCGCCTCTTTGAGTGCAAAGGGTTTGCCCCTGTGCAGGATAGCAGGTAACAACGGGTAAATTACCGCCCTCAATTTCATATTTTAACATACCGTTACCTCCCTCGTAATTTTTACAACTTGGTATTATAATATTTATTATACTGTAAAGCTTCAAGCAGTGCAATTATTTTTAAAATTTTTCTTATATTTGTTGTTTGTTGCATCAGTAAAAGATTGACATTTTTTTGGCAAACTGTTATACTTAAAGAGGTTAGTAACCACTATATTTATAAAAGGAGTTGGATGTTTATGGCAACATCAAAAGTGGCTTATCTTGTTAAGCCGAAAATTGTAGATGGCGTTGAGGGCGAGGCAATCGTTGAATTCCGTGACGTTGAAATCCCCACCCCCGGTCCCGGCGAAATTCTTGTTAAGGTTGAGGGCTGTGGCATCTGCGGTACCGACGTTCACGAATATCGTTATAATCCGTTCGGATATAAGGAAATCGTTCTTGGACATGAAGGCACCGGTGAGGTTGTAGCAATCGGCGAAGGTGTTACTGTTGACACTAAGGGCGACCCCATCAAAGTTGGCGACAAGGTTGTTACCTCTGTTCTTCTTTGTGGAGAGTGTGACTATTGCCGTCGTTATCCTGAGCTTCCTAACCTCTGCGCAGGTCTTGGCGTTTATGGTTTGATTGAGGACGATGCTGAGCATCACAACAACGGTTGGTTTGCAGAGCACATTTTGGTTCGCAAGAACTCCTCTATCTTTGTAGTAAACGGTATGTCAGTTGATGAGAGAATGCTTATCGAGCCGGCTTGCGTTTGCGTACACTCCTGGAACCGTGCTAAATCTACAAATCTTATAAACTTTGGTTCTACTGTATTAGTACAGGGCTGCGGACCTATCGGTCTTATGCAGATTGCAGTTCTCAAGGCAGCAGGCGTTGTAAACATTATCGCTGTTGACGGTGTTGACTCTCGTTTGGCTCTCGCTAAAGAAATGGGCGCTACTGCTGTTATCAACTTTAGAGAGCTCAAGACAATTGAAGAGAGAGTTGCTAAGGTACAAGAACTCACACACGGCTTTGGTGCTGATTTTGTATTCCAGTGCACAGGTGTTCCGCAGGCAGCTGCTGATGCTTACAAGTATGTTCGTCGTGGTGGCGGATATTGCGAAATGGGCTTCTTTGTAAACGCAGGCGAATGCACAATGAACCCCCACTTTGACCTTTGCAATAAGGAAATCACCTTGGTTGGTTCTTGGGTATACAGCGCTAACGAGTACATTGAAACTCTCGGCTTTATAAAGAAAGCCAGCGAGATGTCTATTCCGATTGAGAAGCTCGTAACAGACCACTATCCGTTAGAGCAGTATGTTGACGCTATGGAGAAAAATATTTCTCTCACCGGCGTTAAGATTGCTATCGTTATGGAATAATCTATCCTACATAAAAAGCGAGGTGGAAATTACCTCGCTTTTTATTGTGTTTTTCTATAAAGTATTGTATACTCTATATGGTAATATTTTGCTGTGAGGAAGGCGTTTTTATGAAAGCATTAAAATTCTTATCGGGAATTGCGGCATCGGTCTTAATTGCTATAGTGGCTTGCTATATAGAAAATCTTTTACCTATTCATATAATTGGCGGTGCGGTAATTGCAATGTTTATAGGTATGCTTGTAAATCATTTTATCGGCAAAAACAGTTTTTTGGCCTCGGGAGTTAAATTCACCTCCAAAAAAGTGCTGAAATTTGCCATAATTTTGCTTGGTCTTTCTCTCAATATAAACACGATTTTGCAGGTCGGTAAAATGTCGCTGGTTGTTATGCTTTTCACACTTGCGACCTGCTTTGGCGGGGGGTATTTTATAGGCAAGGCGCTGGGTCTTAACTGGAAGCTTTCCAACCTAATTTCCGCAGGAACGGGAATTTGCGGTGGCTCGGCAATCGCAGCAATAGCGCCTACTATTGACGCCGAGGACAGCGATATTGCCTATGCTATGTCAGCAACCTTCCTTTTTGATATGGCAATGATAATTCTCTTCCCCATTATGGGCAGAGCTATGGGCATGAGCGCCGAGGCATTCGGTATTTGGGCAGGAACGGCTGTTAACGATACCTCCTCGGTAGTAGCAACCGGATATGCATTTTCCGAGGCGGCGGGTGATTTTGCCACTATGGTAAAGCTTACACGTACCCTATCAATCATACCCACCGTTTTAACCTTTGCCCTTATTCAAACACGCATTAAAAGAAAAGAAGCCATAGCGGCGGGTGAGGATAAAGCGACAATACGGACTAATTTTAGTTTCAGAAAAATATTTCCTTGGTTTATTTTGGGATTTTTGACGATGTCCATTATAGCGAGTATATTCACCATTCCTACCCAGATGGTTACCACAACAAAATCGGTAAGTAAGTTTTTAATGGTATGCGCCTTGGCGGCTATAGGGCTTAACACATCCTTTAAGGATATGAAAAAATCGGGAATTAGACCTATGATACACGGTTTTATTATATCGGCGCTTGTTGTTATTGTAGCACTGCTGGTTGAAATGGCTTTAGGTATTGTATAATTTGTGGCAAAAAAAGACGAGGTTTTCACCTCGTCTTTTTTTACATTGTCTCAATAATGGTTGCCATGCCCATACCGCCTGCAACACACAAGGTTGCAAGACCGTATTTTAAATTACGGCGGCGAAGCTCATAAAGAAGTGAAACAATAATTCTGCTTCCTGAGGAGCCGATTGGGTGACCTAAAGCGATGGCGCCACCGTTTACATTGATGATATCCATTTTATCCTCGATTCCCATTTCTCTAATGCAACCGAGCGACTGTGCGGCAAATGCCTCGTTAAGCTCAATTAACTGAATGTCATCCATAGTAAGACCCGCCATTTTTAGTGCCTTTTCAGTAGCGGGAACAGGTCCCATACCCATATATCTCGGGTCAACACCGGCAGCGGCTACCGAGCGAATCTTTGCAAGTGGCTTAAGACCTAAATCCTTTGCCTTTTGCTCACTCATCAGTAAAATCGCCGATGCGCCGTCGTTTCTGCCCGATGCATTACCGGCGGTTACGGTACCCTCGGGCTTAAATGCAGCTCTGAGTGCTGCCAACTTTTCAAGCGAGGTTTCTCTCGGATACTCATCGGTATCAAAAATAATATCGGGCTTTTTCCTACCCTGCGGAACTGTTACGGGAACTATTTCATCCTTGAATTTGCCTTCGCTTATTGCCTTCCTTGCCTTCTCTTGAGAGGCAAGTGCAAATACATCCTGGTCCTCACGGGAAATGGACATACGCTCTGCAATATTTTCAGCGGTGAGTCCCATATTAAAGCGACCGTATATATCTATCGGCTGCGAACACGCCTGAGCTTCGGTTAATGAGTCCTTAAGCTCGGTGGTTCCCGTGCCTACACCCCAACGGGCGTTTGATAGATAAAAGATGGCATTTGACATACTCTCGGTTCCGCCCGCAAGTACAACATCATTTTGTCCGGTAGCAATAGAGTTAACGCCATTGCTTACTGCCAACATTCCTGATGCGCAGGCGGCCATAACGGTATTTGCGGGAACAGTATCGGGAATACCCACCTTAAGTGCGGCATATCTTGCTATATTTGAGTGGTCGGATGACTGTCGGCACTGACCCATAATAACCTCATCAATGTTATCTGTCGAAATTCCGCTGCGCTCAAGCACACCCTTCATAACTGCCTCGGCCAAATCGGATGCATTAAGCGGCTTAAGACTTCCACCAAAGCTGCCCACAGCCGTTCTGCAAGCTTCTACAATTACAACATCGTTCATAATAATACCTCTTTTTTAAAGCTTTATTAAATTGCGCCTTTATCCTTGTATTCTTTCAAGGTTTCTTCGCTGATTCCCAACAAGTCGCCATATATTTCCCCGTTATGCTCACCAAGGGCGGGAGCAGGGCGACGAATGGTTGTCTTGGTATCATCAAATTTGATAGGCATCGCTGTTACCTCAAACTCACCGATACCGGGTTGATTGATTTTCGGGAACATTTCCCTGGCACCTGCAATATGCGGGTCGTATCTTACATCCTCCAGGTCATTTATAGGACCTGCAGGAACACCTACTGCCTGAACCGCCTCAATAGCTTCCTCGGCTGTAACGGTTTTCGACCAGCTCTCTACCAGCTCTTTTACCGCCGGATAGTTTTCACTTCTCGCAACAACATCAATCATTCTCGGGTCTTCCAAGGCATCAGGCCTGTTAAGTATTTTAGTGCAGAATATCTCAAACAGCTTTTGATTGCCGCAAGCGAGGATAAAGTCCTTATCCTTTGCCGAGAAGGTGCCGTAGGGACACAAATTAGCATAACGTCCACCAATACGGGGCGGAATTTTTCCTGTTACACGGTATCGCATGTTTTCAGGCGTTGTGAAGGCAACGATGGAGTCAACTAATGACACCTCTAATCTTTGTCCTCTGCCTGTATGCTCACGACCGATAACTGCCGCCAAAATACCAATTACGAGGTTCATGCCACAGGTAATATCGGCAGCCGATGTACCTGTACGGGTAGGTGGTCCGCCTTCCTGTCCTGTAAGACTCATAAGACCGCCTGCCGCTTGGGCTATAATATCATAGCCGGGACGGTTGGAATAAGGGCCGTATGTACCAAAGCCAGATGCACACGCATAGATAATTCTCGGATTTCTCTTTGAGAGTGTTTCATATCCAAGACCTAATTTATCCATTACACCGGGACGGTAGTTTTCAACAACAACGTCTGCCTTATCAACAAGCTTTAAGAAAAGCTCCTTACCCTCTTGAGTTTTTAGGTTTAGAGTTACGCTTCGCTTGTTGCGGTTAATATGAGCAAAGTAAGCACTCTCCTCGCCTACACGAGGACCCCAAGAGCGAGTGTCATCACCGCCGATTGGGTTTTCAATCTTAATAATATCGGCACCCATATCGCCGAGCCACATAGTACCGTACGGGCCGCAAAGTACACGTGTTAAATCAAGAACAACAAGTCCTTCAAGTGCGCCTTTTGGAAATTCCATAGCTATTTCTCCTTACTTCTTTTGCTCGCCTGTATAGTCATAGAAGCCACGACCTGTTTTTCTGCCAAGCTCGTTTGCCTCAAACTTTTCACGAATTAAATCATAGCCCTTCGGCTTTTCGCCCGTTTCCTTATAACGTTTATCGGCTTGATAATATGTGATATCAATACCCGACATATCGGTAAGCTTAAACGGTCCCATCGGGTGATTAAGTCCCATTTCAACCGCAATATCAATCATCTCGGGTGTGCAAACATTGTTTTCTGCCAAGAAAAATGCCTCTTCCTTAAGTGCACGAAGAATTCGGTTAACCACAAATCCGTCGATTTCCTTTGCAACATGTACGGGGGTTTTTCCTATGATTTTTGAGAATTCCTCAAGGAATTTAACCGTTTCCATTGATGTATGCGGACCCGATACAACCTCGGTTAAACGCATAACAAGTGCGGGATGGAAGAAGTGCAGATTTGCAAGTCTTGCAGGGTTTTTAACTGCATCACAAAACAGCGAAGAAACAAGATAGCTTGAGTTGGTAGCCAAAATGGCATCCTCATCAACATAGGTAGATACCTCACGGAAAAACGCCTCTTTAATATCCTGTCTTTCAATAATTGCCTCGATAACAAGCTGTGCGCCTGTTGCCGCTGCCTTTAAGGACGGCTCAATGTGCATTTTCTGCTTTGCCGCCTCGATTTGCTCCTCGGTCATACGTCCCTTCTTAACACGTCCTGCAAGATATTCCTCCATCCAGCTCTCTGTGTTTTTGAGTGACTCTGCCGATACATCATATAAATATGTATCAATTCCATGTATAGCAGAGCAAAGCGCAATTTGCCTTCCCATTGTGCCGCTACCTGCAACACATAACTTTTTTAAACAACTAATATCCATTTGAAAAAACCTCCTTTTTTATCATTATAAAATATTTACGCAAAAATTAAAATTACCACTTTACTTTTCGATTATTAACGTTTATATTAATAATAGTGTTTTGTTTAATACAAAAGGTGGGAATTTATATGAATGAACAGCAGCTTCGCTACTTTTTAAAAATTGCCGAAAAGCAAAATCTTACACTTGCATCTCTTGAATTGATTATCTCCCCTCCTGCACTCACGGGTACCATACGGCGCTTGGAGGAGGAATTGGGCTGCCGTTTATTCGATAAAAATGGGCGAAATATTGTTTTGAATGAGCGTGGACAAATTTTGCTGAAATACGCCAAGGTGGCTCTTGGTGCGCTTGAAGCCGCCAAGGAAGAAATAGAATTGGCGCAGCATCAAAGCGATATGCATTTAACCATAGGGCTTACAAGTCCGCTTGTGTGCCACGATGCGCTAAAGGCGTTTCTTGAATTACACCCCGAAATTCAATTAACCCACCACCTGCTTCGCACAAATCAATTATCCTCGCCAACAATTAAAAATGATGTTGAATTTATTATTGCCTCAAAGGATGATGTTGCGGGACCCGAATGGGAGGGGCAGCTCATTAAACCCGATAATCCGCTTATGCTGGCGGTATACGCCTCCCACCCGTTTGCAAAACGAAAGAGCGTAAAATTAGAGGAATTAGCGGATGAGCGCTTTATTGTAATACCCCGTGAATACTGCTTTAGGCGATTTATGGATGAGGTGTTCCAAAACGCTGGGTATAACCCGCAATACATTTTAGAGTGTGACTTTGCGCTGCGCCCGGCAATGCTTAATGCCCAATACGGTATTTTGCTTATCACAGATTCGGTAAAGGGTGCAGGTTTTTCGGAGGATACAGCGTTTATTCCCGTAACCGAGCCGAAAATAAACTATCCTTGGTATATCTATAGAAACAAGCATTCTATGAAATCAAATGCAGCCACTTTGTTTTGGGATTTTATGGCTTCATTTTACAATAATAAAAAAGAGATGAACTGAACGTTCACCTCTTTTTTATTTGTTTTATTATTTGTACTCTAATATTTCAGCGCCTTTTGCTGCACTTTCATACATTCTTTCAAGAGCATAAATTGTATTTGCTGAGTCCTCGGGAGGATTCTTTTTGTTTTCCTTTTGCTGCATAATAAGCTCCATAAAGTACTTGGTTTCCGCCATAAATACGCCATAGTTACCTGTGTCAATTTCTTCCACATTACCATCGTTATCAGTAAATGTAAGCTTACCGTCATTAAGCTCAAGGCATCCCTTTTCAAAATTAACAACAAATCCGGCTCTGAACTTTTCGGTCTCATCAAACCAAGCGCTCTTAATTTTTACTGTATGGTCCTTGTAATAGAAAACAGTATCGCCAAAATCATAAGGATATACCTTGCTCTCAAGCACGCAAGAAAGCTTTTCGGGATTGCCGAACAATGAGCAAATATAGTCTACATCATGAACATTAAGCTCTGCAATACAGCTGCCTGCTACGCCTGCCTCTGCACGCCAGTCAAGACCACCCCAAGTTGGGATTGGACTATATCTAAAGAATTCCGATGATATAACCTTGCCGTAAAGGTTTTCATCAACCGCTTTTTTAAGATACTCATATTGTGAACTAAAGCGTACGCAGTGACCTATCATAAGCATTTTATTGCTTTCTTTTGCTGCCTCTATCATTTCGAGGCACTGCTCATAATTTTCTGCCATCGGCTTTTCGCTTAATACGTTATATCCCATTTTTAAAGCTTCGATAGCTATAGGATTATGGAATTTTGTCGGCAAACAAATATCAACCAAATCTGGCTTTTCTTTCTCAAGCATTTCCTTCCAATCGGCATACTCGTTAAAGGGGAGCTCGTCTACGATATCACTCCACAACGGTATGTTGATAACCGTCATGTTTCTGAATTTAGAAGGGTCAGCATCACATGCCGCTACCATTTTTATGGGCATACCCTCCTTGTTGTGATACCAATATGCATGTCTGTGAGATTGTGCGATTCCGCCAAAACCAATAATTGCAACCTTAAACATATTTTTTCTCCTTATCTTATAGATTTGAGAATACTGTGATTGCTTTTTTAACATCCTCTGTCATTGCCTTTTGAGCATCGATGAGGGCATCGTGGAGTTGTGCGTATGTCTTATTTGATATTGCCTCTGCGCCCGACTTTGACATATAGGTGTAGTAGTTAACCTTGCGAACACCACGCTTAATAACCTCGTAGTAATCCTCAGGGCTTACACCCGAGCCGCCGTGCATAACAATCGGCACATCAATAAGTGACTCGATTTTTGAAAGACGCTCAAAATCAAGCTTCGGAGTGTCTTTATAGAAGCCGTGTGCGGTACCGAATGCACAAGCCAAAGCATCTACACCCGTTACCTTTACAAACTCGGCTGCTTGTTCGGGGTCGGTATAAATTGAGGAACCGTCTCCGCCGCCACCTTCTCTGGCACCCATAGAACCTATTTCAGCTTCAACCGAAGCGCCTGTCTTTTTAGCAAGTTCTACTGCCTTAATAGTGTTGGCAATGTTTTCATCATCAGATAAGGTAGAACCATCATACATTACCGATGTAAAGCCAAGCTCCAAGCCACGCTTTACATAATCAAGGTCGGTACCGTGGTCAAGGTGAACACATACCGGAACCTTTGCCTTTTTAGCGAAACCGAGCATCATCGGAGCAACCTCATCTAATGCGCAAAGTCCCATTTCCTCGTGAACCTGAGCGTGCATGATAATTACGGGCTGATTAAGCTCCTCAGCTGCGGCTATTATCGCTCTTGCACAGGTCATATTCGGTGTGTTGAACGCACCTATTGCAATTTTCTTTTCTTTCGCAATCTCTAAAATTTCTTTCAAATTAACTAACATTTAAAACTCTCCTTCAAAGCTCTTTTGTTCATCAACAAAGGTAAATTTAAGCGTGGTTGTACCCTTTTGCTCGGGCTCTAAATATTTAACAATGCCGGCCTTCTTTAAATCGGTACGTTTGCCAGGCAAACAGTTACCTGGCTCAATACCGAGCACATAATCGGTCTTGCCCATCATCTTCCACTCGGTAAGGTGCGGCAGCTGTTCTTTACTATATGAGAAAACAACGCCCTTTTTAATATCGGGATTGAAAATACCCGTTTTTACAACGCCGCACTTTTCCTTCATATCAAAGAAATAGCAACGCTCCTCATACTGTGCTTGCGGTTTTTCCATTTTAAGCGCCGTATCAATATACTTTTGCGCATCTTCACTTCTGGGTGAAATATCGTTATGCGGAATTTCAACAATACTGTTTTCGCTAAGCAGCGGATAACCCATATTGCAGTGATAAAGTATCATATACGGCTCGGTTTTGTCACCCGCATTTAATACGGTATCACTTACCTCAATACTGTTTTCGGTATAAGAAAACTTATATGTTCTTGTGAGTATATACTTTCTGCCAAACAGCACAGCATCACGAACACGAAGCTTAACAGTAAGCCCCTCATCATCCTCATCCATTACCAAAAGCTCGGCGGGGATGTTTGCGATATTACCGTGAAGCGGTAATTCTTCACCCTCATCGTTACAGGGTGTGCCCACTGCAGTTAAACCGCAGGTGGTAAAGAAACCTGCTGTAAAGGATTTCAGAAATCCTAAATCAACATGGTCGTAGTAGGAAGGTGCAACATTTCCGCATGGGGAGAAAAATCCCATATTTTCACCCTTGTAGCTTACTCTATAAAGGTCACCCGCACGGTCAACGGCTATCCATGCCTCAAGGCCCAAACCATTGCGCACAAACAAGAAATTCATGCCCTCGCCTTTTCCGCCGTGCAGAGTGTAACGCTCTGCACCACGTATTTGTAAGGGATTACCTACATAATAGTTCATATTATCAAGCTCCTTACTGCATCATATAATTTTGCATACTTTTTATAGTACTCGGCATAAATCTTAGTTTTATCTGCATCAGGTGTAAACACCTTACGCACGGGAGCCATCTTGGCTACCGTTGCCGCCAAATCATCAAATGCGCCAAGTGTGGCACCGGCTAATGCCGCAGCACCTGCTGCACCAACCTCTTTACAGGAAAGTGCCGCAATATCCTTGCCCAATATATCAGACTTAATCTGCAACCAAACATCCGACATTGCGCCGCCGCCTGTTGCCTTAAGCAAATCTATATCGCCTGTTGCTTTTTTCATGGTATTAAAGTTAAGCAGCATCTCATAAGATGTACCCTCCATAAGTGCTTTATAGAGGTCAAGCTTTGAGGTTTCAAGCGTAACTCCAACAATTGCCGCCTTAGATTCGGTATCCATATAAGGTGTAGCGGCACCTGCAAAGTGCGGCATAATGAGTATACCTGTCGGTTTTGAACTAACCGCCTTATCAAGCTCGGCATATACATTCTTACCGTTTTTGTCGGCCTCTACCGTTTCAAGCTCGGCAAAATTATCTCTAAACCATTTAAGCGTTGCACCACCCGTGAACGAGAAGGCGTAAACTGCATACTGGTCGTTTATATACGGAACTACCGAATATCCACCCTGATAAAACTCTATATCCTTTGGAAGCTCCTTTAAGATAACAGGCACACATTCAACCGTTCCCGTGCCATCCATAGCGGTGGTTGTATCAAATATACCCGAACCAATCATACCTGCAACCTGGTCGTGACAAGAGTTAACTACGGTTATATCGTAATCAATGCCGAGTTGTTTTTTAAGCTCAGGGCGAAGAACTCCCGCAACGGTGCCAAGCGGTACGGGCTTTGGCATAATGGCTGTATCGATACCCGCTGCATCAAAAATCTCTTTTGACCAGCATTTATTCTCAACATCCAACGCACCTGTACGGGCTGCAAGAGAATACTGTATCTGTGCTACACCCGTTAAGGAATAAACTATAAAGTCCTCACCCAACAGCACGTGCTTACACCTTGCATACTCCTCTGGTCTGTTCTTTTTAAGCCACATAAGCTTATAAATGCTATACATCTGATGCGGCTTAACACCTGCAATGAGTGTTAATTTATCCTTGCCTACCTTTTCGCAAAGCTCCTTGCATTCATCCACGCCACGAGGGTCGGTATAAAGCATTGACGGTGCTAAAATCTCATCGTTTTCATCAAGCATAGCAAAGGTCTCGCCAAAGCTTGTAACACCGAGAGCTTCAACCTTGTAGTCTTTAACGGCATTTTTTAAGAGCTTTAAAACACCGTCTCTAATATCAGCAAAATTGATTTCGTGCTGACCATCATAGTGCTTTGAATCATATTCATTGTAATATGTACTTAAAAGATTTGCATCCTCATCATAAAGTGCAATTTTACAGCCGGTTGTACCGACATCAAGTCCACCAATAATCATATTCTTAATCCTCTATACTTACAACATCGTAGCCAAGATAGGTTGTAAACGCCTCATCAAGAGCAGCTTTTACGTGACCGTTAGCAACGGTTGTGTGATGCTTAAAGCCGCCACGTGCCAAACGGATGAGTTTATCCTGTAAATTGTCGATTTTAGCAACACCGCCGCAACCAAAGAATTCTTTTTCAATGTTATCGGTAGTGAATTCGCCTTCGCTAACATAAATAGTGAGCTTTCCGTTCTCGGTTTTACAGTTAGTGTAGGTCATCGGGAAGGCGCCTATGCGACCTTCGTTAGTACCCCAACCACTTCCGGGGTCACCCTTATCAAACATTTTGTGAGACGTAACTGTACCCTTTGCAGCCATAAGCTTTTGAGCTGTTGAACCACAGTGGAAAAGTATAACCTTATCGGGGTCATCACCATAGTTGTTATTCCAGTCAAGACAAGCGGCAGGTCCCTCGGTTGCGAGAGCTAAAGCACGCATTGTAATAGCCGAGCAAACATCAATCTCGCATGAGCAAGGGATGCCACGGTCGTTAAGCTCACTGATAAGCACACAGGGGCAAACTCTCAAATATGTTTCCATCTCGTTCCAGCAGCGAAGAGATACCGCATCAAGATGATAGGTTTCTATGTACTCATCAATAACAACGCTGATTTTCGCAAGCATATTCTTCTTTTCCTCGGGAACGTGGGAGAAATCTGTGTAGCTCTCAAGAGCCGCCTTTTTAGCAATAACCTTCTCGTCATCATCCTTCTTTGCACGAACAAACTCGAAAAGCTCGGAAAGGTCGAACGACTCGGTGTTAATGCCATATCTCTGTAATGTAACTTCATCAAAACGAACCGTTTTAAATGCGGTTGTACGGGCACCGATAACGCCAAGGTTAAAGCGCTTCATACCCTTTACTACACGGCAAATTGCTGCAAACTGATTGAGGTTGTCGGCAAATTCGGGTGTAAGCGGATGAACAACATGCGGCTTCATAACGGTATACGGAACTTGATACTGCTCAAAAACATCGGTTACCGAGAATTTACCGCAGTATGCATCACGGCGATGAGCAAAGTCCATTTTACCGATTTCATCGGGGTATGCCTGCATTAAGATAGGCACACCTGCATCTCTAAGGGCTGCGATTGCGCCGTTTTCATCAATAAATATCGGCATACAAAGGATAACTCCATCATATTCGCCCTCATGAGATTTAAGCCATTTAGCATAAGCCAAGCCCTCATCTCTTGTTTCAACAGCGCCATAACGGGTTGCATCCTTGTCCATAATGATATAGTCGTATCCGGCATCTGTTACTGCCTTAACCATATCCTCACGAGCACCCTCAATAAGCTCTGCAGGCATAAAACCACGGTTTCCAAAAAATAATGCGAAAGTTTGCTTTTTCATTTGAATACCTCCATATATAAATTTTTCTTTTATTATAGCACATAAACTGTTATAATAAAAGACAATATTATACCAAAAGTGGTAAAATTGTACGAAAAGGTCGGATTTTTATGTCATCACAGTTCGATACACATCAATTACGCGAGGTTATGAAATCTTTTTACACGCTCTCGGGTATCCGCTTTGTGCTTTTTGATGCGAACTACCGTGAAGTGCTGTCATACCCCGAGCGTGACTGTGAGTTTTGCAAAATTATGAAAAGCAATCCAAAAACCCGTAAAAAATGCAGCTATGCCGATAAAAGAAACTGTCAAAAGTGCGAACAAGAGAACCGACTTGTTCTGTATACCTGTCACGCAGGACTTGTTGAGGCGGTAATCCCTCTACACGAGAACGAAAAAATTGTCGGCTTTGTTATGTTTGGTCAGATAACCGACACTCCCGACAAAACCGCCCTTTATAACAAGGCATTGCTTTTTGCTGATATGTACCATCTCGACTGTAAAAAATTAGTAAGCAGTATCGATAGCATAAGCTATAAAAACAGCGAGGAAATACTTGCCGCCGCAAAAATCATGGAAGCGTGCACATCGTACATAATATATAAGGAGCTCATAACCCCCGAAAGCAACAAAATTTTTGAAACTGCCAAGAATTATATAGAAAATCATTTGGGGGATAATTTAGGTATCGATGAATTATGCTCGGCGCTTGGGATTGGTCGAACAAGACTGTATGAAATTTTCCGCAACGAGCTTAAAATGGGCATTTCAAAATATATTTTGCGCCGCAGAATGCACAAGGCCAAAGCACTGCTTAAAAACAGCGATTTGTCTATACAACAAATCTCAGAATGTGTTGGATTTACCGATTATAATTACTTTAGCCGAGTGTATAAAAATACCTATGGTAAATCCCCTAAAAATTACAGAAAAAATCATAATTAATGTGTTTGTTTTTTCAAAAAAGTTCTTGGTTTTTTTGTTTTTTGTGGTAGCATATATGATGATTGGGTGTTTGCAAGGTCAAATATGAGTAACTTTAGCGCCGAGGGAATGAATATAACTGCTGCCGGTACCTATGTTTGAGGGTACAAAGGTAGCGCTTGCTGACCTTCGTGTTGAACTTGAGGATGGCACTAAACTCCCGGCGGATGCACTCACTTGGACACCTAATGATACCTACACAGGTGTTGAAATTGCAAACGGCTATGTATTGGCTTACCGTGAAGCAGCTGAGTTTGAAATTGTTGAAATTGAAGGTACCTATTTGGACTTCCGGCATTCTTGGTGGAAATTAATTCAAACTACTCCTCCATATCCAATACCTATACAGAAAAAGACCGCGGTTTTATCCGCGGTCTTTTTATATTGTTTTTATCTAATTTAAAGAATATATTTGTGGCTCGGTTGAAAAATCCCAGCTTTTGATGTCCCGTTTATCAAGCTTTTCCTTGGTTATATCCACCCTGCTCACCGCACCAGAATAATAGGTCTTGCTGTAATAAACACCTTTATTCAGATTTATACAAGAGGTATAAACGGTATATTCGCTTTTGCCATCATCTAAAATGTTACAGCCATTAACCTGATTTACGCTGCCCATTATGTTAAAAAACTGCATTACGCTTTTCTCGTTTGTGTTTTCTTTGAATGCATTTTCCTTGAAAAAGGCGGCTCTTACAAATCGGGATGCCGAGGATAAATCTCCGGGCAAACCTATAGCGCCCATTCCCCTACTGTTACTTTTAAGCTCGATTCTTTTTGAAAATTTGTTTTCGGGATTTTTATTAGATAGCCCCATATAATTTATGATGTTTTGTGTGTGATAATCAAAGCTTGGGTTGTTTGTGAGCACACCTACTGTGTTCTCGTATATTTTAAGTCCGTTTGCTACCGGTTCTACCGTTATTGCCCTATCCTTATCGGCAACAATAAAATGCAAGGGGGAGGCCGGTAATTTTTCCGAAAAGCTCTCATTTGTTATATTTATATTTTCGAGTTCCTTTTGAGCCCCAGACACGCTCTCACACCTACCCAAAATATACCACAATAATTCAAACGATGCTAAATTGTTTTTACCTTTAAGACATTCGTTATAAACCGCATTTTCGGGAAAATTAAGTCCTGCCATAGCAAGTCCCTTTTCATTTACAGCATCAAAATACAAGGGGCAACCATCTGCCACCGCCGCTGTACCAAGCAGGGCAAAATGATTTTCAAGCACCGTCCCGTTTTTAAATTTTAGTGCAAAATTGCGTGGTGTTAACACGATTTTTTCACCGTGAGAGCGCTCTATGTCAAGGGTTCTGCCAAAATATGTGTCAACCGATTTGTAGGTTAACGCTGTACACACTAAATAATCTACTCCTTATATTCTGCCGTATAGCTTTGTTGCTTCGTAAAGCTTTTCGGCTAACTCATCGCTAAAATCATCTTTTTGGGCTCTCCACACCCAGTTTTCACCCGTTGTGGACGGCTCGTTAATTCTCGCCTCGGCGCCCTTATAAAGCAAATCAGCCATCATTAAAATACTCGTATCGCTAACGCACATCAGCGCTGAACGTATCATAGCATCAACAAAGTCCTTTCCGCTGCCTGCCGCTAAATATTTTTTAGCATACTCTACCGTTTGCGGCGAAACCTCATCCATCCAACCCAAAATGGTGTTGTTATCGTGCGTTCCTGTATAAACCACACTGTTTTTTGTGTAGTTGTGGGGTAGATAGTCACTATCCTCTCTTGAGTCAAAAGCAAATTGCAGCACCTTCATACCGGGGAAACCGCTTTGCTTTAACATTTGGCGCACCGATGAGGTTAAAAAGCCCAGGTCCTCGGCAATTACAGGCATTTGGCCAAATTCCGACTCAAGAGAATTAAAAAATTCAATTCCTGGTCCCTTAACCCAGCTTCCCGTTTCGGCGGTTTTGCTGCCAAAGGGTATTGCGTAAAACGACTCAAAACCTCTAAAATGGTCGATACGAACTATATCATACAGCTTAAAGGAAAACGCAAGACGGCGTTTCCACCAAGCGTAGCCATCATTTTCCATTTGTTCCCAATCGTATAACGGATTACCCCACAGCTGCCCCGTTGCTGAAAAAGCATCAGGAGGACAGCCCGCCACGGCTGTAGGTATTAAATCCTCATCAAGCATAAACTGTGTTGGCTCCGCCCACACATCCGCACTGTCAAACGCTACATAAATGGGTATGTCCCCAATTATTTTTATACCGTTCTCGTTTGCGTAGTTTTTAAGCTCGAACCACTGTGTCATAAACTTAAACTGCAAAAATTTATAGAAATTAACCGTTTCTGGATGTTCTTTTTTTATTGTGCTTATAGTTTCGCTGCTACCTGTTCTAAACGTCTTTTCCCACGCCTCCTTCGGCTTATCGGCGTGTATGCTTTTAAGCGTCATAAATACTGCGTAATTATCCAGCCACTCGCTGTTTTCAAGACAAAACACGCTATACTTATCATCAGGCACAAAGCGGGAAAACGCTATCTTAAGCAATGCAATGCGATTTTTATACAGGTCGGCATAGTCTACCTTATTGCTTTGCTTTGCGTATTTTTTTATTTCTCCCGCCGTTAAATAATCCTCATAATGCAGCTTATCCAAATCTATAAAATACGGGTTTCCCGCAAAGGATGAAAAGGTTTGATATGGCGAATTCCCGTAGCTTACAGGACCTAAAGGTAATATCTGCCAATATTTTTGCCCTGCCTTCTTTAAAAAGTCAACAAAGGCGTATGCCTCGTTACCGAACGAGCCCACCCCATAAGGTGACGGAATAGAAAAAACCGGCATTAGAACTCCGCTTGCGCGCATAATTTTACCCCTTTACTGCTCCCGACAAAACGCCCTTAATAATATGCTTTTGGGCGGCAAAATACAGTATTACTATCGGCAAAAGGCACAGCATTATCAGCGCCATTGTGGCGCCGTAATCGACCCTACCGTAGCTACCCTGCAAAAATTGAATGTGTATCGGGATTGTCATATATTTAGTTCTGTCAAGCACAAGGTACGGCAACAAATAGTCGTTCCAAATCCACATAGTTTGGAGTATACCCACCGAAATATAGGTCGATTTCATAATCGGTACATCAACTAAAAAGAAGGTTTGCAGTGTATTACAGCCATCTATCATTGCCGCTTGTTCGATTTCCATCGGTATACCCTTTACAAAACCGCTAAACAAAAATACCGCCAACCCCGCACCAAATCCCAAATATATAATGGGTATTGTAAAGGGTGTGTTTAAATAGAGGCGGTCGGCAGTTTTAGAGAGCGTAAACATAACCATTTGAAACGGTACTACCATCGAAAAAATACAAAAGTAGTAAACAGTGCGGCAAAAATAAGAATTAACCCTTTGTATATACCATGCCGCCATTGATGTACAAACAAGTATCAACGCTACCGACAAAACTGTTATTATTATACTATAAAAAATTGAATAATAAAAGGGATAATTACCGTGCGTTATGCCATTTATATAATTTTGTATACCCGCAAAGGAAATTTCACTCGGCAAGTCAAAGGGAGTCAGTGCTATTGCATCACTTTTTTTGAAGGAGTTTATAAGCACAATAAATATAGGTGCAACCCACACAACCGACAAAAGAGAAAACACGGCGGTCAGCAAAAAGGATTTTCGGCTTTTAATTGTTTTTCTTAGCATCAGTTTGCCTCCCTTTTTGATGTTAAATACAGCTGCGTTAATGAAATTATTACAACCACAATAAAGAAAAATACCGCCTTTGCCTGACCTACGCCCATATTTGTGGTGCTTTCATAGAACGATTTATAAATGTTCAGCGCCAACATTTCGGTAGCGTGTGCCGGCTCACCCGCAGTGAGCGCTAAATTTTGGTCGAACAGCTTAAACGAGTTTGTAAGCGTTAAAAATGTGCAAATGGTGATGGACGGCATAACCGTAGGCAGTGTTATGTGGCGCAACACCTGATAGGAATCGGCTCCGTCAATACGAGCCGCTTCAATATGCTCTTTTGGTACGTTCTGAAGTCCCGCAATATAGATTATCATCATATACCCTATTTGCTGCCAACACATTAAAATTATAAGCCCCCAAAAGCCATAGGTTGCATTAAGCGCCAAGGTGGAATTAAAAAGGCGTATAATAATTCCGTTGAGAATAACCTTCCAAATATAGCCGAGCACTATGCCGCCAATGAGGTTAGGCATAAAGAACACTGTGCGAAAAAGCGAGGCGCCACGAATACGCCGGGTTAGTGCCAAGGCGATAAAAAACGCAATTACATTTATTAGTATTACCGATACCAATGTAAATGCGCTGGTAAATAAAAACGAGCGCAAAAACGAGGTGTCCGACAGCGCCGACATATAATTTTTAAGCCCCGTAAAAGTTGTGTTGCTAAGTGTTTTAAATCTAAAAAAGGATAGATATATACCCTGAAAAAACGGCCAAACAAAGCCAATTATAAATGCCGCTACGGTGGGTAAAAGAAATATAGCACCGTATTTTTGTACGGCACGGCGCTGACTTTTATTTTCTATTGCCGCACCCGTGTGTTTTATTTTTGCCATATTTCCATTTCCTTTCTATCTATGTAACACGGCGAACGCCGTGTGTATTACTGTTTAGATAATTTATAGTGCTTTTCCCAGCCCTCAACAAATGCCTTTTTTACATCATCCCACTTGGCGTTTCCTGCTGAGTATGCCGCAAGTGCTGATACTAAATCTGCACGCCAGGAATCAACGTTCGGCGTATAATTAAACACCCACGATACATTGTATTTGCCCTCATCAACCGATTCATCAATAATATTGCTTAAAACATTATCAACCGGCTTTGCATTTTTAAATGGGGCGGCAAAGCCCATACTTTCGGCAAGGGCGGTTGTTCCTATATCGCTTGTAACAACCCATTCGAGAAAATCTAGTGTTGCCATACGGTCGGCCTCGGTTGCATTTTTATTAACCGCCCAATAATTCTCGGTGCCTGCCGCAAAGCCCTGATTTTCATCCTCTACACCTAAATAAATCGGGATATATCCTATATTGTCATCTCCAATAGATTTGATATCAGAATATGCCCATGTTCCGTTTTGGTGGAATACCGCCTTTCCGGAAGTAAACTCCGCTGTTGCTTGGTCGTTTGTAACGGCGGTAAGGGTTGTGGGGGCGGACACGGAATTCTTAACATATAAATCCCAAAGGTTCTTAAATTCGTTTATATATTTGCCTGTGATTTTTTCGGGTTGAGTGGTAATGCTCTCATCCTTGAACTCATAATAAAGTGGCATATTTGCAAGATGCCCCGAAAAACGCCAGCTTGATGATGTGTCAAGTCCGGGAGAGGTAAATGCCGAGAAGCCAAGCTCACTCTTTCTTTTTGTTATATCCTCGGCCACTGCCTTCAATTCGCTGTAATTTTCTATATCATCCATTTCATATCCCGCTTGTTTTAGCAGCTTTTTGTTTACAATAATGCCGTAGCCCTCGTAAACATACGCCACACCATAAACCTTACTTCCCTTTTTAAGTGCAAAATCATCGCTTTTAAGCTGCTTGTAAACCTCAGTGCCGGTTAAATCGGAACAATAGTCGCCCCACGATTCAAGAGCTAATTCTCCGCTTATTTGGAATAATGTTGGCGCCTCGGCCTTGTCGATTTCGGCGGTAAGGGTTTGCTCATAGGTGCCCGATGCGGCAGTAACAACCTTTACCTCTACACCTGTCTCCTCGGTGTACTTTTTAGCCAACGCCTGCCATGCTGCATCCTGTTCGGGCTTGAAATTAAGGTAGTATACTCTGCCCATTTTTGTTTTTCCGCATCCTGCGAAAACACTCGCTATTAGTAGAAGAGAAATAAAAACTGATAATATTTTTTTCATTATGTTTCCTCCTATCATTTCACTTCCTACCTATTATTGCCGTATTTTGCCTTAAAAATACAAAATTATTGACATAGTGTTTTTTTTGGTATATTATAATGTTGTAGTTAGGTAAAAGCGTTGAAAAGGACAGTAACCTTTACATTTCTTTTTTCAGAGAGTGATGCATTTGCTGTGAGCATTACAAGAAGGTAAAGTGTGAACACCACCTTTGAGCGTTCGGTGTTGCAACCGAAACGTATAACCTGCGTTAAGGGTTTTGAGTGGCGCAAATGCGCAAGTCGGGTGGAACCGCGGAGTAAATTTTCACTTCGTCCTGTATTTCAGGATGAAGTTTTTTATTTTTTTGAAAGGAAAATAGTTATGATAAATGTTATTTTTAACGGAAGCGAAAAGCAATTTCCAAAAAACACATCTGTTTTTGATGCGCTAAAAAGTCTTGGCGGGGGTATGTATAAAACCGCCTGTGCGGCAGCTATCAACGGAGAAAACTGTGATTTACGCACCGAACTCAATGAGGGCGACACCGTTCAAATTCTAACCTTTGAGGATGAATACGGTAAATGGACCTTCCGCCACACCGCTTCTCACATTTTAGCACAAGCGGTAAAGCGCCTCTATCCTTCGGTAAAGTTGGCTATTGGTCCCGCAACCAGCGACGGTTTTTATTATGATATTGACACCGAAATAAAATTCACCCCCGATGACCTACAAAAAATCGA
The DNA here is from genome assembly GCA_045650565.1 of Acutalibacteraceae bacterium. Lineage (GTDB taxonomy): Bacteria > Bacillota > Clostridia > Oscillospirales > Acutalibacteraceae > SIG565. The sequence goes on along the minus strand of JAZRRG010000023.1, from coordinate 25,036 downwards.
GGATGAAATGAAAAAAATCGTAAAAGAGGATATCAAGCTTGAAAAAAGTGTGATGAGCCGTGCGGATGCCATAAATTTCTTTAAGGAAAAGGGCGAAATATATAAGGTAGAGCTTATTGAGGATTTACCGAATGAAGCCGAGATTTCTATTTATTCGCAGGGCGAATTTGTTGACCTTTGTGCAGGTGCACATTTAATGTCAACGGGTGCTGTTAAGGCATTTAAGCTTACAAGTGCTACTGGCGCTTATTGGAGAGGTAGCTCCGATAATAAAATGCTTTGCCGTATTTATGGCACCGCCTTCCCCAAGGCAGCCGCTTTGGAAGAGCGCCTTTTACAAATCGAAGAAGCCAAAAAGCGTGACCACAATAAATTAGGTCGTGAGTTAGAGCTGTTTACCACTTGTGACTTTATAGGTCAGGGCCTACCGATAATGCTGCCGAAGGGCGCTAAAATCATTCAGCTTTTGCAGCGCTTTGTAGAGGATGAGGAGGCACGCCGTGGTTGGCTTCTTACCAAAACTCCGCTTATGGCAAAGAGCGACCTTTACAAGATTTCAGGACACTGGGACCACTATTTAGACGGTATGTTTGTAATGGGTGACCCGACGGATGACTCTAAAGAGTGCTTTGCGCTTCGCCCCATGACCTGCCCGTTCCAATATCAAGCATATTTAAACCGCCCTCGCTCATACCGAGATTTGCCGCTTCGATACGATGAAACCTCAACCCTTTTCAGAAACGAGGATAGCGGTGAAATGCACGGACTTATCCGTGTGCGCCAGTTCACTATTTCCGAGGGTCACTTAATGTGCACACCCGAACAGTTAGAGGATGAATTTAAGTCCTGCCTTGAACTTACAACCTTTATGCTCAAAACCCTCGGTCTTTATGAGGATGTTTCCTACCGTTTCTCACAGTGGGACCCCGACAACCGTGAAAAGTACATCGGTACCGCTGAACAGTGGGATGAGGCACAGGGTGTTATGGAGAAAATTCTCAACCACCTTAATATTCCTTATAAGGTAGGTATCGGAGAAGCTGCGTTCTACGGTCCCAAGCTTGACATTCAAATTAAGAATGTGCACGGCAAAGAGGACACACTCATCACCATACAAATAGACCAAATGCTCGCCGAAAAATTCGGTATGGAATATACCGACCGTGACGGCACAAAGAAACACCCCTATATTATCCACCGCACATCCATTGGCTGTTACGAAAGAACTCTGGCACTGCTAATCGAAAAATATGCAGGTGCCTTCCCTGTGTGGCTGGCTCCTGTGCAGGTTAACATCTTGCCGATTGCCGACCGCCACCTTGACTATGCGTATGAAATCAAGAAAAAGCTCGAGCAAATCGGTGTTCGTGTAGAGCTTGATGACAGGAACGAGAAAATCGGATACAAAATTCGTGAATCCCGTTTGCAAAAGATTCCGTATATGCTGATTATAGGTGATAACGAGGTTGAAAGCGGAATGCTGTCGGTTCGCCGCCGAGGTGAAAACGGCGACCTTGGCAGTATGACGATAGACGAATATATCGCCAAAGTACAAGAAGAAATTGATAGCAAGGTTATATGGTAAAAAAGAGAAGTCGACTAATCAGTCGACTTCTTTTTTATGGGTAATATGGATTGGGCTTAAATATTAGTACAATTAAATCTATTGTAATTCCAAAGCAAAACAAGCCCAATGTGAAAATGTAAACAATTCCTAATAGAATCTTTCCTTCGTAAAACTTATGTGCCCCTAAAAAACCAAGAAACTGGCACAAGAAAAATGAAACCCATTTATTTTTTGCCAATTTTATCTTCCTTAACATTAACAGTTATCGCTTTTTGCGAATTACTATTAATATTACCGCTATTATCACTGTTAATACACAGGCGGCGAGAATATAATATGCGGTATAGTCGTTTTTTGGTTTTGTTTCAAAGGCGGGATTTTTAATTTCGGCTTCGGGATAAAGAGTGTTCTGTTCCTCCTCAATTTCGGCATAGGTTTTTATGTTTTCAAACATATCTCCGCCCGTAATATCGGCACCGACCGATGAATAATAAAGCCCAAATTCGCAGGGTGAATAAGATGTTATATCGGACGCCTTTTCCCAAAAGGTTAGATATAAATATTTAACTGCTCTATTGCTTTTTAGTGTTACTGACTCACAGGTGGTATATGTGTTTATTTTGCCGTCATATACCTTGTCCCCCGCCGAAACGGTAAAGTTTGTTATCTCACTGCCCTCATTTGCACTAACACTGGGGCAAAAAATTAGCAGCACCGTTAGCGTAACACAAATAATTTTTCTAATCATTTTTCTCCCTGCCAACCAAATTATTTATCCAAATGCCTTTTTTAATAAGAATATATCCTATTATGCATTTTATAACCTCAATTAGCTGAACTATTACATACAGAGGTACTATGGGTAGTGTTGTAAAGTTTGCAAGTATAAATGCCGTAGGTACGCATACTCCCCAAGTAACCGCACTGTCAAACAAGAAGGTAATTAGGGTCTTTCCGCCCGAGCGGATTGTAAAATAGCAGTCGTGCGCAAAGGAATAAATAGGCATAACACAAGCAAACACCAATAAAAGCTTTGTTGCCAGTGCTTTAACCTCGGGCTCGGTATTATAAACCTTTGGGATTATTGATGACAACGCCGCCATAATTGCGCCCACCACGGTACACGCCACCACCGTTGCGAAAATAAGCCGCCATACCGTTTGCTGTGCCTTTTCTATCTTACCTGCGCCCAAATACTGACCTACCATAATGGCAATTGCGCTACCCATTGAAAGAAATACAACATTAAACAGGTTGTTTACATTAGATGCAATATTTGCGGCGGCAACAACCTGAAGTCCTCTTACCGAATAGCATTGCAGGAGTGTTGCCATACCTGCTGACCATAAAAACTCGTTAACAAGCAGTGGCAGACCTCTTTTGCAAACATCCTTTGCCAATGGCTTTGGTATATAGAAGCTTTTATATATACCCTTTATAAACGAGAACTCATCCTTACGGCGATGTGTTGCAACAACAATAAATATAAGCTCGGCAAATCGAGAGAGCACCGTTGCAATGGCGGCGCCCACAACTCCGAGACGTGGAAAGCCGAGTTTACCGAAAATAAGCACCCAGTTAAGCACCAAATTAACGCCGATAGCCGCAACGCTTGACAGCATTGGAAGCTTTGTTTCGCCAAGCTCCCTTAATGTGCTTGAATATACTTGAGATAACGCAAACGGCAAAATGCCTATAAGCATAATTTTTAAATAGTTTTCAGCATGTGTAAGTGTTGTGCTAACAAGCTCTACTGCTGTATCCTTTGCTAAATAAAGACCGATAAGCTGTGTCTTAAATCCTAAAAACACTAAAAGTGCTATTAAAAATGTTGATACTCCGATAACCAGCTTTATTCTAAAGCATTGCGCAACACCCTTATCATCCTTAGCACCCGCAAACTGTGCCGAGAATATACCCGCACCCGAGAGTCCACCAAAAATACAAAGGGTGTATACAAACAGCAGTTGGTTTACGATAGCTACCGCCGACATTTCGAGCGTACCTATTCGCCCAACCATAACGTTATCAAGCAAATTAACAACATTCGTTATTGTGTTTTGTATAATCAGCGGCAAAACAATGATAATAACCCTTCTGTAAAACGCTTTGTCGCCTATTAAATTGTTCCTTAATTTTTTATTTGTTTTAAGCATTTAAATTCCCTTATTTCATACTCAGCGAAATTCTCTTTTTAGATAAATCTACGCCAATAACCTTTACCTTAACAACATCGCCAACCGATAAAACCTCGCCCGGATGGCGTATGAACTTATCGCAAATCTGTGATATATGCACAAGTCCGTCCTGATGCACCCCAATATCAACAAAGGCGCCAAAATCAATTACATTACGCACCGTGCCTTTAAGCTCCATACCCACCTTTAAATCCTCCATAGATAACACATCGGTGCGAAGAAGCGGTGGCGGCAGCTCATCTCGAGGGTCTCTGCCCGGCTTTATAAGCTCCTTTACGATATCTAACAGTGTAGGTACGCCAACCCCTATTTTTTGTGCTATGAGCTCGGCTCCCGTTTTATCTATCATTACTTCCAATTCGCCAATATTGTGATTTTTAACATCCTCTATTGTGTAGCCGAACTGTTCAAGCAGTTTTTTGGCGGCGGAGTACGACTCTGGATGAACACCCGTATTATCAAGCGGATTATCGGAATCTACAATACGCAAAAAACCCGCACACTGCTCGTATGCCTTGGGTCCTAATTTTGATACCTTTTTAAGCTCGGCAATGGATGTGAACCCGCCGTTTTGCTCACGGTAGGCAACAATATTTTTACAAACGGTGCCCGATAGACCCGCAATGTGTGACAGAAGTGCCGACGATGCGGTATTAAGGTCGGCTCCTACACTGTTAACGCAGCTTTCTACAACGCCGTCAAGCGCTATTTCGAGCTGCTGCTTTGGCATATCGTGCTGATACTGCCCAACACCTATTGCCTTGGGCTCTATTTTTACAAGCTCGGCAAGTGGGTCTTGAAGTCGCCTAGCGATAGATACTGCACTTCTGAGCGTTAAATCAAATTCAGGCATTTCTTCTGCCGCTGACTTTGATGCCGAATAAACACTCGCACCCGCCTCGTTTACGACCATATAGGAGATTTTTTTGTCCAGCTTAGATATAACCTCCACCGTAAACATTTCGGTTTCCTTAGACGCAGTGCCGTTGCCTATAGCAATAATATCTACCTTGTGTTTGTTTATTAAATCGGTTAACACCGCTTTTGATTTTTCTATTTGAGTGTCACTGTGCGTTGGATATATTACGGCTGTATCAAGAATTTTTCCGTTGCCGTCAACCACAGCCACCTTACAGCCCGTACGGTAGCCGGGGTCAAGTCCTATTGTTACCTTGTTCTTTATGGGCGGCTGCATAAGCAGTTGCTTTAGATTTACTCCGAAAACCTTAATTGCGGCGGTGGCTGCGGCATCGGTCAGCTCATTTCTGATTTCACGTTCCAACGATGGAAATATAAGTCGGTTATACGAATCTATTGCCGCATTTTTTACACAATCAGCACACTCGTTATCTCCCTCTACAAAGAGCGAATAAATTACGCTCATCGGCTTATCGTTTTCAATTTCGATGCCGACCTTTAAAAACTCTTCCTTTTCGCCTCGGTTAATGGCAAGTACACGGTGTCCTGCAACCTTATTTATCGGCTCACGATAGTTATAATACATTTCGTATACACTCGTCTGTGCATCCTTTGAAGCAGATGAACATAAAAAACCGTTTAAACGAATAATATTACGAAGTCGGCGGCGGACATCAGAATTATCCGAGATTTGCTCGGCGATAATATCCATAGCGCCCGATACCGCTTGTTCGGCGTTTTCTACTCCCTTTTCGGCATCTACATATTTTTGGGCGATGTCTTGAAGGTTAAACTCGCCTCGCTGATTAACGAGTATTTCCTCTGCTAACGGCTCAAGTCCCCGCTGTTTAGCCACCGATGCCCTCGTTTTGCGTTTTGGCTTAAACGGGCGGTAAATATCCTCAATCTCGGCAAGGACTTGCGCTTTTTCAAGCGCCAATAAAATTTCATCTGTCATATTACCCTGCTCGGTTATGAGCTTTTTAACCTCTTCACGACGCTCATCAAGTCCCCTAAGATACGCCAATCTATCGGCTATCTCACGGATTTTTTGGTCATCCATAGTGCCGTGCATTTCTTTTCTGTAGCGGGCAATAAAGGGTATGGTGTTACCCTCATCTAATAAATCTATAATGTTTTGCACATAATTTTCGTTTACGCCGAACTGCTCGGCAATTTGTTTTGCGTAATCCATAATGCACTCCGTTTATATATTTTGGGTGCTTTTATGTTACCATATTTTTTAAAAAAAGTACAGTTATTATTTGCAATAACGAAAGTTTTGTTGTATAATTTTAATGGTGATAAAAATGAGAACGAGATATAAAAAAAGAAGAAAGAAAAATAACTACGGCAGAATAATTATCGCCCTTCTTTTGGTGGCGGTTTTAGCGCTCGGTATTGTGCTTTTTAAGGGCTGTAATAAAGATACGGGTAACACCGATACACCGCCCTCCTCAACCCCATCCTCAAGTGAAAGCTCATCGGTATCAAGCGTTCCCGAAAAAACCTATGAGGAACGAGTTGGCAAGGAATATGATATTGATATAACCCCTTACCTTGAGTATATAGAACCCGAAGAAAAATACCAATATGTATTTTTAGTAAACCCATCGCATACACTTGCAAGTGATTATGAGCCCGATGATTTAATCGACTGCGGGCACACAAGAGACGATGGCAGAGCTACCCAAAAAATGCGTGAAGCTGCCGCCAAGGCACTACAGGCGTTTTTGAGTGAGGGCGCACTTAATGGCGTTAACGATGTAACTGTTACAAGCGCTTACCGTTCATATTCTTACCAAAACTATCTTTTTAACCTCTACTGCGAACAGCACCAATATAAATTTGCAACGAGAGAGGAATGTGAAAAGTACGTTTTAACCTTCTCCACAAAGCCGGGAACGAGTGAGCATCAGTCGGGACTTTGCTGTGATATGCACAACATCCCAGCCGCTGACGTATCGTTTGCCGAAAAACCGGAAGCAAAGTGGCTTGCCGATAACTGCTACCGCTTCGGCTTTATTCTCCGCTACCCCGAAGACAAAAAGGATGTTACGGGTATTATTTACGAGCCGTGGCACTTTCGTTTTGTTGGTAGAGAAGCCGCTACCGAAATGCACGAATTAGGGCTCTGTCTTGAAGAATATATCGAGCTTAAAATCGGTGAGCTTGTGGGTGAAGACTAACTATTAAAAATGCGCTCTGCATTTTTGTAGCAAATTTTCTCGCACTCATCAGCCGAAAAGCAACCGTTAAGCTTTTCTAAAATATGTCCGTATTCCACAGGACTTTTTATTCCGCCACCGTTTTCCATTCCGTAGAAATCGGAGCCGAGGGCGACAGCATCAATTCCAGCAATGTTGGCTATGTGCTTGGCTTGGCGCACTATATCATTTGCCGACATACTGTCGGTGCCGTTTAAAAATCTTGAAAAAAAGCAAATACCCACTATACCGCCGCTTCTCGCTATTATTCTTAGCTGTGAATCGTATAAGTTACGAGCGTGGCGGTATATTGTATTACAGCAGCTGTGCGTAGCTACTATCGGTCGGCGGCATATTCGTGAAACATCATAAAATCCACCCATATTAAGATGCGAAACATCGAGTGTTATTCCGATACTGTCCATATATTCTACCGCCCTGACACCTGCGCCTTTTAGCCCCTTTAGGTGAATATCCTTGTTTTCGCTGCATGGGTATGCCAACTTGTTTTCTCCGTTGTGTGTGAGAGATAAAAGGCGAACACCCATTTTATAAAGCTCATCTATTTCGGCTGTCTCGCCCCTTGTAAACCCCGCATTTTCTACGGTTAGATATGCCTTTATTTCGGCAGCGCTTGAAAGTTCTTTATAAATTTCGGCTTGGGATAAAATTTCACCCTTATCGCCGCCGCCACCGCTAAATGCGGCAAAGCACTGTGCTTTTACGCCGCCCTTTTTTAATTCGTGTATACATTCCTTTATCGTTTTATCCCCATTTTTTACGGCTGTTAATGCATCGCAATGCAAATCGAAAATTCTCATACAATATCCCCCAAACTTTTTAATAGGTGATAATAATATGAACGATTCAGTAAAAAAAATACAAGAAATATTGGATGACGGCACCGCAGCGCTTGTGTTTTCACAGCCAAACCGATTTTATTTAACCGATTTCAATAATGACTCGGGTTGTGTTTTTATAACACGCCACCTGGCATTTTTCTTTACCGATTCAAGATACATAGAAAATGCAAAAAGGTTTTCCTTGTTGCATGTTTTAGATAGCAAAAATCTCTATGAACAAATAAATGAGCTGATAGCTCAAAACCATATTAAAAGCATCCTTATAGAGACCGATTTTGTGAATTTACAAAGCTTTTCACGTCTGCAAAAAGAGCTTTCTGCCACCATATTGAGTGATGATTCGTTAAGCACTCGGTTAAAGGAGCTGCGTTCGGTAAAAAGCAAAATGGAGCTAATGCTGATAGAAAAGGCGCAGGAGCTAACAGATGAGACCTTTTCGTATATTTTGCCGAGAATAACGGTAGGTCGCAGAGAAAAAGACATAATGCTCGATATGGAATTTTTTATTCGCAAAATGGGTAGCGAGGATGTGTCCTTCGATTTTATTGTTGTGTCGGGCAAAAACACCTCACTGCCGCACGGTGTACCAAGTGAAAAGCGTATCGAAAAGGGCGACCTTGTAACAATGGACTTTGGCGCCGTAGTAGGCGGCTACCGCAGTGATATGACAAGAACCGTTGCCGTCTCGCACATAACCGATGAACAAAAAGCAGTATATAACACCGTTTTAAAGGCGCAAGCTGCGGCAATAAACGAAATTAAGGCGGGAAAATGCTGCCGTGATATTGATAAAACAGCACGAGATATCATAGAACACTCATACCCCGATGCCTTCGGTCACGGACTCGGGCATAGCGTGGGTATAGAAATTCACGAGTCCCCCGTGCTTAACACTCGGGACACTACCATTCTAAAGGAAAACACCGTTATAACCGTTGAGCCGGGTGTTTATTTAGAAAACCGCTTTGGTGTACGCATAGAGGATATGGTTATTGTAAAAAATGACGGTGCAAAAAACATTACAAAAAGCCCAAAAGAGCTTATAATTCTTTAATTTTTGGAGGTATTTATTGTGACAATTTATCAAGTTCTGTTTCGCCTTTTGTTAGCAGTAGCAATAGGCACCCTTATCGGCTACGAGCGCGGTCGCCACGGACGTGCAGCGGGAATGCGCACACACATTATCGTGTGCATCGGCTCGGCTCTTACGGCTATGACGGGTATTTTTGTGAGCCAGACCTTTGGTGTCGAGGATGTTTTGCGTATAGCCGCACAGGTGGTATCGGGTATCGGCTTCTTGGGGGCGGGTATGATTATACTTAAAAACGGCAATGTTATAACCGGTCTTACAACGGCTGCGGGTGTATGGACCACCGCCACTGTAGGTATAGCTCTCGGTTATGGCTTTTATTGGGGCGCCGTGACAGCAGCGGTGCTTTTCTTTATTGCAATAACCACATTTACCTACCTTGAAAAAGATAAGCGAAATAAATCTCAAATACTGTATATCGAAATTAACGACGTATCACGTGTAAACGAAATTTTAAATTCAGTCAGCACCAAGATTACCGTTTCACACACGCCTGTTGTCGTACCCTCAAAAAGCGGAAACACAGGGTTTGTAGGGCTTAGTATAATACTTAACCAACACTTTGAGTTTGTTCCCGAAGAATTCCTGGAAATTAACGGTGTTGTATTTGTTATAGAGGAATAAAAAACGCCTGATTTTAATCAGGCATTCTTTTATTTACAAAATAGCCGAGCAGGGCAACAAAAAGCGCCGATGAGGCATCAATTATTATGTCCTTCATAGTGTCCTCCAGTGCAGTATTTCCCATAAGCGCCACACCGTTCTCTAATGTATGCTTTTGCATATTAAGACCGAGTATTACATCAAGTGAAAACTCATAAATTTCCCATAAAACGCCAACACTTACCACAAAGCAAAATACAACTGAAGATATAAAAAATGGTGACAAACCACCCTTTATGTTTTTGCCAAATAAGTCTACCAAAATAAATCCAAATACACCCAGCATAACGCCCGAAAATGCATGAAGAATATCATCCCAAAACGGCACCTTAAAATAAAAGGACTTTACCTCGCCCAAATATATGGCGCAAAATAAAAAGACATAATAAAATATCACCATTATGTTTGGTATCACTATATTGAATTTACGGTACAAAAATTTTGGCAACAGCATAACAACCAGCCCTAAAAGGCACTGCAGCACGGTTAAAATGCGGTCACCCTTCACACCTTGTTTTTGTGTGGATATGAGCTGAAAAACCGTAAAAGCTGCCGAACAAGACAAGGAGAAAAACAATATTGCACCTGTTATTTTTGTAGCTTTTTTGTGACCGTCTACCTGCAAGAACATCACCCATTAAAAAATCCCGACAAGCTTCCTTGTCGGGATACTTTATTTTATTATTCTTCGGGGACGTCCCAGTTATGCCAAATTTCTTGAACGTCATCGTTTTCTTCCAGCAAATCTATAAGCTTTTCCATCTTAGCTGCCGCTTCCTCGTCAAGCTCGGTTAAGGCTTGCGGAATGTATGCAACCTCGGCTGATAAGAACTTATAGCCCTTTGCCTCCAACGCATCACGAACGGCACCCATATCGTTGGGCTCTGTATCAATAGTAAATACATCACCATCAAAATCGAAGTCGGCAGCACCCGATTCAAGCGCATCCTCCATAACGGTGTCTTCATCGAGTTCTTCAGCTTCAATAACTATCTGACCACGGCGGTCAAACATAAACATTACCGAGCCCGACTGACCGAGATTTCCTCCGCACTTATCAAAATAATGGCGCATCTCTCCCGCAGTTCTGTTGCGGTTATCGGTTAAGGTTTCAACTATAACGGCTACACCGTTGGGTCCATAGCCCTCATATACCAACTCCTCATAGCTGGTAGCATCATTATCGCCCGCCGCTTTTTTGATAATCCTCTCAATATTATCGTTAGGCACATTAGCCGCCTTTGCCTTGGCGATAGCATCCTTTAATTTGCTGTTTTCGGCAGGATTTGGTCCGCCTTGCTTTACTATAACGGCAATTTCTCTACCGATTTTTGTAAAAATCTTTGCCTTTGCGGCATCGGTTTTTTCCTTTTTACGCTTAATGTTGTTCCATTTGGAATGTCCTGACATTTATTTACGCTTCCTCTCGTGAGAATTTAATATATTTTATCACATATTTTTATGTTCGGCAAGTATCATTTCGGCAATATGTTCTATATCCTCAAATGAATTTATCTCGCCGCACATTTTACGAATTTTTGATGCTCCCCGTATGCCCTTTATATACCAAGCGGTATGCTTGCGTGCCTCCATAAGTGCAGTGCGCTCACTCTTATACTGCAGCATAAGTTCAATATGGCTTTTCATCACCGATAAGCGCTCTTCAATAGTTGGCTGTTCAAGAATTATTCCCTTTTCCATATATGCATTTATTTGCTCAAACACAAAAGGGTTTCCCATAGCGGCACGACCCACCATAACAAAATCGGCACCCGTTTGCTCATACATATATTTAGCACTCTCTCCGTTACACACATCGCCGTTTGCAATAACAGGTATTTTCACCGCCCGTTTTACTTGGCTTATTGTTTTGTAGTCAATCCCCGGGGCATACATTTGCTGCCGTGTTCTGCCGTGAACTGTAATCGCAGCGGCACCCGCCACCTCTATCCTTTTTGCGATTTCTACTGCATTTATATTATTGCTGTCCCAACCTGTGCGAATTTTTACTGTTACGGGGATGTCAACTGCATTAACTACAGCCGCCACTATTTTTTCGGCTAAAGCGGGGTCACGCAGCAGTGCGCTGCCGCCGCCGTTTCCTGCAACCTTTGGGGCAGGACAACCCATATTTATGTCTATAAACGTTGGGTTTTGGGCTACGGCTATTTTTGCCGCCTGAGCCATAACCGATGGCTCACTGCCAAAAAGCTGAGATGCCATTGGCTTCTCCGCATCAAAGCATGAAAGATAAGAGCCCGACTTTTTATCGCCCATGCTCACACCCTTGCTGCTTGTAAGCTCGCCTACCGTATATGCGGCGCCAAAGCTTCTGCATATTTCCCGCATTGCCCTATCTGCAACCCCCGCCATAGGCGCCAATGCGGCAAAACCCCTAATTTCAACGTTTCCTATCTTCATAAGCCAATTATATAATTATCTTGATAAGTTGTCAATTTTTTTACAAATAATATGGTGACAAATTCATAAAAACTTGTTATAATATATTCTGTATAAATATATTCACTTAGGAGATGGGTATGAAACTACTGGCTCTTGACGGAAACAGCATAGTAAACCGTGCCTTTTACGGTATAAAGCTTTTAACCACAAAGGACGGTCAATATACAAACGGTATATATGGCTTCATCAACATATTAAATCGGCTCATCGATAAGGAGCAGCCCGATGCCATTGCGGTTGCCTTTGATGTTCATAAACCCACCTTTCGCCACGAAAAGTATGCCGAATATAAAGCGGGCAGAAAGGGAATGCCCGATGAGCTTCGCACACAGATGCCACTGCTTAAAGAGTGGCTGTCGCTCATGGGCTACCACTGTATAGAGATGCCCGGCTTCGAAGCCGATGATATTTTGGGCACACTCTCCCTCATTGCCGAACAGACAAACAACGAGTGTGTTATTGCAACGGGAGACCGTGATGCTTTGCAGCTAGTGTCGGAGAGCACCCGTGTTTTGCTAACCTCCACCAAAGGCGGACATCCCGAGCTTACCGATTATACACCCCTTGCCGTTACTAGTAGATACGGCATTACACCAAAGCAGTTAATTGAACTAAAAGCGCTTATGGGCGATGGCTCTGACAACATCCCCGGTGTTGCAGGTGTTGGGGAGAAAACCGCAACCGAGCTTATAAAAAGCTTTGGCAGCATAGATTTTATATACGATAATCTCGAATCGCTTGACATCAAGGAGTCGGTTAAAAACAAATTAACGGCAGGGCGTGATATGGCATTTTTAAGCCGAGAGCTCGGCACCATTTATCGCAAAGTTCCCTCTATTAAGGAGATTGCCGACTATATCCCGAAAGACCGCCAAACAAGTAAATTGGTGTCCCTTATGGCACGGCTTGAGCTTTTTAAGCTCATTGAAAATATGGGACTTTCCTTTGATGCGGTTATAACCGAGCAGCCAAAAGAGCAAAAAAAGTTAACTCATGTGTCGGCTGATAAATTTATGTGTCACGACACTGCCGATATTTATTTTGAGCAATCCCGTTTTGGAATAGTGTCAGGCAATAATATTTCCGATTTAGATTTTAAATATGATTTTTCGCTTATTAAGGCAATTTTGGAAGACCCGAGCATAAAAAAACGTGTTTACGATAACAAAAACTTATACAAGCTTTGTTTAGACAACGCAATAACTCCGCAAAGCATAGTCTTCGATAGCTTGCTTGCCGCATATCTTGTAAATCCCTCGGCATCAAGCTATGCAGTTTCACGACTCAAACAAGAATATTTTGTAACCTCCCCCGAGCTTATTGGGGATGGCTATGAGTTTTTGGAGATTACTTCGTCACATAGCGCTGTTTGTGATGCGTTGTATTTAGAGCTTGAAAAGACAAATCAATTAAAGCTTTTAGATGATATAGAGCTGCCTTTAAGCACGGTTTTGGCAGAAATGGAGGCAGAGGGCTTTTTAATCGACCTTGATGGAATAAAAAGCTATGGCGAGGAATTGGAAAAAAGAATCGCCGAGCTTGAAAAAGAGATTTATTCGTTAGTCGGTTATGAATTTAATCTAAACTCGCCCAAACAGTTAGGTATTGCCCTTTTTGAAGATTTAGGGCTGCCCGCAGGAAAGAAAACCAAAAGCGGCTACAGTACAAATGCCGAGGTTTTAGAGGGACTTCGGAATGCGCATCCAAGCATAAATCTACTACTCGAATACCGACGCCTTGCAAAGCTTAAATCGACATATTGCGACGGACTTTGCGCCGCCGCTCATATTGACGGTAGAATACACTCTACCTTTAATCAAACTGAGACCAGAACGGGTCGTATTTCCTCGCTTGAGCCGAATTTACAAAACATACCCGTCAGGACACCCGAGGGTGCATTGCTTCGCAAATTCTTTGTAGCAAAGGATGGCTACTCGCTTTGCGATGCCGACTATTCTCAAATTGAGCTGCGTGTTTTAGCACATATGGCACAGGATGAAAATATGATAAGCCAAATGAACAGCGGACAAGACTTCCACACCCTTGCCGCTGCCAAGGCGTTTAATATACCCTTTGATATGGTAACACCGCTATTGCGTTCAAGGGCTAAGGCGGTAAACTTTGGTATTGTTTACGGTATAGGTGCTTTTTCTTTGGCTAAGGATATTGGCGTTACAAGAAAGGAAGCCGAGCAGTATATAAAGGCATATCTTGAGGCGTATTCGGGTGTTGACTCGTTTATGAAAAGCACAATAGCCGCCGCCAAGGAGGATGGCTTTGTAACCACGCTGTTTGGTAGGCGACGCTATTTGCCCGAGCTTTCATCGAGTAATCATATGCTAAAATCCTTCGGTGAACGTGCGGCTCGTAACGCACCGATACAGGGCACCGCTGCAGATATCATTAAAATTGCAATGATTAGGGTGCGCAACCGTTTGAGAAAAGAAAAACTTGATGCCAAGCTTATTTTACAGGTACACGATGAATTGATAGTTGAGTGTAATGATGATATCAAGGATTATGTATGCCGCATATTAGAGCAGGAAATGTCGGCGGCTGCCACTATGAAGGTCACGCTTACTGTCGATGCGGCTTCGGGTAAAACCTGGTTTGATGCAAAGGGGTAAATTTTTGTATGAATATTCTTTTTGTATGCACGGGTAACACCTGTCGCTCTCCTATGGCGGAGGGCTATTTGAAAAGCAAAAACATACAAGGAATAAATGTTTTAAGCGCAGGGCTTGGTGTCGGTGATATACCTGTATCCCGTGGTAGCGAGGCGGCCATGAGGGAGACTGGTATTGACATTAGTTCTCACACCTCCCGCACCGTATCTATGCAGCTGACCGACTGGGCAGATAAAATTTTCTGTATGTCAGCATCCCACCGAGAAATGCTTATAGCTTTAGGCGTATCTGAAAACAAAGTTTCTGTGTTGGGACACGGTATTGCCGACCCGTATATGTCGGATTTGAGTGCATATCGAGAGTGTCGGGATGAGATAATACGAGAAATCGATTTGATTTTTCCGATTATTTCGATAAGAAAAAGTACTATGTCCTCCACCGATGCTAAAAACACCGCTGAGCTTGAAAAGCTTTGCTTTTCGGCTCCTTGGAGTAGTGAAGCTCTTATAGAGTCGTATAAAAACGGGACAACCTTTTTTATCGCCGAGGCAGATGGCGTCTTTGCGGGCTACATAGGTTTAAACACGGTGCTCGATGAGGGATATATCACCAACGTTGCAGTAATGCCGAAGCTACGGGGGAAGGGTGTGGCAAAAGCACTTCTTGCTCACACCGAGGATTATGCCCGGGCAAACGGCATTTCCTTTTTATCGCTTGAAGTAAGGCCGAGCAATTTATCGGCTTTATCCCTTTATGAAAAGCAGGGCTTTTGCGAAGAAGGCAAACGAAAAAACTTTTATCAATGTCCTACCGAAGACGCACTAATCTTAACAAAGAGGTTTTAGATTTATGAAAATACTCAGTATTGAATCCTCGTGTGATGAAACCGCCGCCGCTGTAGTGGAGGGCAGGACGGTCTTATCAAGTGTGGTTAATACGCAAATTGAAGAACATAAAAAATACGGTGGGGTGGTTCCAGAAATTGCCTCTCGCAGACACAGTGAAAATATAAGTCAGGTGGTAGCCAAGGCGCTAAAGGATGCCAATATAACCTATTCTGACATTGATGCTGTTGCCGTTACACACGCACCCGGACTTATCGGCTCGTTGTTGGTTGGCGTAAACTTCGCAAAGGGACTGGCGCTGAGTCTCAGCGTTCCGCTGATTCCCGTACACCATTTGCGCTCTCACATAGCAGCAAACTATATCGCCCACCCTGCACTCAAGCCGCCGTTTTTGGCGCTTCTTGTATCGGGCGGAAACACGCTTTTAGTGGAGGTAAACGGCTATACCCAATTTAACATAATAGGACAAACCCAAGATGATGCTGCGGGTGAGTGCTTTGATAAGGCAGCACGACAAATGGGACTTTCTTATCCGGGCGGCGTAACGCTCGATAAAATAGCCACCCTGCCTAATTTTAAAAAATATCCGCTGCCCACGCCCCGCATTAGCTCGAGTGAATATGATTTTAGCTTCTCAGGTCTTAAAACCGCCCTTATAAATACGGTGCATAACACAAAGCAAAAGGGCGAGGAAATTGATGTTCCCGTGCTTTCAGCAACACTAAGACACAAGGTGTGCGAGATACTGACCGATAAAACCTTTTTAGCCGCAGAAAAGCTCGGCTACAAAAAAATAGTTCTCGCAGGTGGGGTTTCGGCAAACAGCGAACTTAGAAAAATGTTTACTGCCGAGTGCGAAAGAAGAAATATTGAGCTTTATTCCCCACCGCTTAATTTATGTGGCGATAACGCCGCAATGGTGGGCGCTCAAGCCGTTTACGAATATCAAAGCGGTAATATAGCCGATTGCTCACTCAACGCCGTGGCTACACTACCAATCGATTACAACTGTTAAGGTGAGGAAATGAACAAAAACATATTTTTAATTGCCAACCCAAAATCAGGCAGAGCAAAAATTAAAAATGAGCTTATGGGAATAGTTGACATTTTTACCCGTGCCGGTTTTTCCGTTACAGTGCATCCTACTGCCGCACGGGGTGAAGCCATTACCGTTATGGCAAATTTGCGTGACTACTTTGGCACCGTAGTTTGCTGTGGTGGAGACGGAACGCTCAACGAGGTTATAAACGGACTTATGCAAAATAAGAACCGTTATCGGCTCGGTTACATTCCCTCGGGCACATTAAACGAATGGTCAAGTGGACTTAAAATATCCCACATACCAAAAACTGCCGCTTCCGACATTATAAACGGACAAATAAAGCCGCTTGATATAGGTATTTTCGGTGGTAGATATTTTTCGTATACCGCTTGCTTTGGCGCATTTACCTCGGCATCCTATTCGGCACCTCAAAACATTAAAAACGCCATTGGACAGCCCGCATACTTTTTCGAGGGCATAAAATCTTTAGCCCAGATAAAGCCCTCCTATCTCAAATTTGATGTTGACGGCGAAAGTGTTGAGGGAAACTTTATTTTTGGCTCAATTTCAAACTCGGTTTCTATGGGTGGTGTTATAAAGCTTAATGTTGAGGATATTAAGCTCGATGACGGTCTTTTTGAGATGCTTTTAATAGAAAACCCCGATAACCTTTTCCAGTTTCAAGAAATATTAGATAGCATTATACGGCAACAATACACAACACCTAAAATTAAATTTTTCAAGGCAAAAAATATAACCGTTTACGGTAGTAGCGGTACCGACTGGACACTTGACGGTGAGTACGCAAAGGGCAGCGAGATAATAGAAATAAAAAACATAAACAAAGCCATTGATTTTATTGTTCCAAAAAGTTGTTAACTTTTATTTTTTGTTGTATAATTAAAACAAATAATTCATAGGAGAGAAAAACTATGTTTACAAGAGATATCGGCATAGACTTAGGCACTGCAAACACCTTAGTTTGTGTTAAGGGAAAAGGAATTATAATGCGAGAGCCATCGGTTGTGGCGTATGATGTGCGAAACGATGCTGTACGTGCCGTAGGTACCGAAGCCAAAGATATGATAGGAAGAACGCCCGGCTCAATTGTTGCGGTGCGTCCGCTTAAAAACGGTGTTATTACAGACTTTGACGTTACCGCAGCCATGCTTAAACGCTTTATAAAGCTATCCCTTAAGGGCTCAATGTTTTCACGAGTTCGTGTTGTTATTTGTGTTCCCGCAGGCGTTACCGAGGTTGAAAGCCGAGCCGTTTACGATGCCGTAAAATTAGCTGGTGCCACCGAGGTTGACTTGGTTGAGGAGCCAATGGCAGCGGCGGTAGGCGCAGGACTTGTTGTAGATGATGCAAGTGGTAATATGGTTGTTGATATCGGCGGCGGTACCAGTGAGGTTGCTGTAATTTCGCTGGGTGATATTGTTACCGCACAGTCGGTGCGTGTGGCGGGAGACGACCTCGATGAAGCCATAATTAACTATATACGCAAAAAACACAACCTACTTATCGGCGAACGCACCGCCGAAAAAATTAAAATAGATATCGGCTCTGCGCTTCCACTCGAAAAAGAGGAAAGCGTTGAAATTAAGGGTAGAAATCTTGTAGACGGTCTGCCTAAAAATGTAATTATAACCTCCGCCGAGGTTAGAGAGGCACTTGCCGACCCAATTTCTCAAATAGTAGATGCAATTCGTTCAACACTTGAAAAAACTCCTCCCGAACTTGCAGCCGATATAGTTGATAGAGGCATAACCCTCACGGGCGGCGGCGCACTGCTTCGTGGCTTTTCACAGCTTGTTGCCGATGAAACAGGTATCCCCGTAACAGTTGCGGCGAACCCGCTTGATTGCGTTGTGCTTGGAACATTAAAAAGACTTGAGGGCGGTTGCGGTTTTGATAGATACACCTTCAAACGAGGCAAACGCTTTAGATAGGATGATTTGAAATGCGTTTCTTTTTCAGAAGCCGAAAATTTAAAATTGCATTGGCCACGGTTATCCTGCTGGTTGTGTTTTCTTTAATAGCCAACCTTGCGGGTGGTGTCATTGCGCCTCAAGCCAGTTTTTTTGGTGCAATTTCAGCACCATTTCAAAAGCTGGGCTCAAGCATCTCGGGAAGCATTAGTGACTTCTTTAGTAAAACACAAAGCAATGAGGCGATTATTCTCGAAAACGCTCGGCTTAAAGAGGAAATTAACGCTCTTAATGAAAAGATAGCCGATTACGAGAAAATCAAGGCAGAAAATGAATATTTTAAAAACTATCTTGAAATTAAGGATAAAAACCCCGATTTTGTATTTTCCAGCGCCTCGGTAATTGCTCGTGATTCGTTGGATATTGCAGGTGGCTTTACCATCGACGTCGGCTCGCTTGACGGCATTAAGGCGTTCGACCCCGTTATTACCGATGCGGGTCTTGTGGGATATGTAAGCGAAGTGGGTATATCTACCAGCCGTGTCAAGACAATACTTGATTCATCAGTTTCGGTGGGCGCTATTGACAGCCGTTCCCGTGATTACGGTGTTGTAAAGGGAAATCTTGATTTGGCGAAAAATTTAAACACAGGTATGTTTAACATTCAGCGCTCCTCCTTGGTTGCTATCGGTGATTATATAGTAACCTCGGGCAGCGGGGTTTTCCCCGACGGACTTCCCATAGGCAAAATCGTTAATGTTTCGCAAGAAAAATATACAACCTCACTTTATGCCGAGATTGAGCCCTTTGTTGATTTCAGCGAAATACGACAGGTTATGGTTATAACCTCCTTTGACGGTAAGGGTAACATAACCGCAACAGGTGAAAAATAATGAACAAACAAAACAGCAGCTATTTACAGGGTGTGTGCTTTATAGGACTGTTTATCTTAATTCATATGCTGACCTATAGCCCACTTTTTTCCCTGTCCATTGCAAACGCAGTGCCGATTATGTCGATTGCCGCAGTTATTACGGTTGCCTTCTATTATGGGGAGTGGCTCGGCTTTACTGCGGGTGTGATTTATGGTATTTTTGCCGATGCCGTATCCTCGGGCTCGTATTGCTTTAACGCTATTAGCTTATTACTTATTGGTCTTTTATCGGGTGTGGCTCTCAGAAAAATTTTAAATCACAACATTTTTTCAGCTATTACCTTAAGCACTATATCATCGGGACTGTACTTTTTTGTGCACGGCTTGATTTTCACATTTCGTGAAAGCGCACTTGAGGGGTTTGAATATTTATTACTGCATTGTCTGCCCTCGGCAATTTACTCGGCACTTTTTATAATTCCTTTCTATTTTCTCGGTAAATTGATTAAAAAAATATAAACTGATTTTCTAACAAAAGGTGGTGAAAAAATGGCATTCCGTAAAGAAAAACAACCCTATATTTCTGTTTTGGCTATTCTCTTAGCGGTGGTTATTGCTTTTTACTCGGTGCGCATTTTTTCACTTCAAGTAATAGATAAAAACAATCTATCCTCCGCTTCATCGGGTCTTAATGAGGTTAAGGTGACTCTTCCTGCTGCCCGTGGTGAAATACTCGACCGCTCCGGTAGGCAAATTGCCGTTAACCGTGATGGCTTTGATGTTGTTTTTAACAGCGCTTATATAGACCGCACTCAGCTTAACTCCTTAATAGTAAAGCTAATAGAGCTTTTTAGCGAATATAACGCTACTTATAATGACACGCTGCCGCTGAACACCGAGACACCCTACGGTTTTACGGATACAGCCGGTGCGGCTAAAATAAGAAAATTTTTAAATGTTGCAGATTATGCCACTGCCGAGCAGTGTTTTTTACGGTTTGTAGAAAAATACTCCTTGGGTGGCTTCGATACAGACACCCAACGCAAAATAATGGGTGTTCGCTACTCTATGGATAAGGCGGCATTTTCGGTATCGGCGCCCTACACCTTCGCTGAAGATATCCCGCAAGAGCTAATGCTTGTTATTTCCGAAACGCATATGCTGCTCTCGGGTGTTTCTGTTGAGGTAACCCCCTACCGATACTACCCTGTTTCCGATTTAATGCCTCACCTAATAGGCACCACCGGTCCTATTTATGAGGAAGAGTGGGAAGAATATAAGCAAAAGGGCTATTCGTATAACGACCGTGTAGGTAAAAGCGGTATTGAGCTTTATGCCGAGGAGCATCTGCGTGGTACAGATGGTGAAATGATTTACTATTTTGATTCTCAAGGTAAAATCGTTTCTACCAAGGTAACAAAAGAGCCAATACCAGGAAAAACCGTTATGCTAACCATTGATAAATCCTTACAAAAGGTAACCCAGGAGGTTTTGGCATCATCAATTAAAAACCTTAGAAATCAAGGCGGCACCACCGTTACGGGCGGTGCGGTGGTTGTAATGGATATAGATTCGGGTGCAATTTTGACCGCCGCAAACTATCCAAGCTATGATATGGCTACAATGTCTAAGGAATATAACAATCTGCTGAAGGATGAAAACAAGCCGTTGCTTGACCGTGCTTTTCAGGGTGTTTATCCTATCGGCTCTACCGTAAAGCCGCTTGTTGCCCTTGCTGCTATGGAAAAGGGTAAATACGATTATGGCGAGGAGATTTTTTGTAAAAAAACCTACGACTATTTTTCAGATTATAGGCCCAACTGTATGCACTACCACGGAACAATGAACCTAAAGAACGCATTGGCCCGTTCGTGCAACTACTTTTTCTTTGAGCTTGGACGCAGGACAGGAATTAAAACTCTTACCGAATATTACAAGAACTTCGGACTTGGTGTTAAAACCGGTGTTGAGGTAAACGATAGCTCGGGTATTTTAACCGAATATGAGAGTGATAGCGGTAACACCATTCAGGTTGCTATCGGTCAGCTCAATGCCTTTACCCCTTTACAGCTTGCCTGTTATACCAGTACCCTTGCCAATGGCGGCACACGCTACAAGGCGACACTGATAGACAGCGTTGTATCCTATAACTATAGCCAAACCTATATAGATAACACCCCCGAGGTATTGGGAGAGTTCGATATAAACAGCACTATGCTCGCAAGCGTTAAGGAGGGTATGCTGTCGGTTACTGTGGACGGTACGGGAAGCCCCGTGTTTAGTGACTACAGTATAACCGTGGGCGGTAAGACAGGTACATCGCAGACTAATTCCGGAGCTGACCACAGTGTGTTTATCGCATTTGCCCCCTATGATAAGCCCGAAATTGCAATTTCGGTTGTATTAGAGCACGGTGCCTCCACCTATACCGTAACCTCTATTGCACGTGCCGTGCTTGATAGTTATTTCTTTGCGGATGACCAAAAACAAAGCGTTATTCCGCCCTATACAGTACTTGAATAATTGACAAAACTTGTCGCATTATGATATTATGTTTATACTAAATTTATGAGGAGTGTTGAAATATGAATATTGCCCTTATCGCACACGATGCCAAGAAAGAACTTATGGTACAATTCTGCATTGCATATTGCGGAATTTTAAGCCGACACACTCTTCTTGCAACGGGCACAACCGGTAAACTTATCTCTGAAGCTACGGGACTTGATATAATTAAGTTTTTAAGCGGCTCACAGGGTGGCTCACAGCAAATCGCCTCACGTATCGGCTGTGATGAAATAGACCTTTTGCTTTATTTCCGTGACCCATCAAGCCCAAAGCCGAACGAACCGGACGAGAATGTATTGCTTCGCCTTTGCGACGTGCATAACATCCCCGTTGCCACCAACATTGCCACGGCTGAAGTGCTTATCCACGGTCTTGAGCGTGGCGACCTTGATTGGCGAGATATTGTAAGAAATAAATAGATAATTAAAATCCAGTCCGTAATGGACTGGATTTGTAGATAGGAGAAACAAATGGCAGAAATAATAAAAGCTATAAAGGGAACCAGCGATGTTCTCCCCGAGGAAAGCTTTAAATGGCAGTATCTTGAGCAAACACTTCTTGATACAGCATCACTATACGGCTATCGTGAAGTGCGTATCCCCGTTTTCGAGCATACCGAGGTTTTCTCACGTGGTGTCGGTGATACCACCGATGTTGTTCAAAAAGAGATGTATACCTTTTTAGATAAGGGTGAACGTTCTATTACACTGCGCCCCGAATTTACTGCGGGCGTTGTGCGTTCCTCCATTGAGCACTCGCTCGTTAATGGCACCCTTCCCGTTAAAGCGTGTTATGTAGGCGGTTGCTATCGCTATGAGAAGCCACAGGCAGGTCGCCTTCGTGAGTTCCATCAGTTTGGTATCGAGTGCCTCGGAACATCTGCCCCCGCCGCCGATGCCGAAGCCATTTGCTTGGCCAACCACGTGCTGCAAAGCATTGGCATTAAAAATGTTTCATTGGAGATAAATTCCATCGGCTGTCCCACCTGCCGTGCCGAATATCACAAGGCATTAAAGCGGTACTTTGCTTCCCGTAAGGATGAGCTTTGCGGCACCTGCCTTGAACGGCTTGACCGCAACCCGATGAGAATACTTGACTGTAAGTCACCAATATGCAAGGGTATCGCCAATACAGCCCCCGTTGTAACCGATTATCTTTGTGATGACTGTAAAACACATTTTGAAGCGGTTAAGTCCCACCTTATCGCTGCAGGTCTTACATTTACCGTTAACCCGCACATTGTTCGTGGGCTTGACTATTATACAAAAACCGTATTTGAGTTTGTTTCAAGCGGTATCGGTGCACAGTCAACCGTTTGCGGCGGCGGTAGATATGACGGACTCGTTGCCGAGCTTGGAGGACCTTCAATACAAGCCGTCGGCTTTGCTATGGGTCTTGAACGGCTTATGATGGTAGCCGAGGCGGAGGGTGTCGAGTTCCCCGAAAAAGCTACCTGCGATATTTACTTTGCGCCTATGGGCGAAAATGCCGAAATTACAGCCACAAAGCTTTGCACACTTCTTCGTGCCGAGGGCTTTGAGGCGCTCACTGACATAAACGGCAGAGGCCTTAAAGCACAAATGAAATATGCCGATAAAATCGGCGCAAAATTGAGCTGTGTTATAGGAGATAATGAATTAAACAACGGAAAACTCGTTATAAAGAATATGAAAACGGGCGATACCTACGATATAACACTCGATAATTTTACCGATGAATTTTATGATATAGTAAACCGCATCGCATTTGATGACCTTGCAGATGCGGCTTTATAGAGAGGATGTTTTTAAATGAAGCTTGACCGTATGGACGGTATGAAACGCACCGATTATTGCGGCACCCTGCGGCGTGACAACATTGGCAAAAAGGTTGTGGTTTGCGGCTGGGTACAGCGTCAGCGTGATTTGGGCAGTCTTATATTCATAGACCTGCGTGACCGCACAGGTATTGTGCAGTTGGCGTTTGATGACAATACCGAAAAGGAAATATTCCACAAGGCATTTGCTGTAAGAAGCGAGTTTGTTCTTATGGCAGAAGGTACCGTGCGTGAGCGCTCCTCCGTTAACCGAGATATCCCTACGGGTGAAATTGAAATTGAGGTTACTACCCTTAAGGTCTTGGGTCAAAGTGAGACCCCTCCCTTTGAAATTTTGCCCGATGTTGACACAAAGGAGGATATCCGCCTTAAATACCGCTATTTAGACCTGCGCCGCAGCAATTTGCAAAGGAACATAATGCTGCGCCACAAGATAACCAAGGTTACAAGAGATTATTTTGACGATAACGGCTTTATTGAAATTGAAACCCCCACCCTTATTAAATCTACTCCCGAGGGTGCCAGAGATTATCTTGTTCCCTCTCGTATACACAAGGGTAGCTTTTTCGCACTTCCACAGTCTCCCCAGCTTTACAAGCAACTTTTAATGCTTTCAGGCTTTGACCGTTATATGCAAATTGCCCGTTGCTATCGCGATGAGGACTTGCGCGCCGACCGTCAGCCCGAGTTTACACAAATTGACCTTGAAATGTCCTTTGTTGAGCCTGAGGACGTTTATGCCATTGCCGAAGGCTATATCAGCCGCCTTTTCAAAGAGGTTTTGAATGTAGAAATTCCCACTCCGCTGCCCCGCCTTACCTTTACCGAGGCGATGAATGACTACGGCTCTGACAAGCCCGATACCCGCTTCGATATGAAGATAAAGGATATTTCGGACATTGTAGAAAATTGTGGCTTTGGCGTGTTTGCCGACACTGTTAAAAACCGCGGCACCGTTAGAGCAATTAACGCTAAAAATGCAGCAAGTGTTTACACAAGAAAAGAAATCGACAAGCTTACCGAAGAAGCCAAAGGTATTGGCGCTAAGGGTCTTGCCTTTATCCGTTGGAGTGAAGACGCTCCCACCTGCTCCTTCCAGAAATTTATGAGCGAAGATGAAATGTCCGCTATTTATAGCCGAGTTGGCGCCGAAAAGGGCGACGTTGTGCTTATTGTGGCCGACCGCAAAAAGACCGTTTTATCGGTACTTGGCGCCCTTCGTTTAACTGTTGCTAAGAAGCTCGATATTATTCCCGATAAGTTCAATTTCCTTTGGATCACCGAATTCCCCTTCTTCGAATTTAATGAAGAAACCGGAAATTGGGACGCTATGCACCACCCCTTCACTTCACCCTTGGACGAGT
>JAZRRG010000022.1:0-1172 GCA_045650565.1 Acutalibacteraceae bacterium | reverse complement strand
TCCGACTTCGGATATTTCGGCAATTCGTATTCATTCATTTAAAAAAATCTAACTTGAAAGAGGTAAATATTATGAAAAAGTATAATGTAACTGTAAACGGTACTGCATATGAAATCGTACTTGAGGTTGTTGATGCTGCTGATGTTAAGGCGGCTCCCGCTGTAGCTACTTCTACTGCCGCACCTGCTCCTGCTGCAGCACCCGCACCTGCTGCTAACGGTGCTACTGTAAATGCCCCAATGCCCGGAACCATTTTGTCTGTAAAGGTTCAGAACGGAGCTACTGTTAAAAAAGGTGATGTACTTATGATTCTTGAAGCCATGAAGATGGAAAATGAAATTATGTCACCGGCTGACGGCACCGTAGCTTCAATTAACGTTCAGAATGGCGCTTCGGTTGAAACCGGTGCAGTTCTCTGTGTAATCGCTTAATTTTTCGCAGAGGTATTTATCATGGAATATGTATTAAACTTTATCGAACAGTCCGGTTTTTATGCCATAATAAACGGCTTTTTAGATGGTAGCTGGAAAAACCTTGTTATGATAGGGGTTTCGTTACTGCTTTTATATCTTGCTATAAAAAAGCAATTTGAGCCGCTTTTACTTATTGGTATAGCTTTCGGTATGTTACTTACCAATCTTCCCGGTGCTGATATGTATCATAGTGAGCTGTGGACGGAATTTATGCGTCCCGGTTCTGAACTTGGTTACGGTGATATTTTAAAACAGGGTGGTTTGCTTGATATTTTGTATATCGGCGTTAAAACCTGTGTTTATCCCTGCCTTATTTTCGTTGGTATCGGTGCTATGACCGATTTTGGTCCCTTGATTTCTAACCCGAAATCTTTGCTTCTTGGTGCCGCCGCACAACTTGGTATTTTTGTTACTTTTATTGGTTGTTTCTATCTTGGCTTTCCGCAGGAAGCAGCCGCATCGATTGGTATTATTGGCGGTGCCGATGGACCGACCGCTATTTATACCACATCAAAGCTTTTCCCTGGTTTGTTAGGACCTATCGCAGTTGCGGCTTACTCATATATGGCATTAGTGCCGGTAATTCAGCCGCCGATTATGCGTTTACTTACCACTAAAAATGAACGAGAAATCGTTATGAAACCGCTTCGCCAGGTTACTCGCACAGAGAAAATTATTTTCCCGATTGCACTTACCATT
>JAZRRG010000021.1:0-9420 GCA_045650565.1 Acutalibacteraceae bacterium | reverse complement strand
TTATTCCACCCCACGCAAATAAAGACCTCTTGTATATTCGCCGTTTGGTGCTAAACCCTGATTATAAGCATTTATAACCGAACGGGTATCCTTACCGGTTTCATCGGTGAAATAAAGCATTATAAAATCAAAATGGAGCTCATTCATTTTGTCAGCCAACCATATAGGGCGAGAATTTAATATTTCACTTAACCCCATACGGCACCGCACGGGGAATTTAACGCCCAAGCGGTCGGTAATGAACCCTTTTTTATCACATTCTTTACAGGTTCTCTTGTTTTTAAGCGGACAGTTAGCCGCCAACATAAGAGGTATATTTCCGTAAGCGACAATGCCTGTGTTTTTCCCTACCTGCACTGCATTTTTCAGCAACATTTCGGGGGAGAGGGTTAAAAGCTCGGCTCCGTTTTCAAAAAGGAAAGCGGCGGATTGTTGGTTAAAAATATTAAGACCTGTGCCACCGATAATTTTAAACCCTAATTGTTTTGCTATTAAAAAATCCGATAGCGTAGAGCACATAGCGTGTGTAAAGCCCGCCTTTTTAAACGCCGTAAGGCGTGTGGAAATAGTGCTGTTCCCCACAGTCCTCGGCACCTCAACCACCTTTACAACACCATCGGGCAATTCCAAATCGGTTATCTCGCTATCAAGCGGAATGCTTATAAATGACACGCCAGATAAATCGTGTGGTATTTGCTGTGCATTATCAAAACGGCAGAAAATTTTAGGTTTTCTTTTGTCAATCAAAGCATTGTTGGTTACTGAAAAAGAGTTAACCCTAACCGCATTAGGTGTTGCACGAAGTCGGGTTAATTTTTCTACACATTCCCGCCTTAAATTGTTAATAACCTTAGCCGCCACCGCAAGACCGTCATAAAGTATAATTTCGGCGCTTTTTAAATAGTAGGGTGTGCCGCCGAGCTTTTGCAGGTTTTGTAAAAGAACATCTTTAGTTATTGGGCGGTTTATGGCGATTTCGGGTGGCTCGGTGATAGCCGACACGGTGTTTGTGCCGTCGCTTAAAGAAAGAGAAATATTTTGGTGCTTTTTTACCGTAAGCACCGCTGTAAGAGGTATGCTTTGCCGTTCATTTCGGTAAAGAGAGTGAATTATGGGAAAAACCTCTTTTGCCAATAAAGCATCCTCGGCAGTTCTCACACCGAACATATCTGTACCTGTGTTTTTAGTCAAGTAACCATCGGTAAAGCCCGAACGGGAAAATACATTTTTAAGGCAAGAGAGCAGCTCATCATCTGTTTTGCCCGTATCAACGGCCTGTCTTACAGCCGCAGTTGCGGCGGCAACATATTCGGCTCGCTTCATCCTACCCTCTATTTTAAAGGATGTCACACCATATTGGGTAAGGCGATTTAAAAAGTCCAAAAGGCATAAATCCTTAAGACTTAAATCATACCCCTCGGTGTTGTCCGCCGAGAAGGGCAAACGGCAGGTACCTGCACACAGTCCCCTATTACCGCTTCTGCCTCCGAGCATAGCGCTGAGCAAGCACTGTCCCGACACGCTCATACAAAGCGCCCCGTGCACAAAAACCTCGGTTTCTATACCTAGTGGCTTTGCGGCAAGGCAAAATTCCTTAATTTGCTCGGCACTCATCTCCCTTGGCAGCACAACACGGCTAATGCCGAGCTTTTGCAGCAGAGGTAAAGCATCGGGGGAGGTCACGGTCATTTGGGTGGATGCGTGTAAGGGCAGGTCGGGGAATTTTTGCCGCAAACACCTAACAAGACCTAAATCGGCACAAATAACGCCGTCTATACCGTAGCGGTAGGCGTTTTCGGCTGTTACGAGAGCCAAAGAAAGCTCCTTGTCCGATAAAACAATATTAAGGGTTAAGTAAACCTTAACCCCTCGTATATGACAATATTTAATTGCTTCTTGTAGCTGACTGTCGGTAAAATTTTGAGCATTACGCCGAGCGTTAAAGTCTTGCGAGCCGAGATACACCGCATCGGCACCGCTGCGGACCGCCGCCTCGAGCATATTAAAATTACCAACAGGAGCTAAAACTTCAGGTTTTGAACACATAGTTAAAATGGTAAATCTCCGTTTGCATCATTTGCTGAAGCATCGATACCTGTAAGCTGTTCTACCTTTCGGCGCAGAATATCTGCATCAAGCTTGGCACAGGCAGTTTCTTCAAGCAGTTTTTTAATTTCAAGCCGTAGCTTTTCGTTTTCGGCCTCGCACTTTTTGCATTCATCCAAAGCATCAAGCGCCGCAATAACTGCCGACATCGTGGTTGACAAAAAGGGACTGCGTTTTTGTATGGCATCTATTCTTCGCTCAAGCTCACTTCCAAGAGAGTGGATATATGCCTCATCGTCCTCGCTGGTTACCGAATATTCAATACCGCCTATCTTCATACGTATTGTGTTTGCCATATAAACACCTCCATTTATTTTATTTTATAATAAAATGATTAAAAATTAAAGAGTTTTTTGTAAATTTGTGAATATTATTGTATATTTTCCTACAAATTGTTATATTGGGAGCTTTTGGACACAATAAGTAGTACTTTACTTTTTTAAAAAATTGTGTTATAATTCCAAAGGTTGTGTATGCAACCCGTTACCTTTACTGTGCTTTAGGCGTCCGCCGTTTAAAACGGAGCACTGTGGCCTATTGCTCGGTTTGGGCAAAAAATCAAAAAGGAGTGAAAAAGATGTTAAAGGAACAAAAGCAGCAGGTTATCGCTGATTATGCGGTTCACGAGGGTGATACAGGTTCACCTGAGGTGCAAATTGCGCTTCTTACAACCCGCATTAACGAGCTCAATGCTCACTTAAAGGTTCACGCTAAGGACCATCATTCTCGCCGTGGCCTTATGAAGATGGTTGGTCACAGACGTAACCTTCTCGCATATCTGCAAAAGAACGATATCGAGAGATACCGTGCCATCATCAAGAAGCTTGGTCTTCGTAAGTAATTATGTATGCAAGGCGGACCGTTTACGGTCTGCCTTCTTATATTAAAAAAGAGGTTTTTCGTTGTTTAGCGGTAAATTGATAATCTGAAAAATCGGGTTATGAATTTATTGCTAAACGGAAACACCTCAAAAAAACAGGAGGTAAAAACTATGTTTGAAAACTACAAGGTTTATGAAACCGAACTCGCCGGTAGACTGCTGAAATTAGAAACAGGCAAAATGGCAGGACTTGCCAATGCCGCAGTTTTAGCATCCTATGGCGAAACACAGGTGCTTTGCACCGTAACCGCTTCGGCAAAGCCACGTGAAGGGGTTGACTTTTTTCCGCTTTCGGTAGATTATGAGGAGAAGATGTATGCAGTAGGTCGTTTTCCCGGCTCGTTCACACGCCGTGAGGGCAAGGCGGCTGATAAAGCAGTTTTGGCAGGTCGTTGTATAGACCGCCCCATTCGTCCGCTTTTCCCGAAGGATATGCGTAACGACTGCTCGGTTGTTGCAACCGTTATGTCGGTTGAGCCCGACTGCTCTCCCGAGGTTGCAGCTGCTATCGGTGTGTCTACTGCCATAGCAATTTCTGATATCCCGTGGGCAGGACCCATTTCGAGCGTTAAGGTAGGTATTGTTGATGGCGAAATCGTTATCAACCCAACCCTTGAGCAACGTGCAAAAACAACGCTTGATTTAACAGTTTCTTCAACTGCCGACCTCGTTGCTATGATAGAGGCAGGCGGTGCGGAGATTCCGGATGATGTTATGTTCGATGCCATTATGAAGGGGCACGAGGTAAACAAAGAAATAGTTGGCTTCATAAACGGCATTGTTGCCGAAATCGGCAAACCGAAGTTTGAATTCCAGTCGAACGACCCCGACCCTGCTGTTATGGCTGAAATTGAGGAATTCTGCATTGAGGATGTAAAGAAGGCGCTCGATACCGATGATAAGCTGGTTCGTGATGCTGCTCTGTTACCTATCTACAATGCTGTTCACGAAAAGTTTGATGAGCGCTTTGAGGGCAACGAGGCAAAGCTTGATGAGATTATGTATCTTGTTCAAAAGCACGTTGTTCGTGACTGGCTCAAAAACGAGAAAAAGCGTGTTGACGGTCGTGGTATAGATGACATCCGTCCATTAAACGCACAGGTTGATTTGTTGTCCCGTGTTCACGGCTCGGGTATGTTCACCCGTGGACAAACTCAGGTTTTATCGGTCGCAACCTTGGCTTCCGTTTCGGATGCACAAAAGCTTGACGGACTTGATGAAGAGACCGAAAAGAGATATATTCACCACTACAACTTCCCCTCTTATTCGGTAGGCGAAACCAAGCCCTCACGTGGTCCGGGCAGACGTGAAATCGGTCACGGTGCCTTGGCAGAGCGTGCGCTTGTTCCCGTATTACCCAGTATTGAGGAGTTCCCCTATGCTATTCGTGTTGTAAGCGAGGTATTGTCCTCTAACGGCTCCACCTCACAGGCATCCATCTGTGGCTCCACCTTGGCGCTCATGGCGGCAGGCGTTCCGATTAAGGCGCCCGTTGCAGGTATCTCTTGCGGTCTTATCACAGGAGAAGAAGGCGTTTACGGCGACTTTATGACAATGGTGGACATCCAAGGCCTTGAGGACTTCTATGGCGATATGGACTTTAAGGTTGCGGGTACCAAGAAGGGTATCACCGCAATTCAAATGGACTTAAAGGTACACGGCTTAACACCCGAAATCATTAAGGAAGCATTTGCAAAGACCAACAAGGCACGTAACTACATTTTGGACGAGGTTATGCTACCCGTAATTGCAGAGCCGAGAGCCGAGCTTTCAAAGTATGCTCCCAAGATGCTCACAACCGTTATCAGCCCCGACAAAATCGGCGATGTTATCGGTAAACAGGGCAAGGTTATTCAGTCGATTCAAGAGCAGTGCGAATGCACCATCAACATTGAAGAGGACGGTCACGTATTTATCGCCGCTTTGGATATTGAAAAGGCAAAGCAGGCAGTTATGATTATTGAAACCATCGCTAACGACCCCGAAATCGGTGCAGTATATAGCGGCAAGGTTACAAGAATTATGAGCTTTGGCGCATTTGTAGAAATTGCCCCCGGCAAAGAGGGACTCGTTCACATAAGCAAGCTCGATGTCAAGCGTGTAGAAAAGGTTGAGGATGTGGTAGCCGTTGGCGACCAGGTAATCGTTAAGGTAACCGAAATTGATGACCAGGGCAGAATCAATCTTTCCCGCCGTGATGCACTCGTTGAAATCAACGGTGCGGTGGTTGAGGATGATGCTGACGAGGGCGAAAAAAGAGAGCGTAAGCCCCGCCGTAACTTTAAAAACAAAAGGTAATGTTAAAAAAAGGGCAGATAACGCTCCGTTATCTGTCCTTTTTGTATACAAAAAATTAACAATTTTTGGCTTGATATGAATAAAAAATAGTCTTATAATATTAAGTAATCAATATATGAAAGAAGTAGCAAAATGATTAAAAAATTAGCAAAAAGCATTCGTGAATACAAAGCACCGAGCATAATTACGCTTTTTCTTATGGTTGGCGAAGCAGGTATTGAGTGCTTAATCCCCTTTATCACGGCAAATCTAATCAATAATATAAGTGCGGGTTCCCCTGTCAGCGAGATTGCCAAGACGGGTCTTTTTCTCGTTGGTATGGCAATAGTGTCATTAACCTGCGGTGGTGTGGCAGGGCTTACCTGTGCCAAGGCGTCTGCGGGCTTTGCTAAAAACCTAAGGAACGATTTATTTAGTGCGGTGCAGTCCTTTGCATTTGAGAACATTGATAAATTTTCCTCTTCATCCCTTGTAACCCGCCTTACAACCGATGTAACTAATGTGCAAATGTCGTATATGATGCTTATTCGCACCGCAATTCGCAGTCCGCTTATGTTTATTTTTTCTATAACAATGGCTTATAAAATGGGCGGTGCACTTGCTACAACCTTTGTGGTTGTGGTGCCGATACTCGTTTTCGGTTTAATTATGGTTGCACGCAAGGCAATGCCTGCTTTTCGACGTGTTTTCAAAAAATATGACCGTTTGAATGAGTCAATCGAAGAAAATGTTATGGGTATTCGTGTGGTAAAGGGCTTCTCACGAGAGGAATATGAAAAAGAGAAGTTCAACCGTGCAGCAGAGGATATATGCGGTGATTTTACAAAGGCCGAACGCATAGTTGCCTTTAATATGCCGCTTATGCAGTTTTGCAGTTATTTTAATATGGCATTCGTGCTGCTTGTCGGCTCGATGATGGCAATTACCTCACGAGGCACCATTGTAAATGTCGGTCAAATTTCGGCAATGCTCACCTACGGTATGCAGATACTTATGTCACTTATGATGCTTTCTATGATTTATGTAATGCTTACCTTATCTCTTGAAAGCATGAAGCGTATTTGTGAGGTGCTGGATGAAACCCCCGCTATTGTATCCCCAGAAAACACGGATATACAGGTTAAGGATGGCTCTATTGATTTTATAAATGTAAACTATAGCTATGCCCGTAATAAAAATAATCTTGCACTTAAAAACATCAATTTACATATCGATTCGGGACTAATGGTTGGTATTATCGGCGGCACGGGCTCAAGCAAATCAACACTTACCCAGTTAATACCCCGCCTTTATGATGTAAACGACGGCTCGGTATTGGTGGGCGGCGTAGATGTTCGAGAGTATAATATTAAGGTACTGCGTGATGCGGTGGCGTTTGTTTTGCAAAAGAATCAGCTTTTCTCGGGTACCATTAAGGAGAATATGCGTTGGGGCGACGAAAACGCAACCGATGAGCAAATAATGGAAGCGTGTCGAATGGCAAACGCCGATGAGTTTATAAGGTCGTTCCCCGATGGGTACGATACCTATATTGAGCAGGGCGGTACAAATGTATCGGGCGGACAAAGACAGCGTCTTTGTATCGCAAGGGCATTGCTTAAAAACCCAAAGGTTTTAATACTTGATGACTCTACCAGTGCGGTGGACACAAGGACCGATGCTCAAATTAGAAACGAGCTTAAAAACTTTGTTCCCGAAACCACAAAAATTATCATTGCCCAGCGTATTTCGTCGGTTATGGATGCCGATATGATTATCGTTATGGATTCGGGCGAAATTTCGGCTATCGGCACACATAAACAGCTGCTTAAGGAAAGCTCTATTTATAGAGAGGTTTATGAGCAACAAATTCATGCGGGGGAGGATGAGTAATATGGCGCCAGGAAATAGAAATTCTCCCGGGAATATGCGTCCAGAGGGCAAAAAACTAAACATTAAAACACTTGGTCGCACCGTAAAAATGTTATTCGGCTTTTACCCCGTTTTAGCGCCCATTACCTGTGTGTGTATATTGTTTTCGGCCGTTACCTCTGCAATACCGGGACTGTTTATACAAAAGGTAATAGAAACTATACAAAAGTGGTATCAAACGGGCGACTGGGCATCAGCAAAGCCCGAAATAGTATCAAAGGTAATGATACTCATTTCTCTTTATGTGCTATCAATTATTGCAATAACCGTTCATACACAGCTTATGGCATATATAACACACGGATTTTTAAATAGAATGCGCTGCGCTATGTTCGGCGGCATGCAAAATTTGCCGATTAGGTATTTTGATACAAATAAGCACGGCGATATTATGAGCCGCTATACAAATGATATTGACACACTCCGTCAGTTAGTGTCGCAGTCGTTACCCTCGCTCTTGCAGTCGGCGTCTATTGCACTTTGCGTCTTTAGCATTATGCTGTATTTTAGCGTTTGGTTAACATTAGTTGCTGTCGGCGGAGTGCTGCTTATATCGCTTATTACAAAAAAGGTTGGCGGCGGCAGTGCAAAATACTTTATGCGCCAACAAAAAGCGGTCGGCAAAACCGAGGGCTTTGTTCAGGAAATGATGAACGGTCAAAAGGTTGTAAAGGTTTTCTGCCACGAAGAAAAAATCACCGATGAGTTCGAAAAAATCAACAACCAGCTCTTTAACGATGCTTACCGTGCCCACGCATACGCCAATATGTTAGGACCTATCAATATGAACATAGGCAACATATTATATGTATGTATTGCGGTGGTTGGCGGTATTTTGGTGGTTACAAATGCGCCCAATATATCGCTGTCAGGTATGGCTATCGGCGTTAGCATTGTCGTACCGTTTCTCAATATGGTAAAGCAATTTACCGCAAACATAAATCAGGCAACCCAGCAAATAAATTCTATCGTTATGGGTATGGCGGGTGCCGAGCGCATTTTTGAGCTTATGGATGAAAACGCAGAAACCGATGATGGCTATGTAACGCTGGTTAATTGCAAAATTGCTGATGATGGCACCATAACAGAATGCGCCGAGAGAACAGGAAACTGGGCTTGGCGCCATCCACACAGCGATGGCACACTCACCTACACCAAGGTTTGCGGAGATGTGCGGCTGTTTGATGTGGATTTCGGCTATGTGCCCGAAAAAACCGTGCTTCATAATGTAACGGTTTATGCTCAGCCCGGACAAAAGGTTGCCTTTGTTGGCGCTACGGGTGCGGGTAAAACCACTATAACCAACCTAATAAATAGGTTTTACGATATTGCCGACGGTAAAATTCGGTATGACGGAATTAACATTAACAAAATCAAAAAGTCCGACCTTCGCCGTTCGCTCGGCATAGTGCTTCAGGATACAAATTTGTTTACGGGCACGGTGCTTGAGAATATTCGGTACGGACGTCTCGATGCTACCGACAGTGAGTGTGTCGAGGCGGCACGTCTTGTGGGTGCGGATGACTTTATATCGAAGCTGCCGCAGGGCTATCAAACGGAACTGTCGGGCAACGGAGCCAATTTATCGCAAGGTCAGCGGCAGTTAATCGCTATTGCCCGTGCCGCAGTTGCCGACCCGCCTGTTATGATATTGGATGAGGCAACCTCCTCGATAGACACCCGTACCGAAGCAGTAGTGCAGCGTGGTATGGATAAGCTAATGGAGGGCAGAACGGTATTTGTTATAGCACACCGTTTATCAACCGTTAAAAATTCGGATGTTATAATGGTGCTTGAAAAAGGTAGAATAATTGAGCGAGGCAACCACGAAAAGCTAATAAACGAAAAGGGAACATATTACCAGCTTTACACCGGCGCTTTCGAGCTCGAATAACTCCCTATTATATATATAATGTATAGCCCGCAGGTTTTCTGCGGGTTTTTTGTGCTTTTGGCGCAAAAAAATAGTATAAAAGGCCGTTTTAAACCACCATATATTGTGATAGAAAAAAATAGTAAAAAAATATCAAAAAAAGTTTTAAAAAGTGCTTGACAAAAGGGGTTTCATTTGGTATTATTATTGGGCGCCCAAAAAAACGGGAGCGAAAATGGACCTTGAAAATTAAACAACGACAATAATAAGGACCCGACAATTCTTAAGAGAAATCGAGAGAGTAAACAAGGACAAAAAAGATACGTCAGGTATCGAAAAGAGCTAAAAGCTT
>JAZRRG010000020.1:0-24726 GCA_045650565.1 Acutalibacteraceae bacterium | reverse complement strand
AAATGTTTTTTCACGTATTTAATTTTTTCTTCCGCTGTATATTGTCTGTTCTTTCGCATTTCTTTTCCTCCTTTTTTTATATTTTAACACATAAAGAAAAAGTAGACACTTTTTTGTGTCTACTTTTATCTTACACCTGCAGTACGGAGCGTTTTTATTTTGCTAATTATTCAGCTGTTTCTTCGCTAACTTCCTCTACAATAGCTTCTTCGGTTACTTCCTGTGTAGTAACCTCTTCGGTTGCCTCTTGTGCTGCTTCCTCTTCGGGAAGTAAAGCACGAATTGAAAGACTTACACGCTTTTTATCGTTATCGATAGCAATAATCTTCGCTTCAACCTCTTGGCCAACCTTGAGCTCATCCTGCGGTTTTGCAACATGCTTATTAGCAATTTGAGAGATATGAATAAGACCGTCAACACCGGGGAGAATTCTTGCAAAAGCACCGTAAGAAGTTAAACTAACGATGGTAACCTTTGCAACCGAATCAACCGCATAGGTGTTGTTGAAGATGGTCCAAGGATTTTCTTCTTCTTTCTTATAACCGAGTGAAATCTTTTTCTTTTCACTATCAAGGTCCTTAACATAAACCTCAACTGTGTCGCCTACGAGAACAACCTCTGACGGATTCTTAATTCTTTGCCAAGAAAGCTCCGAAATATGAATCATACCGTCAACGCCGCCGATATCAACAAAAGCGCCGTAGCTTGTGAGCGACTTAACTGTTCCTGTAAATCTATCGCCTATAGCAATAGTCTCCCAAATTTTTGCCTCGGCTTCACGCATTTGGGCACGAAGCACTACACGGATAGAGCCGATAGCTCTACGGCCACGTCCGATTTCAATAATTTTAAAGGAAACCTCTTTACCCTTAAGGTCTTCCAACGATTCGCCACGAGTAGCAGTTGCTTGTGATGCAGGTATAAACACCCTTACACCGAAAGCGGTAGCAACAACACCACCCTTGATTACATCCTTAACGGTTCCTGTGATAATTTCACCGGAATCCTTGGCAGCAACTATTTTATCCCAACCGGCAATTGCATCGTAACGGCGTTTTGAGAGCATTGCTGTGCCTTCCTGGTCGTTAATGCGCATAATTATTAAATTAAGCTCATCGCCAACCTTAACCTCCTGTGTGAGATTAACATTTGAATCAAAAGAATACTCATCCGCAGATATGTAACCTGTAAGACCTCTACCGAAGTCTACCTGAATCTCTGAGGGTGATACGGCAAGAACTGTACCGATAACCTTTTGGTCACTTGTTAAATTGTTGAGGGATGCTTCAAATGCTTCTTCATCCGTCATTTCCTCAAAACTTTTTTGAACAGTATTTATTTCCTCCATCTGTTCTTCAACCGATTGCAAAATTTCCGACATGGTTTTAATAGCCTCCTTTATTATGCGAGCAGGTGTAGAAGCACCCGCCACAACCCCAACACTGTTTACATCCTCAAACCACTCTACACGAAGTTCATCGGCAGTTTCTATTAAGAATGTTTTTTCGCAGTTGGCTTTACAAACACCATAAAGCTTTGATGTGTTTGAACTATGCTTTCCGCCGATAACAATCATAAGGTCATTAACACGTGAAAGCTCATCCGCCTCCTGCTGTCGCATTGCAGTCGCATTACATATTGTATCAAAAATAAACGCATTTGTACACACTTTTTTTAAAAAAACACAACATTTTTTAAAGATTTTTTCATTAAATGTCGTTTGTGAAACAACCGTGACATCTTTTGTGGATAAAAATTGGTTATTTTCAATAAGTGTGGCAAGCTCCTCTTCATCCGAAAAAGTAAAAACAGGTGTTTTGGCATACCCAATTATTCCTATAACCTCACTGTGCTTACTGTCACCCGCAATGAGTATTGCGTGACCTTTATCGGAGGCCTCGCTTACAATTTTGTGTATTTTAGAAACAAACGGACAGGTGGCATCAACATATTTAATTTTTTGTTCCTTCACCGCATCGATAATACTTGACGGAACACCGTGAGAACGAATTACCAATGTTTCATCCAATAATGTATCCCTCGGACTATCCACCGTTCTAACGCCACGCTTTTCCAACTCATCGACCAACTGCGGATTATGTATTATAGGTCCCAAGGTGCAAACCCTTTCGCCGTTTTCAAGCAATTCATACACTGTGTTAACTGCACGGTTTACGCCAAAGCAAAAGCCCGCAGTTTTTGCTAAAGTTATCTTCAAAGCTCTGTCTCCCAAAGATTAGTTATATTATCCATTATTATTCCCGTAACACGCTTTATTTCAGTTTTGGAAATAGTTTCGCTTTTTACAAAATTATCTCCCAGAATGAGCGTACCTATCCTTACCGATACCTTTTTAAACAAAATCGGCTTTTTAGGATATTTTATAGCCACCGGTAAAACATCGGTGCCTGTATCAATAGCTAACAAAGCGGCTCCCGCCTTGGCTCTGCCGGGTTTACCGAACGGATAGCGTGTGCCTTCGGGAAAAATACCGAGCACTCCACCGTTTTCGAGTATTTGGGCGGCGTGTCTGACGGCCGATACATCCCCTGTGCCACGATTCACCGGAAAGGCGCCCATCTTCTTAAAGAGCCATGCGAACGGTTTAAATTTAAAAAGCTCTTTCTTTGCCATAAAATTAACTTGGTAGGGGCACACAACCGCCAAAAGAACGGCATCTAAAAACGACTGATGATTACAGCAAAGCATAAAATTACCCTGCTTTGGCATATTCTCAATTCCCGTAACCTCATATCTAAACAGCAAATGTGTGATGGGTTTTAGAATAGCTATAATTGTTTTATACAAACGATTCATTACATTTTTTCCTTAATAATGTTATATAAGGCATTTACCGATTCACTAAAGGTCAGGTCAGAGGTATCAACTATAACCGAATCCTGTGCAGGTTTAAGCGGTGCTATGGCTCGGTTAGAGTCATTATAATCACGTATTTTCATATCCTCAAGCACTTCCTCAAGGGTTGCGCTGCTACCCTTTTCCTGTAGTTCGAGAAAACGGCGATTTGCCCGTGTTTCAACCGAAGCTGTTAAGAAAATTTTGACCGTAGCATTTGGAAGAACAACGGTACCAATATCTCTGCCATCCATTATTACATTATTTTCCCGTGCGTTTTTGCGCTGCATTTCAAGTAAAAACTCTCTAACGGGTGACTTTGCCGATACAGCCGACGCCATCATAGATGCATCGGGTGTGCGAATATGCTCGGATACATCCTCATCATCCAAAAACACCCTTTGTTCTCCGTTTAAAAACTTAATGTCAATCTTGGTGGTCTTAAGTACTGACGGAATATCACATTCAAGCTTTGTATCTATTCCCTGACGCAAGAATTTAAGCCCGATAGCACGGTAAAGCGCCCCCGTATCCACATAGATAAAATTGAGTTTTTTTGCCAATTCCTTGGAAATACTGCTTTTGCCTGCACCTGCAGGTCCATCAATTGCTACTGAAACCATTATATACTACCTCCTGCTAAATTTCCTGTCGAGAAAGCTATTTGTAAATTAAATCCGCCCGTATAGGCATCAACATCAATTACTTCACCTGCAAAATACAGTCCGTTTATTAGCTTTGACTGCATATTTGCGGGGTTTATTTCCTTTACCGATATACCCCCGCTTGTAACTATCGCCTCTTCTATATCGCAAAAAGCGGTGGGATGAAGCGTAAACTCTTTAAAAAGTCGGCACAAGTTGTGGCGCTCCTCACGGGTTATTTGATTAACCTTCCTATCCCGTTCAATTCCGCTTAAATTAACAATTACCGATATTAGCTTTTGCGGTAACAGTTTATTAAGAGCATTGTCGAAATTTTTATTTATATTTTCCGCAAAATCACGCTGCATTCGTTTGTCTAACTGTTCTATGGTTAATCCCGGTTTTAAATCAAGCACCATTATATACTGTTTTTGTCCCATCTTACGCATATGAGCCGATGAGCTTAACACCAAGGGTCCCGATGCGCCCACGTGGGTAAACAGCATCTCTCCAAGCTCTGAAAAAACGGGCTTTTTGCTACCCTCCTCAAAAACCGATAGTGTAACATTTTTTAAGCTCAGCCCCGCAAGATATTTGCAAAAGCCCTCGTGAATTTTAATCGGCACTAAAGATGGCATAATATCGGTTACTGTGTGACCTAATCTTTTTGCCAAGGCATAGCCATCTCCCGTAGCGCCGGTTGCCGAATATGATTTACCGCCCGTCGCTATAACCACCGCATCGGCCGATAGCTCCTCTCCACTTTCTAAAACCACTTTTGATACGGCGCCATCATCACACGCAATTTCTAGCACCCTGCCGTTTATGATTTTGGCTCCGCTTTTTTTGACAGCACCAACTAATGCATCAACTATATCTACCGCCCTATCCGACACGGGAAAAACCCTATTGCCTCGCTCGGTTTTTAAGGGCACACCCAAAGCTTCAAAAAAACGCATTGTATCGACAGAAGAAAAGGAAGAAAATGCCGAATACAAAAACCTGCCGTTTTTTGGCGTATTGGCAATGAGCGTATCTATATCACAATTATTTGTGACATTGCACCGCCCTCTGCCTGTTATTAGCAGTTTACGAGCAGGTTTAGTGTTTTTCTCAACAACAACAACCTTGTTGCCATTTTGTGCTGCCCTTACCGCAGCCATTAGTCCTGCGGCACCACCGCCTATTATAACAACCTTTTTCAACCCACTCACCTGCCTTTCATACACATAATTTATTTTAATACAAACCGTAAAAAAAGTAAAGAAAAACCGACGCTTTCACGTCGGTTTTAATTTTATTTAGCGTAATCAACGGCTCGATTTTCTCGAATAAGGTTTACCTTGATTTGTCCGGGATATTCGAGCTCACCCTCAATTCGCTGAGCAATTTCGTGTGCTATAATTACCATTTGGTCATCACTAATAACCTCGGGTTTAACAATTATACGCACCTCACGACCTGCCTGAATAGCATAAGAACGTTCAACGCCGTTAAAGGAATTGGCGATTTCCTCAAGTTTTTCAAGACGCTTAATGTAGTTCTCAATATTCTCTCTACGAGCACCGGGGCGAGAAGCCGAAATAGCATCGGCCGCTTGAACTATACAAGCAATAACCGTTTTTGCCTCAATCTCTCCGTGGTGAGCGTGGATAGCATGAATTACATCCTCATTTTCCTTATACTTTCTTGCGGCTTCAACACCTAATTGGATGTGTGAGCCCTCTTGCTCGTGGTCAAGCGCTTTACCGATATCGTGCAATAAACCTGCTCTCTTGGCGAGGGTTACATTTGCACCGATTTCAGCAGCAATAAGACCTGATAAATGACAAACCTCCAACGAGTGATTAAGCACGCTTTGACCGTAACTTGTACGGTATTTAAGCTTACCGATAAGTTTTACAAGCTCGGGATGCAGATTGTGAATTCCTGCCTCGAGCATTGCTCTTTCACCCTCCTGCTTGATGGTGGTCTCTACCTCGGCGGTTGCCTTGTTAATCATTTCTTCGATTCTTGCGGGATGGATACGACCATCAACAATAAGCTTTTCGAGTGATAAACGTGCAATCTCACGGCGAACGGGGTCAAAGCAAGAAACAGTGATGGCTTCGGGTGTATCATCAATGATAAGGTCGGCACCCGTTGCTGTTTCGAGCGCACGAATATTACGGCCTTCTCTACCAATAATGCGACCCTTCATTTCATCGTTGGGTAATGCCACAACCGAAACGGTGATTTCGGAAGTGTGGTCAGCCGCACAACGTTGAATTGCATGACCGAGAATTTCTCTTGCCATACGGTCGGATTCTTCCTTGGTTTGTTTTTCAAACTCAAGAATTTTAACCGCCTTTTCGTGATTCAACTCACCGTCAAGAGTGCTGAGCAAAAAGTCCTTGGCTTCCTGCTTTGTGAAGCCGGAAATCTTTTCGAGCATATCAATTTGACTTCTCTTAATTCTCTCACACTCTTCTATTTTTTCTTCAATTTCTTTTGCTTTTAGTGCTAATTTTTCTTCTTTTGCTTCTAAATTTTCAATTTTCTTATCAAGAGATTCTTCCTTTTGCTGTAGACGGTGCTCACTGCGCTGCACATCACTGCGGCGCTCCTTAATATCACGCTCGGCTTCCTGTCTTAACTGATGTACCTCATCCTTAGCTTCGATAAGAATTTCTTTTTTCTTGGTTTCAGCGTTTTTAATAGCATCGCCTAAAATGCGGCGTGCCTCATCCTTTGCGGTACCGAGTTCGGTACGGTCCGCCCTCTGCCTATATGCAGAGCCGGTAAAAAATCCAATAACGCCTAATACTACGGCGATAGCTGCACCAATGATATAGGGCATCATATACAATGCACCTCCTTATATAATATTACGGCTTAAAGCGGGGCCGTATTTACCCGGATAAATAAGCTTACTCTCGCTGCCGTCGCCAAACCGAGCAGACACGAGTAAACGACACTTTCATCCCTAACATTTTACCACTACATTTATGCCGTGTCAAGACAGATATACAACAAATTGTATATATTATGTATTGCAAATATTTAAATTTGAGTTATAATTGTTTTAAAAGGTTGGTGTTTTTATGGATATAGCAGTAGTTACGGGTGCCTCCTCGGGACTGGGCATGGAATATGTAAAACAAATCGCCCAAATGTACCCCACACTTGATGAAATATGGCTTATTGCACGTCGCCGTGAAAAGCTTGAAGCGTTGGCTAAAGGTATTACTTCAGTTTCCTGCCGTGCGGTTGTTTGCGATATTACAAACGAGCAAGATGTTAATGCTTACAAAATCTTATTAAAAGATTTAGATGCAAATATAAAAATACTTGTAAACAATGCGGGTTTTGGCAAATTAGAAAACTTTCAAAACATTTCGGTGGATGATAACGCCGGTATGGTGCGGCTTAACTGTGAGGCATTGACTGTGTTTACGAGCATTTCGCTTGTATTTATGCAACCTTCCTCTCAAATAATCAACATAAGCTCTATCGCATCCTTTGTGCCAAATGCAAGGATGGCGGTTTACAGCTCAACCAAGGCGTATGTTACATCCTTTTCAAGAGCGCTGCGTTTAGAGCTAAAGCCACGCCGAATAAATGTTACGGCTGTATGTCCGGGACCTATGGATACCGAATTTCTACCCCTTGCAAATATTGAAACGGGTACGAGTAAAACCTTTGATATGCTGCCCCGTGTGAAGCCCGAAAATGTAGCACGAAAATCTCTTATTGCCGCAAGTCGAGGCCACGGTATGTATACCGACCGTGCATTTTATAAATTTTATCGCTTTCTTGCAAAAATAGTGCCCCACAGCATTATGATGAAGCTTGCAAAAACCTGAGGTGAAATATGGAAACATTAAAACAAATTCTTACAAGCGGCGCCGTTGTTAATTTTTTTACCGTAATACTCGGTGCCGGTATTGGCTTGATATTCCAAAAAGGAATACCCGAAAAATTAAAAAGCGCACTTATGACAGGTATGGCATTATGCGTACTTCTAATTGGTATCGACGGCATTTTAAACGAGGGTAACAAAATACTCGTTATTATAATTTCGGTTGCCTTAGGTGCGGTTATAGGTGAGCTTATTGACCTTGATAAATGGGTCAACAACCTTGGTAAAAAAATAGAAAACCACTTTAACAAAAAAGGCGGAAATGCAAAAATTGCCGAAGGCTTTGTTTCTGCCACATTACTTTTTTGCGTTGGCGCAATGACAATAGTCGGCTCACTTGAGAGTGGAATAAGCGGTAATAATATGACCATTTATTCAAAATCTGTTATCGACTGTGTTGCAGCCATAACCCTGGCTTCAACTCTCGGGTTTGGTGTTATGCTATCAAGTGCTTCGGTGCTTATAATACAAGGCGGTATTACCCTACTCGCCGTATACATAGCACCATTCTTAACCACCGAGGTTATTACGCAAATGTCAACCGTTGGCTCCTTGCTTATTGTAGCACTTAGCTTAAATATGTTAGGGCTTACAAAAATTAAGGTTATGAATTTTCTACCTGCCATATTCCTGCCACTGCCGCTTTGTTTATTTATGTAAAGCAAAAACTCGGAGAAAACTCCGAGTTTTTTTATTTTTCTTTTTTAAGTTTATAAATTTCTTCGGCAGCGATGCGTGTTTTCGCAACTATGTCGCCCTTGTTTTTAGGGAAGCAGTAATACAGCATATCCTTATTACCTATGCAAATCACATCCCCTATTTCATACCAAAAATAATCGGAATAAAGTCCGTAAGAGGCAACGGGTGAATGATGGTAGCTTAATTGTCCGTCACACCCTTTGAGCTCAAAGCCATTTTCTGTGTGTATAAGGTGACCTGAGCCCACCTTATATATTGCCTTAAAATCACGCATAACGGCTATATCAACATCTGTTTCGAGCTTATATGTGCCATCAATTATCTCTTCTTTTACACAATCTCGCTGCCAATTATACCAGTCAGGTATATGAGGGAATTCGGTGTTACCATTTTGAGCATTTAGCCGCCCATACTCATCCATAAAATAGGTTTTACCGCAATGCTTACAGGTTAAATGCGTACCCCTGCCCTCCATTTTGCCCTCGGTGTTACAGGCAGCGCAGCGATACAATATGCGGTTAAGTCCATCGGCCCTAAAGGGCTCATCCACCTTAATCTTTCTATCGTACTGCCGTGCGAAATTATCAAAGGAAAACGCCTCATCCAACCGTTTATCAAGCTCCTCAACCGAAAAGCTTTCAATTTCCTGTTTTGTGAAAAGACAATTAAGATGAGCGCTTACCCGCACCTTGCGCTTTTGCAGTCCGTTATATAACGGGTCCCTTAAAAATGCACCATCAGTAATAACGGTTAGCACCGGAACGCCAAGCTTTTTGATGAGAACGCCTAACCTTCGTGGCAGCGGTGTTGCGGTACCATCAAAGGTATAACTCGCTTCGGGATACATAAGAACACTTATCTTCTTTTTTTGAACGGCATAAATTAAAT
Source organism: Acutalibacteraceae bacterium (assembly GCA_045650565.1). Lineage (GTDB taxonomy): Bacteria > Bacillota > Clostridia > Oscillospirales > Acutalibacteraceae > SIG565. The sequence goes on along the minus strand of JAZRRG010000020.1, from coordinate 15,738 downwards.
CTTTAATAAGCGTAACATCGGTGACAAACTTCTGGGTGGGTATACAGCCGATATTTCGCATAAGCCACTCCTTACCCACAAAGCCATCGGATGTGCAAACAATACCGTACGGTAATGGATAAAAAATTCGAGACGCTATCTCCAAATCAATAAAGCTTGAATGATTCATTAAAATAAGATACGGTCCTTTCCCTGCCTTATCCATACGAATTTTTGTATATTTAAACCTTGTTGCCCACAAATCTGGTATAGCCGCAATTCTAATAATGGTTCTAAAAAGAATATTTGGCTTTTTAGGATATTTATGCGTTGGCTTCTTAATTTTTACAACATCGCAAAAAGGCAAGTTCTTTTTCTTGATTTTCATGAATTTCCCCTAAAAAATTTTTTCTGCAAAATTATTATATCAAATTTTCTTTGCAAATCAACTTTTTAGGAAATCATAAAAGCCGCAGTTTTCACTGCGGCTTTTGTTATGCCTCGGTTTCAAAAACATAATCTATATGCTCTTGCGAAAATTTCTTTGTAAACAAGCTTACAAGTGGCACGGTTATTAGAGATACCGCCATTGCCGCCACACCCATTTGCGGAGCGTAGCTAACCGCTGTAGCAAAGCCCGACATCACCGTTATAATAATAGTCGGTACTGCCACTGTGCAAAGCCCCGCTATCATACCGGCTATTGCTCCCGCTTTTGTAACCTTTTTCGAGAAAAGTCCCCAAGCAAACGCACCTATGAAGCAACCCGAAACAGTGCCCCAAGAAAACGACATAATATTAACGATAATTGATATTTTGCAGGTTGCAAAAAGGAAGGATAATGCTACAAACACAAGACATAACACACGGGTTAATGTCATTTGGCTCTTCTTTGTGTATGTACGCCGAACCTCAGGCGCCAAATCGACCGCTATTGCCGATGCCGAAGTTAACACAACCGATGCTAAAGTTGACATTGATGCAGATAACAACAGCAACAAAATTATTGCTAAAATTACAATTGACGCACCGCTATCTCCCAAAGCTGTAAGCAGCATTTCGGGAATAACCGAGTCCTTACCCCCTGCGGGTAAGGTGTTTGAAAGCACGAGGCGTGACATAGAACCCGTAAGATATGCGCCAATACCAATAATAAGGCAAAATGCGGTTGAAATAACAGTGGCTCTCTTAATAGCCGCCTTATCCTTCACGGCATAAAACTTTGTAACCATTTGCGGTAGTCCCCAAGTACCAAAGCTTGTTAGCAAAATATTTATGCAAAGGAAGTTAAATTTACTGCCACCGAAAATAGAGGTTAACTGTGCACCCGTAATGCCATCGCCATTATCGGCTACATTCGTAAGGTTTTTGAACGCTTCGGAAAAACCGCCTACTGCATCATTATTTATAACGGCAACAAACATACAAACAAGACCAACAATCATTATAATTCCCTGTATAAAATCGGTATATGCGGTTGCTAAATATCCGCCAAGCACCAAGTATATCGCAGTTAAAAGCGCAATAATCAGCATACAGTAATTAACCGATATTGAGGGGAAAATGACATTAAACATTGTGCCGAGTCCCTGATATACTGCAGCTGAATACGGCACTAAAAATACAAAGATAATTATTGCTGAAAAGATTTTAACCATCTTAGAATTATAGCGACGTTCAAAAAATTCGGGCATTGTTTTTGAGCCCAGTGCGTGAGTCATAGCTCGTGTACGCTCGGCAAACAAAATCCAAGATGCCAAGCAACCAAGCACGGCATTACCAATGCCTATCCACACACTACCAATGCCTATATCCCAGCCGTGTTTTCCTGCATATCCCACAAAAATTACTGCCGAAAAATATGATGTTCCGTATGCAAACGCCGATATCCACGCTCCGACATTGCGCCCACCCAGCAAAAAGCCATCAATGTTTTTTGTTTTGCGGTAGCTATATAAACCTATCGCTAACATTGTAAGGGCAAAAACGCCGAGCGCTATTAGGGTTGTTGACTGAATTTGTGCTAATTTTTCCACTGTTTTTCTCTCCTTTGTGCAGAGGCGTTTAAAATAAAAAACGCCTCTGTATTTTCATACAGAGGACGAATAATAATCCGTGTTACCACCTCAATTTACCGCCACCTCACAGCGAACGGCCTTATCAGGTACAAGCATACCTTAGCGCGTTTACGGGCGCACCCGACACATCCTACGGTTAAAACTTTCAGTGTGCAGCTCACAAGATGTATTCGGCAATCAAATGTTACTGCCTCGCACCAAACGGCAGCTCTCTGAAACTGAATTTGTATTGCTTACTTATTCTCGGTCATCGCCTTTAAATATAGTAATATTTTAATAAACATGGCGCCTTTTGTCAACAAAAAATTGAAATTTTTAAAAAATTTCTTGACTTGTATTGTTATAGCCCATTAAAAATGGTATAATTACTACAGTACATAACTGCTAAGGAGAAATTTTATGGCTCGTATATACAATTCCATTGATTGCCTTATAGGAAATACTCCCCTACTCAAATTAAATAACATCGAAAAAGAATTTTCTATTTGTGCAAACCTAATAGCAAAGCTTGAAGCATTTAATCCCGCAGGCAGCGCAAAGGACCGTATCGCCAAAGCCATGCTCGATAGTGCTGCGGCACAAGGCAAACTCAAGCCCGATACCGTTATAATAGAGCCCACAAGTGGGAATACGGGTATTGGCATTGCGAGTGTTGCGGCTTCCCGTGGATATAAAGCAATAATTGTTATGCCTGATACTATGTCGGTAGAACGCCGAAAACTGATGTCAGCATATGGCGCCGAGCTTGTGCTTACCGATGGAAAAATGGGTATGACGGGTGCCATTGCAAAGGCACAGGAGTTAGCAAAGCAGTACGGCAGTGCTTTTATTCCGTCACAGTTTGATAACCCCGATAATCCAAAGGCGCACTACGATACCACAGGCCCCGAAATCTACCGTGATACTGACGGCAAAATAGATATTTTTGTTGCGGGTATTGGTACGGGCGGAACCATTTCGGGTGTTGGTAAATACCTAAAGGAGCAAAACCCTAATATACAAATTATAGGTGTTGAGCCAAAAAGTTCAGCAGTATTGTCGGGTGGCACAGCAGGTCCGCATTCACTTCAAGGTATAGGCGCAGGATTTATTCCCAAAACACTTAATACACAAATCTATGATGAAATAATTAAAGTAACCGAAGAGCAAGCGTTCGCCACCGCTAAAATACTTGGCAAAAAAGAGGGCTTTATTGCCGGTATATCCTCGGGTGCGGCGCTGTTTGCGGCAATCGAAATTGCTAAAAGGGCTGAAAATAAAGACAAAAATATCGTAGTGCTTCTACCCGATACGGGAGAGAGATATTTATCCGCCGATTTATTCTAAAAGTAACCGATTTAATTATTGACAAAGACCAAAGTATGTGTTAAAATACTTTAGTCTCACGGAGAGGTATCGAAGCGGTCATAACGAGGCGGTCTTGAAAACCGTTTGGCGCAAGCCACATGGGTTCGAATCCCATCCTCTCCGCCATTTTTAATTAAATATTTTTAAAATTAAGTTACAATTCGGAGTAGTACTCAAGTTGGTGACGGGCATTGAGGACGACCGCTGCCGGTGGCAGATAAAGGGAGTCCGAAATGGCGCAGTGGTAGAAATTGATAGGCGTTCCAAGCCGTTATCAATTTCGGGCACCACAAGAGGGCACGGACGCCGAGGAACATTTCTAAATTTGTAGCAACAATTAAATATTCTTAAAATCAAGTTACAATTCGGAGTAGTACTCAAGTTGGTGACGAGGCGCCCCTGCTAAGGGCGTAGGTCGGGTAACCGGCGCGAGAGTTCAAGTCTCTCCTACTCCGCCATTAAAAAGCAACACCTTTTGGTGTTGCTTTTTTACTTTTTAATAACTATTTTTATAAAATTTATTATAATCAACACTAAAACCAGTATGCCAAGATAACCAAACAGCGGATATACTGTACCTATTAACTTATCAAAGCCCAAAAGACTTGCTAAATATGCTAACGCTGCAAAGCAGGATGTTGCCGCAATGGTTTTATTCTTTGATAAACCGAATTTCAGCCGTGCATAGTTTGATATTGACATAAGACTTGTTAGCGCCGTGCCGAACATACCGCCAAAAAGCAGCACTGCATAAATATATGAAAAGTTTTTTCCAAATCCGCTAATTGCCACAAACATAGGTAATTCCGCAGCTTTTGACTCAGGCACTGTAAACACAGAGAGCAATATTGCCGCTGCAATAAAAATCATCAACACCGTGCCGAAAAGCGTTCCGTAAATATATGTACGTGGCGTTTTTTGGCGGAAAATAAGCGGAGAAATCATTCCTACCGAGGAAAAAATACTGTAGGACAAATATGTAACAAAGGCAAACACCCAATTACCAATCAGTTCATTAACATAAAGGTTATTGCTTTGAGGGATTGACGGCATACCATTTTTAATAATCAGCACCGCCGCTGCTATTACGGTAAAAAACGCCACTGCAGGTACTAAAAAGGAAAAAAACTTGGAGATTCCGCCGAGACCCGTACAGGTGATAAGTGCGGTAATTATGCAGAAAACCGCTGCAGTTAATGCAGGGCTTAGTCCTAATGCATCAAAAAGCAGCCGAGCCGCACCCGCAACCATAATAACAATTATCGCAAAAACCAAAATCGCCTGTAGAACACCGAAAAACGATGATAAAAACTTATTCCTATGCGGAAATACTATATCCTCAAATTTTTCAGTTCCCGTTCTTTTGGCGATAAAAAGTATCATAACGCCAAACAGACCTATAGAAGATATGGATAACAGCATTCCTATAATTCCGTTTGTTCCGAAATCTCCAAAAAATTGCATTAGCTCATTACCTGATAGATACCCTGCACCAAGGAAGCATCCCGCAAAGATAAATCCCAAAGTAAGAAAATTTAATTTTTTCACCCAAATCCACCTTTTAAACATGTAGATCGCCTACTATAAGGCGTAAAAATTTGTGTCCCAAGCAGGTATATACGGATGATGCCGCATATAGATTTTATAATCGGGATTTATCCCGCTTATCAATATTGGCAGCTCGAACAAATCCTCATTCCTATGATATGCAGCAACATTGAGTTTCGGTCTGTTTTTCTTTAAAACACGCTTGCCTCCGAGCAACGCATTTTTCTCCTGACCCTCAATATCCATTTTTATAAAAGACACATCCGAATTCTCAAGCAGAGTATCAATATTTGTAACATCAACAAGCCGTTCTCCGTGACCTGCTAATGAATTTCTACCCGAATTCATCGAGAAAGGAATTTTGCCGTTTCCCTTACCAATACAAACATTGAGACAACAAATATTTTCAAGATTTAAAGTGTTTAAGCACAGTTTTTTATAGTTCTTAACATCGGGCTCCGCCGCAATAATACTACTATACCCTCCTGCATACTCTAAAAACTCGGCAACAGTATCTCCCGTATATGCGCCCAAATCGGCATACACCTCATTATCGGTTACCGACAATAATTTATATGTATCCATTTTTGGTGTTTCAATTTCAAGCAAATAATCAATTTTGCCCGTAAGTTTATACATAACCGTGTTTTCAAACACCTTTTTAGACTGTTCATCAGCCAATAAATTAAATGCGGCGGTTAATTTCTCTTTGTGTCGCTTTGCATACTCTAAATCAAAGATACTGTCGTTATCAACCACGGGCACATCGGGCGCATAAAGCTCACTTGTGGCGGCAATTCGCTTGATATTATCCAAAACCGAGGGCAGCTGTGTGCCGAAGCAAACAAGAGAAATAAAATCGCCAAATGTTTCTCTGGCTTTATCAAAGCTTAAAACCTTAAAGCCACGAAAGATACGCTCCCTGACAAAGCCATCCGAAGCATACACACCACTAACTATAATCCCACGCCGCATCAGCTCATCGAGTATTTTATCAGCGCCGTTGCCTGTTCCGTAAAGTAAAATTTTCTTATCGGTATTTTTTAAATATGTCCATAAATCTATCATTTAATCATCCCTTTTATTAACCTTAATTATATAATTTGAGATGATTAAAGTCAACAAAAAAGGGCTTTGACAAGCCCTTTAAATGATTTTACGCTTTTCAGTTTTGTTAACACCCATTATTCCGCCAATGCAACCCGATAGCACGATAACCGCCAAATGTATTAGCGACATAACCGTAAAATTAGAATCTAAAAATAACGCAACTATAGAAATTATAACATATATTATTGCCGCCACCATTAGTCCGTTAACAATGCCCTTTTTCGTGTTGCGCCTCGCCGCAAAATATGCGCCGCAAAAGGTTCCTATTGCCGCACAAATACTTGATATAGGTGAGGCATACATTATGTTTATATCAAGCAAAACCATTATTGCTGCGGCTATCAGCATTGTAAGCAAAATAACCCCCAACGCTACTGCTACACCTATGAGAACATTTATATAAAAGCTACGGGTTGTTCCCCTAATATCTTTTTTGAGCATAAAAAATCCCTCCGAAATATATTATTCCGAAGGGACTCAAATTATTACCTATTTGCTGGGAGCATCATCGTGAATCGTAAGATTTTGCTGAACTGCCCAACGCTCAATTTTTTGCTTTGTATGGTCAAGCACCGACTCTATTACAATGCTGTCCTCTTTAAGAGAAATTATTCTTCCGTGGAAACCGCCGATTGTTACGATTTCATCACCGATTTGAAGACTGTTCTTTAACTTTTCCTCTTCCTTCTTTTTCTTTTTTTGAGGACGGAAAATCATAAAATAAAAAATTGCTATAAAGAACACTGCATAAACTGCAATTCCTGCCCACTGTTGCATTATTTTAACCTCCAATTAAAATCATTTAAAAGTATTATACCCAATATTTCCAACTTTTTCAAGTATTAAATTCTGCGACCTAAAACTTCTTCCTTTTCTCTTTTAAACTCGGCAAATCTACCTTCATCAAGTGCATTTCGTATATCCTCCATTAAGTGATTATAAAAATATAAATTATGAAGCACCAAAAGCCGACCAGAGAGCATCTCCCCTGCCTTCATTAAATGACGAATATATGCCTTTGAATATCTACGGCAAGCAGGACAGTTACAGTTTTCATCTAAAGGTGACGTATCGTTTTCATACTTTTGATTGTTGATGTTAACTATTCCCTTTGAGGTAAAGGCATGACCGTGCCGTGCGTTACGGGATGGCATAACACAGTCGAACAAATCAATGCCTCTTTCTACGCCGTTTAGTATGTTAACGGGGCTGCCAACGCCCATTAAATAGCGAATTTTGTTTTCGGGTGCGTGTGGTAAAACGTTATCAAGCACATCATACATAACCTCGGCGGGTTCACCAACGGCAAGTCCGCCCACAGCATATCCATCAAGGTTGAATTCGGCTATTTCCTTCATGTGCTCTATTCTCAAATCGTTATAGGTACAGCCCTGATTTATACCGAACAGCATTTGCTCGGGATTTACTGTATCGGGCAAGGAATTAAGCCGCTTCATCTCTGCCATACAGCGCTTAAGCCAACGTGTTGTACGACCGCACGACTCCTTTGCATACTTATACTCGGCAGGGTTTTCAACACACTCATCAAACGCCATAGCAATAGTAGAGCCGAGATTTGACTGTATTTGCATACTCTCCTCAGGTCCCATAAAAATACGCCTACCGTCAACATGAGAATTAAAGGTTACGCCCTCCTCACGTATCTTACGAAGGGATGCGAGGGAAAACACCTGAAATCCGCCACTGTCTGTCAAAATAGGGCCATCCCAAGTGGTAAACCTGTGCAAACCGCCAAGCTCCCTTATAAGCTTATCTCCCGGGCGCACGTGTAGGTGGTAGGTGTTGCAAAGCATTACCTGACAGTCAATATTTTTTAGGTCCTCAGCCGATACACCGCCCTTTATAGCACTTTGTGTTGCCACATTCATAAATGCAGGGGTTTGCACGGTGCCACGGTTGGTCACAAACTCACCACGACGGGCATTATTTTCTTTTTTTAATAATTTGAACATTTTATACCTCTTTTAAGTAGCATTATCGAAGTTTACGAAATATGTGAAAAAATTTTATAATCCGTCGGCGTAGCCGGCACCTTACCTCTTCACTATTACCTCTTACTTCTTACCTGTTGATTTTGTATCACAAAATCAACATCGCATCGCCAAAGCTGAAAAATCTGTATTTTTCTTCAACAGCTGTTTTGTATGCGCTCATTGTATTATCATAACCCGCAAAGGCGGACACCAGCATTATTAGTGTGCTCTCGGGTAAATGAAAGTTTGTTAGCAAGGCATCCATAACCCGAAACTCATACCCCGGATAGATAAAAATATCGGTGTCCTCGCTACACGCCCTTATTTCACCGAATTTATTTGCTACGCTCTCTAAGGTACGGCAAGAGGTTGTTCCAACGCAAATCACCCTGCCGCCGTTTTGCTTGGTTTTATTTATTATATCGGCTGTTTCTTTACTTATATAGTAATGCTCGGAATGCATTTTATGCTCGGTTATTTCATCCACCTTTACAGGACGGAAGGTGCCAAGACCTACATGCAGGGTAACAAAGGTCACATTAACGCCCTTTTCCCTTAACCTATCAAGCATTTCAGGTGTAAAGTGCAGTCCTGCCGTTGGGGCGGCGGCACTGCCGAGTTCCTTTGAATAAACTGTTTGATAACGTTCCTTATCCTCTAATTTTTCCTTTATATAGTGTGGTAGCGGCATTTGACCAACCTCATCTAAAACCGCAAAAAATTCGCCATGGCATATAAAGTCAATTACACGGTTGCCATCGGGCAAAACCTCACTTACCGTTGCAGAAAGCTTATCAGAAAAGATAAATTCATATCCCTGCTTTGCCTTCTTACCTGGCCCCGCTATACACTCCCATTTGAGAGTGCTTATTTGTTTTAAAAGCACAAATTCAACAACAGCACCCGTATCCCTTCGTGTGCCGTAAATTCGTGCGGGTAAAACCCTTGTATTGTTTAAAACCAAGGTGTCCCCCGCCCTTAAAAAATCATCCAAGCAGCTGAAAACGGTGTGCACCTTATCGCCTGTATTTTTATCTAAAACCAAGAGCCGAGAAGAATCTCGTGGAGTAACGGGTGTTTGTGCGATGAGCTCTTCCGGCAAAAAATAGTAAAAATCGCTTTTTTTCATAATTTTACATCCTTATCTTGATTGACAAATGCACCAAAAAATGCTATATTAGTATAATAATTAGTATATTAGGTATTATATTGCAAATCCCCCAGTAAAGCAACCCTTTATTTCAGAATTTGCATTAACAGAAAGGTTTGTTAATTATGAAAAAATATAAAGTAGGTATTATAGGCGCTACCGGTATGGTAGGTCAACGCTTTGTTTTACTTAATACCGACCATCCGTGGTTTGATATTGAGGTGCTTGCCGCTTCAAGCCGCAGTGCAGGTAAGACATATGAGGAAGCGGTAGGTTCCCGTTGGGCTATGACAAAGCCAATGCCTGAAAAGGTTAAAAAGATGCAGGTTCTTGATGCTACTGCTGATATGAAAAAAATCGCAAAAAGCGTTGATTTTGTTTTTTGCGCCGTTGATATGAAAAAGGATGAAATTAAAGCATTGGAGGAGGCGTATGCACGGCTTGAGTGCCCTGTTGTTTCAAATAACAGTGCCCACCGTTCAACCCCCGATGTTCCTATGATTATACCCGAGCTTAACCCCGAACACGCCGAGGTTATCCACGCACAAAGAAAGCGCCTTGGTACAAAGCGTGGCTTTGTTGCGGTTAAATCAAACTGCTCCTTGCAAAGCTATGTACCTGCCCTGTTCCCGTTAAATGATTTTGGTATAAAGCAATCTCTTGTTTGTACCTATCAAGCAATCTCGGGTGCGGGAAAAACCTTTGAGCGTTGGCCCGAAATGGTTGATAACCTTATCCCCTACATTGGCGGGGAGGAAGAAAAATCCGAACAGGAGCCGCTTAAAATTTGGGGCAAAGTAGAGGATGGTGTCATTAAAAATTCCACCTCGCCGAAGCTCACCGCACAGTGCTTCCGTGTGCCCGTGTCTGACGGTCATACAGCGGCAGTATTTGTAAGCTTTGATAAGAAACCCGAAATCGAGGAAATTTTAAATATTTGGCAAAACTTCAAGGGTGAGCCGCAAATTTTAGAATTACCGAGCGCACCCAAGCAGTTCTTAAACTACTTTACCGAGGACGGTATGCCGCAAATCAAACTCCAAAGAGAACTTGATAACGGTATGGCAATCTCCATCGGTAGATTACGTGAGGACACCCAGTACGATTATAAGTTTGTTTGTATGTCGCACAACACTCTGCGTGGTGCCGCAGGCGGCGCAGTTTTACTTGCAGAGTTGCTTTGTGCTAAGGGCTTTATAGATTAATTTTTAGAAAGGAAATCTTGCCTTATGAAAAAAAGAATTTTCACAGGTGCCGCAACTGCTCTTGTAACCCCTATGTTCGATGACGGTACAGTCAATTATGAAGTACTTGATAGGTTGGTTGAGCAGCAAATCGAGCAAGGTATTGATGCCTTGGTTATTTGCGGAACTACGGGTGAAGCCGCAACGCTTAATCACGAGGACCATATTAAGGTTATTGCAGCTGCCGTAAAGACAGCCGCAGGTCGTGTGCCGATTATTGCGGGTACGGGCAGTAACGATACTGCATATTCGATAGAATTAAGCCGTGAGGCATTGGCAGTCGGTGCCGATGCGCTGTTGCTTGTAACCCCCTATTACAATAAAACCTCACAGGCAGGTCTTATTGCACATTTTAATTACATTGCCGATAACGTTGATGCGCCCGTTATTCTTTATAACGTGCCTTCCCGTACAGGCGTTAACATTTTACCCGAAACATACGCCGTTCTTTCAAAGCACCCCAATATTGTTGCCGCCAAGGAAGCCAACGGAGATATTGCTTCGGTGGTTAAAACAAAGGCGCTTTGTGGCGATAACCTTGATATCTATTCGGGTAATGATGACCAAATTATCCCCATTATGTCGGTTGGCGGTATCGGTGTTATTTCGGTACTCTCAAACGTAGCACCCAAAGAGACGCACGATATGTGTAGCTTATATCTGGACGGCAAGGTAAAGGAAGCCGCCGATATGCAAATTAAATATATCGGTCTTATCGATGCCTTGTTTAGCGATGTAAACCCCATTCCCGTAAAAGAGGCAATGGAAATTATGGGTATGAATGTTGGTCCCTGTCGCTTACCGCTTGTTAAAATGAGCGATACGAAGCGTGAAGCGCTAGTTTCTGAACTTAAAAAGGTTGATTTACTTTAATTAAAAATACGGATGTGAAAATATGCTTAAAATTGTATTAAGCGGCTGCTCAGGAAAAATGGGCGCAGTTATAACCGACATTATATCGGAGGATAATTCTGCTCAAATAGTTGCAGGTGTGGACCCATTCTTTAAGGATGGTCTTAAATACCCTGTTTACCCTGCTTTTAACGAATTACCCGATGCCGATGTTATTGTTGATTTTTCTAACCCCGCAGCACTTGATGATATACTTGAATATGCAACTAAAAACAAAGTAGCATTGGTTGCGGCAACCACGGGTTATACCGAGGCACAAATTGAAAAAATCAAGGCGGCGGCAAAGCTAATTCCCGTTTTCTTTACCTTTAACATGTCACTCGGCATAAACCTTTTGACTTCTCTTGTAAAACGTGTTACCGCAGTGCTTGGTGATAGCTTTGATATTGAAATTGTCGAAAAGCACCACAACCAAAAAGTTGATGCACCCTCGGGTACGGCAATTATGCTTGCAAATGCCATAAATGAGACGCTTGATAACAAAATGCTCTATGAATATGACCGCCACTCCAAAAGAGAAAAGCGGCGTAAAAATGAAATAGGTATTCATTCGGTTAGGGGCGGCACAATAGTTGGTGAGCACGAGGTTATCTTTGCAGGTAACAACGAGGTGTTAACCCTCACTCACCAAGCATTTTCCAAAAACGTATTTGCGGTTGGCGCCATTAGAGCCGCATCCTTCTTAAAGGGCAAAGCCGCAGGACTTTACGATATGAATGATTTAATTGGTTAAAAATAGAGCACTCTTAGAGTGCTTTATTTTTTTATGAAAATTTTCATCGGTTTACTTTTACAATTGTCAATAACGTATTTAGTTCCTCTTGATTTTCCGTCCCAAAAGGCAATAACTCTATCTGAGTAATCTATAATTTGTAGGTTTCTTTTTAACGGAGCTCCCCTGCCGTATTTTTCGTATTTCGGTTTAAAAACAGTTAGTTTTATACCGTTTTGCTTTGCAAAATTTTCAGCACAGGTATCTATTCCCACAGCGCCACCCGATACTATTTCGGTAACGTTATCAGGCAAATATTTTTCTAAATCATAGACTTTTAAATTCCTCGAACCAATTATTGCGATTTTCATAATACCACCTCTTATGCGTCATTATACCACCATTTTCGTTTTGACGCAATAATTACACTATAATTAAGTCATAATGTTATTAGAGGTGTTTTTAATGAAAGATAATCTTTTACGATACACATTACGAATAGATAGAGAACTTTTCAAAAAATTCAGATATGTTGCTGAATTTGAAGGTCGTTCGGCAAACAAAGAAATTGAACAATTTGTCAAAAAACACGTTGCTTCATTTGAAGAAAAACACGGTAAAATAAAACTATAACAAAAACTGCTTTCAGAATTTTTCTGAAAGCAGTTTTTGTTATATCTTTTTTAAATAACAACGGCGACGCTTATGTAGTTCAGGATTAAAGGTTTTCCATTGTGCCAATATTTTACTGTTTGTCTCAAGCATTGGTCCTGTTTCGGCATATTCAATTCCGTTTTTATCACAATTTTGAATTAGGTGGTCTAAGATTATAGCATTAACTCCCGCACCCTGTAAATCGGGGCGAACGGCTATTAAAAACATATCCAACGCCTTGCTGTTATTAAACGCTTTGAGCACATCTATCCAACCCGTTGGGAAAAGGCGACCACGTGAACGCTTCATAGCTTCGGCAACCGAGGGTGCGGCAACACCGAATGCCACCATATCGTTATTTTCGTCCATAACAAAGCAGGTGTATTTCGGATTGAGCAACGGTATAAACTTGTTGGCATACTTTTTAACCTGCTCGTCGGTTAAATCTACGGTGCCGTATAGCGGCGCATAGGCGGCATTAACCAGTTCAAAAACCTTAGTAACATACGGTGCGAAGCCAAAACGGTTCAGCACCTTTACCTTATGCAGTTTTTTGCGTTTCATAATATGCTCGGCAATACGATGCAATTTTTGACCTATTTCGCTATCTTTCTTGGGCGCCATAATTTTATACTCAACCCAGTCGGTATCCTTATTATAGCCGAGCTTTTCGAGATGCTCGTTATAATACGGCTCATTATAATATGTAATAAACATGCTGCGCTTCTCAAAGCCATCTACGAGCATACCCTCTCTATCAAGGTCGCAAAATCCAAGCGGACCGTGCACCTCATCACAATCGTTCTCTTTTGCCCAGTTTTCAACCGCAGCAAAGAGCGCTGATGACACCTCAATATCATCAATAAAGTCAACCTGTGAAAAACGCATACGGCGAGTTTCCCATTTTTCGTTGGCTTTATGGCTTAAAATTGCACCTATCCTGCCGACTATCTCTCCATCTCGATATGCTAAAAAGCACTTTGCATCGCAATAAGAGAAGGCAGGGTTTTTCTCTTTATCCCAGTCAGCAATATCATCGCCGTAAAATGCGGGAACAAAATTCGGATTATCACGATACAGTATGTTCGGAAAATCAACAAATTTGCGAAGCTCCCCTTTTGTAGTAACCTCTACAATTTCTACTGTGGTTGCCGCTTTTTCTTTTGTCTTCAACATAGCTTTTCCCCCATTAAGTTAAAGTCGGGTATATATTTGGTATCCGAGCTTAACCTATCTTGAATATAAATATTTTTAACATCCTTACTGTAAAGATGATTCAAGACCTTTTCGTATTCACGTTTTGTGATTTTGCGAGAAATTTCGGGATACTGTTCTGCTTTTCCCATGGGTATATACTGTGACATTATGCTTAAATATGCATCGGGTGTGTTAACACAAAACCAATCAATTACCGCTAATGCTTCTTTGGTTGACATTGGTAAAACAAGATGCCTTACAATAACACCGCTTTGCATAATGCCATCACTATCGATTATAGGTTTCCCCTTTAATTTATATGCGGCGGCAATGGCTTTACTTGCCACGCTGAAATAATCAGCCACGCCCGAATATTTTAAAGATTTTTCACTTGATACATATTTTAAATCGAACAAATAAATATCAAAAATATCTTCTTTTATATTTTCCTCGAGCTCATATCCGCTGCTGTTACAAACAAGCGGTATTTGGGGCTTGTAGATTTTAAGCGCCTCTTTTATTATGTGAAAATAATGGGTTGGGTTTACAAAATTGATATTGTGCGCACCTCGCTGCTCAAGCTCCCGCATAATATCGGCTAATTCTTGAATGCTTATAACCTTGCCATTATTTTTATGGCTTATTGAATAATTTTGGCAGTAAACACAACGCAAGGTACATCCGCTAAAAAATATCGTACCTGAACCAAGTGTTCCGCTAATACACGGCTCCTCCCAAAAATGCAGGTCGGCACGTGCAATTTTTGGCAAATACGGCATACCGCAAAAGCCACCATCATTATTACTTTCAGTTCTGATAGCCGAGCATTTTCTCGGACATAAATTACACTGTAGCTTCATCTTTTTGCTCTTTGCGTACAGGATGTAAAATACGCTTTGTTACCTTTAAGCCATTATATGTCATTTTAAACATTACACGACCTAAAAATGTGTTGTCACATTTACTGCATTTAAACTCGCTCATAAACCAATGGTTGCGATATTTGAATTTCTTTTTAGCGATAGCCGCACCCCCACATTTATCGCACAAAAACTCTAAATGCTGTGGCTTAATTTCCTTACTGTCAAGTCGTGACAAATAATAATTTTTAAAGGTAAGCTTTTTATAAAACTCGGGGTTTGCGGTATCTTTAACAAAGGGTAAAAAGTGCTCTGAATTATAGGTGCGCTTTAGTATTTCGGCGGTGATTTTACTGTCATCCATCGCCGTATGCAAATCAAAATCCTCGGTTGAAATCTTAAGCATATCAGCCGCATCGGACAGTGATATTTGATTTACAAGCATAGTGCCCTTATGCTTCATTTCGTTTTGGAAATACCTTTGTAGGTCAACATACTTGCCGAGCTTAAAGGAGGTTCCCTCGCTCAAAAATAAGCGTGTATTTTCAATAATGGTAAACAAATCGGAATTGCTCCAAGTGAGCGTGATAATATCATCCCCTACCCACTCATTATAAAGCTGTACGGCATTTTCAAACGGAATGCCGTTTAACATATCTTCGGTTGTAATGCCGGTAAGCTCGGTAAACCGCTTACTTACTTTTTTTGAAAAAGATGAGCGTACGGTTTTACCGAACTTGCCCCTCTCACAAAAATTTTCATCAAGCTTTACGGCGCCTATTTGTAAAATTTGATTTACAAACTTTCCGTGCTTTTTGCAGTATGCGCTATCCCATTCTAAATCAAGAATTATATAATTCATTATTTATTCTTTGACTCGTATTTCATACGAGCTTCCTTATTAAGTATTCTTTTCCTAAGGCGGATGCTTGAGGGTGTTATCTCCACGAGTT
>JAZRRG010000019.1:0-9914 GCA_045650565.1 Acutalibacteraceae bacterium | reverse complement strand
AATCTTTTTATTTTGTCTACTTTTACTTGACAGTTTCACAAAAGGGCGCTTTTATTATGCCCAAAAATACCGCCTAATTTGTTGGTTTTGCATATTTTGTGAATTGATGAAATGTAATAATTTCTATAGTTTATGCAAACTATACAAAAAAACGCCATAAATTAGTTACGGAGTTTACTTGAAAATCGTTTAAGAATATTGTATTATAAATTCGGTATAATAATTATATTTAAAACTGTAAGGAGATTTTTTTATGGCGAACGAATATACCTCAAAAAAGCTTGCCGATTTAATACAGCGCAAACTACTTCATAATTTTGGTATTGAACCCTCCCAAGCATCCGATGAATTCTTTTACAAAGCTACCGCTTTGGTAATTCTTGATATCTTAACCGAGCGCAGAACTGCCACCCGTAAGGAAACTGCTAAGCAGCAAGCAAAAACCGTTTACTATTTAAGCATGGAATTTTTAATGGGTCGCTCGTTAAAGAACAACCTTTTTAATTTAAACCTTGAGAGCACTGTTAAGGATGCTCTTAAAAAATTCAATGTAAAACTCGAAAATTTGTATGAGTTAGAACCCGATGCAGGTCTTGGTAATGGCGGTTTAGGCCGTCTTGCCGCATGTTTTTTGGATGCATTATCAAACGGCAATTATCCTGCTATGGGTTACTGCATCAAATATGAATTTGGTATTTTCCGCCAAAAAATAATTGAGGGTTGGCAAACCGAAATGCCAGACTTTTGGCTACCGGGAGGCAGTGTATGGCTTGAAGCCCGTCCCGCATCGGCTGTAACTGTAAAGTTTGACGGACACGTTGATGAGTGGTGGGATGGCAATCACCACAATATTAGACATGAGGATTATACCAGCGTTCGTGCAATGCCCTATGACCTTATGATACCCGGTAAGGATGGAAAAACCGTAAACGCCTTGAGACTGTGGAGCGCCGAATATGAGGATATAAATATGTCGGCGTTTAACAAGGGCGATTATGTCAAAGCACTTGAAGACAAGGCAAACACCGAGGTTATCAGCAAGGTGCTCTACCCCGAGGATAATCATCTTGAAGGTAAATCTTTAAGATTAAGACAGCAATACTTCTTGGTGTCGGCATCTGTACAGGACATTCTTAATCGCCATATTCGTGTTTACGGCACATTAGAAAATCTTTCCGAAAAGGTTGCTATTCATATAAACGATACACACCCCACACTTTGTATCCCTGAGCTAATGCGCTTTTTACTTGATGAGTGCGGTTATTCTTGGGATAAGGCGTGGTCTATAGTCACAAAAACAGTTGCTTATACAAACCATACTGTTATGGCTGAGGCGCTTGAATGCTGGTCTGAGGACCTGTTTAAACGCCGTTTGCCACGTATTTATCAAATCGTAAAGGAAATCGATAAGCGATTCCGCAACGAGTTAATGGCTGAAACTAATGATTTTGCAGCTACTGAACGCAACTCGATTATTCAAAACGGTATGATTCATATGGCTAACCTTTGTGTTGCCGCATCTCACAGCGTTAACGGTGTTTCCCGCCTGCACAGTAATATTCTCAAGGATTCACTATTTAACGATTTCTATAAAATTACACCCGATAAGTTTAAAAATGTTACTAATGGTATTGCACATCGCAGATGGTTATGTCAGTCAAACCCGCTATTAACATCTTACTTGACCGAGCTAATCGGAGACGGCTTTGTAACCGATGCGGCAGCACTTTGTGAGCTTGAAAAATTCAAGGGAAATAAAGATGTTTTGATGCGACTTGATGAAATAAAACGTGCTAATAAGGAACGCCTTTCTAACCATATCAAGAACAATTTCGGCATTAGCGTTAATCCCGATTCGTTATTTGATATGCAGGTTAAGCGTTTGCACGAATATAAGCGTCAACACCTTAATTTAATGCACATTATATCGGAATATTTGTACCTTAAAGATAATCCTAATGCTGATTTTGTGCCCAAAACCTATATTTTCGGTGCTAAAGCTGCTCCGGGTTACTATCTTGCGAAGGAAATTATTTGTTTAATCAATCAATTTGCTAAGCTTGTTGAGAGCGACCGTACCGTAAACGAAAAGCTCAAAATCGTTTTCCTTGAGGATTACCGTGTTTCGTTGGCCGAGCTAATGATTCCTGCTGCAAACATCAGTGAACAAATTTCCCTAGCATCTACGGAAGCCAGCGGTACTGGTAATATGAAGCTTATGATGAACGGAGCTATAACGCTTGGCACCGAGGATGGCGCAAACGTTGAAATTCACGAGGCGGTTGGTGATGATAACATTATAATTTTCGGTATGGAAACACCCGAGGTTATGCGGCTTAAAAAGCTTGGCTACTCACCTAACGGTTATATTGAGAACAATCCTACTCTCAAAAGGGTTGTTGACTTTATCGGTAAAGGCATTAACGGACAAAGCTTTGATTCGGTATACAGGGCAATCACCACGCTTGACTCATATATGTCGATGGCCGACTTTACCGATTACTGCCGTGCACACGAAACCGCTGATAAGCTTTATTCCGATAAGCTTAAGTGGAATGATATGTCACTTATTAATATCGCAAAATCGGGTATATTCTCAGCCGACCGTTCAATAAAAGATTATGCAAATGATATTTGGAACATTAAACCTATAAAATAGGCGGAATATGTAATGCAATACTATCCATTTGATTCAAGAAATCCCCTATACCGTTCAACTATCGGAGCTGTGGCTTCAGGTGACCGCCTGAAGCTGCGGCTTTTGCTGCATAATGATGCTATGTGTTCAGCAGCATTTATTAGAATCAGAAACGATGAAACAAATACCGTAACCGAGTTACCTCTTTCCCAAAAAGAGCATCTTGATGAGTATAGATTTTGGGACTGTGAAATTACGCTTGAAAAAGGACTATATTGGTATTCCTTTAGATATGAAAGCCCGTACGGTGAGTTTTTTGTTACAAAATGCTCACATTCCATCGGTTTTGTATCGAGTGAGGGTAGCGAGTGGCAGCAAACAGTATATGACAGTAACTTTGAAACTCCCGAATGGCTATACGGTGGCGTTATTTATCAAATTTTTCCCGACCGGTTTTTTAATTCAGGTGAGCCCAAGACAAATGTACCCAACGATAGATATTTAGTGTCCGAATGGTTAAAAACACCCGAATATCGCCAAAACAACGGAATTTGCTCTTTAGGTAATGATTATTATTGCGGCGACCTTGCAGGTATCGAGCAAAAGCTTGATTATATAAGTCGGCTTGGGGTTAACTGTATATATCTAAACCCAATATTTGAGGCACACTCAAACCACCGATACAACACTGCCGATTATAAAAAAATCGATGCTCTACTTGGCACCGAAAAAGATTTAAAGCGGCTTTGTAGCGCCGCTAAAAAGAAGGGTATGCACATTATTCTTGATGGTGTGTTTTCGCATACGGGCGATGACAGTATTTATTTTAACAAATACAACAGATACTCATCAGTTGGTGCATATAACTCTACCGAGTCCCCCTATTATAAATGGTTTAATTTTAAAAACTGGCCCAACGATTACGTTAGCTGGTGGGGGGTAAAATCGCTGCCTGAAACAGTTGAGGAGAATGCGGAATTTATTGAGTACATCACAGGAAAAGGCGGTATAATTGAATATTGGATGAAATACGGCATTTCGGGTTGGCGGCTCGATGTTGCGGATGAGTTACCCGATGAGTTTATTCAAAAAATTCGTACCTGCCTTAAAGCAGTCGATAAAAACGCCTTTTTACTTGGTGAGGTTTGGGAGGATGCTTCAAACAAAATTAGCTATTCTCGCCGCCGCAAATTTTTATTAGGCGATGAGCTTGATTCGGTTATGAACTACCCCTTTGCCGATGCTATTGTTGAATTCTTCAAAAGCGGAAATGCTGAGAAGTTAGTAGACACGGTTGTTGATATAACCGAGAACTACCCCGCCCCCGCAGTTAAAACGCTTATGAACCACCTAAGCACCCACGATACAACCCGAATCATCACTCGCCTTGCTGATTCTTATGAGTCGGGACACGACCGCAACTGGCAGTCAAATCAAAAGTTAAATGAGGATGAGCTAAATATTGCTGTAAATAGAGTTGCGGCAGCTGCTGTTATTCAGTACACCCTTCCCGGCATTCCTTCGGTTTTTTACGGTGATGAGGTAGGTCTTCAAGGTTATGGCGACCCGTTTTGCCGAGCCGCTTTTCCGTGGGACAATATAAATGAAAAATTGCTTGACATTTATAAGACTTTGGGCGCACTTCGTAAAGACTGTTCCTGCCTAAAAAACGCTGAATTTGTTCCCGTGCATTCAGAAAACGGGTATATTATATTTATGCGCCGTGACCAAAACGATGCAGTGCTTACAGCAGTCAATATAAATAGCTACGAGGTTTGGGCGGAGGTGCCTGATGAATTCAAGCACTCTCCTACTGTGATTTTTGGCGAACAGCCCAATGCAGATGGTTGGATTAGAATTCCCGCCGAATCCTTCTCTCTATACAAAATTAAGTTCTAATCAAAAGTGCTACATAGGTGCTATGTAGCACTTACTATATTAATTGCTGAATTATACGCTTCCACGATTTGAATTTTTATAACATACTATTGCAGAAAAGGTCGATGTGTGTTATAATTTTTTGTATAATTATGTTTATGTTGCAAGATGTAAATTGTTTTTCATTTAAAAAAGAACATAAAAGAAAAGAGATGTGGCTCATGAGTAAAAGACTTTTGCTTTTAGGCGGTTCACGCTATATTCTTCCAATTATAGAAGCGGCAAAAAAATTAGATATATATACCATCACCTGCGATTATCTTCCCGATAATATCGCCCACAAATATTCTGATGAGTATTGCAATGTGAGCATTATTGATAAGGAAGCCGTTTTGGAAGCGGCTCGAAGGTTAAAGATAGATGGAATAATGTCTTTCGCCTGTGACCCCGGCGTAGTGACAGCTGCGTATGTTGCGGAACAATTGGGCTTGCCTTCCTGCGGACCTTATGAATCAGTACGTATTTTGCAAAATAAGGGCTTGTTCAGAAAATTCTTGGCTGATAACGGTTTTACCGTTCCCGTTGCCAAGGGATATACAAGCATTGAAGAAGCGATAAAGGATGCAGATATTTATAATTGGCCAATTATTGTAAAACCTACCGATTCTGCCGGTAGTAAAGGCGTAACCCGTGTTGACGATAAAAATCAACTTGCGGAGAGTATTAGATACGCACTTTCCTTCTCTCACAGCAACGAATTCATTATTGAGGATTTCATCGAGAAAAAAGGATTTTCCTCTGATACCGATAGTTTTTCGGTAGATGGCGAACTCAAGTTCGTGTCTTTTTCAAGCCAACGATTTGATGAAAATGCAGAAAATCCATATACTCCTTCGGCTTACAGCTGGCCCTCCTCTATTTCCGCTCAAAATCAAGAGGAATTGCGTAGTGAAATTCAGCGTTTGTTGAAGCTGCTTAATATGCGTACCTCTATCTATAATATTGAGGTTCGTGTGGCCACTAACGGAAAAGCGTATATTATGGAATTATCTCCCCGTGGCGGCGGTAATCGACTAGCGGAAATGCTGCGCTATGCTACAGGTGTAGATTTAGTAACCAATGCCGTTCGTGCTGCGGTCGGCTTGCCTGTGGAAGATGTTGAGCAAAAGCCGTATGATGGTTGCTGGGCTGAGATTATTTTACATAGTGATACTGCCGGTATCTTTGATAAGCTTTGGGTTTCAGATGAAATTAAAGACAATGTTGTTGAGGAAGACCTGTGGATTGAACCGGGTACAACTGTGGGCGGCTTTTCTGCTGCCAACGAAGCGGTGGGCACATTAGTATTGAGGTTTGAAAACGAACAACGTTTGCAAGAAGTAATGGACAATCAATCAAATTATGTAAAGGTCGTGCTCAAATGATCCGTGAGTTGAATGAGATTGGTGGATATTTTGGACTGGAACAATATTACGGCAAAGAGTATCATTCAAACGCAATCGGCGTTAACAGTGGGCGTAATGCACTTTTATACATCTTGATGGCACGTAAGGTTAAAAAGTTATACATTCCTATTTTTCTTTGCGATACGGTGTATAAAGTGTGTGAGCGAGAGGGCTTTGCCTATGAATTTTATGCAGTAGATTCCGCCTTGCGTCCGATATTTAACAAGATGTTGGGCGATGATGAATGGCTGTATGTGGTGAATTATTACGGTCTGCTTCCTCATGAGTATATTCTAGAGCTTAAGAAGCGATATGGTCGTATAATTCTTGACAATGTGCAGGATTTCTTTCGTTCGGCATTGCCCGATGTTGACACGGTGTATTCCTGCCGAAAATTTTTCGGTGTGCCTGATGGCGGATATGTAGTTACCGATGCAGTGCTGAATGAACAACTCTCAGAAGATAGTTCAGCGGAACGTATGGTTCACATTTTGGGGCGTTATGAAAAAGGCGGCGCAGCTTTTTACAATGCTTTCAAAGAGAATGATGAGCAATTTTATAAATTGCCCTTGCGCCGTATGTCTGCTCTTACCCGCAATCTATTGCGAAGTTTAGACTACGAACAAATAGCCCAACGCCGCCAAGAAAATTATCTCATATTGGCAAAAGCATTGGATGCTACAAACCGTTTGGCGCCCGTTATTTCTAAAGGACCTTTTTGCTATCCTTACTATTGTCCAAACGGCGATGCAGTGCGAAAAGCATTGGTTGCTCAAAAAATATATATTCCTACCCTTTGGCCTAATGTACTGGAAAATGGCGATGCATTATCACAGGATTTTGCTGTAAACATTTTACCGCTTCCTTGCGACCAAAGATATACAGAGGCGGATATGGAACGCATATTAAACGTAATCACCAATCAGGAGGTATAGTATGTACGAAAAACTAAAAGGCAAAACTTTGCTTGTTATGGATAGAACTGCATTGGCTGCATGTGCTGTTGAGCGTGCTAAGCAGATGGGTGTTAGAACTGTTGTTGCGAACTTCTACAAAACCGAGGATTCTCCTTCTAAACAGGTGGCTGATGTTGCAATCGATATTGATATTTCAGATACACAAGCTATGTTGAAGCTAATCAAGGAATATAATATTGATGGCATCTTTGTGGGTTGGACCGACTCACATTTACCTTTCTATGCAAAAATTTGTGAAGCAGCAGGTCTGCCCTGTTGCGGCACCTTGGAACAATTTGATATTTTGTCTAACGATAAAAATCGTTTCAAGGAATATTGCGTAAAATACGGTGTTCCCACTCCTGAAATTTTCAAGGTTGATATCAATTTTAAAAGAGAAGATTTAGATAAAATAATTTATCCCGTTATGGTTAAACCCGCCGATGGCAGTGGCGGGCGTGGTATTATGAAATGCACAAACGAAGAGGAGCTTATTGCGCATTATAAAGAATTGTACGAAGCTTCCGCCAGTAAAAAGATTGTTTGTGAACGCTATATGGACAGCGAAAATGAAATTTTTATTCATTACACCATCCAAAACGGTTATCCCAGTCTTTCATCATCCTTCTTAAAATATAAGGTAAATGCGGAGAGAGTTAAGGCAGCTTCATGTTTGTTCCATATGTTTGCACCCAAGTATCTTAAGGCGTATAAGCGTGATACCGAAGGTTCAGTTGTAAACATGATTAATGCTTTGGGTGTAAAGTACGGTAATTTGATGTTCCAAGGTTTTGAGGACAATGGAAAGCTTTACTTCCACGAGTCCGGTCTTCGTATGGGCGGTGAACAGTTTTATGTGTTTGCCGAAAAGCTTAACGATATTAGTTCCTTGGAGTTGATGATTGAGTTTGCTTTGACAGGTGACATGACTTTGTATGATGTCAAGAAACAAGATAACTATAATTTCAGCAAGTACTGTTGCAATTATTATATTCCTTTGAAAGCCGGTACTATTGCAAAAATCAATAATTTAGAAAAAATCAATGCAATGCCTCAGGTCTTACAGAATAAGCAATTTAAATTTGTTGGCGATAAGATTTCCGATACCAGTTCTCTTGACAGAGTTATTTTTAGAATTCACGTTATGGATGATACGAAAGAGGCGTTTGCTAAAACTCTTTGTAAAATTAGCGACACAATTGAAATTTTAGATGAAAACGGAAACGATATGCAGCTTCAACGACTTGATTATGATACCGTTATGGCAATGATTGAAGATGCGTGGAGCGAAGAGTAATGCTGTGATGATTTTTAACCGAAGCGCTCGACCAATTTTAAACTTACAATCCTTTTTACCATTAAAATTTAATTTTAATTAGCCGATTATTGACAAAACTTGTTTATTTTTCCTATTATAATTCAATTTTCTTGTCACAAAATATTATTACAAACGCAAAATAATTTATAAACAAGGAGTGAATTATAATGGCAAAGCACGTAGTTCCTGAAGCTAAGGACGCTCTTAACCGCTTCAAGATGGAAGCTGCTAACGAGGTTGGTGTAAACCTCAAGCAGGGTTACAATGGTGACTTAACTGCAAAGCAGGCTGGCTCTATCGGTGGACAGATGGTTAATAACATCTGTCCTGTACGACATATGAATTTCACCCGTAAAAATCGCACTGTAAAAGGCTATGAAAGGCAGATTACATACGGATTTCGAGTGGTTGTATAGATATTATTAAAGGCACGAACTGTGGAAAGTTCGTGCCTTTAATATTGCTTTTAAGATTAGTTTTTATCAGCCTTGGTTGGTTTTTTTGTGCTGGTTTCTAACGTATAATTTTTAGGTATATATCCCTCATTTAAAGCTTTTAGACCTTCTGTGTTATTTTGAACATCGCCTGAATTAATTTTCTCACCATTTTTGATTTTTGTTAAAATATCATCTGCCATTATATCACACTCCTAACCCTAAAATATTTACCTTAATAAAAATAGTAATTATACAAAGAATTAACATTGCACAAAGAACCCAAAGTATATGATTATAATCTTTAGATCTTTTTTCATTAGTTTTATTATTTATGCAAGTTGAAGACCAATATTTTGTTGCAATATAAACTTCAGTTATCTCTTTATGTTCGAAATTCAAATTTTTATCAAAAATTTCATTACAATTATAATGATAATATCCCTTTGTACGTAATAACAATATTAACCGTATTATGCAATATATAAACATTGTAAAAACTCCTATGTAACAAAACGCACACAATGTTTTTATAAAATACATGGCACTATCATTAATACAGTTATTTGTGGCACCAAATAATTCTTTAAAATTTAAAAATCTAAAAACAAACAAAAATAGGACACTACATATAGTTATTGTCATATTGATTTTATTATCCAACTTAATGCTTCTATTAAGTTCATACTCATATTCTCGTTGTATTACACTAAAAGTTATACTTGAAGACGGATAAAAGGTTTTTTCCTCATTTGCCATCAAATCACCCCTTGCATTGATTAATTATAATACTATATTAATATTTGGTCAAGTAATAACTGTTTTTTAAAATTAGTACAATTCACTTATACCTTAGATAGAATCTGCTTTTGATTTTTTAGTAAATTTACTAAAAACAAGAGCAAACTTATTCTTTAACGATATTTGGGATTAGTCGTTGTTTGTAAGTTTAACGCAACGATTAATAAAACTGCATATATAAACCATTAACTATTCACCAACTCAAGTGTACGAAAATAAAGAGTATATTTTTATCTGACCACGTATAACAATTTTAATTCGCCTGTAGTTTTTTCATAAATAAGAATTATCGAATAATTATATTTTTTATTACAATAAATACTGCCACTCTCTACGGTTATAGAGGATTCGGAAAATATGTACTGTTTTTTCATTTTCATCAACAATATAAAAAGCAGTATAATTTTCGACCGGTATTCTGCGAACCCCCATAGAACGATAAGG
>JAZRRG010000018.1:0-1095 GCA_045650565.1 Acutalibacteraceae bacterium | reverse complement strand
GTAATCTCGCCGTTTTGCAAGACGACAGTATTTCCGTTTATAGATTTTACACCGTTATTAAGGTTCAGATAAATTCCTTTGGATTTAATATAACGGTGAACGTCTGCCGCCATATCAAAGTCGAGGGGTGCTATCAGATGGTCGGCAAGTTCTACGATTGCAACCTTTAGCCCTGCCTGTGCTAAATTTTCCGCCATCTCAACACCAATATATCCGCCGCCGATCACCACTGCCGAGCGAGGCTTTGCCGTATCAATATAATTTTTAATTTTTAAGGTATCGGGAATGTTACGGAGTGTGAAAGCGTTGCTACCGTCAGCGCCCTCGATGTTCGGTCGTATCGGTTCGGCACCCATAGACAAAATGAGGTTATCGTAGGTTTCTTCATAGGTTTCGCCTGTACGAAGAATTTTGACGGTAACAGTTTTGGTATCGGGGCTTATCTTAACCGCCTCGTTTAAAACTCTGACATCAATATTAAACCTTTCTTTGAAACTCTCTGGAGTTTGGAGAGTCAAGTCCTCGCGGTCTGTGATGACACCGCCGATATAATACGGCAGACCGCAGTTTGCAAAGGACACATATTCGCCACGCTCTAAAATAATGATTTCGGCTTTTTCATCCAGTCTGCGAAGCCGAGCCGCAGCAGTTGCGCCGCCTGCAACACCGCCTATGATAATGGTTTTCATTTGTGTGCCCTCCTAAAATTTAGTTTATATATTCATTATACCATTTCGTGTGCTTTTTCTCAATCCCTTAATTCTCCTTTATTGTGTATCAAATTTTGATTAGTATTTTCAATTCAACGCAAAGTAGGTTGAGGTTTAAGAGAATATGCATTATACTAAATTGGAAGGAGAATTGGTATGAATACTTATATTACAAGTGCAGTTATTAAACGACTGCGTGAAAATAAAAATTTAACACAAATAGAACTTGCAGAAAAGATTGGTGTCAGCAGTAAAGCTGTTTCAAAATGGGAGACCGGAAAAGGCCTTCCTGACATATCTTTAATAGAACCACTGAGTTCTGCTCTCGGTGTATCGGTTATGGAGCTTATGTCGGGTGATACGGTTATAAATAAAAATATTTCTT
>JAZRRG010000017.1:0-1027 GCA_045650565.1 Acutalibacteraceae bacterium | reverse complement strand
AAGAAGCTGCCCGATCCCTACGGCCGTTTCTAATTGCAATGTATCGGGGATGCTCTGCGGCATCCCCTCTCCCCTCTTTCTATATGGGGGCGTACCGGTTTCGACGGGGATAGTGAGGCCGGAATAGCGAGCCGTGGCACCTGACCACGATAAAACGGGTAACTTTTTTAAAATTAACTGACAACAATCAGTACGCTTTCGCTGCTTAATTAGCGGCCATCCGCCCCGGAAGGTCCACGAGCCGGGCTCGGGTGTGATTTGAGTGGAGAACGTGCGTGCGGTAAGCTTTGCCCGTACCACGCATTGATGAAGCTACCAAATAGGTCAGGGTGTCGTTTCCCGGTCCTGTGAGGGAATGTAAATAACCGACTGCACCCGGAGAAGTTCTTGTCAAGTTATTTTCGGACGGGGGTTCGACTCCCCCCGCCTCCACCAAAGAATAACCGTCATTCTGATACAACAGAATGACGGTTATTTTATGCTCAAAATCAGCATTTTGGTAACTTTTCTGGATAGAAAGCCCCCTATTGACTGTTTAAAGCCTGTTTCAAATCGTTAAAATACAAGCAATCGTTAAAATGTTGGTATAATCGTTGATTTATAGAGATAATCGTTAGATTGTAGCCGATAATCGTTAAACTATTGAAAAATAGCCATTTTTATGGTAAAATAAATCAAAACAACATGTAATAGGAGGTAGTTCTATGGAATATATCGTGTTTATCGCTTTGTTTATGCTTGTTATACCTTTGGCGTTGTTTTTGATTTTTAAGCCGGTAATGGGAGATAAGAAAGTTCGAAATAACGTGATGAACTACGATCCATTAATGCAGCACTATTGTTTTGTTTTGAATTGTAATCAGTCGGAGGTAATCAAACAACTGGCTATCCGTAATGTCAAGGATACTCTTGAATATACATTTGATGCTGATTCCCTAACTATAGTTTTTTCACACTTAGGCACATCAATAGAACATCAGCTCTCTTTCTATGTAGTTGAAAACAGAACCTATTTAAAAGTAAGCAG
>JAZRRG010000016.1:0-3289 GCA_045650565.1 Acutalibacteraceae bacterium | reverse complement strand
CAAGCCCAATTTAATCCACTCAAATTTTGTTTTTCGTTGGCAGAGAAGCTCGAAATATATGAAAACACAAAGGTTTTGGAATTCTTTAAGGGCGGCGCTATTACCAATAAAGGAAAAATTTTTGCCGAGAAAATCATTGTCGCTACCCACTTCCCTTTTGTTAACAAATACGGCGGGTATTTTCTTAAAATGTATCAGCATCGCTCTTATGTTTTGGCACTGGAAGGCGTAAATGCGCCAAAAGGTATGTATGTTGATGAAGATATTAAGGGGTTGTCCTTTAGAAGCTACGGCGATATGCTGCTTTTAGGCGGCGGCAGTCACAGAACGGGAAAAAAGGGCGGAAACTGGCAAGAATTACGAACCTTTGCCAAGGAAAAATACAATCAATATCGAGAGGTGGCACACTGGGCAACACAAGACTGTATGACGCTTGACAATTTAGCTTATATTGGTGCGTATTCACCAAAAACACCTCAAATTTATGTAGCTACGGGTTTTAACAAGTGGGGAATGACATCCTCAATGGCGGCCGCCGTTATTTTAACCGATATGATAAGGGGTAAGGACAATGACTTTGCAAAGATTTTCGACCCGGCAAGAAGTGTTTTTCACCCACAACTTGCAATTAATACAGCAGAGGCCCTTATAAATATAATTACACCCACTTCACCCCGCTGCCCTCATTTGGGGTGCGCCTTAAAATTTAATCGCTACGAACACACATGGGATTGCCCTTGCCACGGTTCAAGATTTACAAAAACGGGAAAGCTGATAGAGAATCCCGCAACTGATGATACCAAGCTGTAAAAATTAAAGTACTTGCACTGGTAATACCGATGTTGTATAATAAACTAAATCAAGAATTTATCATGTATTTAGTTTTGAAAGGTTATATGTGGTATGAAATTATCATTAATTATTCCGTGCTATAACGAGCAGGAAACAATACCAATTTTTTATAACGAAACAACAAGGGTTTTAAGCCAAATGGAGTGCGAATATGAGCTGTTGTTTATAAACGATGGCTCAAAGGATGATACCTTAAGCATACTCCGTGAATTAGCAAATAAAGATTCTTGTGTGTATTACATTTCGCTTTCACGCAATTTCGGCAAGGAGGCGGCTATGTACGCCGGATTTTGTAATGCGACGGGCGATTATGTTGCCGTAATGGATGCCGATTTGCAGGACCCACCGGCCTTGCTTCCTAAAATGCTTGAGATTTTGTTGTCCGAGCAGTATGACAGTGTTGCAACCCGCAGAATTGACAGGGTAGGCGAGCCGCTTTTTAGAAGGTGGTTTGCCAACGGGTTTTATAAAATTATAAATAAGATATCAGATGCCGATATTGCCCCCGGTGCGAGAGATTTCCGTATGATGAAGCGTGATATGGTAGATGCAATTATTTCTATGACCGAACACAATCGGTTTTCAAAGGGAATATTCGGCTGGGTGGGCTTTAAAACCTATTGGCTGCCTTACGAGAATGTAGAAAGGGTAGCGGGTAAAACCAAATGGAGCTTTTGGAAGCTGTTTAAATATTCGATTAAGGGAATAATCAATTTTTCGAATGTACCGCTTAGCTTTTCATCCTGGCTTGGTATTTGTATGACGGGTGTGTCCTTTCTTGCGCTACTATTTGTTGCAATAAGGCGCTTAATATTTGGTGACCCCGTAGCCGGTTGGGCATCTATTATATGTACGATTATTTTGGTAAGCGGCATACAGTTGTTTTGCATTGGGATAATAGGACAGTATATCGCCGATATATATATGGAAAGCAAGAGGCGACCGCACTATATTATTTCCGAAACCAATAAACCAAAGAGCAAGTAATAGAAAATTATTAAGGCGGATTATATATGAAAATTAAGTATTTAGGAACGGCGGCTGCAGAGGGGTTTCCCGCACTGTTTTGCAATTGTGAGTTTTGCAAAAAAGCCCGTGAATTAGGCGGCAAAAACATTCGCACAAGGTCACAAGCGCTGATTGATGACACACTGCTTTTAGATTTCCCTGCAGACACCTACCATCATTTTCTAACAAACGGTATTGAGGGTGATAAAATAAAGTATTTGCTTATAACCCACTCTCACTCCGACCACTTTTATGTTAATGATACATACATAAGGGGCGGCGCATATGCTCACGATATGCGTGCGGAAACACTCGAAGTGTTTTGTTCGCAAAAGACCTTTGAGAATATGGACAAGCAAGCCAATAATGTAAACTTTAATATCGTAAAGGCGTTCGATACCTTTAAGGTGGGCGAGTATACTGTAACGGCACTTCCCGCAAAGCATATGGAGGGTGGCGAAGCGTTATTCTATATTATTAAGGGTGATAAGACGCTCCTGTATGCACACGATACGGGTTATTTTTATGATGAGGTATTTTCTTTCATTGAACAAAACGGTATTGTCTTTGATATGATTAGTCTTGACTGTACTAATATAGAGATTCCAACAACCGATGAAACAGGACATCATATGGGCTTACCCAATAACGCACGGGTTATTGAGCGCCTTGAGAAAATCGGCGCTGTTACAAAATCTACAGTTAAATATGTTAATCACTTTTCTCACAACGGCAACCCGTTGCACGAGCCACTCGTTGAAAAGGCAAAGAAAATAGGATGCAGTGTGTCTTATGACGGCTGTGTCGTAGAGTTTTAGGGGAAAACAATGGCGGACAATAAAAAGGAGCTTTTGCGCACCGTTAAATTTGTTCTATTCTCAATAAGTGCGGGTGTTATTCAAATTTTAAGCTTTACACTGCTTGAGGAGATTTTACATTTAACACATTGGCTATCTTATCTGATAGCGCTTGTAATATCGGTGCTTTGGAATTTCACGCTTAATCGCAAATTCACATTTTGCTCGGCAAGTAATGTGCCAATAGCCATGCTTAAGGTGGCGGGCTTCTATCTTGTGTTCACACCGCTTTCTACCTGGTGGACCGCAGTACTTACGGGTGAGGGTGTCGGTTGGAACGAATACATAGTACTGATATTAACAATGCTTGTAAACTTTGTAACTGAGTATTTGTTCCAACGCTTTGTGGTTTTCGGTAAAAGCATTGATACTGCAAAAAGTGAAAAACAAAATGATTAAGTCACATAATATACATAAAAAAACGAGCGTTATGCAGGTGTAAGATAAAAGTAGACACAAAAAAGTGTCTACTTTTTCTTTATGTGTTAAAATATAAAAAAAGGAGGAAAAGAAATGCGAAAGAACAGACAATATACAGCGGAAGAAAAAATTAAATACGTGAAAAAACATTT
>JAZRRG010000015.1:0-30660 GCA_045650565.1 Acutalibacteraceae bacterium | reverse complement strand
TGGCTTGGCACTCGCCTCGCCACTTTTTATTGTAGCACTACTCTTTTTATCTTCCCCCAGTAGAACTGGGGGTTTATTTCCACGTCTAAAGACACCAAGCATGATACCCCTATGAGATTTGTTATCATAGGGGTATCGCTTTATTTTTAGGGAACTCACGCTCCCCTATTCAAATTTTCTCTATATTCAAATTACCATATTTTTACAGTTTAGTCAATGGAAAACTTTCGACAGTATTCAACATAATTCAGAAATTTATACTCCATAACAAATAACGATAATAATGTTATATTCTTTCATCTCATTTTTCTTGACTTTAAAGTCGTTTAGTTATATAATTTTCTTAATATATTTTAAGAAAAGGGAGAAAAAATATGGCTTATTATTTTAACGATGTTTCACACACCTTTAACGAGTACCTATTGGTCCCGGGTTATTCCTCCAGCGAGTGTATCCCTGCCAATGTTAGTTTGAAAACTCCGCTTGTAAAATTCCGCAAAGGCGAAGAACCCGAAATTTCACTTAATATACCTATGGTTTCAGCGATTATGCAGTCGGTATCGGGTGAAAAGTTAGCGGTGGCACTGGCTCGTGAAGGCGGTGTTTCCTTTATATATGGCTCACAAAGTGTTGAGGATGAGGCGGCAATGGTTGCCCGTGCTAAAAACTTTAAGGCAGGTTTTGTTGTAAGTGGCTCCAATATCCGCCCCGACCAAACACTTGCCGATATTTTAGCGCTTAAAGCCGAAAACGGTTTTTCCACAGTAGCGGTCACCGATGACGGCACTCCCCACGGTAAGCTGTTAGGTATTGTTACAGGGCGTGACTACCGAGTAAGCCGTATGGACCCCGCAACACCCGTAAGTGACTTTATGACTCCTTTTTCAAAGCTTATCTACGCTTATGATGACACCTCTCTTAAAGAAGCAAACAACATAATTTGGGATAACAAATTAAACTCATTGCCTATAATCGACAAGAATCAAAACCTGCAGTCTCTTGTTTTCCGTAAGGACTATGATTCCCACAAAGAAAACCCCCTTGAGCTACTTGATAAAAACAAGCGCTACATTGTGGGTGCAGGTATCAACACCCGTGACTATGCCGAGCGTGTTCCCGCCTTGGTAAATGCCGGTGCTGACGTGCTTTGTATTGACTCCTCCGAGGGTTATTCCGAGTGGCAAAAGCGCACCATCGAGTGGATACGTGAGCGTTACGGTGACACCGTTAAGGTGGGTGCCGGTAACGTAGTTGATGCTGATGGCTTCCGTTTCTTAGCCGACTGCGGCGCCGACTTTGTAAAGGTTGGTATAGGCGGCGGTTCAATTTGTATCACACGTGAGACCAAAGGCATTGGTCGTGGACAAGCAACTGCGCTTATTGATGTTTGCAAAGCAAGGGATGAATATTTTGAAGAAACAGGCATTTATGTTCCCGTTTGCTCGGATGGCGGTATAGTATTTGACCACCATATGACATTAGCACTTGCTATGGGTGCCGATTTCCTTATGCTTGGCCGTTACTTTGCCCGTTTTGATGAAAGCCCGACAAACAAGCTTATGATAAACGGAAATTATGTTAAGGAGTATTGGGGCGAGGGTTCAAACCGTGCTCGTAACTGGATGCGCTATGACCTAGGCGGTGACAAGAAGTTAACCTTTGAGGAAGGCGTTGACTCGTATGTTCCTTATGCGGGCTCACTCAAGGACAACGTTGGCATTACACTTGCAAAGGTTCGTTCCACAATGTGTAACTGCGGCGCACTTTCAATTCCCGAGCTTCAAAAGAATGCAAAGCTTACTTTAGTTAGTGCTACAAGTATTGTTGAGGGCGGTGCGCACGATGTAATCCGCAAGGATACATCAGCATCGGTAAAATAAAAATATAAAGACCTCGGTTCGTTCACCAAGGTCTTTTTTGTTGACGATATTTCTTTTATATTTTATTATACTTTCGGAGGGATTTTATGAAATGGTTTATTGCATCTGACATACACGGAAGTGAGTTTTACTGCAAAAAAATGCTTGAATGCTATAAAGCGGAAAAGGCGGATAAATTGCTTTTGCTTGGCGATATACTCTACCATGGTCCGAGAAACTGTCTGCCGCTTGAATATAACCCAAAAGCCGTAATTGAGATGTTAAATGATATAAAAGATGAAATTTTATGTGTGAGAGGCAACTGCGACAGCGAGGTTGACCAAATGGTGCTAAACTTCCCCATCCTTGCCGATTATTGTATTTTAACACATAATAAAACTATGATTTTTTCCACCCACGGACATAAATATAACACCGAGCATTTGCCACCCTTAAAAACAGGTGATATATTGCTTCACGGACACACACATATTCCCATTTGTGAGAAATATGATGATTTCACCTATATAAATCCCGGCTCGGTATCAATTCCAAAAAATGATAGCCATCATGGATATATGCTTTTTGAGAATGGCATATTTTACTGGAAGGATTTAGATGGCAATATAGTTAAAGAATATACAATATAGAGAAAGACCGACTTTTCAGTCGGTCTTTATTATTTATTCATAAATCGGGAATTTTTCGCAAAGCGCCATTACTTCGCTTGACACCTCATCCTTTGAGTTCTCAAAATCGGTTACTACACGCTTTATCCAACCTGCAATCAGCTTCATTTCAGCTTCCTTAAATCCACGGGAGGTAACTGCGGGTGTACCGATTCTAACACCACTTGTGATAAACGGACTTTGTGGGTCATTAGGAATAGCATTCTTGTTAACGGTTATATGTACCTCATCCAAACGCTTTTCAAGTTCCTTACCCGTAATATCGAATTTTCTTAAATCAAGCAGCATTAAGTGGTTATCCGTGCCGTCTGATACCAAATCAAAGCCCTCGTCTTTGAGCGCCGCCGCCAATGCTGCCGCATTTTTAACGATTTGCTCTTGATATGCTTTAAACTCGGGTTTTAATGCCTCGCCGAAAGCCACTGCCTTTGCTGCAATTATGTGCATAAGCGGTCCGCCCTGAACACCGGGGAAAATTGCTTTATCTATCTGCTTTGCAAGTGCTTCTTTACAAAGAATTAAACCGCCTCTCGGTCCACGCAAGGTTTTATGTGTTGTGGTTGTTACAACATCGGCATACGGCACGGGGCTTGGATGAAGTCCTGCCGCTACAAGACCTGCTATATGTGCTATATCTACCATCAAGTAGGCGCCTACCTTATCGGCAATTTCACGCATACGCTTAAAATCTATCACTCTGGCATACGCACTCGCTCCCGCAACGATGAGCTTGGGTTTGCAATCAAGCGCTATTTTTTCCATCTCATCATAGTCAATCACATGGGTATCGTCGGTAACACCATAGGGCACGATATTAAAATATTTACCCGAAATATTAACGGGAGAGCCGTGAGATAAGTGTCCGCCGTGGGCTAAATTCATACACATAACAGTGTCACCCGGTTGAAGCAATGCAAAGAAAACTGCAAGATTGGCGTTAGCACCGCTATGCGGCTGAACATTGGCGTGTTCGGCGCCGAAAAGCTTTTTAGCCCTTTCTCTTGCGATATCCTCTACAACATCAACATACTCGCAACCGCCATAATAACGGTGTGCGGGATAGCCCTCAGCATACTTATTGGTAAGCACACTGCCTGCTGCGAGTAGCACCGCCTTTGATACAATGTTCTCGGAAGCTATAAGCTCAATGTTGTGGCGCTGTCTTTTAAGCTCATCATTACAAGCTGAAAAAACCTCACTGTCAAATTTTTCGAGTTCGTTAAAAAACATTTTTTATCCCCCTATATTGTTTCTATCTTTATAAGATTTGTATTACCTGACTTGCCGTTTGTAACGCCACCTGTTATTACGATTTTATCATCCTTTTCAAGTGGTAATGTTTTTTTGGCAAGATTAAGCGCTGTATAAAAAAGTACCTCGATTGATGGCATTTCCTCACAGAGCAAGGGAATAACTCCCCACGAAAGTGATAGCTTATGCCACGTTTTTTCATCTGTGGTAATGCCCAGTATATCTACGGGTGGGCGAAAGCGTGATACCATACGTGCCGTCATACCCGTTCTTGAACATACGGCAATTGCTTTGGCTTCAATATCAATCGCCATACCGCAGGTAGCGTGAGAAATAGCATCAACCGTATTGCGAATTGAAAATTCTCGGTTTTTAAATCTTTTCTCATAATGGATGTGCTGTTCGGTGCTCTCGGCTATTTTTGACATCGTTTCAACCGCCAATGCGGGATATTTGCCCGCCGCAGTCTCTCCCGACAGCATTATCGCACTCGTACCGTCATACACTGCATTGGCAACATCCGATATTTCGGCACGTGTAGGACGCTTGTTATATATCATAGATTCGAGCATCTCGGTGGCGGTAATTACACGCTTGCCGAGCAGTCGGCACTTTGTAATAAGCTTTTTTTGCACCGCCGGCAGCTCGGAAAATGGGATTTCAACACCCATATCTCCTCTGCCTATCATAATTCCCGTACACTCTTGACAAATTTCATCTATATTATCAATACCCGCTTGGTTTTCTATCTTTGCTATAAGCTCAACATCACTTATACCGTTTTCACCCAAAAAAGACTTAACGGAAATTAAATCTTTTGCCGATGAAACAAATGAACAGGCAATTAAATCAATTCCGTTTTTAACACCGAATAAAATATCCTGCTTGTCCTGTTCGCTTAAAAACTCTTGCTTTAAAACCTTGTTTGGAAAGCTCATACTCTTTCGGTCTGATAGCTCACCGCCCGTGATTACTTTGCAAACGATATCGCTATCGGTAATATCGGTAACCAAAAATTCAAGAAGTCCGTTATTTACTAAAATTTTATCGCCTACCTCTAAATCCCTGGTAAGCCCCTTGTAGCTGACCGAAACTGCGTTTTGGTCACCTTCAATATCTTCTGTGGTAAAGCTGAAGGTATCGTTTTCATTTAGAAAAATTTTACCGCCCGAGAAGGTTTTAATGCGATATTCGGGTCCTTTAGTATCAAGCATTAAAGCGAGGGGAACGCCAAGCTTTCGCCTTACTTTTTTTACAAGCTTTATACGTTCTAACTGCTCGGCATAGGTATTATGGGAAAAGTTAAGTCGGGCGACATTCATACCCGCAAGGCACATTTCGGTTATGGTTTTTTCATCACTTGAGGCAGGGCCTAAAGTGCATATAATTTTTGTTTTTCGCATTAAAACAAATCCTTTAAGAAAAATCTTAATTATTATATCACAAAACCAATGCACAATCAATAATCAATACATAAATTTAGATAAAATATTATTAAATAAAATAAATATTGACAAAAGCGGTGGTTTCGTGTGATAATGTTGTATATAGGTGATGTTAAATGAGGGTTATTACAGGTATTGCTAGGGGACGCCGATTAGAAACTCTTAACGGTAATGATGTGAGGCCGACAACCGAAAAGGTTAAAGAGGCGGTTTTCAGCTCAATACAGTTTGATATTGAGGGTAGGCGTGTTCTTGATTTATTTGCAGGTTCGGGACAATTAGGCATTGAGGCGTTAAGCCGAGGGGCTGAAAGTGCCGTATTTGTAGACCTTAACCCCGAAGCTATAAGCGTTGTTAAAGCTAATATCAGGGCGACCGGCTTTGAAGATGTGTCACGAGTACTCCGTGCTGACTGCTTTTCGTTTATAGCATCTACAAATGATGAATTCGACATTGCCTTTCTCGACCCACCGTACCGTGAGGGATTACTTGAGAAAACACTAACCGCCGTTACAAATATTATGAGCGATTATGGTATTATTATTTGCGAGAGACCGATAGATGTTAAGCTTCCCGAGCGTTTTAACGGCTTTTTTGAACAAAAGCAGTTAAAATTCGGAAAAATTTTGGTTTCTATTTACAGGAAAGAAAGTGTGTAATATGGAAAAGTGTGTTATCTGCCCCGGCAGTTATGACCCCATAACTCTTGGACACATTGATATAATAGAGCGTGCCGCTTCCCTTTTCGATAAGGTTATCGTGGTGGTTGCGATAAACTACAAAAAGAGCTACAGTTTTTCGGTTGAAGAACGTACCGCTATGATAAAAAAATGCATATCTCACCTTGATAATGTTGAGGTTGATTTTTCGGATGGTCTTTTGTCCGATTATGCGAAGGAGAAAAATGCATACGCAATTATTAAGGGTTTACGTGCTATGTCGGACTTTGAGTATGAGTTCCAAATGGCACTTGCCAATAAAAAAATGAACGAGAGCATTGAAACACTGTTCCTTACTGCTAACTCAAACTTTATGTATTTGAGCTCGAGTATGATTAAGCAAATAGCAAGTATGGGCGGTGACATTTCAGCTTTTGTTCCCAAAGCAATCCATAATGATATAATTGAAAGGTTAAAATAGAAAGGAAGAAAAAATATGAGCATTGAAGAATTACTTGAACAGTTTGACGAGGCATTAGAAACCGGTGTTAAGATGCCCGGTAAGCGCACCATCGTAAACGCCGAAAAGCTTAGGGCGGTTATTGATGATATCCGTCTTAATATTCCTAGCGAAATCACAAAGGCACGTAGCATTGTTGCTGACCGTGCCGACATTATCACAAATGCAAAGCGTGAAGCTGATGGAATTATCCGTGCCGCTGAGGAACGTGCTAACGCACTTGTTTCCCAAGAAGAGATTACCAAGAAGGCACGTGAAATGGCTGCCGAGATTATTGCAGATGCTCAAAGTAAGAGCAGAGAAATGCGCAAGGCAGCACAGGAATTTGTTGATGACATTATGCGCCGTGCCGATGAAGGTCTTACTGCAAACCTTAACGAAGTTCGTAAAACACGTGCTTCCCTTAAAGCTCAGGTGCCGCATCCTGTTACACCCAAGGAATAATAAGTATAAAAAAATAAGCGAGTTTACTCGCTTATTTTTTTTGCATTTTTTTAATATAATCAAAGGTTTTCTTTTCACCCTCACGGCTTAACATAGTAAGCAGTTTTTCTAACAAATCCGAGGATTCAGGGTGAATCACTCTTGTTGGCTTACTCCTTAGAAAATACTCTAAGGGATGCTCATTTGTATAATTCTCCCCTTGATAAATTTTACTTGCAGCCACACGGTCACAAAACATTTCTATAACATATTTTACGGGCATTTTTACAGGTACGATTTGTTTGGTTTTGGGGTTATAATCGGTCCAATATTCAAAGTGATGCTTGTTTCTGCCTTTATGGTGCAGCCAAGCCGATGAATATCCAAACAGTTCACGCTCTTTTTCATTTGGGCTGCGGTTACCTTGATAGTATTTAGCACCCGGTGAAAACTCTGCCGATGTGTATTTTGATAAATCGTGGAACAGTCCCTGAAAGCAGATACCCGCCTTAAAGCAATGCGCTATTACCTTGTGCCTATGCTTTGTTATGGTGCGAAAATGCCTAAATGCGCTCATATAACCGACCTGTCCTTTAAGAATTTTAAAAATGCATTACAACCGGACATTACATCCCTGTATGTATCATCAAAGTTGCCCGTATACCACGGGTCCGCTATATCTCCACCATCTGCATAGTCTTTAAGGCGGGTGATTTTGTTTTGTTTATCCTCCCCTATTATCCTTAAAAGACCACGGATGTTAGACTGCTCCATTACGAGAATATAATCATACTTTTCATAATCGTGTGCAGTAAACTTGGTTGCCGCATGATGAAAAAACGGTATTCCCATCTCTCGCAACTTATTTTTAGTGCCGTAGTGTATATCGTTACCCGCTTCCTCACTGCTTGTGCCCGATGAAGCGATTTCAAACCTATCGGATAGTCCGTTTTTGTTTAACAAATATTTAAACACAAACTCCGCCATCGGCGAACGACAAATATTACCAAGGCACACGAACATAATTTTTATCATTCTGCTTGACCTACCACTAATTTATTATATATTTCAAAGGTTTCCTTTTTATTTGTGGCAATAACTATTGTTATGCATCTGCGGTACGGGTGCGAAAACACACTGCTTAATATCGCCCTTGCCACACGTAAGTTTATATCAGCGTTGTCAATATCGGGAACACAAAGCACCAAGCTTTGCAGTTTATTGTCCCTTGCAACATTTAATGCGTATGTATACTTTTGTGTAATGGAATTGAGTATCACAGAAGTAAGCCGTGAATTTATCGGCGGTAAAACCGCATTTATAATACCCTTATAATAAATATTATTTGCCTTTAAAACAACTATTTCTCGGTTTTTAATTTCGCTTTCTAATTGCTTTTTAAAACGGGTGCCGCTATAAAGATACACACTATTATTCTCCACAAAGGAAAACACCGCATCAGCCGAAAAGAGAGCCGCAGGACGCATTTGTACGCAAATATTTTTGGCATTCCTTGAAACTTCCTTTATGTCTTCTCTTTTTAATTCTTCCCTTAAATACCCATCCTCAACCCGCAAAAAGCTCTCGTTTATAAATTCGGCGGGTAGTTTTTTAATTGCCGCTTTATAATACTCGAAGCGCTCTGACTCGGAATGCGGTATTGGAGAAATCAGTTTGCAACTCTTTTGTAAAAATTCAAGTAAAAGTTGTGATTTGTTCATTTTATCCTCACACGCATCTTAATTTAACATTTATTGCTAAAACCACATATTATTTATAACATTTTTTTCGACCTTTTTCAATACCGCATTTGCGTCACCCAAAACGATTTGTTTGGTTGACAATGTGCACCGTTTATTATATACTTTTATGGGTGATAAAAATGAACACTGCACAAAGATTATTATATATGCTCGAAAATTGCGATGCTCCAATATCGGGAGAGTTAATCGCAAAGGAGCTGAACATCAGTAGAAATGCCGTTTGGAAGGCAATAAATTCTTTAAGGGCTGAGGGCTTTGTAATTGATGCCACCTCTCGCAAGGGCTATGCCCTATCAAAGAAAAACACTCGTTTTTCGGTGGCGGGAATTGAAAGACATTTGAATTGCGGTTGTAATATAAGCATTTACGAAACACTTGAATCTACCAATATTACCGCAAAGCAACAGGCAAACGATGGCGCACTGCAAGGCACGGTAATTATAGCAAGGCAGCAAACGGGCGGTAAAGGGCGGCTCGGTAGAGAGTTTTTATCAAAACCTGGTGGACTTTATATGAGCATTGTTCTCCGCCCCGATTTACCGCCCAACGATACAACCCTTATAACCACCGCCGCCGCAGTTGCGGTTTGCCGTGCGGTAGATAAGGTATGCTCTATTAACACAGGCATTAAATGGGTTAATGATATTTTTTGGGACGGTAAAAAAATATGCGGAATTTTAACACAGGGCTCGGTGTCCCTTGAGAATGGCAGTATAGACTATGCCGTGCTTGGTATCGGGCTTAATATAAACCGCCCTAAAAACGATTTTCCAAAGGAGCTTAAAAGCATAGCTGGGAGTATTTATGACACACCTTGTGATTCAGAGACACAAAACCGCATAATTGCCGAAATTTTAAATGAGTTTTTTGCTGTTTTTGAGAATATTGCAGAGCGTGATTTTTTAGAGGAATACCGCAGCCGTTCGGTAATAATCGGCAAAGAGGTTGTCTGCGTTACGCAAAACGGAGAATTTGCCGCAACTGTAAAGGACATTGATAATGATGCACATTTGATTGTTGCAACACGGGATGGCAAAGAGCATACCCTGTCCTCAGGAGAAGTGCGGGTGAAAGTATGAAAAAATCCTATAAAAAAATGATTTTTTCGGCGTTATTTACTGCGATAATTGCAGTTTCCGCACAGATTATATTGCCACTACCGTCGGGTGTACCTATGACACTTCAAACCTTGGCTATAGCCATTTGCGGCTATGTATTAGGGGTTAAATATGCTGTGTGCAGCACCCTTGTATATTTACTGCTCGGTTTTTTCGGCGTCCCTGTTTTCGCAGGTCTAACGGCGGGTGCGGGGGTACTGTTTGAGCAAAACGGCGGTTTTTTGATAGGTTTTATATTTTTGAGTATTTGTTGTGGCATAGCGGCAAACCGACAAAAAAAGATTGCTAAAATTATGTTTGGAATACTCGGCATCATTTTAACCCACACCCTTGGATGCGCTCAGTTTTCACTTGTTTACGGCAATTCGTTTTTATCGGCATTTATTGTTACTTCTCTCCCCTTTTTAGCCAAAGACATAATAAGCGTTATCGCCGCCGTTTTTATAGCAGACACAATCAAAAATAAATCGTTAATTCGCTCACTCTAAAGCTCATCCTATCATATAATGAGTAACGGAGTGAAGTATATGAATTTGAGTGATACTAAACTTAATAAAAACTATATAGTAACCGACGTATCGGCAGAGAACGCACTGCTGCGTCGGTTTTTAGATATCGGCATAATAAAGGGCACTGAAATAAAGCGAATGTTTACAAGCCCCTTCGGTGACCCTACAGCATATTTGATTAAAAATTCGGTTATTGCTTTACGGCGCAGTGACAGCGATAAAATATATGTTGCCGAAACAGGTGGCGGTG
Organism: Acutalibacteraceae bacterium; assembly: GCA_045650565.1. GTDB lineage: Bacteria > Bacillota > Clostridia > Oscillospirales > Acutalibacteraceae > SIG565. The sequence continues at coordinate 20,174 of JAZRRG010000015.1, read as the reverse complement.
AGAAAAATGGGCTTGACGCTTAATTCCACCGGCAGAAGTGTGTCGAGCAAAAAAAGTTATAAAAGAGAGCGACCGTCGGACATAGTAGTGGCTCTCTCGGGCAACCCGAATGTTGGCAAAAGCACCCTCTTTAACGCACTTACGGGACTTCGCCAACACACAGGAAACTGGACGGGTAAAACCGTTGAGACAGCATGTGGCGCCTTTATACATAATGGGCGTAAAATTATTCTTGTTGATTTGCCGGGTAGTTATTCTCTTGTTTCTCATTCCGAGGAGGAGCGTGTTGCCGAGGACTATATTGTTTTTGGAAACTACGATATAAATGTTGTAGTATGCGATGCCGCAGTGCTTGAGCGCAATCTTAACTTGCTTTTGCAGATAACCGAGATAACTCCAAAAACCTTGCTTTGTGTAAATTTAGTTGATGAAGCCGAGAAAAAAGGAATTATTATTGACACCGACACGCTCTCTGCTCGGCTTAAGATTCCCGTAATTGCCACTGCGGCGAGAAGTGGTAAGGGAATACAGGAAATATGCGATGCTATCGTTTCCTACGCTGATTCTCCGCCGCACGCTGCGGTTATCCCCGAATATGACGAAGAAACCGAAAAAGCAATTAAAGATATTTGCGCCGTACTGCCCGAATCTCTTTCGGTTAACCGCCGCTTTGCCGCCATTAAAATTTTAGAGAACGATGAGCATTTTTTAAAGGAATACAGGCGGATTTACAATTTAGATTTAAGTGAATATGTGCCCAACAGCACTCTACCACCCGAAAGAATTGTGGGTGGAATTATGAGTACTGTTAAAGCAATACTTAATAACTGTATTAAACAAAACAATAAAAAAAGAAAAATAACCGACCTTAAAATAGACCGTATAATAACAAGTAAGCTTTTTTCTGTTCCTATTATGCTACTATTACTTGGGATTATTTTTTGGCTGACAATTAGCGGTGCTAATTACCCCTCACAACTATTAAGCCGTTTTTTCACGGGTCTTGAGCAGCCCTTGTACCACCTATTGCTAAAAATAAATCTACCAGACGGGATATGTCAAATGCTAACGTTCGGCGTATACCGTGTTGTTACCTGGATAGTTTCGGTTATGCTGCCGCCTATGGCAATATTCTTCCCTCTCTTTACGCTTCTTGAAGATTTAGGGCTTTTACCACGCATTGCATTTAACCTTGATAAATGCTTTCAAAAATGCCGTACCTGTGGAAAGCAAGCACTTACTATGTGCATGGGCTTTGGCTGTAATGCGGCAGGGGTAGTTGGCTGCCGAATAATTGATTCGCCTAGGGAGCGACTAATCGCCATTTTAACCAACAGTCTTGTCCCATGCAATGGGCGGTTTCCTACCCTTATTACGCTCATTGCCATATTCTTTGTGGGCACTGGCGGTATTTTAAGTGAACTGGGTGCCACCGCACTGCTTTGCTTGTTTGTCTTGATTAGTATTTTTATGACCTTTTTTGCGTCATTCATACTTTCAAGGACTCTGCTGCGAGGCGTACCATCATCCTTTACGCTTGAGCTCCCCTCATACCGCAAGCCGCAAATTCTAAAGGTTATAATACGTTCGATGCTTGATAGAACACTGTTTGTACTTGGTCGTGCAGTTCTTGCCGCCATACCCGCAGGGTTTATTATTTGGTTGGCGGCTAATACTTATATTGGCGATAACTCACTGCTCACCATAGCTGCTAACCTTTTAAACCCCATAGGGTTATTTTTAGGGCTTGACGGTGTAATCCTTTTGGCATTCATATTAGGTCTTCCAGCAAACGAAATTGTAATACCCATAATCATTATGGCTTACTCTCGGCTTGGCACATTAACCGATACGGGTGATATAAACTTTATAAAGACATTGTTCATCGATAACGATTGGACTACACTTACAGCATTAAATGTTATTATTTTTTCACTGTTCCATTGGCCCTGTGCCACAACTCTTTTAACCATAAAAAAGGAAACGGGCAGTATTAAATGGAGTGTTCTTGCCGCAGTAATACCTACACTTATAGGTATCACACTATGTGCTGTTTTGAATTCTATTTTTGACTAAAAAACACCGTGAACCTTCGTTCACGGTGTTCTGTTATTTGATTTCGCTTATATCGTAAGGCGTTGTTTGATACACAAAATAGTTAAGCCAGTTGGAATAAAGCAAATTTGCGTGCGAGCGCCAGGTAACGAGTGGCGCATTTTCGGGATTATCTTCGGGGAAATAATTCTCGGGGATTTCTATTTCCTTACCCTCGGATAAATCACGCAAATACTCTTTATTAAGTGTATCGGCATCATACTCGGAGTGACCTGTTATAAAGATCTGTCTGCCTTGGTCGGTAGCGATGGCATATACCCCCGCTTTTTCCGACACTGCTAAAAGCTTAAGCTCGGGTACCGACAAAACATCCTCCGCCTTTATTGTTGTATGGCGTGAATGCGGCACCATAAACACATCATCAGAGCCACGGAAAAGAATTGAGCTTTTGTGGGCAACTGTATGTGGAAAAACACCGAAAAGCTTTTTATCAAGCGGATATTTTTTTATTCCGTAGTGATAATAAAGCCCTGCCTGCGCACCCCAACAAATGTGGAAGGTGCTGTGCACGTGTGTTTTGCTCCACTCCATTATTTCACACAGCTCTTGCCAATACTCAACCTCTTCGAACTCCATTTTTTCAACCGGAGCACCTGTTATTATCATGCCATCAAAGGTCTCGTTTTTAACATCATCAAAGGTTTTATAAAAGGCGAATAAATGCTCGGGCGAAACATTTTTTGACACGTGGCTTTTGGTATGCATAAGCACAAGCTCAACCTGAAGCGGCGAGTTACCTAAAAGCCGAGATAATTGTGTTTCAGTTTCGATTTTTTTGGGCATTAAATTAAGAACCAAAATTTTCAGCGGACGAATGTCCTGCGTTATGGCTCTGGTTTCGGTCATTACAAATATATTTTCATCGGTTAATGTTTTTACCGCCGGTAAATCGTTTGGTATTTTAATCGGCATATTATATTCCTTTTCCTTTTAATAAATTTAAAGAGTGGCAAGTAAATTTACTTGCCACTCTATTATATACTTTTATCTTAAATGTTGTCAAGTGCTTGCTTGATGTCGGCAATTAAATCCTCGGCATCCTCAATACCGCAAGAAAAACGGATAAGGTCTGGAGAAATACCTGCCGCCGCCAATTCATCATCATTCATTTGTCTATGAGTTGCGTTTGCAGGATGCAAACAACAGGTTCTCGCATCGGCAACGTGTGTCTCAATAGCGGCGATTTTAAGCTGTTTCATAAACGCTTCAGCCGCTTTACGACCGCCCTTAACGCCAAAGCTTACAACACCGCAGGTGCCGTCGGGCATATATTTTTGCGCTAAGTCATAGCACTTATCACCCTCAAGTCCCGGATAGGTAACCCAAGCAATTCTATCATCGCTTTTCAAGAATTTGGCAACTGCAAGACCGTTCTCGCAATGCTTTTTCATTCTGAGATGCAAGCTTTCAAGTCCCAAATTTACATAATAAGCATTTTGGGGTGACTGAATGCTACCAAAATCACGCATAAGCTGTGCTGTGGCTTTGGTTATATAAGCCCCCGCAAGACCAAAACGCTCGGTATAGGTTACTCCGTGGTAGCTTTCATCCGGTGTGCAAAGTCCTGAGAATTTTTCCGGATAACGAGTCCAATCAAATTTACCCCAATCAACAATGCAGCCACCGACACCGCTACCGTGGCCGTCCATATACTTGGTTGTTGAGTGAATTACAATATCGGCGCCCCACTCAAACGGGCGGCAATTAACGGGTGTTGCAAAGGTGTTATCAATGATAAGCGGAACACCGTGAGCGTGTGCTGCGTCGGCAAATTTTTCAATATCAAGCACTGCAAGAGCAGGATTGGCTATTGTTTCCCCAAATACTGCCTTTGTGTTATCTCGGAAAGCAGCATTTAACTCATCAATGGTACAATCGGGCTTAACAAAGGTAAACTCAATACCCATACGCTTCATCGTAACGGCAAAAAGGTTATATGTGCCGCCATAAATTGCCGACGAGCAAACAACATGGTCCCCACAGGAAGCGATATTGAAGATTGAGAAAAAGGATGCCGCCTGACCGGATGATGTCAGCATTGCGGCGGTACCGCCCTCAAGCTCACAAATTTTTGCGGCTACGGTATCACAGGTTGGGTTTTGAAGGCGTGAATAAAAATATCCGCTTGCCTCCAAATCAAACAGCTTACCCATATCCTCGCTTGTGTTGTATTTAAAGGTTGTACTTTGAATAATCGGCACCTGGCGTGGCTCACCGTTACCCGGAGTATATCCGCCTTGAACACATTTTGTTCCTATTTTCTTTTTCATTTTTAATCACCTATATTAAATAATTTTTTAGCATTTAAACTAAATATTTTTTGATAAGCTTCATCGGTGAGATTAAGCTTTAACAAGCTATCAATCTCTGAGCTTGGCGACCACATTGGGTAATCAGTGCCAAAAAGCACACGGTCTATACCATAGCGGTCAATTATCTCACGAGTCTTATCACTACTAATATACGGCATACTCGACGAACAGTCAACATAAAAATTTTTAATTCCTGCAAGCTTATCTGCCGCTTCATCCCATATTGACCATCCGCCAAAATGTGCACCTATAACAGTGAGCGCCGTGTAAATTTTAAGAACGGGCAACAGTCTGTTTGGGTTTGAATAGTCATATCGGTGGTCACCCGTATGCATAAGTATGGGAAGATTTTCCTTCTCACACTGCTCATAAATCTTTAGGCACCTATAATCATCAATTTTAAATGCCTGAATATCGGGGTGGAGCTTAACACCACGAAGTCCCAATTCCTTTAAATGCTCAATATCTCCCAACAAATCGTTTGTGTCGGGGTGCAGGGTGCCAAGACCGATAAATTTACCGTTTGAAGCGCTAACGCTCTGAGCGATAAATTCATTGATGCTTCCTACCTGATGCGGTGTTGTAGCAACCGACTGCACAATAAACCTATCAATACCCGCTGCGACACCTACTTCCATAAGGTCGCTAACCGTTCCCTTTGCGGCAAAGGGCTGATTATAAAAGGTACTCGTCCCCTCAACCGCCCTCTCGGCTATCTTATCGGGATAGATATGACAGTGAGCATCTATTACATAATACTTATCTACCATTTATTTTTTACTTAATCCTAACTTTTCTGCGGCTTCCTCACGCATTTTGTATTTAAGAATTTTACCTGCGGCATTCATCGGGAATTCCTTTACAAATTCAATATAGCGTGGCACCTTATGTCTTGCCATATGAGCCGCAATATATGCCTTCATTTCTTCAGCCGTCATACTGCCCTGCTCTTTAAGAATAATACAAGCCATAATCTCCTCACCGTATTGCTCATCGGGTACGCCGATAACCTGAACATCACGTACCTTATCGCAGGTGTAGATAAATTCCTCTATTTCCTTTGGATAGATGTTTTCTCCGCCACGAATAATCATATCTTTAAGGCGACCTGTAATACGGTAGTTGCCATCATTATCTCGACACGCAAGGTCACCCGTATGGAGCCAGCCATCCTTGTCAATGGCTTCTGCCGTGGCTTTTGGCATTTTATAGTAGCCCTTCATAATATTATATCCACGGGCTACAAACTCGCCGTTTACACCGTCGGGACAGTCGAGTCCCGTTTCGGGGTCAACAATTTTGCACTCAACATTTGCAAATGCGCTGCCAACCGTTTCGGTACGTACTGCGAGTGAATCATAGTAACTACTCATAGTACAACCGGGACTTGCCTCAGTTTGACCGTAAACCGACACAATCTCGGTCATATTCATAACCTCGGTGGCTTTTTTCATAAGGTCAGCAGGACAGTTAGCACCCGCCATAATACCAACACGCATATATGAAAAATCGGTCTTTGCAAAATCGGGGTGCTGCATCATAGCGATAAACATAGTGGGAACGCCGTTAAAGGCGGTTATATGCTCGTTATGAACGCAAGAGAGTGCGGGTTTTGGTGAAAAATACGGCAACGGATACATTGTGGTACCGTGTGTCATAGATGCTGTCATAGAAAGCACCATACCAAAGCAGTGGAACATTGGCACCTGTATCATCATACGGTCGGCGGTGGATAATTCCATATGGTCACCGATATATTTACCGTTATTAACTACATTGTAGTGGGTAAGCATTACGCCCTTGGGGAATCCTGTTGTGCCAGATGTGTACTGCATATTGCAAACATCATCCTTATCAACAGCCGCTGCCATTCGGTAAACCGTTTCAAGCGGCACCCTGGCTGCACGTTCAAGCGACTGCTCCCAGTTAAGACATCCCTTCATATTAAAGCCAACAGTAATTACGTTGCGTAAAAACGGCAGACGCTTACTGTGAAGCGGACTACCCGGTACAGTGTTTTCAAGCTCGGGGCAAAGCTCGGCTATAATCTCGCCATAGTTACAATCCTTTGCGCCCTCAACCATAACAAGCGTTTGTGAGTCCGACTGGCGAAGCAAATACTCAATTTCGTGAATTTTGTAGGCGGTGTTAACCGTTACAAGCACCGCACCGATTTTAACCGTCGCCCAAAATGCAATATACCACTGCGGAACATTTGAAGCCCACACTGCCACGTGAGTACCCGCCTTAACCCCTAACGCTATGAGTGTTCGTGCGAAGGTGTCCACATCATCACGGAACTCACTATAGGTTCTCGTATAGTCAAGCGTTGTGTATTTAAAGCAATACTGGTCGGGAAACAGCTCAACCATTTTATCAAGAACCTCTGAAAAGGTTAAATCAATAAGGCGGTCCTTCTCCCATACATATTTTCCCGTATGTGCACGGTTATAGTAAAGCGCAGTTTCATTTTTTGAGGTGTCGCCAAACTGCTTCATAAAGTTCACGAACTGCGAGAATATAATCTCCATATCATCGAGCTCCTCGCACCAAGAGGGGTGCCACTCGAGAGATACAAAACCATCAAAGTTAACCGAACGCAATGCCGCCATCATGTCGGCTATGGGAAGTTCACCCTCACCAAGCAGACAATACTCGTAGCCCTTATCGGTGCGAACGGCATCCTTAATATGCACATGCTTTACATAGGCGCCAAGATTTTTAATGGTGACCTCGGGTGGTTCCCCAGCGCCCAAATAGGTTGCTGACATATCCCAAAGCGCCGCCAAATTATCGTGTGCAAATAAGTTAAGCACATCTCGAAGGTCTCCCGTTTTAGCGAAAAGACCTGTTGTTTGGAGCAAAAGTGTAACCTCTGATTTCTCGGCTTCGGGCAACACTTTTTTAATAACATTTATTACATTTTGGGTGCTACCCTCACCGCAATCTGATGCGTGAATACGAATATAGGGTATACCAAGAGATGCCGAAATATCAATGCATTTTAAAATTTCTTCATGGCTTTTTTCGGCTTCATTAACACTCGCAGGGTCGCAAATAGTGTCGATACAAGGAATTGTAAGTCCCATCTCGAACAGCTTACGCTTGGTTGCCGCTGCAGTATAATCGTGAAACGCACCATTCTTATCGGTAAAAAGGCGGTTGTATATGTTGTGTAATTCAATTCCGTCAAACCTTAATTCCTTTGCTATTTCGCAAAATTCAGGGAATGAATTATCGTGCCAACCTTTAGTTGAAAATGATAATTTCATTTGTTACGCCTCCTGAAAAACAATTTTGTTTACAGCGTTGATATATGCACGGATACTTGCGGCTAAAATATCGGTAGAAATACCGTTGCCTGAATATACCTTGCCGCCCGCACGCAACTTTACTATTGCCGAGCCCATTGCTTCCTTGCCCTCGGTTACCGACTGAATTTGGAAGTCATCAAGCTCGTAATGCTGCCCTATAACCTGTTCAATCGCCAAGAAAGCGGCATCTATAGGTCCGTTACCAATGCTAATACCCTGAATATCCTTGCCATCCTTTGACACGGTGATTTGAGCCGATGCATTGATGATATTGCCTGTATTTATTACATAGCTTACCAGCTTATAGGTTGGCTCTACCTGTAAAGCAACGCTGGCAACAATAGCATCCAGTTCCTTAACGCCTACCGCCTTTTTCTCGGCAACACGCAAGAATTCTTCATAAACCTGTGTTTGGTCGTTATCGGACAAATCATAGCCGAGCTTGGAAACCGCCATAATGACATCGCTCTTGCTGTCATTCTTATCAAGGCGAATGCTGCCATCATCACCTGTAACGGCTGTGAGCACACTCTTTTCATCCTTGGCATTATCGGTAATGCGATTGATTTGATTTACAATGCGAGAAAGCTCGGTATGTTTAACCGATGAAGTATAACCATAGTCCTCACCACAGTTTTTGATAATATTTGCAAACGCCTCAAGCGGAACTTCCTCACCGCCAACGCCTGTTTTTACGCAGTTTGCCGTACCGCTAATAGCCAATACAGCACTGCCAAGTCCTAACCCATACTTATTATTAACACCTATGCCAATGGTTACACCCTTATCCTTTAAATAGCCGAATTTGTTTACAAATTCGGTAAAGGTATCGGGCATATATACCGCCGCTGTATCACAAAGAGTAACCGTGTTGGCACCGCTATCAACCGCAGCATCTACGATTTGCTTTAAGAACTCATCTTCCGCACGGGTAGCATCAATAGCGCAAAACTCAACATCCTTTGCTTTGAGTTTTGCTGCTGCCACAAGCTCTTTTACCAAGGACAGCATTTTATCGGGCTTTTTATGACAAGAATATTCCATACCAAAGGTAGATACCGGCACTTCAATACGAAGCCGTGCTTTTTGACAATTATTGAGCGCCATAGCAGCATTCTCAACACCAGAAGTGCTCATACCAACACCAACCGATAATACGGTGTTCTTAACAAAGGAAGAAATAGTGCGAACAAGCAAGGTATCACTCTTTACATTTTCAATGGGTGCAATTTCAATAGCATCAACCTGCAATTTTTCAAGTTGACGAGCAATTTCAATCTTCTCCTTAAAAGAAAACGTGTTGTTTTTTGTGTTAAGTGTTGCATCGGTAATAAAGATTTTTTTCATAATTTTCACCTTTCAAGATTTTGGTCTTGCAATAAAAAAGTCCCTGAGGTCGTATGACCTCAGGGACGAAATTTTTTCGCGGTACCACCCTGATTGCCTGAAAACAGCCCACTCATAAAGCTCTGACAAGCCGTTGTTATGATAACGGAACAACCCGAAGCCGCTTACTGTTAGTTCACCGACTCTGCTTAGGAGTGAGACTTTTTTGCCCTCATCCGTATCGGTTTGCACCAACCACCGACTCTCTGAAACTTTGTAGGGTAAAAAATAATTCCTTCATTGCATTTAATGAAGTTATTATACTACCCTCACTAAATTTTGTCAAGTGCTTTTAAAATTTATTTTACAAGCTGAGTCCAACCAAATGTGTCCTCTGTTTTACCCCACTGAACAGCTGTTAGAGTATCATAGAGTGACTGGGTAACCTCACCGATTTCGCCATTGTTAATGGTGAATTTTTCACCCTTATAACAAAGCTCACCTATGGGGGACACTACAGCCGCTGTGCCGCAGCCCCATGCCTCCTCAAGCTTGCCGGATTTGAGTGCTTGTTCGAGTTCATCAATGCTAAGCAGTCTTTCTTCTACAGTATAGCCCTTGCCTTTTAGCACCTCTATACAGGATTTTCTCGTAATACCCGGAAGAATTGAGCCCGAAAGCATAGGTGTTACGATTTTACCGTCGATTTTGAACATAACGTTCATAGCGCCAACCTCTTCAATGTACTTGCGCTCTACACCGTCAAGCCATAATACCTGGCTATAGCCCTGCTTTTCGGCACGCTCGCCTGCTCTGTTACTTGCGGCATAGTTACCACCACATTTAGCGTAACCCGTACCGCCACGAACTGCACGAACATCCTCATCCTCTATCATAATTTTAACAGGGTTAATACCCTCTTTATAATATGAACCTACGGGAGATGCAATAATTACAAATGTTGCATTGTGTACGGCGTGAACACCGAGCGTTTCATCGTTTCCGTACATAAATGGGCGAAGGTAGAGTGATGTGCCCTCAGCCGAAGGAGTCCAGTCCTTCTCAATCGATACGAAGGTTGTAAGCGCCTGCATTGCATCCTCTTCAGGAATTTGAGGTAAGCACAAGCGGTCGGCTGAACAGTTCATTCTACGGATATTTTCAATGGGTCTGAAAAGCTGCACCTCGCCATCGGCTCTGCGATATGCCTTAAGTCCCTCAAAAATTTCGGAGCCGTAATGCAAAACCGTTGATGCAGGGTGAAGAGATATATTCTCAAAAGGTACAATTCTTGCATTATACCAACCCTTTTCCCTTGAGTAATCCATCATAAACATATGATCGGTAAAGTATTTACCGAAGCCCAATATACTGCTATCGGGTTTTTCCTTTGGGGTTGTGGTTTTAGTAATTTTTATTTCCATTAGGAACACTCCTTTAATATTCTGCGCCCAAACGCATTACATTTAGGTTTGTATCGAGCATATCAGCACGCTTTGCCGATATAACCTTTTTAAGTGCTGCGGTTACCCTTTCCTCATCAAACTCGCCAAGCTCCTTTAACACCTTACCCACAATAATCATATTAGCAAGAGTAGGTGTTTTATTATCACTTGCAAGGCGGGTTGCAGGAATATAGTGAACCGTTACATCGGTTCTCTTTACCTTGCGCTCAATAAGTGTTGAATCAACAAAAATCATACCACCGGACACTACGCTATCCTCATATTTATCGAGTGAAGGCAAATTCATAGCGATTAAAACATCAGGGTTTGATACTATAGGAGAACCTACAGGCGCATCGCTTACGATAACCGAGCAGCTTGCTGTACCTCCTCGCATTTCGGGACCGTAGGAAGGCAACCAGCTTACCTGCTTATCCTCGGTAAGCCCCTTGTATGCCAAGAATTTACCCGAAAAAAGTATACCCTGACCGCCGAAGCCCGCAAAAAGAAAATTAGTTGTTTTCATTACTTTTCCTCCTTTGCTGTTCGGTCTTTATAAACACCAAGCGGATAATACGGAATCATTTTTTCTTCTATCCATTCAAGTGCCTTTTGAGGTGTCATACCCCAGTTTGTAGGACAGCTCGAAACAACCTCTACAAGAGAGAAGCCCTTGCCGTCAATTTGATTTTGGAATGCCTTTTTAATGGCTTTTTTAGCATTTTTAACATTCTTAACATTATTTACTGCAACACGCTCAATGTACTCAGGACCATCAAGGGTTGATAGCATTTCGCTTACCTTAACGGGATAGCCGCAGTGGTTAACGTCTCGTCCATAGGGTGAAGTTTGTGTAACCTGACCAGGAAGTGATGTCGGCGCCATTTGTCCGCCTGTCATACCGTAAATTGCATTATTTATGAATATAACCGTTATGTTTTCATTTCTGGCGGCTGAATGCACTGTCTCAGCCATACCGATAGATGCTAAGTCACCGTCACCCTGATATGTAAACACTATGTGGTTTTCGGGGTCAGCCCTTTTAACGCCTGTTGCAACTGCGGGTGCACGACCGTGCGCCGCCTCAATCATATCACAATTAAAATAATTATATGCCATAACCGAGCAACCAACGGGGGCAATACCTATAGTTTTACCCTCAATGCCTAATTCATCTATAACCTCGGCTACCAAGCGATGCACAATACCGTGGGTGCAACCGGGGCAATAATGAAGAGGCACATCGGCTAATGCATGGGGTTTATCAAATACTACCATTATTTTGCACCTACCTTTTCTGCAGTTTCAATAATATTCGCAAGTACCTGCTCGGGTGACGGTATCATACCGCCTGCCCTATTGCATAATGTTACAGGTGCCTTGCACTCTGTTGCGAGGCGAACATCCTCTATCATTTGTCCCATAGAAAGCTCAACCGAGATAAACGCCTTGCATTTATCAGCAGCGGCTCTGAACGGCTTGTTGGGGAACGGCCACAAGGTAATCGGTCGGATAAGACCAACCTTAATTCCCTGTTTCCTTGCTTCGTTTATTGCATTTTTTGCAACACGTGCCGCAATTCCGAATGCTGCGATACAAATCTCAGCATCATCCATCATATATTCTTCCCACATAGTCTCGTTTTCTTCAACCTGCTTATAGCGCTCAAAACGAGCGAAGTTGAGTTCTTCGAGCTCATCGGGAATAAGAGAGAGCGAATTTACAATATTGTGTGGACGGGCTAACTTTGTGCCTGTTGTTGCCCACGGCTTTTCGGGGGCGGGTTTAATATCATATTCAAGGCACACCGGCTCCATCATTTGTCCCATAGTACCGTCTGCCAAAATCATACTAGTCATACGGTATTTATCTGCAAGTTCAAATCCCTTAACCGTTAAATCAGCCATTTCCTGAACCGAGGACGGAGCCAAAACTATCATACGGAAATCTCCGTGGCCGCCACTCTTGGTTGCCTGAAAATAGTCCGACTGCGAGGGCTGAATACCTCCAAGACCGGGGCCTCCACGCTGTACGTTAACAATAAGGGACGGAAGGTCTGAACCTGCAAGGTAAGAAAGTCCCTCGCCCTTTAAGGAAACACCTGGGCTCGAAGAAGATGTCATAACCCTGTATCCTGTAGATGCTACGCCGTAAACCATATTGATAGCGGCAATTTCGCTTTCGGCCTGTAAAAAGCATCCTCCTATTTTGGGCATACGCTTTGCCATATATGCCGCAATTTCTGTTTGAGGGGTGATAGGATAGCCAAAATAATGGCGACATCCCGCAATTATAGCCGCTTCGGCAATCGCTTCGTTACCCTTCATTAAAACTTTATCTGCCACTATACTCACTACCTTTCAACCTTTATAATACAGTCAGGACACATTGTTGCGCAAAAAGCACAACCAATGCAGTCCTCCTCGTTTACTGCTTCTACGGGGTGATGACCTTTAGCATTGATTTTATCCTCAGCCAGTTTTAAAACCTTTTTCGGACACACATCAACACAAAGACCGCAACCCTTACAATTGTCGGTTTTAAATGTTAATTTTGCCATATTTCCCTCTCCCTTAACATTATTTGATTTTTTGCTGTAATTTAAGTGGAAATGCATTATGCACCTTTTCCCTAACCTCGTTATAAAGGCGTTCATCAACCGCCGTTAAAACAATGGGAAGGTGCGTGGCTTTGGATATTTCTTCGGCATAGCTTACCGAGGACAAAACATCCTGTGCCACAGTTTCCTCACCTAAATTTGAATTGTTTATAATCCCGGTAAAGCGGATTTTTGCCGCTGTCTCGATTTCTGATATAACCTCTAAAACCGAAGCCGTATCACGAGTCAATGGTCTAAACCGATTCACCGTTAAAAGCATTTCATAATTGTTTTCACTAAGTATCTTGGGGGCTATTCTGCCAAGGGCTAATGCGCCACGGTCATCTCCGCCAATGTCAAGAATATATGTCGTATCCAGTTTATCGGTGATGGCATACATATCTTGCGGAAGTGCCGGTATATCAACATTACTACCCGCATATTCACTGCAAATAAGCCCAATGTCCGCAGCCGCTAATTCTTTAGCACTATCCTTTGTGCGAAAATACGGATTTACAATATCCAAATCGGCTATTGCAACATTTTTTTGACTTTTTTTAAGGTGAAATGCAAGATTTAGAGCAACATTGGTCTTTCCCGAGCCATAATGCCCACAAATAATATATAATCTTTTGTCAGTCATAATACCTGCTCTATTCTAAAGTTTGTTTCGCTGTATCTTACCGCTAACGGTTTTGGGCAAGCTTTCACGGAACACAACGATTCTCGGATATTTATAGGGCGCAGTTTTTGCCTTGACATACTCTTGAATTTCCTTTTTGAGTTCATCTGTCGGCTCGGTACCCTTTACAAGCACAATACTTGCCTTAACAACCTGACCTCTTACTTCATCAGGGGCTGCTGATACACCGCACTCGAGTACATAAGGTAATTCCATAATTACGCTTTCAATTTCAAACGGTCCTATGCGGTAGCCGGATGACTTAATTACATCATCTACTCTACCGACATACCAATAGAAGCCATCCTCATCACGCCAAGCGGTATCACCTGTATGATAATATCCGTCATACCGTACCTCATTTGTCTTTTCCTCGTTACCGTAATATTCCGTAAACAAGCCGCACGGATTACCGCCGCTTATGTCTACAACTATTTCGCCCGTTTCACCAACGGCAGCCGAACGACCGTCGGAGGTTAAAATATCAACCTTATAAATCGGTGCGGGTTTACCCATTGAGCCGATTTTGTGTGATGCGCCGAGCATATTACCGATAATCATAGTGCTCTCGGTCTGACCGAAGCCCTCAAGAATCTGGAGCCCCGTTGCCTTTTCAAATTGTCGGTAAACCTCGGGATTTAACGCTTCTCCCGCAGTTGTCATATGCTTTACCGATGAAAAATCATATTTTGAAATGTCTTGTTTTACCATCATACGAAGCATTGTTGGCGGTGCGCAGAAGGTTGTTATTTTGTATTTTGCAAACATAGGAAGTATATCGGCGGCATCAAAGCGGTCAAAATCGTAAACAAAGGTTGCCGCTTCGCAAAGCCACTGTCCGTAAAGCTTTCCCCACATAGACTTTGCCCAACCAGTATCAGATATGGTAAAGTGCAGTCCGTCAGGGTCTACGGTGTGCCAATACTTTGCAGTATGGAAATGTCCTAAAGGATATTTATGGTTATGAGCCGCAATTTTCGGATAACCCGAGGTGCCTGATGTAAAGAACATAAGCATAGGGTCTTCCCCGCAAGCAGTGTTAGCAGTGCGCTCAAAGATGGTACTATACATACTGTACTCTTCATCAAAATTGCGCCAACCCTCTTTTTCGCCACCAACCATAATCTTGGTGGTTAAGGTAGGACAATTTTTGGCGGCTAAATCGACCTGATTCGATGTGTCTCCATCGGCAGTACAAATAATCGCACTAACCCCTGCCGACTTAAAGCGATACTCAAAATCGTGTTCAACCAACTGATTGGTTGCAGGAATTGCAATGGCACCGAGCTTGTTTAAACCGATTATGGCAAACCAGAACTGATAGTGGCGCTTGAGTACGAGCATAACCTTGTCGCCCTTTTTAATACCAATAGATTTAAAGTAGTTAGCGCACCTGTTGGATGCCTTTTTGATATCCTTAAAGGTAAAACGGCGCTCTGTCTTATCCTTGGCTATATGAAGCATTGCGAGTTTTGTTGGGTCCTTATCAGCAACAGCATCAACAAGGTCAAAGCCGAAGTTAAATTCATCGGTATTTTTAAAGGTAATGTTTGTAGGTGTTCCGTTCTCATTCTCAGTAATTTCTATGTACTTTTTATAGATACGGTCCTGCTCGTCCCTTTTAACTACACGATTTGATGTCTTTCTCTCTGCGGTAAGCTCGGGAATCGGCTCACCTGTGGGATTAAGCACAATAGCGTAAAAATAACAGTCGCTACCGTTTACGGCTATCATTCCGTGAGGGGTTGAGGAGTTGTAATAAATACTGTCCCCCGGTCCTAAAATCTCGGTGTGCTCACCAACCTGTACCTTTAGGTGACCCTTGATAATAATATCGCACTCCTGCCCTGCGTGGCTTGTAAGCTCAATGTCCTTATGCTGCGCATCCTCATCATAGGTGCTGCAAACATAAAGCGGCTCGGCAATACGATTTTTAAAGGCGGGGGCTAAATTATAATAGGTCATACCGTGCGCCTTTTCAATTTTTTGACCGTTGCCACGGCGTGTTACTGTATAGGAACGAAGCGTGGGGCTTTGGCCCTCAATAATATCGGTAACGTTAACATTAAAAGCATTAGCGCAGCGATAAATAAAGGCAAAGTTTAAATCCCTTTCGCCATTTTCACAAGCAAGATACTCTTTCGGCGACACGCCCGTTTTTTCCGCCATTTGCTCTATGTTTAAATTTTCAATAGCCCTAAGTTCCTTAATACGAGCCGACATTTCCTTGATTTTAAAATCAAGTCCTGTTGTTTTTGACATAATTTTTCCTCCGTCAGTTGTTGTGGGGGAATAAAAATACTCGCCCCAAAGTAATGACTTTGAGACGAGCACTTAATTTATTAAATACCCGCGGTACCACTCAAATTGCAGTTTTTTTAACTGCCACTCTTGGAATCTAACAATCCCTATGCCTTCACGCAGCAATCACGGCGGGGTTCTACTCACTATATTGTTTTCTTCCCCACGGCTCGAAAGTTACAAAAATCGGAATAGTCTTTAACAGCTCACACCAACCGCTGCCTCTCTGAATTGACCGCCGCCGATTTACTCTTCGTCATCGCCTTTATTTATTTGATACATAATAGACTATCATAACTTTGGCATTTTGTCAAGTTTTTTAAAGAATTTTAGAGCTTATTGCGTTGAATTTTTCCGCTTATTGTCTTAGGTAATTCTGTTTTGAATTCAACTATACGAGGATACTTGTAAGGCGCCGTATGGCTCTTAACATAATCCTGTATCTCCTTTTTGAGCTCATCTGTCGGCTCGGTACCCTTTACAAGCACAATACTTGCCTTAACAACCTGACCTCTTACTTCATCAGGGGCTGCTGATACGCCGCACTCAAGTACATAAGGTAATTCCATAATTACGCTTTCTATTTCAAACGGTCCTATGCGGTAGCCGGATGACTTAATTACATCATCCACTCTGCCGACATACCAATAGAAGCCATCCTCATCACGCCAAGCAGTATCGCCCGTATGGTAATAGCCATCGTGCCATACTTCATGTGTCTTTCCTTCGTTACCGTAATAGCCCTTGAAAAGTCCGCAAGGCACCTTATCGCTTGTTTTAACAACGATTTCACCCGTTTCACCATCAGCTACGGGGTTGCCGTCTGCATCGAGTATATCAACATCGTAAAGCGGAACGGGTTTACCCATTGAGCCGAGCTTGTGCGTATCACCCATAAGGTTTGCGATAACCAGCGTTAACTCGGTTTGACCGAAGCCCTCCATAATTTTAAGCCCCGTTGCCTTTTCGAATTGCTTGTAAACCTCGGGGTTTAATGCTTCACCCGCAGTTGTCATATGCTTAATAGATGATAAATCGTACCTTGATATATCCTCCTTAACCATCATACGAAGCATGGTAGGCGGTGCACAGAAGGTGGTGATATTGTATTTTTTAAACATAGGCAATATATCTGCGGCGCTAAACTTATCAAAATCATAAGTAAATACAGCGCCCTCACACAGCCACTGTCCGTAAAGCTTTCCCCACAACGCTTTTCCCCAACCCGTTTCGGAAATGGTGAAGTGAAGCCCATCGGCATAAACACCGTGCCAGTATTTAGCGGTTATGTAGTGACCGAGCGCATATTTATAGCTGTGCTCCGCAATTTTGGGATATCCTGTAGTGCCCGATGTAAAGAACATAAGCATTGTATCCTCACCGCACGCCGTATCCTCGGTGCGCTTAAAGTGGGTGCTGTAAAGTGAATATTCTTCATCAAAATTGTGCCAGCCCTCTTTGTCACCTCCAACCAAAATTTTGGTTTTGAGCGTGGGACTGTTTTTCTCGGCTAAATCCACCTGATTTGCAACATCCCCGTCGGCAGTACACACTATGGCGCTGACCTCGGCGGCATTGAATCGGTAATCAAGGTCGTGCTCTTGCAAAAGATTTGTAGCCGGAATAGCCACGGCACCAAGCTTGTGAAGCGCTACAATAGCAAACCAGAACTGATAGTGGCGCTTTAAAATAAGCATTACCTTATCGCCCTTTTTAATACCCAAGGACTTAAAGTAGTTAGCGCAACGGTTGGATGCCTGTTTCATATCCTTAAATGTGAACACTCGCTCGGTTTTATCGTTTGCTATGTGAATCATAGCCGTTTTTTCAGGATATTTGTTTGCGATTTCATCAACAACATCAAAACCGAAGTTGAACTTATCTTCATTTACAAAATCAATAGCTTTGAGAAGTCCGTTTTCATCAACTTTAGTTTTGATAAAGTTATCAGCTGCGGTTTTGCCGCCTGTCATACCACCCGAAATTAACGAACGGCGAAGCTCGGGCGCCTTAACATCCTCGCCCGGCAATACAACGGCTACAAAAAGGCACTCTTCACCGTCTACGGCTATCATACCGTGCGGGGTCGAGGAATTGTAATAAATGCTGTCGCCTTCTTCGAGATACTCAACATTATCGCCTATTTGAACCTTTAATTTGCCCTTCATAACAAGGTCAAATTCCTGACCTGAGTGTTTGCTTAAATGAATGGGTTTATTTTGAAGTTCGGGGTCGAATTCGTATCTTACCCAATAAGGTTCTGCTATTTTTTTGCGGAAAAGGGGCGCCAAACTCTGAATTTCGATGCCGTTTTCCTTGGCCGTTTGCTGTCCCTGACCCTTACGGGTTACTGTATAGGACGACAGATGTGCGCTGTGACCTTCGAGCAAATCGGTTATACCAATACCGAAGCTTAATGCACATTTGTGAATAAAGCTAAACGGGAAATCAAGCTTACCCTGCTCATATTCAATATATTCCTCAACCGCTACCTCGGTTTTTTTTGCCATCTCTTCAGTGGAAATGCCTGCAATTTCTCTCATCTCCCTAATTCGCAGGGCCACCTCTAAAAGTTTGTCGTTTGAAACTGCTGCCATTTTTCATTCCTCCTGTCAAAATAAATAAAAAACACCCGTCTCAAAAACTTTGAGACGGGTGTGAATAAACACTCGCGGTACCACTCAAATTGCAGTAAAACTGCCACTCTTGGAATCTAACAATTCCTATGCCTTTACGCAGCAATCACGGGAAACATTACTTGAAATTACTTCTTTCATATTTCCGGCTCGGAAGGGATGGGCTTTTTGAAAATAACTGTTATCGGTTTGCACCAAACACCGACTCTCTGTAAACTTTTATCTTCTGCCGTCTTCGTCTTTGCCTTTGTTGTTTTAGAGTATATCACCCAAAAAAGCATTTGTCAACTGTTTTTTGAAAAATTTTTTTCTCTTTTTTATAAATACACAAAAGTTCTTATTTTTATGCTGATTTCTGCCAGGGTTTTATGCTTTACTTTATTTAAGTGCAAATTAAAATGCCCAAGTTGGCTTACAACCTGAGCATTTTGAATTACTTGTTTTCAAAAACAAATTTTGCAGTACTATTAGATAAGAAATTAGCTTGTACATCTAATTCTATACTCTGCCAGTTTTCAGGAACTTCTAACGCATACCAACCAACAAGTTTTTTGCCGGGTGCTATGCTACCATCAAGTGTTCCATCACTAAATGCGCATGCTGCACTGATAGAATAATCGCATTTTATATCATCTGCATATGCTTCAAAAAGCAATATACTGCTTATTGTCTGCTCTTCATCCGATACATTTTCTATAGTGAAGTTTACACCTACAAAAACATTGCCATCTTCCGGTACAAAAAAGTCTGTTCCGTCTGTTTCTTTAAGTTCTGTTGCGGTGAACTTTAAGGTTTTAAATACAGCAGTATCATTTAAGCCAAAGGTTTCCTCTTTTTTTGTGTTGGTGGTCGTACCGCCCGTTCCCGTTTCTTTTGCCGGTGTATCAGTGCAAGCGCAAAAGCAAAAGAGCATTACTACCGCCAATAACAAACATACTAATTTTTTCATACATTTCTCCCCTTTGTGTTTTTTGTCGAATTGCGACAATCCTATTTTATCCTACTTTATACTACTTGTCAATATAAATTACTATTTAATCGTATAATATTTTTACGAGGTGATAAAAATGAAACCTTTAAAGGAAAAAATCAGCATTACCATCGATAACGATATTCTCGAGCAAATCAAGCACAAAGCAGAACAAGATGACCGCTCCCTTTCGCAATATATAAATATAGTATTAAAACAGCATTTAAAAGACAATGCGCAATAAAAAATGAGCCGTTAACTGAAACTGTCAAGTAAAAGTAGACAAAATAAAAAGATTTATAGGAAGCCCTGTGCGGTTCTGAACCGAACAGCGCTTTTCCGTCCGCATTTAACGGAAAAGCGTTGATTATTGAAATAGTGAATATACTCTTGTATAAGTTTAGGAACGTCTTTGGAATGATACAACCCAAAATCGTTATATAGCTCTTCCTTTATCCAACCATTCAATGATTC
>JAZRRG010000014.1:0-33684 GCA_045650565.1 Acutalibacteraceae bacterium | reverse complement strand
TGGGCGGCGGTACATAGTAAATTATTTTTACTATGTACCGCCGCCTAAAAATTATTTAAAGTAGCGAACTGCGGCACGGGACATACCAAAGTCGTAGTTACCAGGAACATTTTTATAAAGTCCGTCGCCTATACGCTCACTGTGTCCCATTTTACCGAATACTCTGCCATCGGGGGAGGTGATACCCTCAATAGCATACATAGAATCGTTGGGGTTAAAGTGAATATCGTTTGTGGCGTTACCGTTAAGGTCAACATACTGTGTTGCAATTTGACCGTTAGCCGCCAACTCCTTAATAAGCTTTTCATCGGCTATAAATCTACCCTCACCGTGAGAAATAGGCACATTGTAGATTTCACCAACGTTAGTGAAGGAAAGCCAAGGTGACTTATTAGAGGCGATACGTGTTCTGACAATGCGGGACTGGTGACGTGCGATGGTGTTAAAGGTAAGCGTGGGGCAATTCTCATCTGTGTCTATAATCTTGCCATAGGGCACAAGACCGAGCTTAATGAGTGCCTGGAAGCCGTTACAAATACCGCACATAAGACCGTCTCTATTATCAAGCAGGTCGGTTACGCCCTCTTTAATAGCTGCATTGCGGAAGAATGCAGTAATAAACTTACCGCTACCGTCGGGCTCATCTCCACCCGAGAAGCCACCCGGAATAAATATCGCCTGACTTTTCTTTATTTCCTCTGCAAACTGCTCAACACTACGGCTAATGCCATCGGAGGACAGGTTGTTTATAACCATAATCTTAGGTTCGGCACCCGCATCTCTTACTGCCTTTGCCGAATCAAACTCACAGTTTGTGCCGGGGAAGGCGGGGATGAGAATTTGCGGTTTTGCTATCTTTATAGCGGGGGCAGGGTAGGAGGAAGCCGAGAAGTTAAAGTTTTGCATATTCTTCTCTTTGTTCTCTATATTACAGCTGTAAACACGCTCAAGCTTATTTTCATAAATCTTTAAAAGCTCTGCAGTTTTAAGGGTTTCTTCCCTTAGTGTGATAGCGCCGTCATCGGTTACGGTACCGATAGTTACAGCACCGTCAATATCGTTCGTCGCTTCGATTACGAAGCCGCCGTAGTTATAAGAGAACAACTGCTTTGTATCTACACCTGCATCAAAACGAATACCAAGTGAGTTGCCGAAACTCATTTTCATAACCGCCTCGGCTATACCGCCGATACCTACCGCATAGCAAGAAACGGCGGTGCCGCTTCGCATAGCGTTTGTAACTGTGTTAAAGTTCTTAATAAGAGATGCTGAATCGGGTAAATTATCAGTAGTATATTTTACAGGTAAGAAGACAACCTTGTTACCTGCCTTTTTAAATTCGGGCGATACAACATCCTGTGTTTTGCCTGTTGTAACGGCAAATGAAACGAGGGTGGGAGGAACATCAATGTCCTCAAAAGAACCACTCATTGAGTCCTTACCGCCGATAGAACCTATACCGAAATCTAACTGTGCTTTAAATGCACCAAGCAAAGCCGCCAAGGGCTTACCCCAACGTTTGCCACATTTACGGGGATGCTCGAAATATTCTTGGAAGGTAAGGTAAACATCCTCAAATTTAGCACCCGTAGCAATGAGCTTGGAAACCGATTCAACAACCGCCAAATACGCACCGTGATAGGGCGATTTTTCGGTTATAAAGGGGTTGTAGCCCCACGCCATAAAGGAACAGTCATCGGTGTGCTTTTTCTCAACCGAGATTTTTTGCACCATTGCTTGTATCGGTGTTAACTGATTTTCACCGCCAAACGGCATAAGCACTGTACCTGCACCTATTGTAGAGTCAAAGCGTTCAGAGAGTCCACGCTTTGAGCATATATTAAGGTCATCAGCCAGGGCTTTAAGGTTATCGCTAAAGCTACCTGTAATTTCTTTGTTATAATCGGCGGCCTTTGCGGGAGTGATATCAATATGCTTATCCGCACCGTTTGAATTTAAGAATTCACGGCTGATGTCTACTATTTTTTTGCCATTCCAGTTCATAACAAGGCGTGGCTCGGCTTTAATTACGGCAACGGGGAATGCCTGCAGATTTTCTTCACCTGCGAGAGCTAAGAATTTATCAACATTATGCGGCTCAATTACAACCGCCATACGCTCTTGCGACTCACTGATAGCAAGCTCGGTACCGTCAAGGCCTTCGTACTTTTTAGGTACGGCATTAAGGTCGATTTCAAGTCCGTCGGCAAGTTCACCGATTGCAACCGATACACCGCCTGCACCAAAGTCATTACAACGCTTAATCATACGTGTAGCTTCGCTGTTTCTAAACAAGCGCTGAAGTTTTCTTTCCTCGGGCGCATTGCCTTTTTGAACCTCGGCACCGCAGGTTTCAACCGACTGCGCTGTATGTGCCTTGGAGGAGCCCGTTGCACCGCCGATACCGTCACGACCTGTTGAGCCGCCAAGGAGAATTACTATATCCCCAGGCGAGGGAACCTCACGGCGTACATTGTAGGCGGGAGCCGCCGCAATTACTGCACCAATTTCCATTCTTTTTGCCGCATAACCCGGGTGATAAATTTCATCAACAATACCTGTTGCAAGACCAATTTGGTTACCATAGGATGAATAACCTGCAGCGGCTGTTGTAACGATTTTGCGTTGCGGTAATTTACCCGGGATTGTTTCATTAACCGGCTTTAACGGGTCAGCCGCACCCGTTACACGCATTGCACCGTAAACATAAGCACGACCGGACAGCGGGTCACGAATAGCACCGCCAATACAGGTTGCAGCACCACCAAAGGGTTCAATTTCGGTGGGGTGGTTATGTGTTTCGTTTTTAAATAGCAAGAGCCACGGCTCAGTTTTGCCGTCAACATCAACATCAATTTTAACGGTACAAGCGTTGATTTCTTCGGACTCATCTAACTTATCAAGCTTACCCTGTGTCTTTAAATATTTCACCGCAACCGTTGCAATATCCATAAGGCAAATCGGCTTTGTTCTGCCAAGTTCTTTTCTTACACGGATATATTCATCGTATGCCCTTTGCAAAAGCTCATCCTCAAATTTAACCGAATCAATAACAGTTAAAAATGTTGTATGGCGGCAGTGGTCCGACCAATATGTATCAATCATACGGATTTCGGTGATAGTTGGGTTGCGTTTTTCACCCTTGAAATATTGCTGACAAAATGCGATATCATCGGTATCCATTGCAAGACCGTAATTCTTAACAAAGCTTTCAAGCCCTGCACGGTCAAGGTCTATAAAGCCATCAAGTGTAGCAACCTCGGTTGGAATCTCGTAGTTTGCCTTGAGGGTTTCGTATTTTTCAAAGCTTGCTTCTCTCGATTCAACGGGGTTAATTACATACTTTTTAATTTCGGCAACCTCATTTTCGGTAAGATTGCCGTAAAGCGCATAAATTTTTGCAGTTTTAACTAACGGGCGGTCCAAACAAGAAATTATTTGGATGCACTGTGCCGCCGAATCGGCACGTTGGTCAAACTGTCCTGGTAAAAATTCAACCGCAAAGGCGGTAGCGCCCGATAAATCTATTTCATCGGTTACTATATCAAGCTGCGGCTCCGAAAAAACGGTGCCCTTTGCATACTCAAACAATTCTTCGGTAATATTCTCGGCATCATAGCGGTTTATTACACGAACATCGGTTAGGTTCTTAATGCCCAGCAGCGTAGTGGCATCAGAAAACAGCGCATTTGCCTCGTGAGCGAGTTCCTTTTTCTTTTCAACATATACTCTATAAACCATTATTTCTCCTCCGTTATTGCCGCAAGTGCCTTAGCACCTATATCGCCTCGCTTATAGGCGTTTTCAAAGTGAATTTTTTCTGTAAGCTTATATGCCTTATCAATGGCATCTTTAAGGGTGTCCCCAATAGCCGTGGCGCCAAGCACTCTGCCGCCGTTTGTAAGTAGTTTGCCGTTGTCCATTTTTGCACCCGCAACATAGACATTGTCTATAACGCTTTCATCAATCGTTATCTCGTAGCCCTTTTCATAGTGTTCAGGGTAGCCCTTGGATGCCATAATCACACAACAAGCGTGCGAGTTTTTAAATTTAACCTCGGTATTCTTGAGTGTACCAAAGGTGGTTGCCTTCATAATTGTTAAAAGGTCGCTCTCAAGCAGTGGCAATACAACCTGTGTTTCGGGGGCAGCAAAACGGCAGTTATATTCAATTACCTTTGGTCCCTTCTCCGTTAGCATAAGTCCAAAATACAGGCAGCCCTTAAAGGTTCTGCCCTCCTTATTCATAGCATCAATGGTGGGCATGAAAATAGTTTCCATACATACCTTTGCGATATCCTCAGTATAGTAGGGGTTGGGCGCCACAGTACCCATACCTCCTGTGTTAAGGCCAGTGTCATTATCTCCCACACGCTTGTGGTCCATAGATGATACCATAGGCACCACGGTTTTACCATCGGTAAAGGAGAGCACCGATACCTCAGGACCCGTTAAAAATTCTTCAATTACTATACTGTCACCACTCTTGCCAAACGCCTTATCTCTCATCATAGAGATAACCGCCGCCTTGGCTTGTTCACGGGTGGTAGCTATAATAACACCCTTGCCGAGCGCTAAACCATCGGCCTTTATAACTGTGGGAATAGGGGCAGTTTCTAAATACTCGAGCGCCGCCGACATATCGGTAAACACTTCATATTTGGCAGTGGGAATTGAATATTTTTTCATAAGATTTTTCGAGAAAACCTTACTGCCTTCAATTATAGCCGCAGCGGCATTTGGACCAAAGCAGGGGATACCTTTATTTTCAAGCGCATCAACGCAACCTGCAACAAGCGGGTCATCGGGCGCTACAACGGCATAATCGATTTTGTTGTTTACCGCAAATTCTGCAATTTTCTCGGTATCGGTGCCAACGATATTAACAAGCGTTGCATCCTTTTGCATACCGCCGTTACCGGGAGCCGCAAAAATCTGGGTAATATCTTTATTTTCCTTTAATTTTTTTATTATGGCGTGTTCTCTACCGCCACCGCCAACAACTAAAATTTTCATTCTAAAACCTCTTGAAAATTAATGGTGGAATAAACGCATACCTGTAAACGACATAGTCATACCATATTTGTTACAGGTATCAATAACTGCATCATCACGGATAGAACCGCCAGGTTCCGCAATATACTTAACGCCGCTTTTCTTGGCACGTTCGATATTATCGCTAAACGGGAAGAAGGCATCGGAGCCGAGGGCTACGCCGTCAATACTGTCAAGATAAGCGCGAATTTCGGCATCGGTTAACGGCTCGGGCTGACAAGTAAAGTATTTTTGCCAGTTGCCCTCGGCGCAAACATCTTCTTCATTGCGGTTGATATAACCGTCAATTACGTTATCTCTATCAGGTCTGCCCAAATTATCCTTAAACGGTAAAGCCAAAACCTTATCGTGCTGTCTAAGGAACCAGGTGTCTGCCTTGGTACCCGCCAAACGAGTACAGTGTATACGGGACTGCTGACCCGCACCCACGCCGATTGCCTGTCCATCTACGGCGAAGCATACCGAATTTGACTGTGTGTATTTAAGGGTAATAAGTGAAATAATGAGGTCACGAACTGCACTCTCGGGTAAATCCTTATTTTCGGTTACGATATTTGAGAGCAATTCCTTGTTGATTTCAAAGTTATTGCGACCTTGCTCGAAGGTGATACCGTAAACCTGTTTGGTTTCTATCTCACGAGGAGTATAGTCGGGGTCAATTTTAACTATGTTATAGTTGCCTTTTCTCTTTGTTTTAAGTATTTCGAGTGCCTCGGGTGTGTAACCGGGAGCGATTACACCGTCAGACACCTCTCTTTTGATTAAAAGTGCAGTGGTAACATCGCAAACATCGGAAAGAGCTACCCAGTCACCAAACGAGCACATACGGTCAGTACCTCTGGCTCTAGCATACGCCAAAGCCAAGGGAGAATCATCAAGACCCTCAATATCATCAACAAAGCACGCCTTTTTGAGTTTATCACTCATAGGTATTCCAACTGCGGCTGAGGTGGGGCTAACGTGCTTAAAGGAGGTAACAGCAGGAAGACCTAAAGCCGCCTTTAGCTCCTTTACTAACTGCCAAGAGTTAAATGCATCAAGGAAGTTTATGTAGCCGGGTCTACCCGATAAAATCTCTATCGGAAGCTCACTTCCATCCTCCATATATATTTTTGATGGCTTTTGGTTGGGGTTACAACCGTATTTAAGTTCAAATTCAGTCATCTTATTACTCCTTATTTATTTTTTATTTATAATAATTTCAGTCGGTTCACTGCCGTCAAGCGGTATGGCACGAACAAAAAGCGAAACCTTGTTATCATCATTTAAATTAGACCAAACAATATCGGCTAATTCTTCTGCGGTGTTAGGAAGTGCTACCTCCTCGGGCTCTCCGTAGAAAGAGGGGATGGGGTTGCCATCGCACTTGTAGGTGTGTATAAAATGACCGATGCCATTTTCTGAAGCATAGTTATAAAAATAACGGCTACAAGCATTTTCTCTGCCATTAGCACTTTTTAAAATTGAGAGCTTGTAATTAAAGTCGTTATTTTCAAAATCATAATAGAGTGCGCCCGAAATTCTCGGGGTGAAGTTTGGAGCATCATCTTCAAACTCTCGGGTGTAAAGCGCATCCTCGAAAGTTTTACCATCGTTTATAAAATCAAAAATGGTGTTTGTTTGGTCGCCGTTAGTGATAATATCAATGTTGCCGCCCTTTGTGGTCAAATAGGGGTTATAGATGATAAGGTGCGGGTCGGAAAGTTTGCTTTCATCAAACGCTTTGGTACGCATACCGCCGTCAAATTTTTCAAATATGCGGTTGCGACTGTTTACGCTTCTACCCATAATGAAATAGGCAATCATAGCGTTTTTGCCGTCGGTCGATTTACCTATTACGATACCACGACCGGGATATGTATTTTCACTAAGTAATGTTTTTAAATCAAATAAAGCCATAATTATTTCTCCCTTGTAAGTGCTTTACAAACCTTTTCTACCGATAACGGCAGAATTTTCCACTCTGCTTCTTCCATAACCCGTTTTTGTAAGTTTTCGGGTGTGTCGGTATCAAGTATATCTACCGCTTTTTGCATTATAATTTCGCCGCCATCGGGAATTTCGTTTACAAAATGCACAGTAGCGCCCGTCACCTTAACGCCATATTCGAGGGCTGCAGAGTGAACACGCAGTCCATAAAAGCCCTTGCCGCAAAACGACGGAATCAGCGACGGGTGAACATTGATTATGCGTTTTGGGTAACGCTTTGTGAAATCTTCGCTCAAAATTGACATAAATCCCGCAAGGACAATGATATCAATGTTATGAAAATCAAGTAATTCAATTATTTTTCCTTCAAAAGCATTTTGGTTCATACCGCAGTCTTTTTTTGTGACAACTTCTGTTTTAATACCATTGTTTTTTGCTCTTGTGAGGGCATAAGCGTCGGCGTTATTAGAAATAACGAGTTTAATTTCACCACTTTTGATGATATCACTCTTTTGGGCATCAATCAGGGCTTGTAGATTAGTGCCGCCACCCGATACGAGAACGGCAATATTTGCCTTTATCATAAGATTATTTTATCCTCCGACTCTACAATCTCACCGATTATGTAGGCATCTTCTCCAGTGGCTTTCAAGATTTCGAGTGCCTTATCGGCATCCTCCTTTGATACCACAACGCTCATACCAACGCCCATATTAAAGGTATTGAACATATCACGCTCAGGGATGTTACCAACCTTTGAAATGAGTTCAAATATAGGTAGTATTTTAACGGCTGATTTATCAATTTTAGCACCGAGCCCGTCAGGAATACTTCTCGGAATGTTCTCATAGAAGCCACCGCCTGTGATGTGGGAAATACCCTTTACCTGAACCTCGTTTATAAGCGCTAAAATTGATTTTACATAAAGACGGGTTGGGGTGAGCAAGGTCTCACCAACACTCTTTCCTCCTAACTCATCAAGAGGTGTGGTAATGTCGGCATTTTCGATATCGAAAACCTTGCGAACCAAAGAAAAACCATTAGAGTGCACACCGCTTGAAGCCAAAGCTATAACGATGTCACCCGCCTTCATAGTTTTGTTATCAATTATCTTTGATTTATCAACGATACCCGTGCAGTAGCCGGCTAAATCATAGTCATCCTCAGGCATAAGACCAGGATGCTCCGCAGTTTCACCGCCGATAAGCGCACAGCCCGACTGCACACAGCCCTCGGCAACACCTGCTACAATGTCGGCAATCTTTTCAGGGATATTTTTGCCACACGCAATATAGTCAAGGAAGAAAAGCGGTTTTGCGCCGCAGCAAATAATATCGTTAGCGCACATTGCAACACAGTCAATACCGATAGTGTCGTGCTTATCAAGCAGCTGGGCGAGTTTAATTTTGGTGCCAACACCATCAGTACCTGCTACCAATACCGGCTCGGTAATGCCTGTAAGATTTAGTCCAAAGCAACCGCCAAAGCCGCCAACATCATCAAGGCAGCCCTCGTTTTTGGTGCGGTTTATGTGCTTTTTCATAAGTTCAACCGCCTTGTAACCTGCGGTAATATCAACACCTGCGGCTGCATAAGAGTCTGATTTAGATTGCATACTCATTAGATTTATTCCTTTCCGTTCCAACAATATGTGCAAAGATTTTCTTTATCGATGCCTATTGCCTTGATAATGCCTTCGAGTGATTGGAACTCGAGGGATGCAAAATTAAGCTTTTCGCATATGGTTTGGCGCAACTTTTGTCCACGCTCGGTGGATGAATCAATATACTCATCGATATATTTTAGTCCATCCTCGCCCTCAAGCTCTGCTATTGTGCGACGGGCGATTAGCTCCATATCGTTTGTGGTTCTTGAAAAACCGAGATATTTACAACCGAACATAATGGGCGGACAGGCAGAGCGCATATGCACCTCTTTTGCGCCGTTTTCATAAAGGAAATCAACCGTTTCCTTAAGCTGTGTGCCACGAACAATTGAATCATCCACAAAGAGAAGCTTTTTATCGGTAATTAAATCGTGCACGGGGATTTGTTTCATTTTAGCAACACGCTCACGCTCGGCTTGGTGTGAGGGGGTAAAGCTGCGTGCCCAGGTGGGTGTGTATTTAATAAATGCACGAGCAAAGGGCTTACCCGAGCAACCCGAATATCCTATAGCGTGGGGTGTGCCCGAATCGGGAACACCGCCAACATAATCAATATCCTGCGCTACACCGCTTTTGCGGTCGGCATCAGCCATAATTTGTCCGTTGCGGTAGCGCATAACCTCTACATTAACGCCCTCGTAGGTTGAGGTGGGGTAGCCGTAATAGCTCCATAAAAATGAGCAAATTTTCATTTTTTTACCGGCAGGCGCCAACACTGATAATTTATCGGGTGTTAGCTCTACTATTTCGGCAGGACCCAATTCCTTTATTAAATCGTAGCCAAGCTTAAAGCAAGCAAACGATTCAAAGGCGACACAGTGACCATCATCATTTTTGCCAATATGTACGGGAATTCTGCCAAGCTTGTCACGGGCGGCGATAAGTGAGCCATCATCCTTTAATATAAGAATAGATGCAGTGCCGTCAATTTGGCTTTGCGCAAATTTAATGCCCTCACAAAACGAGTCCTTTTGACCAATAAGCGCCGCAATAAGCTCGGTGCAGTTGATTTTACCAGAGGTCATTGCATTAAAGTGTCCGTTTAGATAGAGATATTTTTTTATTAACTCTTCAGAATTGTTAACAATGCCGATAACGCATATAGCGTAGGTGCCAAGATTGGAACGAATAATCAGCGGCTGCGGGTCATAATCACTAATACAACCTATAGCTGAGGTGCCCTGCATCTCATCAAAAACATCGTCAAACTTTGTTCTGAAGGGAGAGTTTTGTATGTTGTGAATTTCACGCTGCAGACCTATCTCTTTATCGTATGCTGCCATACCTGCACGGCGTGTTCCTAAATGCGAATGGTAGTCGGTACCAAAAAATGCATCTGAAATAGCATCCTTTTTACTTACTACTCCAAAGAATCCTCCCATGGTTTGCTCCTTTTAAAATTTTATGCAAAGAAAAGTTTTGATAAAGTCATCGGGTCGATATATTCGCCATCCTTATAAACACGCATATTACCTGATGCGATTTCATCTATAAGCATAACGCTACCATCCTTATCGTAACCAAACTCGAACTTAATATCGTAAAGGATGAGTCCCTTTTCCTTAAGGTCATCGGCAACTATCTGAGTGATTTTCTGTGTCATTTCCTTCATATCATCATACTGCTTAGCGGTCATAACACCAAGGTCAACAAGACCATCCTTGGTTACAAGCGGGTCGCCCTTTTCATCATTTTTGAAGGTCATTTCAACGTATGCGGGTAAATCTGCGCCCTCTTCTATATAATCGCTGTAACGGCGGTAGAAGCTGCCCACTGCTTTGTGGCGGCAAATAACCTCAAGTCCCTTGCCGAAAACCTTAGCAGGAAGAACCTCCATAGTAGTGTCATCAAGATTTGCGCTGATATAGTGGGTTTTAATTCCCGCAGCATTTACCTTTTCAAAAAAGTAAATTGACATACGAAGGTTAACGTCGCCCACGCCGTCAATGGTAAGACCTACTGCGTTCTCGCCCGGGTCAAACACACCGTCTTTACCTGTGCAGTCATCCTTAAACTTAAGAAGGCAGTTGCCGTTCTCGAGCATAAATACATCCTTTGTTTTACCTGTGTAAACGAGTTTTTTTTCCATAAGAATCTATCTCCTTTTGAATTAATTATAAATTAAAGCTTCGACATAATCTCGGCATCTTTTTTAAGTACAGTTTCAGCGGCGGACACACGCATAGCATCAAGCTTGTCTGCGAGTTGCTTATCCTCAACCGCAATAATTTGTGCGGCAAGTAAGGCCGCATTTGCACCACCGTTTATTGCAACTGTGGCAACAGGAATGCCCGAGGGCATTTGAACGGTAGAAAGCAATGCATCCATACCGTCAAGATACTGTGATGCACAGGGAATACCTATTACGGGGAGTGTCGTATTTGCCGCAACAGCACCTGCTAAATGCGCTGCCATACCCGCAGCGGCAATAATTGCACCGTAGCCGTTTTTACGGGCGTTAAGTGAGAAATCTCTCGCCTCGTTGGGAGTGCGGTGAGCCGAGTAAATATTAACGGTGTAGGGGATGCCGAGTTCATCTAAAACGGCAGTGGCCTTTTTAATGATTGGCAGGTCGCTATCGCTACCCATGACAATACCAACTTTTTTCATACTAATCACCCTTTTTAAAAAATATAATAGGACACACCTAACCCACCGATAATACGGCGATTAAATGTGCCCAGACGGTCGGCTTAAAACAAGTATAATTTCCTGTTCCTTTGTGGTGCTCCACTTAATTTCCGTCAGTCACAGAAAATCTAAAAATTCGACATATACAGTATACCATTTTGACACACCTGTGTCAAGGAAAGAAGGCATATTTTAATACGATTTTCAGCGACCTGCTTTAGTTTCACAATATATGCAGCGATATATGCCGCTTTCACGGTCTGTAAGCTTAAAAATATGCTTGATTTCTTGCTCGGTTGTGGTAATACAACGAGGATTTTTGCATTTGATTACATCAACCAAGGTTTCGGGCATTTCGATGCCACGCTTTTCTATAAGAAGTCCATCGTTTATAAAATTAACTGTAACGCCCTGGTCAACATAACCGATGATTTCAAGGTTAAGCGGAATATTATCATCAATTTTAATTATATCCTTTTTACCCAATTTTTTACTGGTTACGTTTTTTATAATGGCAACCGAGCATTCAGCGCTATCAAGACCTAACAGTTCATAAAGCAGCATACCCCTACCCGCTGTAATGTGGTCTATAACATATCCGTTTTGAATGGAATCAATATTCATTATTTTGCCTCCTCTAACAGCTTAAGTATAAGCGCCATACGCATATATTTACCGTTTAACACCTGCTTAAAGTAACAAGCACGTTTATCATCATCAATGGAAACGCTTATTTCGTTAACACGGGGCAGGGGATGCATAATTGAGAGGTCGCTTTTGGCATTTTTAAGCTTGCTCGGCTCTAAAATATAGCTGTCCTTAAGGCGCAGGTAGTCCTCCTCGTTAAAGAAGCGCTCACGCTGTACCCTTGTCATATAAAGTATGTCAAGCTCGCCTATTGCATCCTCGAGGGATGGGTTTTCACAATATTCTATTCCGTTTTTGTCAAGCACATCCTGCTTTATGTAGCTTGGAAGCTTTAATTCATCAGGGGATATAAGCACAAACTTAATTCCCTTGTAGCGAGACAGCGCATTAATAAGCGAATGCACAGTTCTTCCAAATTTAAGGTCACCGCAAAGACCTATGGTGAGGTTATCAAACCTGCCCTTTTCACGATGAATAGTCAGCAAATCAGCCAAGGTTTGTGTTGGGTGGTTGTGTCCGCCGTCACCCGCATTTATAACGGGTATGGTGGCACTGTTAGCGGCTACGAGCGGTGCGCCTTCTTTTGGATGGCGCATTGCTATAATATCGGCATAACAGCTAATAACCTTTGCCGTATCCGATACGCTTTCTCCCTTAGATGCGGAGGAAGAGTTGGCTTCCGAAAAGCCGATGACACTACCACCAAGCTCGAGCATTGCCGCTTCAAAGCTGAGACGGGTTCTGGTAGACGGCTCAAAAAAGAGCGTTGCTAACTTTTTGCCATGGCACATCTCGCTGTATTTTTGGGGATTTTCAATAATATCGTAAGCAGTATCAATTAAAGCGTGGACTTCCTCAACCGAGAAATCCAAAATATCAATTAAACTACGCATACTTTTTTTATCCTTTCGCACCGTTTACTTCAAGGTATTTCTTTATTCTTTCAACATTTTCTCGGTTTTTCTCATCTTCCTCGAGATACT
Organism: Acutalibacteraceae bacterium; assembly: GCA_045650565.1. Taxonomy (GTDB): domain Bacteria; phylum Bacillota; class Clostridia; order Oscillospirales; family Acutalibacteraceae; genus SIG565. The sequence goes on along the minus strand of JAZRRG010000014.1, from coordinate 20,773 downwards.
CAATAATATCATAAACATCAACAACCGAGTATACAGGGAAACCGAATTCCTCGCCAACCTCAGCCATAGCCGATTTGTCGGTTTGACCCTTTTCCTTACGGTCAACCATAACAAAGGTTGCCGCAACCTTTGTGCCTTTAAGACCTGATAAAATTGACATACTCTCACGAATAGCCGTACCCGCAGTGATAACATCCTCAACTATTACGATTTCCTCCTGCTCCTGCGGCTTGTAGCCAACGAAAACACCGCCTTCGCCGTGGTCTTTTTCTTCCTTACGGTTAAAGAAGAAGGGCACATCAAGTCCGTTTTTAGCGAGTGCTACTGATACCGATACGGCTATCGGTATACCCTTGTAGGCAGGACCGTAAAGCACGGTCTTTTTGTTTCCTATTTTTTCAAAATATGCCTTGGCATAAAACTCACCGAGCTTGCAAATTTGCTCACCGGTTTTTATGTCACCGGCATTTATAAAATAGGGGATTTTTCTACCCGATTTTGCGGTGAAGTCGCCAAATTTCAGCACACCTGCACCCTCTAAAAACTCAATAAATTCTCTTTTATAGCTTTCCATTTTTATTCTCCTAACCAATAAACTCTTCAATACATCTGTTGTATGCGGCAACGGGGTCAGCGGCGGTGGTAATGGGTCTACCCACTACTATATAGTCAGAACCGATTTTTTTAGCTTCGGCGGGGGTCATAACTCTTTTTTGGTCGCCAATATCGCCATCGGCAAAGCGAACTCCCGGGGTTATGGTTAAAAAGTCATTTCCGCATATTTCGTGCACCTTGCCTGCCTCAAGCGGAGAGCAAACTATACCATCAAGACCTGCCTTTTTGGAGTTTGCTGCATAGTGCATAACAACTTTATCGATGGGCTCTTTTATCAGTAAGTCGTTTTCCATGCTCTCTTGGTCAGTGGAGGTAAGCTGAGTTACTGCTATGAGCAGCGGTCTTGTGCCGTCGGGGCGTGTTAAGCCCTCGAGTGCTGCCACCATCATACGACAGGTGCCGCCTGCGTGCAGGTTACAAATATCAACATCCAAATTTGATAATACCGCCATAGATTTTTTAACGGTGTTGGGTATATCGTGGAGCTTTAAATCGAGGAATATTTTGTGTCCACGCTTCTTTATTTCTTTAACTATTGAGGGACCCTCCGCATAGAAAAGCTCCATACCGATTTTTACAAACGGTTTTCTGTCGGTGAACTTGTCTAAAAACTCATACACCGCATCAGCGCTCGAAAAATCACAAGCAACAATTACATCCTTACCCATTATTTAACTCCTCCTATAATATCCTTTAGGTTTTCAATGCCGTAGTTATCCATAACAGACGGCAATTCATTTATAATGTCTCGGCAAATATACGGGTAAACAAGATTTGCCGCACCAATTTCTACGGCCGTGGCACCTGCGAGCATCATTTCAATTACATCCTCAGCAGTGCTAACGCCACCCATACCCACAACGGGTATGCTTACGGCATTTGCCACCTGATACACCATACGGACGGCAACGGGGAATATTGCAGGACCCGAGAAGCCGCCCATTTTGTTGGCAATTATGGGTTTTCTTGACTTAAGGTCAATTCTCATACCCAGTAATGTGTTAATTAAGCTGATACCGTCAGCCCCTGACTCCTCACACGCCTTAGCAATGGCGACGATGTCGGTAACATTGGGGGATAGCTTTACTATAACGGGCTTGGTGGTAACTTTTTTTACGGCCTTTACAACCTCGGCAGCCGCTTCAGGCGAAGTGCCAAAGCTCATACCACCGCCGTGAACATTAGGACAGCTAACATTAACCTCAAGCCAACCAACCTGCTTTTCTTTATCTAACATTTCGCAGGTGTAGGCATAATCTTCGATAGCAAAGCCGCTGACATTTGCCATAACCTTTTTATTAAAGCATTTTTTGAGCTTCGGTAATTCTTCGCTTATTACCTTATGAACGCCGGGGTTTTGCAGTCCCACAGCGTTTATCATACCTGCAGTACATTCGGCGATACGGGGCGTCGGATTGCCGAAACGGGCATCCTTTGTAGTGCCTTTAAAGGAAAATGTGCCAAGTATATTTATATCGTAAAGCTCGGAAAACTCATAACCAAAGCCAAAGGTGCCACTGGCGGGGATTATGGGGTTGTCCAGTTCTATACCGCATAAATTAACGCTTAGTCTTCCCATAGAATCTCCTCCTTTTGCATTACGGGTCCATCCTTGCAAATTCGCTTATAGCCCGTAATGGTTTTGCAAGAGCAGCCCATACAAGCGCCGAAGCCGCAGCCCATACGCTCCTCAAAACTTAATTCACCCGAAGTTACGGCTGCTTTGTAAATTGCCTTTAGCATCGGCTCGGGACCACAGGTGTAGAAGTAAGAATAATCACTTTTCTCCATAGCGGTTGTAACAAAGCCCTTTACACCATAGGAGCCATCTACCGTGCAAACCGTAACGTTACAGCCAAGGTTTTTAAACTCCTGTTCGTAAAAGATTTCATCTTTTTTATTAAAGCCCAATATAACCGAAACTGAAGCGCCCTTATTTACTAATTGTTTTGCTAACATATAAAGGGGTGGGACACCTACACCGCCACCGATAAGTAGCGGTTTGTCGCCCGAGCGAGTTATATCATAACCGTTGCCGAGTCCCGTTAAAACATCAAGCTCGGCGCCTTCTGCCATTTTGCTCATTTGTTCTGTGCCCTTACCCACAACCTTGTAAATAATGGTAATCTCGTTTTGGGTGCTATCACAAACCGAGATAGGGCGGCGCAGATATTTATTATTAAGCTTAATGTTAATAAACTGTCCAGGTGCGGTAATGCTTGATGCATCACCCGAGAGTGTCATCAGCATAACATCGGGGGTTAAATTGACATTTTTGGTTATTGTAAAAATTCCTTGTTTCATTATAAACCTCACGTATCAATGGTGGAAATTGTAAGGGTTGTTTCCTCTAAAACATCAAGCAATACCTTTACAGTATCAAGCGCTGTAAAGATGGTAATGTTGTTCTCAGTGGCAATTTTACGAATTTGGTGACCGTCACTTTCGGGTCCGCCTGCACTGATATCCTTGGTGTTAAGCACGTATGCTATATGTCCCTGGCGCAGCGCATCCTGAATTTCATCACTGCCGTCACTAATCTTTTTAAGAATATGTGTGCGAATGCCGTTTTCCCTAAGATATTTGGCAGTACCCTCGGTTGCCTGAATGTTAAAGCCCAAGTTATAGAAACGGCGGATAAGCGGTAACGCTTCGGGCTTATCCCTATCGGCTATTGTTGCAAATACGGTACCGTAGTTTTGCAAATGCATACCCGATGCCTGAAGTGCTTTATAAAGTGCACGGTTTAATTTATCATCATAACCTATGGCTTCACCCGTAGACTTCATCTCAGGCGAGAGGTAGGCATCAAGTCCTCGTAATTTATTAAAGGAGAACACGGGAACCTTTACATACCAACGCTTTTTCTCATCCGGATATATACCGAATATGCCTTGCTCCTTAAGCGATTTACCGAGTATTACCTCGGTTGCGATATCTGCCAAGCTATAGCCCGTAGATTTTGATAGGAACGGTACGGTACGGGATGAACGAGGGTTAACCTCGATTATATAAACATCATCGTTATCATCAACGATAAACTGGATGTTATAAAGACCGATAATGCCAATACCAAGCCCCAGCTTTTTGGCATACTGCAAAATAGTGCCCTTAACCTTATCGGAAATACTGAAGGTGGGGTATACACTTATTGAGTCACCACTGTGGATACCGGTACGCTCTACAAGCTCCATAATACCGGGCACAAATACATCTCTGCCATCGCATATAGCATCAACCTCAACCTCTTTACCCTGAATATATTTATCAACAAGCACCGGCTTGTCCTCATCAATTTCAACGGCGGTTTTAAGGTAGTGGCGAAGCTGTTGCTCGTTAGCAACTATTTGCATAGCTCTGCCGCCAAGCACAAAGCTTGGGCGAACGAGAACAGGGTAGCCGATTTCGGCGGCAGCCGCAATACCGTCCTCGATTTTTGTAACGGCCTTGCCCTTGGGCTGCGGTATATTAAGGTCGTGCAAGATTTTTTCAAAGCTGTCACGGTTTTCAGCCCGTTCAATTGCCGCACAGTCGGTTCCGATAATCTTAACGCCACGCTTCATAAGTGGTTCGGCGAGGTTTATGGCAGTTTGTCCACCGAGAGATGCAATAACACCCTCGGGTTTTTCAAACTCAATAATGTTCATAACATCCTCGGGGGTTAGCGGCTCAAAGTAGAGCTTGTCAGCGGTTGTGTAGTCGGTAGATACGGTCTCGGGGTTGTTGTTTATAATAATCGCCTCATAACCCGATGCCTTGATTGTTTGCACAGCGTGTACGGTTGAGTAGTCAAACTCAACACCCTGACCTATACGAATAGGACCGGCTCCAAGCACAACAATTTTCTTTTTGTCGGTAAGGCGGGAGGCATTCTCACCCGTGTATGAGGAGTAGAAATAGGGGATGTATGCACCCGTGTGGCAGGTATCCACCATCTTAAATACAGGGAATATGTTGTTTTTCTTTCTTGTGTTGTAAACATCAATCTCGTTACACTTCCAAAGACGTGCAATGTATTTGTCACTAAAGCCCATTTTCTTTGCAGCAATAAGAGTTTCGATATTGTTTACATTTTCCTTTAATGTATCCTCCATATCGATAATCTTTTTGATAGATTCCAAGAAAAATGCAGTAATTTTGGTTATTTTATGAATTTCATCTATGGTTGCGCCACGGGCTATAAGCTCGGCTATGGCGAAAATATTGTCATCCTTAAATTCTTTGATGTAGTCGAGCAGGTCTTCCTTGCTCATATTATCGAATTTTGACATATAGAGGTGATTTACGTTAATCTCAAGTGAGCGAGCAGATTTCAGCAAACACTCCTCAAGGTTTGAACCGATACCCATAACCTCGCCCGTTGCCTTCATTTGTGTGCCGAGAGTGTTTGCGGCAGAGGTGAATTTATCAAAGGGGAAGCGAGGGAATTTTGCAATTACATAGTCAAGCTTGGGCTCAAAGGCGGCAGTTGTGTTGGCTATTTGAATTTCCTCAAGCAACATGCCAAGCGCAATTTTAGCCGTAACTCGTGCTATCGGGTAGCCACTCGCTTTAGAAGCCAAAGCCGAAGAACGTGAAACACGAGGGTTAACCTCGATTAAGTAATATTCACTGGTGGTAGGATTGAGTGCAAACTGCACATTACAGCCACCCTCGATTTTAAGCTCCTTAATAAGCTTTATGGCGCTGTCATTGAGCATTTTTTCATCCTCTTTAGAGAGCGTCATAATAGGCGCTACAACCAAAGAGTCGCCTGTATGCACACCAACAGGGTCGATGTTTTCCATACCGCATATAGTAATAGCGTGGTCGGAGGAATCACGCATAACCTCAAATTCAATTTCCTTATAGCCCTTAACACTCTTTTCAACGAGTACCTGATGAACAGGGGAGAGCTTAAAGGCGTTAAGACCTATATCGTGTAGCTCTTGCTCGTTTTCGGCGAAGCCGCCACCCGTACCGCCTAAGGTAAAGGCAGGGCGCAAAACTACAGGGTAGCCGATGCGTTCAGCTGCCGCCTTTGCCTGCTCAATATTGTAGGTGATTTCCGAAGGAATAACCGGCTCGCCGATAGATTCACAAAGCTCTTTAAATAACTCTCTGTCCTCAGCTCGTTCAATACTCTCACTGCTGGTGCCAAGCAGCTCTACACCGCATTCCTTCAATATGCCTTTTTTCTCAAGCTGCATTGCTATATTAAGTCCTGTTTGACCGCCAATACCCGGCACTATAGCATCGGGGCGCTCATAACGGAGAATTTTTGCAATATATTCGAGTGTCAACGGCTCCATATATACCTTGTCGGCAATGGTTGTGTCGGTCATAATAGTTGCAGGGTTTGAGTTGCAAAGAACTACCTCGTAGCCCTCCTCCTTAAGTGCTAAACACGCTTGTGTACCTGCATAGTCAAATTCCGCCGCCTGACCTATAACGATAGGACCCGAGCCGATAATCAATACCTTTTTAATATCTGTTCTTTTAGCCATTTTTTATTCCTCCATAAATACTTTCTTGCCGTTATATACTGTAAGGCGGTTTTTTCCGTAAAGTTTATAGTCCTTAAAGGGCGTCGCACGACCAAGGGATAAAAACTCATCAGGGTTTACGGTCCATTCCTTTTCCAAATCCCAAACCGTAAAATCATTGCCCAGTGGTATGTTAAAGCGTTTTCGGGGGTTTATGCACATTAGCTCTATTAGTTTTTCAAGCGGCATAATACCCGTTTTTACAAAGTAGGTATACATAACCGAGAAGGCGGTTTCAAGTCCCACAATACCGAAGGCACTTTTTTCGAGACCTTTGGCTTTCTCCTCTATCGAATGCGGTGCATGGTCGGTTGCGAGCATATCGATGGTGCCATCAAGTATACCCTCTATCAGTGCTTGGCGGTCTTGGGCGTCACGCAAGGGCGGATTCATTTTAAACCTGCCGTCCTCCTGTAAGCTACTGTCATCAAGCACTAAATAGTGCGGCGCCGTCTCGCATGTTACATCAAGTCCCTCACGTTTTGCATTTCTTATAAGCTCAACGCTTTCCTTTGCTGATATATGGCATATATGGTAGGCGCAGCCGGTTTCCCGAACGAGCTCTAAATCACGCTTTATAGGTCCCCATTCACTCATCGAACATATACCCTTATGGTTATGCGCCTTAGCATATGCGCCATCGTGTATATATCCGCCGTGAAGTAAGGCGTTGTCCTCACAGTGCGCCACTATTATTTTATTTAAAGCTTTGGCTTTGAGCATTGCTTTTTTCATAAGCTCGGCGCTTTGCACACCACGGCCATCATCCGAAAAGGCACAAACATCGGCTGACATAGCTTCCATATCGGATAATTCCTCACCCAACTGACCTACAGTAATTGAACCGTAGGGCATAATGTTTATAAAACGGTTTTGTTTAATTAAATCGGTTTGTAATTTTAGATGCTCGGCGCTGTCAGGCACGGGGTTTAGGTTGGGCATTGTGCAAACTGCGGTGTAGCCACCTGCCGCCGCCGACATAGAACCGCTTTTTATTGTTTCTTTATATGAAAAACCCGGCTCACGAAAATGCACATGCACATCGCAAAAGCCGGGAAAAATAAAATATTTAGGTGAATTGAAGGGTGAAAAAGAAGCATTGGATAACAAAGTAGCCGCAACCGAGTTTTCAAATGCCTCGTCGGTGTCGCCACTTATTAAGTTTGCCAATAATTTGTCAGCCATTTCTATACCCTTCCCGATATCAAGGCAAAATAAAAGCCCTGCCGTACAGCAAGGTTGAGCATAACAAAACGAGCAGCCGAATAACTGCAATTTTTTGTTTTAGTTCAATCTTGCCGATATCTCTGTATCGTCTTAAAGATTCATCTCACATATTTTAGCATAGTACATAATACTTGTCAATCAGTTTTGTGCACAATTTTAAATTTTATTATGTTTATATAATATACAATATATATAAAGCGTCATTTTTGCCTATTTGAATAACAATTTATAAAATGATTGACTGAGCCGACAAAATATAGTATAATACTGTAAATTGTTTCTATTTTTAGACAAAAGAAATTAAAGGAAAAAAGGGGTAAAAAATGGAAAACAAAGTACAAATTCTTATCGCTATGGTAATTTATATGGCGATAGTTGTGGCTATTGGTATACTTTTTGCCAAAAAGGCCAACAAGAGTTCAGAAAATTACTTTTTAGGCGGCAGAACGCTTGGCCCTTGGGTAACTGCTATGAGCGCCGAGGCATCGGATATGAGTGGTTGGCTTTTGATGGGACTTCCCGGCGTTGCTTATTGGTGCGGCTTGACCGATGCTGCGTGGACGGCTATAGGTCTTGCGATTGGTACATATCTTAACTGGCTTATTGTGTCTAAAAGACTTCGCCGTTACAGTATAGTAGCCAATAATTCTATAACACTTCCCGAGTTCTTTTCAAACCGCTTTAGAGAAAACAAGAAGATAATTATGACCATTGCGGCGCTATTTATTCTTGTGTTCTTTACGGTTTATGCTTCAAGCTGCTTTGTTACCTGCGGCAAGCTTTTCTCGACACTTTTCGGTGCACCTTATGTTGCAATGATGCTCGTTGGTGTAGTGTTCGTTCTTGTTTATACAATTCTCGGCGGCTTCTTGGCAGAGAGTGCATCTGACTTTATGCAGGCAATAGTTATGGTTGTGGCATTGTCGATTATTGTTGTAATTGGAACTATAAAGGCGGGCGGCGTAAGTGCTGTTATTGAAAATGCAAGAGCCATCCCCGGCTTCCTTGAGTTCTTTAGAATTGCCACCCCTGCAGTAGAGGATGGCGTTCAGCAGGTTGTAAACGGCAAGCCGTTGTTTGATGCAGCCGGCTCGTACGGCGCATTGACCGTTTGCTCAACATTGGCTTGGGGCCTTGGCTACTTCGGTATGCCTCAAGTATTACTTCGTTTTATGGCTATCCGCAAGGAAAAAGAGCTTAAGATGTCAAGAAGAATTGCGGCTGTTTGGGTTGTAATTTCCTTGGCGGTGGCGGTATTTATAGGAATTGTAGGTCGTCAGCTGTTCCCGACAGAGCATCTTACCTCGTCGAGTGCCGAAAGCATCTTTATAACGCTCTCAACATCCTATTTGCCACCCATACTTGCGGGCTTTGTTATGGCAGGTATTTTGGCAGCAACTATTAGCTCATCCGACTCTTATTTGCTTATCGCCGCATCGGCATTTGCTAAAAATATTTTCCAGGGCGTTGCAAAGAAAAATGCTACAGATAAGCAGGTAATGCTTGTAACCCGTATAACATTACTTGCAATCGCAATAATTGCCGCAGTTATAGCACTTGATAGCAACAGCGTTATCTTTACCATAGTATCATTTGCTTGGGCGGGCTTTGGCGCAACATTTGGTCCGATTATGCTATTCTCACTTTTCTGGAAGCGTACTACACGTTGGGGCGCTATTGCAGGTATGGTAGGAGGCGCCGCTATGGTATTTGTTTGGAAGCTTGTTATCAAGAGCTTCGGCGGTGTGTTCGGAATATATGAATTGCTCCCCGCATTCATATTCTCGAGCATTTGCATAGTGGCTGTATCTCTCTTAACCAAAAAGCCCTCAGCCGAAATTGAGGAAGATTTCGAAAAAGCCAAAACCATTTCAATGGACTGACAATTTTAGAAAAAGTTACCGTAGTGAAAATTCACTGCGGTATTTTTTTATAAATAACCCTTGACAAAACGAGAAGGGTGGAGTATTATTAAACTGTACTAATCAAACTAATACAGTAAGAACGGAGGCGTAAAGGTGATTCAGTTGGATTATAAAAGCGGAGTACCGATATATGACCAATTGGTAAACGGTATTATTCGCCTTAAGATGTGGGGTGTACTAAAACCCGACGAGTCATTGCCGTCGGTAAGGCAGTTGGCGCAAAAAATGTCAATAAACCCAAATACGGTGCAACGGGCATATAGGTTGCTTGAGGAAAAGGGCGTAATATATTCTGTGGCGGGCAAGGGCTCTTTTGTTGCGAGTGAGACCGATTGTGCCGCCGCAGTAAAACTCGCTGCTGCCGAGCAATTTAAAAAGGCAATAAATGATGCAAAGCAATTAGGGTTAACGAGTGAAGAACTTATAAGTATTGTTAATCACGAGGAGGCAAAAAAATGATAAAAGCCAACAATCTTACAAAAAAATTTAGTGGGAAAACAGCGCTTGACGGCGTAACCTTCGAAATTCCCGAGGGCTCAATTTACGGACTTGTAGGTTCAAACGGCTCGGGCAAATCAACCTTTATGCGCTTAATATCGGGTGTGTATACAGCCGATGGCGGCGAGATTTTGGTAGACAATGAAAATCCGTTTGATAATTCGGCAATTAAAAGTAAAATATGCTATTTGTCAGATACGCCTTATTTCATCCATCAGTCAAATTTAAATGAAATGATGCGTTATTATAAAATGCTGTATAAGGATTTCAGCACCGAGAGATTCGAGCAGTTATTAAAGGTTTTTCCGCTTGACAGACGCACCAGAATTTCCACAATGTCAAAGGGAATGCAGCGTCAGGCGGCGCTTATACTCAGCATTTCCACAAAACCAAAATATCTATTGTTAGATGAGGCGTTTGATGGACTTGACCCGATTATGAGGAAGGTGCTTAAGTCCCTTTTGGCTGAGGGTGTGAGTGACGGTATGACCGCCATTATAGCTTCGCACAATTTAAGAGATTTGGATGAACTTTGTGATACCGTAGGTGTGTTGCATAACGGCAAAGTCTTGTTAAGTGATGATATAGAGAATTTGCGTGGGGGTATTCATAAGGTTCAGGCGGTATTTAATATGGTGCCTGATATATCGGCATTTTCGGGTCTTGATGTTATGAATATAGAAAGAAGCGGCTCGGTGGTTCAGCTTGTTGCCCGTGGGGAAGAGCAGGAGATAAAGGACTATATGGCTCATCTTTTGCCGCAATTTTTAGAAATAATAGCACCATCGTTTGAAGAAATATTTATGTATGAATTGGAGGTAAACGGATATGATGCAAAAATCATCTTGTAATAGGTTTATGCCATCACTTAATATGTTCTTTTTCACCCTGCGTAAAAATCTGGGCTTTACGGCGGTAGCAACAGTTTTAGCGCTAATTTTATCTCCTTTTTATATGATGAATTTAGTGGAAAACCAGCTTGAGTATTTTGTAACCGAAAAGCTTGATTTTGCACAAATATTTTTCCCTGTTTCTATTATTTTGGCAGTAGGAACCACCATATTTTTAATTATACTTTTGTATATAAACTTTAATTTCCTATATTCCAAATCGGCATCGGATGCTTTTCACTCTATACCCATTAGCCGAACAAAAATGCTGCTATCCCGCTTCTTCGCTTCGTTTGTAAGCTCGGTTGTGCCTGTAGTTGCGGCATATATCGGCTTTATAGCGGTTGCCTTAAACGAGAATGTAGAGGCAAATATGGGGCAAATAGTGTTATCAGGTCTTTATACACTATTTATGATGCTGTTTTGCGGCACGTTTACAATGATATTTATTGTAACCTCAGGCACTATTTTTGATTCGTTAGTGGCATTTGGAGTTTTAAATGTAGGGTTGCCGATTATCGTGGCACTAATTTGCAGTATGTGTGAGGACAATCTTTACGGTCTTGCGGGTGTAGATTATACGTATTTTTGGCAGTATACCTCTCCGTATCTGTTTGCGCTTATAAGATTTATTATGTACTTTGAAAAAGAAGCGGCATTATTCCCGATTGTTCAAACAATAGCGGTGGCGGTGCTAACGGTTGCTTTCTTGTCGGTATCAATATTGCTTTACCGCCGCAGAAAATGCGAGTCGGCAGGCGGTGCCTATGCTTATAAATTTGTACCGTTTATTATAGGAGTTATAGTATCGGTAGTGAGCTACTTTGTTTTGGGTGCTGTTTTTGCGGATGACCGTATGGACATTTCCTTTTGGATACCCGGCGTTATAGGCGCCATAATCGGTGCTGTGCTATACAATATTGTTATAAGCCGTGGATTTAAAAGTATAAAGAGGGCAATAGTGCCGGTATGTGTAGCGCTTTGTCTTGTATTTACGGCTACTGCAGGTATTGGCTTGGATGTTTTCGGGGTTGAAGATTATGTGCCGGAGAACAGTGAAATAACAAATGCAAACGTGTCTTATCGCGGCATGAGTATGAATTTTGAAGATACGAGTCTTGCAACTGATTTGCATAAACTCATAGTCAGAGATAAACCCGAAGTAGACGCTTATGAAACTTACACAGAACATGAGTATATGCATATAACCTACACCCTTAAAAACGGTGAAACGGTAGAGCGCAGATACTTTGTTCCGTTCACATTTGCAACGGCTGAAAAAACCGAGGTAATAAAAAATGAGCTTACAAGAGAACTCGAAAAGCAGTTTAATGACTGCGACGCTCCTGAATTTTCCCTTGATGGACAATATGGGGAAAAATACTTTAATATTACCCTAACACGCACCGAAGGTGAAAATCTGGTAAGAGCGTATATTGCTGACCTTAAAGCCGCCGATGCAAAACAGCTTTTCAGGGAAGAATACAATTCCATAGATACAATTCATATCTATGGCAGTTGGGCGAGTGCAGCAATAGAAAACAGCGATTTAAAAGGTTCGGTAATTTATTCTTCATTTTCTTTCTCTTTCCGTAATGACAAGGAGTATGTCAATTTCCAAAGAGCACTGGGTGAAATTGATATAGAAACCAGAAACAATGCGGCGGAGAAATAAAATAAAACAACTCTTTAGTAAAACGGCGGCAAAACCGCCGTTTTACGCTTTCTAAATTTAGGAAAAATACCCCTTGACAAAGAAATATAATATATATATAATATAGGTTGTGACAATTGGAGGGAAAGCGATGATTTTAGATTTAAAAAAAGCTTTTATAACCGATGGTTATGTTGCTCCGATTGAATATGAGTTGGATTTAAGTGATATCGAATTTTCGGGTGTGTTCCCACTCAAAAAACCGATTTTGGTATCAGGTAAAGTTACCAACAAAGCAGGTGTAGTTTTATTAAGTATACACTGTGTGGCGTGCTACGAGGCGCCGTGTGACCGTTGCGGTGAGGAAGCCGCAAGGGAAATTACGGTTGATAATGAGTATATCCTTGCTACCGAAATTGAAAATGAGGATAACGATTTTATCTTGCTCGTAAGCGATATGAAGCTTAACTTGGCCGAGCTTTGCCGCACCGATGTATTGCTTCACATCCCGATGAAGCATCTCTGCACGGACAATTGCAAAGGTATTTGCGCACAGTGCGGAACAAATCTTAATAAAAATACTTGCAGCTGTGGGGAAAGCGAAATTGACACACGCTTGCAAGCACTGGCAGATTTATTAAAATAAGTATAATTTTATATTTTGAAAGAGGGAAAATAAAATGGCAGTACCGAAGAGAAAAACTTCTAAAGCAAGAAGAGATAAGAGAAGAAATAATTTATGGAAAATCAGTGCTCCGACACTTGTAAAATGTGGTCGCTGCGGCGCTTATAAGAGACCGCACCGCCTTTGCACTGCTTGCGGTTATTACGGCGACCGTGAAGTAATCAAGGTTGAAGACTAATTAAAAAATCTTAACGGGGTAGAGGAGGAGGAAATCCTTCTCTATTTTGTTTTTTGCGAAAAAAGTAAGGGGGTGTCGGAATGTCTGTTAAGGTAATGAATGTTGTAAAAAAATCACCTGCATACAAAGCGGGTATAAAAGCGGGGGATACACTTGTTTCCCTTAATGATAACGAAATAATGGATGTTCTTGATTACCGCTTTTACCAAAACGATACAAAGATAGAACTTTGTTTTTTAAATTCAAAGGGAAAAAGCGTAAACAAAACGGTGAAAAAGCAGGAAACGGATGAGCTCGGACTTGAGTTTGATACATATCTTATGGACAAGCAGCGCTCTTGCAAAAATAAATGTATATTTTGCTTTATTGACCAGCTGCCAAAGGGTATGAGGGAGTCGCTTTATTTCAAGGATGATGATTCCCGTCTTTCCTTCCTTTTTGGTAACTATATAACGCTTACCAATATTACCGAGCACGAAATTGAACGCATTATAAAAATGCACATAAGCCCTATAAATATTTCGGTGCATACCACCAACCCCGAGCTGCGCATTTTTATGATGAAAAATAAAAATGCAGGTGCGGTGTTATCGGTTATTGACCGCTTCAACTTAGCGGGTATTGATATGAACTGTCAGCTTGTATTATGTCCGGGTATAAACGATGGAGAGGAACTAAAACGCTCCTTAAAAGATTTAACGGATAAAGAGCATATAAAATGCATAGCGGCAGTACCTGTGGGACTGACCTGTCACCGAGAGGGATTGGAAAAATTAAAGTCCTATACAAGTAAAAGCGCACAAGATGTACTAAAAATTATAGATGCTGCAAATGAGAGCTGTATAGAAAAATATGGGGAACGCAGAGTGTTTGGCGCAGATGAGTTTTATTTGAAAGCCGAGCGTGAAATCCCCGATGCCGAATACTATGGAGAATTTTTACAGCTCGAGAACGGTGTTGGTTTGTGGTCGCTCTTTAGAAGTGAGGTTTTATCAGCGCTAAATGATGCGGATGTCACTGATATCAGCCGTGAAATCTCGGTGGCAACGGGTGTTGCCGCATATCCGTTACTTGTAGAGCTGTGTGAAAAAATCACTTTAAAGTATCCGCAAATTAAAATCAATGTAGAAAAAATACAAAACAACTTTTTTGGCGAAAAAATTACGGTTGCAGGGCTTGTTACAGGAAACGATATAATCGAGCAGCTAAAGGGCAAAAACTTAGGCACTCATTTATATATTCCCTCATCAATGCTGCGTCACGAAAATGATAAGTTTTTAGATGATGTTACAACCGAGCAGTTAGAAAAAGCATTAAATATAAAGCTTGTGCCCGTTAATAATGATGGCTATGAGTTTGTAGAAAAAATACTCGGAAAGGAGAATCAGTAATGGCAAAACCGGTTGTTGCCGTTGTAGGACGGCCAAATGTTGGCAAATCTACACTTTTTAATAAAATTATAGGAAAGCGGCTTTCCATTGTTGATGATACTCCGGGTGTAACACGAGACCGCATATACGGTGAAGCCGAGTGGTCGGGCAAGAAATTTATGCTGATAGACACCGGCGGAATAGAACCCAAAACTGATGATGTAATATTATCGAGTATGCGCCAGCAGGCAAATTTAGCGATTGAAACTGCCAATGTAATAATATTTGTAACCGATGTTAAAAGCGGCGTTACCGCATCCGATATGGATGTTGCCGTAATGCTCCAAAAAAGCGGCAAGCCCGTAATACCTTGTGTTAATAAGTGTGATGGCGTAGGAGATGTTCCGCTTGAGTTTTACGAGTTTTACAATTTAGGTCTTGGCGACCCCGTTGCAGTGTCCTCGGTGCACGGTCACGGAACGGGCGATTTGCTTGACCGTGTGATTGCTTTGCTTCCCGAGGATACAGGTGAGCAAGAGGATGAGGAAATTATCAATGTAGCCGTTATTGGCAAGCCCAATGCGGGTAAGTCCTCGCTTATTAACTGCTTATCGGGTGAGGAGCGCTCAATAGTTTCTGACATTGCGGGTACCACAAGGGACGCTATAGATACCTTTATTGAGAACGATTTTGGCAAGTTTAATTTTATTGATACTGCGGGGCTAAGAAGAAAAAGCCGAGTTGAAGATAATATAGAAAAATACAGTGTGCTGCGTGCTGAAATGGCGATAGAACGCAGTGATGTTTGCGTTATTATGCTTGACGGTGTAGAGGGCTTTACCGAGCAGGATTCAAAGGTTGCGGGTCTCGCACTTGAGCAGGGCAAGGCGTGTATTATAGCGGTTAATAAATGGGATATAGTCGATAAGGATGGGCGCACAATGGATGCCTACCGCAAAAAGCTTATGAACGATTTTTCATTTATGCCGTATGCCCCCATTATATTTATTTCGGCAAAAACAGGGCAGAGGATTGACCGCCTTTACGAGCTTATTAAGTATGTAAACGAGCAAAACACAATGCGCATATCAACGGGTAAATTAAACGATGTTTTAGCCGATGCTACAGCACGTGTGCAGCCCCCGTCAGATAAGGGTAAGCGCCTTAAAATTTATTATATGACCCAAGCATCAACCCGTCCGCCTACATTTGTGTGCTTTTGCAACAAGGCGGAGTTATTCCATTTTTCATATCAAAGGTATTTGGAAAATCAAATACGTGCTACCTTCGGTCTTGAGGGTACGCCCGTAAGATTTGTTATTCGTGAGCGAGGCGATAAATAGTAATGAAGTTTATAATAGCGGTCTTAACAGTGATATCGGCATATTTAATAGGCAGTATTAACTTCGCTGTTATATTTACAAAAGCATTTGACCATACGGATGTGCGCAATTACGGCAGCGGAAATGCGGGTACAACCAACGTTTTGCGTGTGTCGGGAGCCAAGGCGGGAGCGCTTACCTTTATAGCCGATGCTTTAAAGGGGGCGGTTGCCTGTCTTATCGGACTAATCATTTTTAAATATGTTTTATATAGTCCTGATATGCCGTATTTTAACTCCGTTTACGGAAGGTTTTTTTGTGCCTTTTCCTGTATGATAGGTCACTGTTGGCCTGTGTTTTTTGAGTTTAGAGGGGGCAAAGCAGCGGCTACGAGTGTTGGCATTTTTGCGGTGTGCTGTCCACCTGCTATTGTTTTGGGTCTTGTCGGCTTTGCAATATGCTTTTTATTTACTAAAATGGTGTCTGTCGGCTCGTTGGTGGCTACGGTAATAGTGGTTGTTGTTACGATAATTTACGCCTTTTTGGGACTCTCAGAAAATATCAACCCGTATATAGTAAGCGCTATAATGCTTGCGTGCGGCGCTATTGTATTTTACCGACATAAAGACAATATCGTTCGTATCTTAAATGGTACCGAAAAGCGTTTGAGAATGAAAAAGGATAAGTAATTATGGCGAAGCTAACTGTACTTGGAGCTGGCGGTTAGGGTATGGCGTTAGCGCTTTTATGCTTTAATAACGGTCATACCGTAAACATCTGGGCACCTTTTCAAAACGAAGTAGATTCATTAAGCAACAAACGTACTAACGAAAAACTTTTGAAGGATATATATTTACCCAAAAATATTGGTATCACCACCGATTTGTCGGTGGCAGAGAATAGTGATATTACGGTAATTGCAGTGCCGTCAGTTGCTATAAGACAAACCGCTAAAAAGCTTAAAAATATTAAAAGCCCTGGAATTATAGTCAATGTTTCCAAGGGCTTTGAGGAAGGAACGCTGCTTTGCCTTTCGAGTGTTATAGGCGAGGAACTGCCTGATAAAAAGATAGTGGTATTAACGGGTCCCTCCCATGCTGAAGAGGTTGCAAGAAAACTGCCTACGTCTATAGTTGCGGCATCCCTTGATTCTTTGGCGGCTCAAACCGTGCAGCGTTTAATGTCGGGCAGTAATATGAGAATTTATACAAATACTGACGTTATCGGCGCCGAAATCGGCGGTGCGCTTAAAAATGTTATTGCTATATGTGTTGGTTTTTGCAATGGGCTTAATTTTGGCGATAACACCCGTGCTGCGCTCATCACCCGCGGCCTTGCTGAGATGATGCGCCTTGGCGTAGCTATGGGCGCTAATGCCAAAACTTTCTCGGGGCTTACGGGTATTGGTGATTTGGTGGTTACCTGTATGTCGGAGCACAGCCGTAATAATCGCTTCGGCACACTTGTTGGCGGCGGTATGAGTGTTTTAAAAGCGCTCGAAACGATTGGCACGGTTGAAGGTTATTATGCCGCTAAAAATGCGCATCTGCTTTGCGAAAAATACGGAGTGGAAATGCCAATTTTGCAGGAGTGCTATAAAGTGCTTTACAAGGGCGAAGATGTTAAAGATACAGTAACGTATCTAATGAACCGCCCACAAAAAGCAGAATAGAAAAACCCCTTGATAAACTTGTTGTTTATCAAGGGGTTTAAAATTTACAGCTTTAATTCAACCGTATTTTTTGTTTGTTCATACTCTCGGTATGTAACCCGTGCGGTGTCAAACATTTTTTTAGCGGCTATGGTAGAATCAGTATGAGCGTATTTATCGCACATATAAATAACTTCCTTAACACCTGCTTGAATAAGCGCTTTAGCGCACTCATTACAAGGGAAAAGCGTTGTATACACTTTACTGTTTTTGAGTGAGCCGCCACCGTAGTTTAAAATGGCATTGAGCTCAGCGTGGCACACGAACATATATTTAGTATGTAGTGCATCGCCCTCTCTGTCCCAAGGGAAAAGGTCATCACTGCAAAACCTCGGCATACCGTTGTAGCCAACCGACATTATCTTATTATCTTCGCTTACGATACAGGCGCCTACCTGAGTTGAGGGGTCCTTACTGCGCTGTGAGGATAAAAGCGCAATGCCCATAAAATATTCATCCCAATTCAAATATGTTTCCCTTTTCAGAAAAATCACCTCAAAATTCCAATTTTCTTTATTTTAATACATTTTCCCTCTTTATGCAACTAAATTTTATTTATTATCATATTCGGCTATTATATCGAGCAGTTTTAGGGGTGAATTTATCAGGTGCTTTGCACCGTTTTCGAGCAGTTCCTCAGCCGTTCTAAAGCCCCACAAAACACCAACGGGCAGGGCGCCGCTGTTAACACCCGTTGCCATATCCATACCCGAGTCACCAATAAATATACTTTCCTGTGGTTTAACCACTAATTTTTCCATTGCCATAAGCGTGAGGGTGGGGTCGGGCTTGGTGGGGATTTCGGGGCGTTGACCGAGCACTAAATTGAAGGTATCAGGCAGTGTGGCAGCAATAACCTCGTTGGCGGGTTCGTGCGCCTTGTTGGTAACAACCGCAACCTTTATATCTTTTGCTTTAAGAGAGCAGATAAGCTCCTTTACGCCGTCATATACATAGGTTTTGTCGTTTGAGTGTATTTTATAGTACTTTAAAAATTCGGTATGTACTTTATTTATAATTTCCTCGGTTTTAGAATCCTCTGGCAGTATGCGATATATAAGATTCATCATACCGTTGCCCACAAAGTATTTATACTTTTCGGTTTCATGTGTAGGAAATCCAAATAGCTTCAGTGCGTAATTTCCCGCATCTGCTAAATCCTCAAGAGAGTTTACAAGCGTACCGTCTAAATCAAAAATAACTGCCTTTATCATATCAAAAACACCCCAAATCTTATGTAATTATAACATTAAAAAGGTTCTTTTTAAAGGTTTTTTAGATAAATACTTAAAATTTAAAAAAACACTTGCAATATTGTTTGGTATGTGTTATTATATTTGTTGCTAATGCTATTTAAGGAGGTGCAGACCATGGCAAAATGTGATTTCTGCAATAAGCAAGTATCTTTCGGAATTAAGGTTTCTCACTCACACAGACGTTCTAATAGAACATGGCAGCCCAATGTTAAAAAGGTTAAGGCAATCGTAAATGGTACACCGTGTCGTGTAAATGCCTGCACCCGTTGTTTACGTTCAGGCAAGGTTACTCGTGCTATCTAATAGGGTTTAATCTTAATTTAAGTTAATTGAAGCGGTGTGTTCTCCAGATCACACCGCTTTCTATCGGTATGGAGGAAAAACTTATGTATGATATTATAATTATTGGCGGCGGCATAGGCGGTCTTATGGCGGCCTACCGTGCAAAGAAAAACACACCCGACGCTAAAATAATAATTATCGAAAAGGGCTTTACACTGGAGCGTCGCCACTGTCCTGCAGGTCATAATAAGAAGTGTATACACTGCAATGTTTGCAGTATCACAAGCGGATATGCGGGTGCGGGTGCTTTTTCGGACGGTAAGTTTAATCTCGGTACTGCATACGGTGGCACAATGGGGGAGGAGCTCGGCGAAATTACGGCGATGAAGTATATCAACGCAGTTGATGATATACTCCGTGATTTTTCGGATGATTACCCCGAACTTTACAAATCCAATGAGGAATTAAAGCTTAAGTGTTTGCAAAACAACCTGCGTTTGCTGGATATGAATGTAAGGCATTTGGGTACCGATAAAAACTACTCAACAATGATGAGCTTAATTGAGTGGTTAAAGGCAAACGGCGTAGAGCTTACCGATTTAACCGAGTGCCTTGATATCGAAAAAAATGATGGTGGATATGCTGTGTTTACAAAGCGTAAGGATACCGAGAATAAAATTGTCGGCAAGAATGTTATCATCGCAACGGGTAGAAGCGGTGCGGGATTTGTATCGAGTGTATGCAGCAAGTTCGGTATTAAAATCGAAGCCAACTCGGTTGATATTGGCGTTCGTGTTGAAATGAAGGATTCTATTTGGCGAGAATTCTCAAGCAAAATTTATGAGCCCAAGATACTCTACCGCACTAAAACGTTCGAAGATAGAACCCGTATGTTCTGCTTTAATCAGGGCGGACTTGTATCAGCAGAGAATAACGAGGGTGTTATAACTGCAAACGGTCACTCCTTTGCGCAAAAGGAGAAAAAGACCGATAACTGCAACTTTGCAATTCTTTCATCCATTCACTTTGCGGGAGACTTTACAAAACCCACCGAGTATGCAATAAACATAGCCCGTAATATGAATTTTGCGGGTGAAGGTAATATTATTGTGCAGCGCTTTGGCGACTTGATAAGGGGTAGGCGCACCAACGAGCACCGCTTGTCAGCCAACAGTGTTGTTCCAACTCTAAAGGCGTTTGCGGGTGACCTGTCAATTGTTATGCCGTATCGTGCACTCACCAACATTATTGAAACGATTTATGCGCTTGATAAGGTAGCCCCAGGTTGCGCTAATGATGATACCTTACTTTACGGCTGTGAGAATAAGTATTATTCAATTAAACCCGTGCATAACAGAAATTTTGAGATTATGGACGGTATGTATTTAATAGGTGACGGCTCGGGCATTACCCGTGGACTGTCGCAGAGTGGAGCTATGGGACTTTATGTTGCCGATAAAATCTATGGAATAGAATAATAAAAAGGACTCGGAATGAAACTGTCAAGTAAAAGTAGACAAAATAAAAAGATTTATAGGAAGCCCTGTTCGGTTCTGAACCGAACAGGGCTTTTCCGTCCGCATTTAACGGAAAAGCGTTGATTATTGAAATAGTGAATATACTCTTGTATAAGTT
>JAZRRG010000013.1:0-4867 GCA_045650565.1 Acutalibacteraceae bacterium | reverse complement strand
GATTAGACAAATCATTTCTGATAGACTTGATGACACTAATAACCGTGTTCAGACAGATAGAATTGTTGACGCAATCAACAACAAATAATAGATTTTAAAATAGATAAAAACCATCCCTTGTGGATGGTTTTTTGTCTTTTTTGATATGTTTCCAAAATTGATGCATCGTTATTACCGTAGTTCTTACTGTTTAAAAAACGATGGATATATGAATGCTTTGGCTACGGAGAAGGAAATAGAATGTCAGGCAAAGCTTTATTTATCTATTACATAAAATTTTTTCTCAAAACAGCTTCTGCAAAATCTCGGTCAACATTGCCGTAGCATTTATTTAAGCTATTGTTGTTTTCAAAACGGGGCGCAAGTAGATTTATTTCTTCATCCGAAAGCCGCACATCAATTTTAGGTAAATTTAGCTGTATTAGTTTTAACAGTGTGTTTTTATCGGTATTGAGGACTTTTAGAAAGTATTCAGTTTCATAGGGTGATGCGGCGGCGTTATGGTTTATAAAATCTTCAAGATAAACCGCACATGCATTTCCGTGACTGATGTTATAGTGCTCCGACAAGAAATATCCAAGCGTGTGGGGAAAAGCGGTACCGGTTATACTGATGGCAAGTCCGCCATATAAAGATGCACAGTAGAGTTTCTCCCTGTCCTCAAAGGATAACTTGGATGTTTCACAAGTTGCTGTTTTAGGTAGGGTTTCGAGTAAAATTGAAACGCCACGAATAGCAAATGTTTTTGAAATATCATTAGCAGCTCGATTAAAATAGCTTTCTATGCAGTGGCACAGTGTGTCCAGCGCTGTGGAACGTGTAAATCCAGGCGAAAGCGACATGGTATACGTGGCATCTCCGAATGCTGTTACAGGATAAATTGACGATGCTCGAAAGCTTTTTTTAAGGCCGTCCGGGGCGGTGATAACTGATACAGGTGTTACCTCGCTACCGGTACCTGCCGTTGTTCCAACAGCAATAATAGGTAACGGGGCTGCATCCCAGTTGCCTGAATAAAGCGCCTCTGCAGATGTGTCGGTACATGCTGTAAGTACAGCTATTGCCTTCGCAGCATCAAGTGGTGAACCTCCGCCTATACCTACAATAAATTCTGCTCCAAATTTTTTAGCTTCATCCGCTGCATCCTTACAACTGCTGTAGAGAGGATTTTGTTCGATTTTGTCATATATCACAAACTCCGTTCTTTCACACTCCAAAGCCGAAATAACATCGGCAAGCGCTCCGGATTTCTTTGCGCTGCTTTTTCCTGTTACAATCATACATTTTTTGCCGTATTTAGAAAATTGAGCAGAGTTGTTTTTAATACATTTTTTGCCGAAAATTATATTAACAGGCATATAAAAATTCATATTCATAATACATATCCCCTAAAACCATAGATTTCACTAAAAGGACTTGCAAAATTCTTCGCACTATTATATACTATCAGTAACTAAAAATCAACAGGGGATATGGAAATGATTAAAAAAATTGACGATTTTAATACTGAACTTCGTGAAAATATGCGCGGAGGAGACGGAACGGTTGTTATAAGTAACTTTGTTACCGCACAGGAACTTAATGATAAGGGAAGACTTTTTGGCAAAATAGTGTTAAAGCCCGGTTGTGGTATAGGTTACCATATTCACGAAAACGATAGTGAGTTTTTTTACATAATTAAAGGTACTGCTGTGTATGATGATAACGGTATTAAAACCACTGTAAGCGCAGGGGATGTTACAGTTACTCCTTTCGGGCAGGGGCATTCTATAAAAAATGAAAGCAACGAGGATGTTGAACTTATTGCTTTAATAGTATATGCATAGAGCGTTTAATAAAGCGTAAAACACTATTAAACAATGCACACCTGTTATGAGCAAACAACTCTAATAGGTAATACCCTAAATTGGTTAAGTTAAGCGATAAAAATTAATGTTAAAAATATTGACAAAATTCTCATATATGTTATAATTGTCTCGAAGGAGATTTGGGAGTATACTTATTCATTATAATCGGATAGGTGTGCTCTTTTTTACTGAAACTGGAGGTATTTAAAATGGCAAAAACAAACATTGTGGATTGGAAAACCATCACAAGCTTCGTAATCGATGCATTTGTAGGTTACGGAATTCCCCGTGAGGACGCTGAAATATGCGCAGATGTTCTTCTCGAATCTGATAAGAGAGGTATTGAGTCTCACGGTGTAAACCGCTTCAAGCCGATTTATCTTGACAGAATTAAAGCGGGTATTCAAAACGCAGTTACCGAAATTGAAATCATCAAGGAGACACCTACTACAGCTGTTATTGATGGTCATCACGGTATGGGTCAGGTTATCGGTCATAAGGCGATGAGCATGGCTATTGCAAAGGCAAAGGAATATGGCATGGGTATGGTAGCCGTACGTAATTCTTGTCACTATGGTATCGCAGGTTATTACACCACGATGGCAACCAAGGCAGGATGTATCGGTATGACCGGTACAAATGCACGTCCTTCAGTTGCTCCAACACATGGTGTTGAGGGTATGTTCGGTACCAACCCCTTTACTATCGGTGTACCTACCGATGAAGCGTTTGACTTTAACTTTGACTGCGCAACATCTATCACCCAAAATGGTAAGGTAGAGTATTATGAGCGTATCAAGGAGGATGTACATCCCGGCACCATTATTGCTAACGATGGCTCGGCTGTTGAGGGCGATGCAGGTGTTGCACTTAAGAAAATAAGAAACGGCACGGCAGCTCTTACTACATTGGGCGGTATCGGTGAAGACCTCGGCGGATACAAGGGCTACGGCTTTGCTTTGGCTGTAGAGTTTTTCTCTTCAATTCTTCAAGACGGTGCTTACGGTAAGGCCCTCGACGGTAAGGATGAGAACGGAAATATCCGTCCTTATCAGCTTGGTCACTGGTTTATCGCTATTGATACCGACCACTTCATGGGTGAAGAAATCGCTCGTAAAAAGGCAGGAGAGATTACTCGCAGTATGCGTGCTTCCAAAAAGGCACCGGGTGCTGATAGAATTTACACCGCAGGTGAAAAAGAGTATGAAATAGGTCTTGCACGTGCTTCCGGTGTGCCGATTAACGAGTCGGTTCAAAAGGAAATCGTTGCAGTTCGTGATGAGCTTGGCCTTACACAGTACAAATTCCCTTGGGAGGACTAATCAATGGATATAAGAGCTGAATCACTTAAAAAGCATTATGAGTGGAACGGTAAGATTGAGGTTATCTCCCGTGCACCCATCAATTCAAGAGAGGACCTTTCACTTGCATATACACCCGGTGTTGCTGAGCCCTGTCTTGAAATAAATAAGGATATAAATAAGTCTTACGAGCTTACCCGCCGTTCTAATCTTGTAGCCGTAATTACCGACGGTACCGCAATTTTAGGTCTCGGTGATATTGGTCCCGAGGCAGGTATGCCTGTTATGGAGGGCAAGTGTGCGCTGTTTAAAGCATTTGCAGATGTGGATGCTTTTCCGCTTTGCATAAAGTCCAAGGATGTTGATGAAATAGTACGTACTATATACTTGCTTTCAGGTTCATTCGGCGGAATCAATCTTGAGGATATTTCGGCTCCTCGTTGCTTTGAGATTGAGCAAAAGCTTAAAGAAATATGCGATATTCCGATTTTCCACGATGACCAGCACGGCACAGCTATCGTTGTTGCCGCAGCCCTTATCAATGCTTTAAAGCTTGTTAAGAAGGAAATCGGTAATGTTAAGGTGGTTATTAACGGCGCCGGCTCGGCAGGTATTGCTATCGGTAAGCACCTTATGAATATGGGTGTTAAACACCTTACCTTCTGTGACCGTTTTGGTATTATTTGCGAGGGTGATGAGAATAACAATTCTGCACAGGAAGAAATTTCCAAGGTAACAAATCTTGAGCACAAGAAGGGCACCTTGGCTGATGCACTTAAGGGTGCGGATGTATTTATCGGTGTTTCGGCACCCAATCTTGTAACACCCGAAATGGTAAAATCGATGGCTGCCGATAGCATTATGTTCCCGATGGCTAACCCCACCCCCGAAATAATGCCCGATATCGCAAAGGCAGCGGGTGCCAGAGTTGTGGGTACCGGACGTCCGGACTTCCCGAACCAAATTAACAACGTTCTTGCTTTCCCCGGTATTTTCCGTGGTGCGCTTGATAACAGAGCATCTTGTAGGAATGAGGAAATGAAGGTTGCAACCTCTTATGCTTTAGCATCCCTTATTCCTGATGATGAAATAAGCGAGGAAAATATTATTGCTCCTGCGCTTGACAAGAGGGTAGCACAGGTAGTTGCCGAGGCAGTTATTAAAACCGCCAAGGAAACAGGCGTTGCAAGAATTTAATATTAGTAAAAAATAAGCTGTGAATGGCGTTGTATCCTTACGGGTACAACGCCATTCACGGCTTGTTTTTTTATCTACACCTTGTAAATTACGCCACAAGCAATTTTTGTTCCTGCATTACCCGAGGGCTGCGAGGTGAAATCATCGGGCATATCGTGGATTATAACGGTTTTTCCGATAATGTCGGCTATGCGAAATCTGTCGGTAGCGACAGTAAGATATGCGTTACCGCTGCAAAACAGTAGCGGAGGAAGGTCTCCTGCGTGGCTTGGATGCAAGGCATTGCTCGGATTATAATGAGCTTTGCTTTCCGAAAAGTTTTCACCTTGGCAGCTGTCTCCCTCGTGGATATGGAAGTCGAAAAAACCTGTAGAGGTAGAGGGCAATCCTTTTATATTTGCCGAAACCAAAACAAAATTTCCTTCATCGTAAAATTTAATTTGTCCTCGAAGCTCGGGCGCCGTGTGACCGCCGCTAATGTCGGCTTTGGCGGCAGGGAAATAGTGTTTTTTATTCATAATA
>JAZRRG010000012.1:0-21525 GCA_045650565.1 Acutalibacteraceae bacterium | reverse complement strand
CAGCAGAACAAATGAGTATAAAAGAATATATAGACCCGTTTACGGGTAACAAGAGAAAGTAGGCAAAAAAGAAGACAGCCGCACGTGAGCGGCTGCCCGAGATGGTAATGCGTTGTCAAACTTTCGAGGTCCCTTTTAGGGTCCTGGCCAGTAGGCGCCCCTTATAGGGGCTGTGCATACCACTAGTTTACTAGTGGTTATGATTAAATAAATTTGTACTCATCTTCTTTAAAGAGACATTTTAACGTGTCGCCTTTTTTAATAGAGCCATCAAGAATTTTTTCACTTATAAGGTCCTCTATACTGCTTTGAATAGCACGGCGAAGTGGTCGAGCTCCATAAGTTGCATCAAACCCCGCTTTTGCCACCGCAGATACGCAGCTCTCATCAAACTCAATGT
This sequence comes from Acutalibacteraceae bacterium, assembly GCA_045650565.1. Classification (GTDB taxonomy): domain Bacteria; phylum Bacillota; class Clostridia; order Oscillospirales; family Acutalibacteraceae; genus SIG565. The sequence goes on along the minus strand of JAZRRG010000012.1, from coordinate 21,125 downwards.
TAATATCGAGATTTTTAAGTCTGCCACTCAAGGATGACAGCATTTTTTCGGCAATTTGCTCGATATCATCTGTTGAAAGCTTATGGAACACGATAATATCATCAATACGGTTCAAAAATTCGGGTCTGAACGCCTTTTTAAGCTCCTCGGTAACCAAGCCCTTAATTGCCGAATAATCGCTGTTTGCGTCATTTTCGGAGGAAACAAAGCCAAACGCTGCCTTCTTTTCGGTAATAAGCCGAGCACCTATATTAGATGTCATAATAATTACCGTGTTTTTAAAGTCAACACGTCTACCCTGCGAGTCGGTTAAAATACCGTCATCAAGTATTTGCAACAACACATTAAATACATCGGGATGCGCTTTTTCTATCTCATCAAACAACACAACGGAATATGGGTTGCGGCGTACCTTTTCGGTTAATTGACCGCCCTCCTCGAAACCAACATATCCAGGAGGCGAACCCACCAAGCGTGACACCGTGTGCTTTTCCATATATTCCGACATATCAAGCCGTACCATTGCATTTTCACTGCCAAACATTGCTTCTGCAAGTGCCTTACACAATTCGGTTTTACCAACACCTGTCGGTCCCATAAAGATAAATGAGCCAATCGGTCTATTGGGGTCCTTAAGTCCTACTCTTGAACGGCGAATAGCTTTTGAGAGCGCTACAACCGCTTCATTTTGTCCTACTATTCTTGAATGTAAAACAGATTCGAGTTTTAACAGCCGTTCACTCTCCTCCTCGGTTAGCTGCGTTACGGGAACACCCGTCCAATCCGAGACAATATCGGCTATTTCTTCGGCAGTAACAACACCTGAATAACTATTATTCTTTGACCACTCTTCCCTTTCACTTTCAAGCTTTTTCTTTAAATTATTCTCTTCATCCCTTAAAAGTGCCGCTTTTTCGTAGTCCTGATTTTCAATAGCGGCATTTTTTTGCTCGTGTGTTTGCTTAATTTGTTCCTCAAGCTCTTTAATGCTAATCGGCTGATTTGAATTCTTTAAACGAATCTTTGAACCCGCCTCATCAATTAGGTCAATCGCCTTATCGGGCAAGAAGCGCTCGGTTATATAACGAGCCGAAAGGGTTACAGCCGCCTCAATAGCTTCATCGGTAATATTTACCTTGTGGTGTTTTTCATAATTACCCTTAAGTCCTTTTAATATCTGTATTGCATCATCAATGCTCGGTTCCGCAACCGTTACCGGTTGGAAACGGCGCTCAAGGGCTGAATCCTTTTCGATATTCTTGCGATATTCCGCAAGGGTTGTAGCACCAATCACCTGAAACTCACCACGGGCAAGTGCGGGTTTTAAAATATTTGCAGCATCGGTAGCGCCCTCAGCCGCACCGGCACCTATTAGATTATGCACCTCATCAATGAACAAAATTACATCATCATTATCGGCAACCTCATCAATTATCGCCTTGATTCTCTCTTCAAAATCACCACGATATTTTGTGCCCGCTACCATTCCCGTAAGGTCAAGCGCTATGATTCGCTTATTTTTGAGAATCTCGGGGACATCCTCGTTTGCAAGTTTTAATGCCAACCCCTCGGCTATTGCGGTTTTTCCAACTCCCGGCTCACCTATAAGGCAAGGGTTGTTTTTACTTCTACGGCATAGGATTTGTACTATACGCTCTATCTCATTTGCCCTACCGATAACGGGGTCAATTTTTCCCTCTCGTGCCTCGGCAGTTAGGTCACGTCCGTATTTTTCAAGGTTAGGTGTATCCGCCGAAGAACTGCGTTTTTTTGCCTGTGAGCCACTATTAGTAGATACACTCTCAACATCTATTCCCGACGCCTTCAAAGCCGCCGAGGTTAAAAAAGCAACATCAACATCCAGCTTTTTTATAAAGCGAATGGCATAGTTATCGCCCTCGCTAAGTATTGCTATCAGAAGATGCTCGGTTCCCACCAATTCCTTACCGAGATTTTTAGCACCCGACATAGCAACCTCCAAAACCTTTCGTGCTCTTGGTGTTAAATAATCGGGAGATAAGGTTGTAGGTGTGCCCGAGCCGATAGTTTCAACAATCATCTTCTCGATTTTTTCGGAGGTTACTCCGTTTTTATTTAGCACCGCTGCAGCAACACCACTGCCAACCCTCGACAACCCAAGCAGTAAATGCTCACTGCCAACATAGGTGTGCCCCAATACTTCGGCAGAGTTGATTGCCTGATTTATAGCTTCGGTTGCTTTTTGTGTGAAGCCCTTAAAGTTATATTTCATTATACATTTCCTTTCGTAAGTAGCGCTCTAACCATTTCGGCACGTTTGATGTCTCTCTCTTGCGGTTCCAAAGTGCCGTATTTACGCATTAACATATTCGGCTGCCCCTCAACCATAATTTGTGTGGGCAGATTTTTATCAATATTAAGTATACCCATTGATACACCAAGTTTAATCAATGAAATATGTTTCATCATTTCATCGGTAGCGATTTTCCTTGCATTGCACAAGATACCATACGAACGATAAACACTATCCTCAATACCAATTTTATCACTTGAGTTTCTCGCATCTGTTTCTCTGTCGATTATCTGCCGTGTCATTGACATAAGGTTACTAAGCGCATCATTTTCAGAAATGCCTAAAGTAACCTGATTTGATAATTGATAAAGAGATGCTGTTGCCTCGCTGCCCTCACCGTACATACCACGTATTGTAAAGCCAATTTTATTAACCGACTCACCAATATAAGAAATTTCACGTGTTGCCTCAAGCATAGGTAAATGCAGCATTACCGAGGCACGAAGTCCTGTGCCTAAATTTGTGGGACACTCGGTTAAATATCCGAACTGTGAATTAAAAGCAAACCCAAGCTTATCGCAAAGCAAGGTGTCAATACGCTCGGCGATATCATACGCCTCAGTTAAGGCAAGACCGCTTTTCAACACCTGAATTCGAATATGGTCCTCCTCACCTATCATAACGCAAATCGACTCATCCTCCGAAATGATAATTGCCTTATTTTTCTTTTTCCTTGCAAACTCGGGACTGATTACGTGCCTTTCAACCATCGCAAAGGTTTCTCTCTCGGGAACATCGTTCATATCAATATATTTTAGTTTTTTTGCAAAGGGGGTATTACTTTCAAGAATTGCCTCCTTGATTTTAGCGTTCATCTCTAAAAAGTCTTGGTCGCTCATTCTTGAGGGGAATGCGTATCCTTGTAAATTTCGTGCCAAGCGTATACGAGAGGTAACGATAATATCCGAATTATCGGTAGCACTGTTATACCAACTACTCATTATCAGCCACCTGCCCTTCAAGTTCTCTGATTTCATCTCTAACCTTTGCGGCCTGTTCAAACTCCTCGTTTTTAATGTGAGAATTTAACTGATTCCGCAAAGCATTAATTTTATCCTCTTTAGTAGAAACTGCTAAGGGTGATTTATTTGGCACCTTACCGATATGATTAACATTTCCGTGAAGTCTTTTTAAATATGGTAATAGTTCCTCAGCAAAGGTGGCATAACACTCACTGCAGCCCACCTTGCCACGCTTTGCTATATCATTAAAGGTAGCCGAGCAGCACTCGCACCTTTTTGTGTTTTTAAGCGCTCTGGCATCATATTCGCCAAGCATGGATGATAAAATATTTGCAAACGAATTATTGCTAAAGGGCAAATTACCAAAGCCCTCACCTTCAGCACACGCAGCACATAGATTTTTTTGTGTGCTAACGCCGTTAATTACCTTTTTTATAAACGTAGTGGCAATATTTTTACCGCATTTTTCGCAATACATATACTCACTATCCTTTCATTAAATTTGGGTGAGCAGCATTTGTTTAATTAGCGCCGCCCTCATATAATCACGATATTCGGCAGGTATACTTCGCATTACCGAATCTGAAACCGCCGATTGCACAAGCTTGGCGGTTTCGTGCGAAATTAGACCCGATTGTAAACAGTTTTCAACAACAATTCTTGCCGACATTGAGTCGATTCTCGCACCTATGGAATTTACAATGTGCATTAGCGCTGATGAGCGACTCAGCTTTACACGGGATATTCTAATATATCCGCCCCCACCTCGTCTGCTATCAATAATATATCCATGCTCGGGCGTAAAACGGGAAGACAAAACATAGTTGATTTGACTGGGAACACAACCAATAAGTGCCGCAAACTCATTACGCTGAATTTCGGCAACATTATTACCCGACTCCTCTAACATTTCTATGATTCTTTGGGTTATTAAATCGCTCATTCTCATAAGCCACACCTCTTTGACCTTAATTGACCTTAATTATATTATACACAAAAGTCAGTTAAAGTCAAACATTATTTTTAAAATAAATTCTTGTAACACAAAATCCGCAACAACATAAAATGTAATAAAGTTGAAAGGAGGTCTGCGAAATGTGTTGCAATTCATTTGGTGGCAATAACTGCACCTGGATTATTATATTAATCCTCATCCTCTTCTGTTGCGGAGGTAACAACGGCTGTAATGACGGCTGCAACAACAACGGCTGCTGCTAATTCCCTTTCCTTTTAAAAACAAAAAAAGCACAAAGCGTATCGCTTTGTGCTTTTTTGTTTTAAATCTTATTTATCAAAAATATCAAGGAGAGTCATTGTATCGGTATATGTATCATCATTTTCCGAATTTGACATAAGCTCCGAAATTAAATCTCCCTTTGATTCCTTTTTCTCATCACCCAAGCCGGTAGCAACAACGGTTACACGGATTGTATCTTCAAGGGAATCATCAAGCTGAGCACCCCAGATAATAGTTGCATCGGGATGAGCCATCTCAGAGATGATAGAGGAAGCAAGTTCAACCTCTTCAAGACCAATATCATCAGAGCCGGTAATGCTGATGATTACGCCACGAGCGTTATCCATAGAAGTCTCAATTAACGGACTTGTAATAGCTGCACGAGCTGCCTGCTCTGCCTTATCACGACCTGTTGCAACGCCAACGCCCATATGTGCATATCCGGCATTGGTCATTATAGCGCTAACATCGGCAAAGTCAAGGTTAACGAGTGCTGTAACATTGATAAGCTCAGAAATGCTTTGAACGCCCTGACGAAGAACATCATCAGCAATATCAAATGCATTCTTAAATGTGATTTTTTGCTCAGAAACGTACTTTAAGCGCTCATTAGGAATTACTACCAAGCTATCAACATGCTCTCTAAGAGCAGCTATACCTGCTTCTGCCTGAGTCATTCTCTTTTTGCCTTCAAAAGCAAACGGCTTTGTAACAATACCAACAGTTAAAATGCCAAGCTCTTTAGCAATTTGAGCAACTATAGGAGCAGCACCTGTACCTGTACCACCGCCCATACCGGCAGTAATAAATATCATATCTGCGCTACGAATTGCCTCAGCAATTTCATCCTTAGATTCCTCGGCTGCAGTTCTACCTTTATCAGGATTTGCACCTGCACCCATACCGTTTGTTGCCTTAGAACCTATTTGTATTTTCTGAGAGGCCTTTGATAAATACAAAGCTGCCTTATCAGTATTTATTGCAATAAACTCAACTCCGCGAACACCTGCATCAACCATGCGGTTAACTGCGTTTCCGCCGCCGCCACCTACGCCGACAACCTTAATTTGAACAACATCGTCCAATTCGTTTGAAACTTCGAATGCCATTTTTTAATTCCTCCAACCTTTAATTTATATATGCGAAAATATAATTATAACTATTATCATATTGATAATATCACAAATTATTTTAAATTTCAATAGAAAAATTTACAAATTTGTAATTTTTCTTATTTTTTTGAATAATTTGTGCTTATGAAAGAGTTTTGGGTTTAAAAAATCCTTCTCTTTTAGAACTGCTCCAGGCGCTAAGGTCAATCTCGCCCGTAATATCACTACCGTTTTTGGCATCAATTTCGGGCAGCATACCTTTTAGATGCTCAAGCTTTCCCTCTAAATCATTTAAAGAGCCCAAGTATACTACAAAGCGCCCCTTGACCTTTAACTCGACTGCGGCAATATTGCTGATATTTAGAGTGTTTAACTCAATGTTTGCTTTATCAAAAAATTTATACAAATCGGTAACAGTTTCAAACTCGCCGTTTGCCAAAGCAAGAGTGTATCCGCACTGCGGAGCAATCTCATTTTTTTGTATTACAAGCACTGTGCTTTCAGGTTGCTCAGATACCTCAGATAGAATTTTATTATCAGTGTCAGCCGTGAAAAAGCTTGTCCCCACCTTATAGCAAAATGCATCCTCGGTTTCGGTAACCACAATTCTTAGCTCTTTAAAGGACGGATATTTAATGCATACGGTTTTTACATACGGATACTCAACCGTTATTTTTTTACTCAGCTTGTTTTGAGATACTGTTAAAAGCTTGTCCCCCACCGAAACGCCCGATGCCTTTATAATTTCGGCTGATGTTACCGTAGCGTTGCCCTCAACCGTTATCGCATCAATTGGAAAAAGCACCGTTTGTGCAAGTACAAAACCAACAATAGAAATGATTAGCAAAATGAAAATAGTTAAAACTGCCGACCGTGCTCTCGCACGGCGGCGTTTTCTTTTATTTATTTCTTCACGGGACAAAATTTCCTTTTTTTCGGTTAGTTTCATTTAATCATTCCCTTTTAATATCTGCTCCGAGTAATCTAAAATTCTCCTCGATAGATTCGTATCCCCTATCAATATGGAAAATCTTATCGATTTGGGTTGTACCCTCTGCCGCAAGACCTGCAACAACAAGTGCTGCACCTCCACGCAAATCAGTACACTCTACACCTGCACCCGAAAGCCGTGCGACACCCTCAATTACTGCAACATTACCCTGTGTTTTAATGTTAGCACCCAGCCGCTTTAATTCATCAATATATTTAAATCTGTTTTGAAATATGCTCTCAACAAAAACTGTAGTGCCTTTAGCAACGCCAAGCATTGCAATAACGGGCGGTCCTGCATCGGTTGGAAAACCGGGATAGACCATCGTTCTGATTGTAGGAATACGCTGAGGTCTTGTATTTGTTTTTATTCTAAGAAAATTATTTTTAGGCAACAGCTCACATCCACACTGCCTAAATATATTAAGTAGCGACACCTGATGCGACGGCATAATATTTTTTAGAGTAATATCGCCCTTTGTTGCCACTGCGGCTGATATATAGGTGGCCGCCGCAATTCTATCAGGGATAACGGTATGCTCGGCAGAAGTAAGCCGTTTGGCGCCGTGTATAACTATTTTATCTGAACCCGCACCATAAATCTTAGCTCCTGCGGAATTTAGAAAATCAGCAAGGTCGCTAATTTCGGGCTCTCGTGCTGCATTGTGAATTATAGTAGTGCCTTCGGATAAAGCAGCTGCCAAAATAATGTTTTCGGTAGCACCAACACTTGGAAACGACAAATCAATTTCGGCACCGTGTAGTTTATCAGGCACCGAACAATTAAGGTATCCGTGGTCCTCTACAATTTCGATACCAAGCTGTTTTAGAGCCGATATATGTAAATCAATAGGTCTTGGCCCTAACTCACAACCACCCGGGCTGCTAACCAAGGCGCCTCGAGTACGGCCTATAATTGCCCCCAAAAACACAATGGAGGACCGCATTTCTCGCATTAGGTCATCGGGAATCTCATTACCGCTTATATTATCGGTATTTACCGTTACCGTATTCCCTTCACGACTGCATTTACAACCCAAATTTGTAAGTATTTTAATCGAAACATCAACATCAGATAACTTCGGACAATTGTGTATAATACTCTCGCCCGAACACAACAGTGTTGCTGCAAGTATCGGTAATACACTGTTTTTGGCTCCGTGAATTTTAACCTCACCCAATAAACGTTTGCCACCGTTTATATATATCTTGGCCATATAAATACCCCACATATACAAAATGAATATTACACTCTATTTTATGTGGAGTATCAAAAAGTGTTATTGAGAGGTTCTATTAACCCCAAAAATCTAATTTTTTGTCTGATTATATAAAATCATTATTTGTTCATAAATTCTCTCGTTAGCATTCATAACAGCGCTGCCGAGCGCCGCCGATGCCATTTTTGTAAGAGCATTTTTATCACTACAAAGCTCTTTGACGGTCTCTATCAGTTTATTACCCGATAAGTCCTTTTCCTCAATTATCTCGGCTGCGCCTATATTTTTAAGCGTCATAGCGTTATGGAATTGGTGGTTTTCCGCAACATAGGGTGAGGGTATAAGCACTGCCGCCTTACCACACACCTGAATTTCGCTAAGGGTGATAGCACCCGCACGGCTGATAACCAAATCGGCTGCCGCCATACATAAGTCCATATCATATATATATTCTTTTACATCAATTTGCGGATTAAGAGATATGTCCTTTAAACTGTTGCACATCGCCTCATATCCGTTTTTACCCGCTGCGTGAATATGATAAAATTCTCCCGAAGCATTATGCCATTTAATAAGCTCGGCAACCGCCTCGTTGATTGGTCTGGCACCTAAACTGCCACCGAAAGATAAAATTAGCGGTTTATCACCGATTGCTAATTTTTTACGGGCATCCTCCCTATTACCTTTAAGCAAACTCTCTCTTACGGGGTTGCCTGTAATAATCGGCTTTGTTTTTAGCTTTAAATATTTTTCCGCCTCGGAAAATGCGAGCATAACACAATCAGCACCGTCGGCTAACATCTTTGTGGTAATTCCTGGAAAGGCATTTTGCTCATGAATAGCGGTTTTAATGCCGAGCCGTTGCGCCTGTTTTAATACTGGGCCGCTAACATATCCGCCCGTACCTACAACTACATCGGGTTTTAACTCTTTTAAGAGTTTTCTCACACGAGCCGAAGCCGTAACCGCCTTTGTTACCGCCGAAATGTTATGTGCAATGCCTTTGGGTGTTAATTTTCTTTGAAGACCTATAACATCAATCGTATAAAAATCATAACCTGCTGCGGGCACTAACTTTGCCTCAAGCTTATTTGCGGTGCCAATATAGCTGATTTTTGCATTGGGATGTCGGTCTCTTATAACACCCGCAATAGCGAGTGCCGGATTTATGTGGCCCGCTGTACCGCCACCTGCAAATAAAATATGCATTGTATCGCCTCTCTAAAGTTTTTTAAGATTTGACTGACGTGAGATGGAAAGCACCATACCCATTTGCGCCAGTAAAAGTATAAGTGAGGTACCGCCGTAGCTGAAGAACGGCAAACTAATACCTGTGTTTGGTATAGTGTTAGTAACAACAAATATATTTAAAATTGCCTGTAGCCCTACTTGGAAGGTAAGACCTACCGCCATTAAGCATCCAAATTTATCAGGTGCCTTTAGTGCTATTGTAAAGCCACGCCAAACCAGTGCGCAAAACAATAGAATAATAATTATTGCGCCTATGAGTCCTAATTCCTCGCAAACAATCGAAAAGATGAAATCGTTATGTGGTTCGGGCACCCATAAAAACTTTTGTCTTGAATTTCCGAGTCCTCTACCCATTATACCGCCCGAGCCGATTGCCAATAGGGACTGTATTGTTTGATAGCCCTTTCCCGAGGCATCTGACCAAGGGTCGAGCCAATACTGAATACGAGAACTACTGTAGCCGATAACACCACTCAAAAGCAGTGCTACAACACCAACTCCGCCGACAGTCAAGCCGCCAACGATATATTTCCAGTTAAGGCCTCCAACAATCATTATAATCAGACCTATTGTACCGATTAGGAGTGTAGCTGAAATATGCGGTTCAGCCACAACAAGACCGCATACAATGCCGAGAATTCCGACAAGTAAGGCAATAAACTTAAATTTACCCATTAGCTTATAGTTAGATGCGATTAGATGTGAAAACACTAAAATTATAGCAAACTTTGCAATCTCGGACGGCTGAAAGCTAAATCCGCCTATTGCAATCCATCTTTTAACATCCATACCCGAAACCATAGGAGGTACTGCAAGTAAGAATGCTAAAAGACCAATCGAAACCGCCAAAACAAGCCAGGTGAATTTTCTATAGATATGATAATCAATATTAGCGGTTACAAACATTAGCAGCAAACCGCCGGCTGCATATTTCGCCTGTTGAAAAATAAATCTAAAGCTATCCTCGTAATATGTGTATGAAAATACATAACTCGCAGAAAAGAGCATAATTAGTCCTATTGTCAGCAATATTAGAACAAGACTTAAAAAGGTAATATCAACCTTGCCCGTGTTGTTCCAAATACGAAGCTTTCCCTCTTTCTTCTTTTCTGCAGCCATAACTTACTCCTATAAATTTAATACTACCGGTAATATTGCCACCGCACAACCGGCAAAGGTAATTAACGAAAAGACAAAAACAATTTTGCCCTCCTGCCAACCCGACAGTTCAAAGTGATGATGAATGGGCGACATTTTAAATAAACGCTTACCACGTTTTGTAAACCAAATAACCTGTAAAATTACCGATAACGCCTCGATAATATACAAGATACCCGCAAAAATCAATAATATCGGTCTGCCAATACCAAAGGAAAATGCAACAACCGCACCGCCTAAAAACATTGAACCGGTGTCTCCCATAAACACCTTGGCTGGATGTGCATTCCACAAAAGGAAACCGGCACATGCACCTGCAAAAGCCGCCGCAATGGCATTATACCCGATATTTCCCAAATATCCGGAAATAAACATAAAGGCGCAAGCAACTATCATCGTAACGGTTGATGCCAGACCATCAATGCCATCAGTTAAGTTTACTGCATTGGTAAAGCCGTAAATAAAGAATAATGCTATAGGCCAAAAAATCAAGCCAAAGCCCGTAACTACCGAAACATCACCCACAAACGGAAGCCATGTTGTTGTAACACCCGACATATAAAGCATTACTAAATATATCGCCGAAATCAAAAATTGTAAGAAGGTTTTTTGTTTTGCAGTAAGTCCTAAATTACGTTTTTTAACAACCTTAATATAATCATCTACAAAACCAATAAAGCCCATACCAACCGCCAACAAAAGTCCCGCAAAAAAGCGCAGTGCATTGCTGCGAACGGTAAGCTCTGATGCTAGTCGACCATTAGCAAACATAGAATAGCAAACGGTAACCAATATGCCAACCGTGACACCGGCAAAAATCATTATTCCACCCATTGTAGGTGTGCCCTGCTTGTTAACGTGCCATTTTGGTCCAATATCTAAAATCGTTTGTCCGAATTTAAGTTTGTGCAAATATGGAATAACTATGTATCCCAATGCCCAACAAACCGCCATTGATACTATTGCTGCAATTATCGGCGATAATTCAACCATTTTTACAACTCCTTTAATGCCTCTGCCACTACCTCTCGTTCGTCGAGGTGTATTGTTTCGTTTTTTAAAATTTGGTAGGTCTCGTGTCCTTTACCTGCTAATACAATTATATCATTTTTTTGAGCATTAGCAACCGCAAAATTTATTGCCTCTATCCTATTTTCAATAACCTTATAGGGTGTTTTATGTTTTTTTACGCCTACCATTATATCTTCGATTATTTTCATTGGCTCTTCACTTCTCGGATTATCGCTTGTAACGATTAGAAAATCAGCGATTTGCGCTGCCTTTTCGCCCATTAAGGGGCGCTTTGTTTTGTCTCGGTCGCCACCGCACCCAAACAAAACTACTAACCGACTGTCTTTATACTCTCTAAAACTCATTAAAATGTTTTCTAAACCGTCAGGGGTATGGGCATAGTCGATTATAACGGTAAAATCACGCCCCGTTTCAACAATTTCCGCCCTGCCCGGCACTCCTCGTATTTCACTTAAGGCAGTTTTTATAATATCTGCCGAAATACCAAGCTCGAGCGCTACAGCTGCCGCACACATTGAGTTATACGCCGTAAATTTTCCACCGGTGGATACACGCATTTTGTTAATAAAATTGTATCCAACCATTTGGTATTTTGTTTTATCGGGAAAATACTCTAAATTTTTTGCAGTGTATGTTGCGCTGTTGTCATTTAGGGAAAAAGTGATTTTTTTGCAGTCGGTTTTTTCCATAATACGCTCAGCATACGGGTCATCAAGATTAACAATGGCACACTTGCTCATTTTAAACAGCTTTAATTTTGCTTCAAAATAATTATCCATTGTCAAGTGATAGTCTAAATGGTCTTGCGTTAGATTGGTAAATACCGAAGCGCAAAACTCCACACCGCATATTCTTTTTTGGTCAAGAGCGTGTGAGGAAACCTCCATAACCGCATATTCGCAGCCCTCCTCAACCATAAGACTAAGCAGATAGTTCATTTCATAAGCATCTGGCGTGGTATTATTTGAAGGAACTACTTTATCGGCAATTAAATTTTGCACTGTGCCTAAAAGTCCTACCTTGTTCCCTGCTTTTTCAAGAATCGCCTTAATCATATATGTAACCGATGTTTTTCCGTTAGTGCCCGTAACTCCAATGAGCTTTAATTTATCTGCGGGATTTGAAAACCAATTAGCGCTAACCTCAAAATACGCCTTATGAGTATCCTCAACAATTATTTGATTTTCAAGACCTAAATCACGCTCACAAATTACTACCGCCGCACCGTTTTTAATGGCGGAGGCAGCGAAATTGTGACCATCGAGATTCCAACCGCTGATGCAAACGAATATAAAGCCCTTTTCAACCATATTTGAATTACAGGAGATACCTGTTATTTCAAGGTCTTTAAGTTTTTCGTTATCAGTTTTAATAAGCTCAAATAGTTTCATCTTTTACCTCTTAATCTGCTATGTTATCGGCACTTGTGTCTCTAAAATATACCGTAACTACGGTACCCGTATCTACATTGGTGCCCGCCTCTATGCTTTGCTTGTATGCCACAACCGCCGAGGAGGCAGTATTTCCCGCAAACTGAATGTTTAGTCCGTTATTGGTAGCAGTTGCATTAGCGGACGATAATGATAAGCCGTTGAAATTTGGCACCTTAACCTTACTTGTTTCGCCCTCGGCTTCCTCGGTGTATAAAATTACTACGCCGCCCGAATGCAACGAATCGGTTGAGGATGGCATTTGTCTTACTACCTTACTACCGTTACCTATGATTTTGTATCTCAAATCGGATGCCGTAACTCTACCCTTTGCTACCGATACATCCTCGCCAACTACATTAGGAACGCTAATTGAGAGTGATGCAAGTTCCGACTCGGTATAATGTGGTTCGTAACCTAAATACGGTAAAATTTCAGCAAGAATTTCGGCACCTATAGGCGCTGATACAGCCGAGCCGTAATACTGCCCCGCCGTAGGTTCATCAATCATAACCAAAACGGCTATTTCGGGCTTTTCAATCGGTGCAACAGCAAGATATGAGGCGATATATAGCTCCTTCTCGCTACCCGATTCTAATTTTTCGGCAACCTTTTGCGAGGTACCTGTTTTACCTCCCGTTGCGTAGCCCGCAACATACATATTCTTACTTGCGCTCTTTGAAACAACAGCGCCCATCATAGTGCGTATTGTTTCGGAGGTGGTTTGTGAGATAACCTGACGCTTAACGGTGTTCTCGGTTAGTTTTACAATATTTCCCTCACTGTCAAGAATTTTACTTACCAAATGCGGTTGTACTAAATATCCGCCGTTAACGGCAGCTGATGCTGCGGTTATCATTTGTATTGGTGTAATTTTAAAGGTTTGACCGAAGGATGATGATGCTAATTCAACAGGTCCCATATTAGATGATGAGTGATAAACAGAATTTGATTCACCAGGTAAATCTATACCTGTTTTTTTGGTCAAACCAAACGCTTCAAAGTATTTTGAAAAAGTTGAACCGCCCACTAACTGACCTATCATAATATAGGCAGGGTTACAGGAATTAACCATTGTTTCAACCAAATTTTGTGTCCCGTGACCGCCTTTTTTATGACAGTCATACCCCTGCCCCGCAATCGTTATATGATAAGCACAGGTAAAGGTGGAATTTGTGTTTACAAGGTTTTCCTCTAGCGCCATTGAAGCAGTTATTATCTTGAATACCGAGCCCGGCTCATAGGTATCGGAAACCGCTTTGTTTCTCCATTGCAAATTTTGTAGCTTTGCCTTTAATTCCGATTTTTTGTCGGTATCGGTTTCCTCATCAAGCTTTGCTTGGTCTTCACTCGACAAAACAAACGGCTGATTAGGGTCAAAATCGCCCTTTATAGCCATTGCCAATATCTCACCTGTGTTAACATTCATAATGATACAGGCGCCTCTGCTCTGTGCTGAGTTTGCAATAACGCCTTCTTCAAGATATTTTTCGGCAACATACTGAACATAATTATCAATGGTTAACACCAAAGAATTACCTTGTATTGCCTCCTCTACTCGTTCGTAGGTAAGGGGCATATTAACACCCTGTGCACTCTTTGCTGCTACAACTCTACCGGAAACACCTGTAAGAGAGGTGTCATAATAGCTCTCAATTCCCGAAAGCCCTTGATTATCGCTTCCTACAAAGCCGAGCACTACCGAAGCTAAGTTATCATTGGGATAATAACGCTTTGTGGTTTCATCAAGTCCAATATAACTTGCTAAATTTAGGTCAGAATTATCCGAAATAAACTTCCTTACCTTATCGGCTACATCCTTATCAACCTGCTTTTTAACAATAACATAATAGGTGTTTTTTTCGGTATAACCGTAGACCGTTTCTCTATCTAGCTCGAGTATTGAGGAGAGACCATCGGCGATAGCATTTTTAATGCTTTCTCGCTTTGCTTCATCCTTTACACGTGTTAGTCCGTTTGGTGTTATGTAAACCGTCCAAGCAGTAGTACTTGTCGCCAAGGTGTTCATACTTGAGTCGTAAATATTGCCCCTTGGAGCCGCAAGAAGAGTATCGTAAAGCTGCTGCTCAAGCGCTTCATTTCGGTATTTATCGCCGTTTATTACCGCAATATCAATAAGGCGAATCACCGAAACCGATGCCGCAACAACCACAATTATTATCATACAAACGAAAATTCTCATTATCATAGATTTCGTTGGTTTGTCGTGCATTTTTTCGATACCTCCTTTTTAAAATTTGCCCTTATAAAAATGCTCGAAAACGAGAGTTAAAAATTTTAACTCCCGTATCAAGATAAATATATTTATTTTTGCTTTGTATTATTCATTTGAAACAACTGTCTCACCATCGGATGTAATGGCGGTGTTTTTATCGTTTACATGGATATAAACAACCTGTTTTTTATCCATTTTTTTCATACCAAGCAGCTCAGCGCTCTCCTCAAGATTATTATAGGAAATCATTTTTTCCATTTCAACAAATAATTTTGTGTTCTGGGCATCTAACTCGTTTATCTCGGTGTTAATAGCGTTAATGTTTGAATCAACCTCGTTAATTCTTATACGCAAGAATATATTTCCGCAAAGTGCGGCAAGGAAAAATGTGCACAACAATACAAATGCTACGCTGACAGATACCGTTTTTTTCGCTTTTGCCATGCGCTGTGTTTTTACGGCCTTCTTTTGCGGCATTTTGATAACATTATCAGTATTAACGCTCTTGGTTTTGGGCATAAACAATTCAAAATCGTATGCCAAGCTGTCGTTATAATACTTATAGTTGTTCACCATTATCCCCCATTTTTAATTCCTTATTATTACTCGCAGATTTGCACTGCGACTTCTTGCATTGTTTTCTAATTCCTCTTTACCCGCCGTTATCGGCTTTCGGCTATACAGTGTTCCTTGTGGCTTTTTGCCGCATACACAAACCGGAAAGTCAGGCGGACAGGTGCAGCCGGTGCTTAATTCCTTGAATTTTTGCTTAACCATACGGTCTTCAAGCGAATGGAAGGTGATTATTGATAAAACCCCTCCCTGCTTTAACAGCTCAAACGCCGTATCAAGCGCCCTTGACAAGCTATCAAGCTCACCGTTCACAGCAATTCTTATTGCCTGAAAGCATTTTCGAGCGGGATGGCCGTCACGCCGTGCTGCTGCAGGATAGGCGGATGAAATCACATCTGCCAGCTGCATTGTTGTAAGTATCGGTGTGTTTTCCCGTACCGCAACAATTCTTTTTGCTATTCTAAAAGCGAATTTTTCCTCGCCATACCTTGCAAATATATCGGTTAGTTCTTCTACCGACCAATTATTGACTATTTCCTTTGCGCTTATACCCTCTTTGCTCATTCGCATATCAAGGGGTGCTTCCTTATGATAGGAAAAACCACGCTCGGCATTGTCAAGCTGAAAAGAAGAAACACCTAAATCAAGTAGTATTCCATCTACCTTATCAATATTCAGTCGATTTAGCTCGGTCTCCATTTCACTAAAATTTGCGTGTACCACAGTCGCCGGAAGCCCTTTTAATCGTTCGGTGGCAACCTTTATGGCATCGGGGTCTCTGTCAAATGATATCAGCCGTCCGCATGTTAGCTTTTCAGCGATTCCTTTGGAGTGCCCTGCGCCACCTGTGGTGCCGTCAACATAAATACCATCGGACTTTATATTTAGTGATTCTATAACCTCATCGAATAATACCGGTTTATGACTAAATTCCATCTTATTCACCCTTAAAGCTGGAATTTATCCGCATCGGCAAAAATGTCTTCGGGAGTATAAACATCTTCCTTTGCCCAAAGCTCGCTGCTCCAAAGCTCAATGTATGTATCCATACCTATTAAATGGGCTGACGCATCAAGCTCGGCAAAGTTTCTGAGCGTTGGCGGAATTACTATTCTGCCCTGTGCGTCAAATTCAACATTGAACGCACCGTCAAAAATAAATCTTTTAATAGAACTCGCTTGTGATGACGGAAGCTCGGAAATTTTTGTAACCAGCTTCTCCCATTCCGAAAACGGATAAATGCACAGGCAACGCTTTCCGCTTATGCCTTTACATATAATAAACGAGTCACCTAAATCTTCTTTCAAGCGGGACGGAATGAAAATCCGACCCTTTTTATCTATATTGTGGTCATAGCCGCCATAAAGCATCGAATTTTCACCTCATTTCTACCACTTTAAGCCACTTTTATGTGCAAAATCACCACTTTGCACCACTTTTAATGCCATTATACACTACTTTTTAGTAAAAATCAATACTTTTTTATAAAAAAATAAAAAAATAAGGCAGCCAAGTTTTGATACTTGACTGCCTTAAATTATAATAAATACCTTAAACGGAATTTTGCATTTTGGACACGTAACAAGATGTTTACCACGCTTAATCGGTAATCGGGAGACCGCCTTGCAGTTTGGACAAGTTCGGTATCGCTTTTTGCAGATGTTTTTAATTCTCTCCCCTAACAACAAAAGCTGCGGCTTAAATTTAAAAAATATTTTTTCAAACGCTTGGTTCTCCCGCCGCCTTGCATAAATATTTTTAGAAAGCATCCTAAACAGAATAATGGCAAAGATTATCCATTGAATAATAATTATAGAATATCTTGCCGATATATTTCTAAGAAGCACATTTACAGCTGCTACAATTACATAAACAACCAAAGAAAATTTTCCGAGTGTATCCACGCCGTTTCTACCGTAGAAAAAAGTTCTTAATCTTTCAAAAAACCTATACATACTACCTCACCTAATAATATATTAGCATAAAAATATGAACAAATATACATTTTTAGTAAAAAAAGACAGCAAGTTTCCTTGCTGCCTTTTTAAAAAGCTTTAATTAGCCGTTGATAGCGGTAACAACACCGGAACCAACTGTACGGCCACCTTCACGGATAGCGAAACGTAAGCCCTCTTCGATAGCGATAGGAGTGATGAGTTCAACATCCATATCTACGTTATCGCCAGGCATACACATCTCGGTACCTGCGGGAAGAGTGATAACGCCGGTAACGTCGGTAGTTCTAAAGTAGAACTGAGGACGATAGTTGTTGAAGAACGGAGTATGACGGCCGCCTTCATCCTTATTAAGAACGTAAACCTGACCATGGAACTTGGTGTGAGGTTTAATTGAGCCGGGTTTGCAGAGAACCTGACCACGCTCAATTTCTGTACGCTGGATACCACGGAGAAGAGCACCGATGTTATCGCCTGCCTCAGCATAGTCAAGAATCTTACGGAACATTTCGATACCGGTAACAACAGTCTTGTTTGTCTCACGGATACCAACGATTTCAATTTCCTCAGAAGTACGGAGCTGACCACGCTCTACACGACCGGTAGCAACTGTACCACGACCTGTGATGGTGAATACATCCTCAACAGGCATAAGGAACGGAAGGTCTGCCTTACGGTCAGGTGTAGGAATGTAGCTGTCAACAGCAGCCATAAGCTCAGCAATCGGAGCATAAGCAGCATCTGACGGGTCGTTGGAAGCTTCAAGTGCCTTAAGAGCAGAACCCTTGATGATAGGAGTATCATCGCCGGGGAACTCATAAGTATCAAGAGTCTCACGGATTTCCATTTCAACGAGTTCGAGAAGCTCTTCATCGTCAACCTGGTCAACCTTGTTCATAAATACAACAATGTAAGGAACGCCTACCTGACGAGCAAGGAGAAGGTGTTCTTTTGTCTGAGCCATAGGACCATCAGTAGATGCGATAACGAGGATAGCACCGTCCATCTGAGCAGCACCGGTAATCATGTTCTTAACATAGTCGGCGTGTCCGGGGCAGTCAACGTGTGCATAGTGACGAGCATCTGTCTCATACTCAACGTGTGCGGTATTGATTGTAATACCACGCTCTCTCTCTTCTGGAGCCTTATCGATGTTAGCATAGTCCTCGAACTGTGCCTGTCCCTTTAAAGAAAGGTACTTTGTGATAGCAGCAGTAAGAGTTGTTTTACCGTGGTCAACGTGACCGATGGTACCAATGTTAACGTGCGGCTTGTTACGTTCAAATTTAGCCTTTGCCATTGTAATTTCCTCCTAAACAATTAAGTTTAATTAAAAGTCATAGCTTTCTAAGCTATAGTTTACCAAATTTTATTAAATATTTCAAGTCAAAATTTCAAAGAAATTAGTCTTTCTTGGTTCTTGATGAAATAATCTTTTCAGCGATGCTCTTCGGAACGGGCTTGTAGCCATCGGGTTCCATTACATACTGACCACGTCCCTGTGTCTTGGAACGAAGGTCGGTAGCGTAACCGAACATATCGGCAAGCGGAACATGAGCGTTGATTTGCTTGATGTTTCCTCTATCCTCAAATCCGAGAATTTCGCCACGACGAGCAATTAAGTCGCCTTGAACACTACCGAAATAATCATCCGGAACACTTACAGCAACCTTCATAACAGGTTCGAGAAGCACGGGGTCAGCTTTTCTTGCGGCCTCTTTGAATGCCATAGAACCGGCAATCTTAAATGCCATTTCAGAAGAGTCAACTTCGTGATAAGAACCATCATAAAGTGTTACCTTAACGTCAACAACCGGATAACCTGCAAGTACACCTGCAGTTAATGCACCCTGGATACCATTATCAACAGGACCGATAAATTCCTTCGGAATTGAACCACCGGTAACTGCATTGATGAACTCATATCCCTTGCCTGTTTCGTTAGGTTCGAGAATAATCTTAACGTGACCGTACTGACCGGAACCACCGGACTGACGCTTATACTTGGTTTCGTGGTCAACCTTCTGACGAATGGTTTCTTTGTAAGCAACCTGCGGAGCACCAACATTTGCCTCAACCTTAAACTCACGAAGCATACGGTCTACGATAATTTCAAGGTGTAACTCACCCATACCGGCAATAATTGTTTGACCGGTTTCTTCATCGGTGTAGAAACGGAAAGTCGGGTCTTCTTCCGCAAGTTTGGAAAGAGCGATACCCATTTTTTCCTGACCTGCCTTGGTCTTGGGTTCAACAGCAACACGGATAACCGGCTCCGGGAACTTCATAGACTCAAGAATTACAGGGTGTTTCTCATCGCAAAGTGTATCACCTGTAGTGGTGTTTTTAAGACCAACTGCAGCGGCAATATCACCTGAATAGCAAATCTCCAAGTCTTCTCTGTGGTTAGCATGCATTTGAAGAATACGACCGATTCTTTCTCTGTTATCCTTAACCGAGTTATAAACCTGTGAGCCAGCTGCTACTGTACCCGAATATACACGGAAGTAGCAAATCTTACCTACAAACGGGTCGGTAGCAATCTTAAATGCAAGAGCTGCAAACGGCTCATCATCGGTAGAATGACGTACTTCTTCTGCTTCGGTGTTGGGGTTAATACCCTTAATAGCTTCAACGTCGGTCGGAGCAGGCATATAATCAACGATAGCATCGAGAAGCGGTTGTACACCCTTGTTGCGATAGGAAGTACCGCAGCAAACGGGAACCATCTCGTTATCGATTGTTGCCTTACGGATGATTTTCTTCATCTGTTCAACAGTCGGCTCTTCACCCTCGAAATATTTTTCCATAAGCTCTTCATCTAATTCAACAACTGACTCGATAAGAGCAGTACGGTATTTCTCGGCAAGTTCCTTCATATCATCCGGAATGGGCTCACGCCTAATGTCTTTACCTAAATCATCATAGTAGATTTCGGCATCATTCTCAACTAAGTCAATGATACCTTTAAATGTGTCTTCAGAACCTATCGGTAACTGAATCGGAACTGCATTACAGCCGAAACGGTCCTTAATCATTCCGAGAACACGATAGAAATCGGCACCCATAATATCCATCTTATTGATGTATATCATTCTCGGTACACGATATTCATCAGCCTGATGCCAAACGGTTTCAGACTGCGGCTCAACACCACCCTTTGCACACAAAACAGTTACAGAACCGTCAAGTACACGCAGTGAACGCTGAACTTCAACAGTAAAGTCAACGTGTCCGGGGGTGTCAATAATATTGATACGATGGTCTTTCCAGAAGCAAGTTGTTGCAGCAGAGGTAATTGTAATACCTCTCTCCTGCTCCTGCTCCATCCAGTCCATAGTGGCGGAACCGTCGTGGGTTTCACCAATCTTATGGTTGATACCGGTGTAGAAAAGAATACGCTCTGTTGTAGTAGTCTTACCGGCATCAATATGGGCCATAATACCAATATTTCTTGTCATTTCAAGAGATACCTTTCTTGGCATATTTTCCCTCCGTAAACTGATTAAAACAGTATTTTAACAATAGTATTAGTATTTTTAGTAGTCTTAAACTACCATCTGTAATGAGCAAATGCTTTGTTTGCTTCTGCCATCTTGTGTGTATCTTCGCGCTTTTTGAAAGCACGGCCTACACC
>JAZRRG010000011.1:0-1528 GCA_045650565.1 Acutalibacteraceae bacterium | reverse complement strand
ATTCGGCAGGGGTGTTTTCGGTTAAAGTACCGCTACCGTCGGTTGAGTTGCCGGTTGTCGATGCGGTTTGGTCGTTGGCTTCATATAACTCATAACCGGTTTTGGTTTTAAAAAGCTCAATAAGCTTATCGGTTTGAATTTGAGTTACATAGGAAACATTGTAAATAGGACGTACTATGCTGATTCCGTAAAGATTGGTGTTTCCGAATAATGCAACATCGGTGTAATTTGAGGAGGTGTTATGTACATAATTGATACCGCCCGAAACAGTTTCGGAATTCATATAATTTTCAATGAAGTAATCAACTGCTTTTTCGGTGGCAACGGGTGTTATACCAACGATGGCTATATCGTCACCGATGGTGCATATCATAAACTCATCGTAGCGATTTGTACTATTTTGCAAAAGAAAGTCAAACGCTGTGTTCGATGCTTCACGGTTGGTTTTACCAATAAGAATTTCGGCAGCGTCATCGGTTAAGGAAACATCGGAATCGTGTTTGGCGGTAACTCCCAATTTATCCTTGAATGCCTTGTAAATAGCGCTGCTGAGAGCACCGCCGTTATCAAGGCTATCGGGACGAACAATGCGGTAAGCGGCGGCACCGTCAACAACAAAATTAACATCGGCGGGTGAAAGTCCTGCATCCGATTGGGCATCGCCTTCATCCTTCTTGCCGCACGCGCCTATTAAGCTGATAATAGTGAATAAACAAAGTATAAGTGCGGTAATTTTGATTAACTTCTTCATAGCGTACCTCCAACTATTCATCTACATATCAATATAAGCGATGTTTGATTTTTTGTAAATAGAATATATTGCAGAAATATATGAATATCTTGCAAAAACGATTTAAGAAACAGTTTCGATTTTTATAATATTTGTGTTACCGGAAACACCGTTGGTCATACCGCCTGTGATAACAATTTTATCCATTTGTTTTAAGCCAAACGTTTTAATAGCTGTGTTTTTAGCAGTGTAGAACAAAACCTCGGTCGAATCGTAATGCTCACACATAACGGGGGTAACACCCCACGAAAGCGCAAGCTTGTACCATGTTTTTTCGTTGGTTGTGAGTCCCAAAATATCAACGGGTGAACGGAAACGGGATACCATTCTTGCGGTCATACCCGAAATTGTGCAAACGGCGATAACCTTTGCATCTATATCAATCGCCATACCGCAGGTTGCGTGAGAAATGGCATCAACTGTGTTTCTGATTTGGAATTCAGAACGTAAAAAGCGTTTGCCGTAATGAATGTTTTGCTCGGTTTGTTCAGCGATTCTTGCCATTGTAGCAACGGTTTGAACAGGGTATTTGCCCGCGGCAGTTTCACCCGACAACATAATAGCACTTGTTCCGTCATAAACAGCATTGGCAACGTCGGAAATTTCGGCACGGGTGGGGCGAGGATTGTAAATCATCGATTCAAGCATTTCGGTAGCGGTGATAACACGTTTTCCGAGCAAGCGGCATTTTGTAATGATTTTCTTTTGAATTGCGGGTAATTCTTCAAAAGGAATTTC
>JAZRRG010000010.1:0-26347 GCA_045650565.1 Acutalibacteraceae bacterium | reverse complement strand
CATTTGAAGAAGCTTCAAGAATAATTGTTGATTATATTGAACTTTATTATAATTCAGAAAGACTGCATTCAGGTATTGGTTATTACATTCCAAATCAGTTTTTCTCTCTTTTATCTGTCCACTAATCTTGACAAGTTTCGTAAAGAGGTAAAAAGTAAATCGACAAACCTCTGTCGAGATTTGTCGATTATGGCGGAGATGGAGGGATTTGAACCCTCGAACTGCTTTTAACAGTTACACGATTTCCAATCGTGCGCGCTCGACCAACTACGCGACATCTCCATGCTTTTCGGTCACCTGACTATTATACAAGCAGTTGACCGAAAAATCAAGTACTTTATTTTACTGATGAAATAAATTTTTTAAATGCGGCAATTCCCTTTTCATCACGCTTGTAAACGCCTGAATGCTCTAACACCTTGGCGAAAACAATGCCGATTTCATCCTGCAAAATCTTATCGATATTGCCTTTGTTTATATCCTTATATTTATCGATAAAGGATGATACCCAATTAGCATGCTTTGCGAGAGCTTCGTTTTGGCTTAAGTCTTCACCCTGTAAAATGGCTACCGATAGCTCCGCAATTTCCTTTTTGAGTCGGGCAGGTAAAACGGCAAGTCCCATAACCTCAATAAGACCGATATTTTCCTTCTTTATATTGTGAAGCTCGGCATGAGGATGGTAAACACCCAAGGGATGCTCGGGTGTTGTTATATTGTTGCGAAGCACCAAATCAAGCTCAAACATATCGCCGTTTTTACGAGCAATGGGCGTTATCGTGTTATGCGGCTCACCATCGGTTTCGGCAAAGATAAACGACTGCTCATCAGTATAGCCACGCCACGCTGATAATATTTTACAAGCAAGTGGTATAATATCCTCGGCGAGTTTAGCCCTTAAGCGAATAACCGACATCGGCCATTTTACAATACCCGCCTCAACATTTTCGAAGCCATCAAAGTTGACCTTGTGCTCTATCGGTGCCTTTGCCATTGCAAAGGTGTAGTGACCGCCTTGAAAATGGTCGTGACTTAAAATCGAGCCGCCAACTATCGGCAAATCAGCATTTGAGCCGACAAAATAATGCGGGAATAGTTTTACAAAATCAAAGAGTTTTTTGAAAGTGTCATTATTTATTTGCATTGGGGTGTGCTTGGAATTAAAAACAATGCAATGCTCATTATAATAAACATAGGGTGAGTATTGAAACATCCAGTCACTATCATTTATGGTTACCGGCATAATGCGGTGATTTTGCCTTGCAGGACTGTTAAGCCGGCCTGCATAACCCTCGTTTTCCTTGCAAAGTAAGCATTTCGGGTAACCCGACTGCGGAGCCGCCTTTGCTGCGGCAATTGCCTTGGGGTCCTTTTCGGGCTTTGATAGGTTAATGGTTATATCAAGCTCGCCATACTCGGTGTTGGTAACCCATTTTACATCCTTTTTAATTCTGTAACGGCGAATATAATCTGAATCACAGCTTAATTTGTAAAAATAATCGGTAGCGGATTGGGGCGACGCTTTATATAACTCATAAAACTTCCCCGTAACTGTGCTCGGCAGTGGTATAAGCGCACCCATAATGCGTGTATCAAATAAATCACGCTCGGTGATGTTATCATCAATTATTCCTTTTTCTACCGCAAAATCGAGCATTTCTTTGAGCGTAGCTTCTAAGTCAAAATCTTCGCTTATACTTTCGGGTGCTTTATATTCATCAAGGCGCAAAATATCAAGCAGCTTATTGGTTACATAAACCCTATCCTGCTGCTGATAAAAGCCCTTTTGAACACCATATTCTACTAATTCTGCGATTTGCCTGTATATCACTCTTATATCCCCTTTTTTTGTACTAAATAAATTATACTTTTTAATTGAGGGTGTGTCAATAAATGGCAAAGAATTTTTTGAAAAAATTTTCAAAAAAGTGTTGACAATGTGTTTTCATTGTGCTATAATCACATTTGTCGCCGACGAGCGACTAATAGTTGGTGCTGATTGCGGTGAGGGTCCACCCGTTCCCATCCCGAACACGGAAGTTAAGCTCACTTGCGCTGAAGATACTTGGCGGGCAGCTGCCCGGGAAAATAAGTAGGTGCCAACACAAGACCACACAGGTAACTGTGTGGTCTTTTTTGTTTTCTAACCCCTAAACCCTGTAATACGGACGCGCCCATTTCTCATAATAATGATTGTAGTCAGTGGAAACGCTCAAAAAGCGTTTTGACAATCCACTTTAAAAGTGGCTATAGCAAAATCAAAGATTTTGTGCCGAAACCTTCCTGTTTCGTTATATCTATTAAAGGTTTGGTGATATTATGAAAATGTTAGTTATAACCCGTAAGCATTTAATGGTGGCCTCTTGCATAGTACTTTCACTCGTGCTGATTACTGTGGGCTCGGTTATATCATTTGCGAGTGGCGAACGTAAACTACCTATTTACTGTGTTGAAACCGATGAGAAAAAAATAGCCATAAGCTTTGATGCCGCCTGGGGTAATGATGACACTGGAACGCTAATAGACATACTCGCACAATATAATGTACCCGCCACTTTTTTTGTGGTTGGCGCTTGGGTGGATAAGTATCCCGAATCGGTAAAGCAGCTGCACGAGGCGGGTCATAGAATCGAAAACCACTCCAACACACACCCACATATGCCTCAACTAAGCACAAATCAGATGTGCAATGAGCTAAACACCTGCAACCAAAAAATTGCCTCAATAACAGGCAGAACGCCTACTCTTTTCCGACCACCCTATGGCGACTATGACAACAACACACTAACCGCCACCGAAACCACAAATATGTACTGCATACAGTGGTCGGTTGACTCTCTTGACTGGAAAGACAACGCCACTCCCGACAGTATTTGTCACCGAGTTGTATCAAAGGTTAAAAACGGTAGTATCGTGCTTTTCCACAACGATGCCGAGCACACCCCCGCAGCCCTTCCGCAGATTCTTAAGACACTAACCGAGCAGGGCTATGAGTTTGTGTTTATTGAAGATTTGATTTATAAGGATAACTATGAAATAAAACACGACGGAACGCAGTGTAAAAAAGACGGCTAAAAGCCGTCTTTTTTAGTGAAGAGTGAAAAGTTTCGGTGTGCTTCGCACGAATTTATAACACAACAGAACCATCCCCTGTATTTGTTTACAGAACCGTCCCCTGCATTTGTTTAAAAAAAGAACCGTTCTCTCGAACGGTTCTTTTTAAATTATTCTTCTTCGCCTTTTTCTTCAGCTACTTCTTCAGCAACTGCAGGAGCTTCTTCAGCTGCCGCCTTTAAAGCTGCTTCTGCTGCTTTTTTTGCCTTCTTTTTCTTTTTCTTCTTTTTCTTGTTGTTGTTCATAACAATTACGATAACAACTACTGCTATTGCAATGATAAGCACCACTACAACAACCAAGATAAGAATAAGGGTCATATCCATTGAACCGCCATTGTTAGTGTCGGTACCGATATTTTTATTATCATCCTTATTGTTACCCTCTTTGTCGCCGTCCTTATCTTTGTCAGGGTCCTCAACCTTAGGAGCTTCTGTAATACCGTTTTCTTCAGCTTTTGCCTCTAACTCATCAATTTCATCCGCATCAAGACCATAGAAACGAGCTTTACCAAGCGGCATATCCTTAAGGTCGTTATTTACATAATCCTTAATTGCAGAATCTTCAGGACCGTAAATCTTAACGGTCATACCGTCATAAGAAGGAGCAACGATAGGAGCGATATCACCATACTGGTCATAGAAAGCACTCTTGTTGCTGAGTGCACCTAATTCGCAGTCGCCATTTAGAATGTAAATATCAGCAGTCTTAACAGTTGATGGAACCATGTTCCAAGCAAGACCTTGGATTACATAAACTGACTCGGGGAATATAATCTCGCTTACTGTCATATAGAAAGCACAAGATTTAATTGTATCAACACCGGGAGATATGTAAAGCTCGCAAAGTGTTTGACCTGCAACGGCAAAGTCATTCGGTATAACCTCTAACTGACCTGGGATGGTTAGGGTATAAAGTGAGGTCTTACGTAAAGCAGAGAATCCTGACTCCATAAGAGAATAAGGCAAGGATATTTCGGTAAGATTTTCACAGTACTCGAATGTTTCGTCACCAATACTCTCAATGCCTTCAGAAATAACAACGCTGGTGAGCTCCGTATGATTACGGAATGCACGTGAATCGATACGAACAATGGGGTTGCCATCAGCATCAACCGACGGAACAACGATTTCCGCTTCGGTTTCACCGGTATATTCAATAATCATACCGTCTACGATAAAATAATCATCGTAATTAACATCGGATGCACTTGCCGGGAACGCAGCGATAAGGCAGCAGGCCACCAACAAAAGCAACACTATTAAGCTAGATAAAAGTTTTTTCATAAAGCTTTCTCCTTTTTCTTTTGATACGTTTATAATAACATACCCTTACTAAAAAAACAACAGTTTTTTGCCTTAAAATTTAAAAAATTATAAATCTTGTACGTTTTTTATTTTTTGATGATGCTTTTTTCGTTTTTGCAGCCATTTACTCTTTTATGAGGTCTTTAACCACCTCGCCCGCAGCTATAATTCCTGCAGCGGCGGGTACAAACACTGCGCTTGCGGGTGAATGCCTTGCTCCGCATTCATTAACTGTGACCTTTGCCGGCGTTTCGGGTGACCACACGGCTTTTAGCTTTTTAATGCCCCGTTTTTTAAGCTCATACCGCATAACACGGGATAACGGACAGTTTTGGGTTTTATAAATATCGCTCACTGTAAGGCGTGTGGCATCCATTTTATTACCCGTGCCCATAACCGATATTATAGGCACATTTACTTTTTTGGCACGAACTATCAGCTCGATTTTAGCAGTAACGGTATCAACCGCATCTACTATATAGTCATAAACCGATAGGTCCACGCTATCAGCCGTTTCGGGCAGATAGAAAATATCGTGCTTTACAATATTTATATCCTTATTTATGTCCCTTGCACGAAAAGCGGCTGCCTCAACCTTTTTGTTGCCGAGTTGACTCTCAACCGCTATTATTTGGCGGTTAAAGTTGGTAATGTCAACCTTATCGGAATCAAAAACATCAATATTGCCGACACCAGTTCTAACAAGCGCCTCCAACACATAGCCGCCCACACCGCCAATACCGAAAACGGCAACCCTTGCGCTTTTTAGTTTTTGCATTGAGTCGTCACCCAAAAGCAATGCCGTGCGCTCTGTTTTTTTATTCATAATCTATCCCCATATATTTAATAAGCTTGGGAATCTCGGTTTCAAAGTTCACACCGTAGCGGCGCTCGGGCTCGTTTTCAAGTGTAGCTTTAATGCAGTCACAGGTGAATTTAACAGCAATTTCGGTAGCCGATACAAGACTTCTGCCCGTTACAATACCCGCCGTTAACACACTTGCAAAAACATCGCCTGTGCCGTGGAACATTGCATCGATTTTCTCGCCCATTATATAGCTTATTTTTGTGCCGTCAAAGCAAGCGGCACCCAAACGCTTTTCATCAAAATACACACCGGTCAGCACCACCATGGCGCCTGTTTTTTCATAAAGACTAATTACAAGACTGCCTATATATTCCTTGGTATACGGACCTGCCTTATAATCTTCACCCAGCATAAATACCGCCTCGGTTATGTTGGGTACGATTATATCGGCATTATGGCAAAGCTTGAACATCTCCCTTGGGAACTTTTTATCAAATCCCGCATACAGCTTTCCGTGGTCTGCCATAGCAGGGTCGCAAACAACCTTTGTGTTTTCGTTTTTCAATAGCTTTAATGCATTTATTACAATGCCAACCTGCTTGTTGCTACCTAAATAACCAGTGTAGACGGCATCAAACTGCAAATTGTTTTTCTTCCAATGCTCAGCTATCGGCATAATATCCTCGGTTAAATCACGAAAAGTATACCCCTCAAAGCCGCCAGTATGGGTTGATAGCACGGCTGTGGGTATAACCGCTGTTTCAATACCCGCCGCCGAGCATACAGGTAAAGCCACGGTGAGTGAGCACTTACCGAAGCCGGATATATCGTGTATTGCCGCTATCCTTTTTTGTTTCATTTCTTTACTCCTCTAACCAAAGTGTTTTGGGCAAATATCCCGCAGTACACAGTTTTCACAGTCGGGTTTTCTTGCTGTACAAGTATCTCTGCCGAAAAGCACCGTACGGTGACAAAAATCATTGGACTCATCTTCGGGCAACAGCTTACGCATTTGCTTTTCTACTGACAGCGGATTTGTAGTGCTTGTTAGCCCTAATCTATTACAAATTCGTATAAAGTGTGTATCGGTTACAACTGCGGGTTTACCGAATATATCACCGCAAATTAGGTTCGCCGTTTTTCTGCCCACACCCGAAAGCGAGGTTAAATCTTCAATATTATCGGGCACCTCTCCGCCAAAATCGGTTTCTATTTTTTTGGCGATTTCTATTAAATCTTTCGCTTTTGTCTTATACAAACCGCAAGATTTAATAAGCTCCTCTACATCGCTTATCTTCGCTTTTGCCATTACATAAGCAGTTGGGTACTTTAAAAACAGCTGTGGGGTTACAAGATTTACCCTCGCATCAGTACACTGAGCTGAAAGCCGTGTGGCTACAAGCAGTTGAAACGGTGTTTTGTATTCAAGCGAGCATTTTGCCACAGGATATCTTTGCTTTAACAGCTCAACCGCCGCCAAAACACGTTGTTTTTTGGTCATTTAGTTTAAATCTCCGAGTTTTAAATCGTTGTTTCTTATCCAGCCGAGTTTACGCATTGCCGTAGCAATGCCGAGTGACAATACGGCGGGCAATATAAAGTGCATAATTGCAATTTCGAGTAAAGCCAGTCCCAAAGGCATACCACCCTCGGTTAAGCTTTCAAATGCGGCAAACTGACCTACAAGTCCTGCCGAACCCATACCTGAACCTACGGGTGTACTTGTCATTTTAAAAACGGCTGCGCTTATCGGACCTAAAATAGCGCTTGAAATAATTGCAGGCAACCAAATAACAGGGCGGCGAATGATGTTGGGCATTTGGAGCATTGATGTGCCAACACCCTGTGCTATTAAACCGCCAACCTTGTTCTCTTTATAGCTGATAACCGCAAAACCGACCATATTACAACAGCAGCCAACCGTAGCCGCACCCGCTGCAAGACCTGAAAGTCCCATAGCGATGCCTATTGCGGCACTGCTTATAGGCAGTGTTAGGAATATGCCCATAAGAACCGAAACGATAATACCGCCGATTATAGGATGCTCAACAACACTTATATTTACAAGTGAGCCGAGCCACAGCATGAATTTAGATACATACGGGCCGATAAGCAAACCGATAACACTACCGCCAAGCACGCAGCAAAGCGGGGTTACCAATATATCAAGCTTGGTTTTACCGCTAACGAGTGCGCCGAGCTCAACCGCAACATACGCCGCAACAAAAGCGCCAAGCGGCTCACCGGGAGTGCCGATATTTACAGAACCCAAGGATAGATTCGGGAAAGCGCCTACAAAACCCGCAACCGCAGCGGCTACTGTAGTTAATGGGGACGACTTTAATTTAGCCGCAACGCCTACGCCGATGCCTGCGCCCGTTACCGTTTTTGCGGCATTACCTATCGCCATTAAATATGTAGCAACGATATTGTCGCCAAGCAGCTTTGCGAGCTGACAAATAATAGTGCCGATGATAAGGGTTGAGAAAAGTCCCAAAGCCATACCGCCAAGTCCGTCAATAAAAATTCTGTTAAAAATCTTTTTCATTTTTATCCCTCTTTTTTCGCCATATAAAAATTTTAGATTACTGATAATTATACAACTTTCCGCTTTTTTAGTCAATAATATTGCAAATATTTATAAGCTTTAGTATAATGATTAAGGTGATTTTAATATGACAACGGTGTATCTAATACGCCACTGTGAAGCCGAGGGTAATGTTTTGGGGATTTTTCAGGGCTCAACCGACCTTGACATTTCTAAAACGGGTGCAAAACAGCTGGAGTTTTTAGGTGAAAGATTTAAAGATATACATATTGATACGGTCTACTCAAGTCCGCTAATTAGAGCCATCAAAACCGCCGAGGCGGTAGCAGGTCCTAAAGGGTTGAATGTTATAATCAATGATGGACTTACCGAAATAAACGGTGGCATAATTGAGGGTATGAAGCTTACCGATATTTTTACAAACTATCCCGATTTAGAATATACCTGGTGCCACGAATTTCACAAATTTGCTCCCCAAAACGGCGAAGCCATAACCGATACCTACGAGCGTGTTTGGGAGGCAACCAAAAAAATAATTGCCGAAAACAGCGGAAAGACCTTGGTTATAGCATCTCACGGAGGTGCTTTGCGGACTCTTATTTGCCGGCTGACTTTAGGTTCACTCGAAAAAATAAACGATGTTCCCTTTAGTGATAATACGGCGGTGTCAAAAATCGTTTTTGAAAGTATAGATAAATGGCACTGCGAATATATAAACGATGCTTCACACGTACCCGAGGCATTTATGCCTAAAAAAAATAAAATAACCACAAAGGTGGAAACGGAATGATAATTATGGCAGTTGATTTGGGCGATGCCAGAACGGGAATCGCCGTATCGGATAGTAGCGAGAGCTTTGCATTCCCAAAAACCGTTATTACCGAGAGAAACAAGGCAAAAAGAATCGAAAAAATAGCCGCAATAGCAAAAGAGGTAAAAGCCGAGCTTATAGTTGTGGGGCTTCCTAAAAATATGGACGGTTCTCTCGGATGGAGAGCCGAGGAATGCACTGCGGCGGCAGAAGAGATTAAAAAAGCCACCGAAATCGAGATAGTTTTATGGGATGAGCGCTGCACAACAGTTATGGCACACACAGCTCTTAATTTCACCGATACACGTGGCAAAAAGCGTAAAGAAACGGTAGACGCCGTGGCGGCGGTTATGATACTTGAAAGCTATTTGATATACAAGAAAAATCAAAAAAATTAAAGGGCGGTGTTAACCTCCCTTTTCTTATACCTTAAAAACTACTTTACATTTATTTTTTTAAATGCTATAATGTAACCACCACACAAAAACTTGATATTTCTATTCGCTGGAAGTCGTAATTTTACTTTGGTAAAAATGCGAACTTCACTTTTCGCATTTCTGGTGAATAGTGAAAGGTTTTTGTGTGGTAGCAAAACGGAGTTTCGCATTTTTCGTGTGTGTGACTTCGGTTGCACACACTTTTTGTTTTTGGAGGAATTGCAGATGTCAAAAGTTTATAAGAAAATGATGGATGATACTTTTGGAAAGTATTATGAACGCTTTAGAGAGTTAAATGCTGTTTCAAAAGAAAACGCTGTAACTCAAGAGGAGCTTTTTCCCGATGAGCGTCCGCTTTTGTTCCGTGACCGAATGCACAAAATGCTAAGCTCCGGAATCGTTAAAAGAGTGGGGCTTGACCGATATTGGCTTGATGAACAAAGAGCAGAAGATTCGAGCGGAGTATTAAAACAACGAATTTTAATAATCGTTGCCGCCCTCGCTCTTGCGGCAGTAGTCATTATTCTCGAAGAATTAGGCATTATAAACTTATAATTTAGGAGTGCTTTTTATGTATAAAAACATAGGGAAAAAGATTAAAGTTTTTGCAAAGGTTATATGCTTTTTAGTAATTGGCTTGTCGGTAGTTTACGGTATTATTATGTTGACCGTTTTTGCCGCCAAAGGCATGGGGGTATTTTCTTCGATTTTAATCTCAATACTTTTAATAGCACTGTTTTCCTTGGTTGCGTGGGTTGGTTCGTTTTCGTTATACGGATTAGGACAAATAATTGATAACAGCGATGAACTGGTGGCAAACAGTGAAAAAATGCTTATCATTCTAAACTCCAAGCACAACGTTCAAAATGATAGCAACAAACAAGTTGCTGACGGTGCTTTAAACTGGACTTGTTCGGTATGCGGATGTTCTGTAAGCCATACATACAAAACCTGTCCGTTTTGCGACTATGTTAGCAAAAGTGAACATAAACACGAAAAATAAGAAAAATAGTTAAAGGGCGGTGTTAACCGCCCTTTTCTAATCCCTAAATCCTATATCCTAAATCCTAAAAAATCCGCTCGTAAGAGCGGATTTTTTCTATTTCCCAAGTGCTTTTTTTGCTTTATCAGCAATATCTTTACCACGAAGTCCAAATTTATCAAGCAATGCATTTGCGGGGCCCGAATAACCGAACTCATCATTAACACCCATTTTGATAACTCTTGTGGGGTATTCTTCAGCCAAAAATTCCGAAACGGCACTACCCAGTCCACCGATTACCGAGTGTTCCTCAGCGGTGATAATAACGCCCGTTTCCTTTGCGGCTTTAAGTACTGCCTCGGTATCAAGCGGCTTAATTGTAGCCATATTGATAATTCTTGCATTTATTCCATCGGCTTTTAACAAATCGTAAGCAATGAGCGCTTCGGCAACCATAAGACCGGTTGCGATAATTGTTATATCATTACCTTCTTTGAGAGTTACCGATTTGCCTATTTCAAACTTATAGTCATCATCAAAAATTACAGGTACTGCAAGTCGACCAAATCGTGCATAGGCAGGACCCTCATAATCATAGAGCGCCATAACTGCTTTTTCGGCCTCAACCGCATCGGCGGGGTTGATAATTACCATACCCGGAATTGTGCGCATTAAGGCAATGTCCTCATTACACTGGTGGGTTGCGCCGTCCTCACCTACCGAAATACCCGCATGAGTTGCGCATATCTTTACATTTAAGTGGGGGTAGCCAACCGAGTTTCTAATTTGCTCAAAGGCACGACCTACTGCAAACATAGCAAAGCTACTTGCAAACACCTTTTTGCCCGTAGCCGCAACGCCTGCTGCGATGCTTATCATATTTTGCTCGGCAATACCGCAGTTATAAAATCTATCGGGGAAGGCCTTTTTGAACATACCCGATTTAGTTGCGGCGGCAAGGTCTGCATCCATTACCAAAAAGTCATCGTGTTGCTCTCCTAATTTAACAAGTGCCGCACCGTAGCCCTCACGGGTTGCTTTTTTAATTACATCTGCCATTTTCTCCACCCCTTACTGTAACTCATTACGCTGAGCATTAAGCTCTGCCATTGCTTTTTCATACTCTTCATCATTGGGGGCAACACCGTGCCAACCAACCGAGTTTTCCATAAAGGAAACGCCCTTGCCCTTAACCGTTTTAGCAATAATTGCCGTGGGCTTATCCTTAACGGTCCCGGCTTTTTGTAATGCGGCTTCGATTTCACCAAAATCATTACCGTTAATAACCAGTACATTCCAACCGAATGCCTCAAACTTTTTATCTAACGGCAGGGGTGAGTTTACCTCCTCGATAGTACCGTCTATTTGAAGGTTATTTAAATCAACAAACGCTACGAGGTTATCAAGCTTTTTGTTTGCGGCATACATCGCTGCCTCCCAAACCTGACCTTCCTCCGACTCACCGTCGCCTAAAATGGTATACACACGAAAACCGCTATCGAAGTGCTTACCTGATAACGCCATACCAACTGCTGCGGATATGCCCTGACCTAAAGAGCCGGATGACATATCAACACCGGGAATATGCTTCATATCGGGGTGGCCTTGTAAAACCGAACCGATTTGGCGAAGTGTTTTTAAAAGCTCGGTAGAGAAAAAGCCACGCTCTGCCAACACCGAATAGAGTGCGGGTGCCGCATGACCCTTTGATAAAACCAAACGGTCTCTATTTTCCATATCGGGTTTTGTCGGGTCTATATTCATATGCGCAAAATAAAGATAGGTGAGTATATCTGCGCAAGACAGTGAGCCGCCTGGGTGACCTGCCTTTGCCGCATGTACGCCCTCAATTATTCCCATACGAACCTTGCATGCTGTTTGTTTTAAAGTTTTTTCGGTAAGCAAATCCATACTAATTACCTGTCCCCTTTTTCTTATTTAAAAATACGGTGAAATACTCGGGTAGTTCACCGATAAATTCCATATACTCTCGTGTTTTTGGATGTATAAATCCAACCTTTTTAGCGTGTAAACACTGCCCTCCAAGCTCGGTTATAACCTTTTTGGGTCCGTAAACCGTGTCGCCCGCCACTGCGTGACCGATATACGACATATGCACCCTTATTTGATGGGTTCTGCCCGTTTGCAACCGACAACGAAGGTGCGTAAAGCCATTAAGCCGTTCAATAACCTCATAATGAGTTACAGCTTCTTTGCCCGTTTCGGTTACTGCCATCTGCTTTCTTTTTACGGGGTGGCGACCTATTGGCGCATCGATTGTTCCCTTATCGTTTTTTACCGCACCGTAAACTACGGTTTCGTATTCACGGGTTAGAGAATGCTCCTTTATTTGCTCGGACAAAAACAGGTGCGCCTCATCATTTTTAGCCACCAATAAAAGTCCGCTTGTATCCTTATCTATACGGTGCAAAATACCGGGCCGCATAACACCGTTTATGCCCGATAGATTATCCCTACAGTGATAAAGCAAGGCATTTACAAGTGTACCGCTGAAGTTCCCCGCTGCTGGATGAACCACCATGCCCTTTGGCTTATTGACAACCAACAAACAGTCATCCTCATAAACTATATCCAGCGGTATATTTTCGGCAGCCACCTCAAGCGGTACGGGGTCGGGCATAACAACCGTTACCACATCGCCCGCCTTAACCTTTTGGCTTTTACCCGCTTTTTTTGCGCCCACAGTTACATTGCCCTGCTCTAAAAGCCGTGCCGCATGGCTACGGGTAAGGTCTAATTGCTCGGCAATATATGCATCTATTCTTTTAGCGCCTTGCTCGGTGCACACTAAACTAACCGTTTCCATTTTCACGCTTCCGTTTTTTGATATCGTTCACAGTATCTATTATAAAATACAGTATCAACAAGCCACAACCGATTACTATACCGCAATCGGCGATGTTAAATATTGGAAAGTCTTGCCAAAATCCAAATTGTAGAAAATCGACAACATTTCCGTTTCTAAAAATGCGGTCAAGCATATTACCAAGACCACCCGAAACGATAAGGCAGGTCGCCCAAAAAAGCAATTTGTTTTGCCTTCCTTTACGGATTAGCCAAACCACACAAGCCACCATTATAACAACTGTTACAAACAACAAAATGCCTGTATATCCGCCAAGTAAGCCCCATGCTCCACCGTCATTATGTATGTAATAAAAATTGAGCAGACCCTTAATGAGCGGAAAATTATCTCCCAGAGAGAAATTTGCCGTTATCAGTATTTTTGATATTTGGTCTAAAACAAGCAAGAAAAGCGCCGTAACACCTGCTAATATATAGCAAACCAAATTTCTACTCCCCAAACCTAATTCTTTTTACTGAAAAAGCTGTTGGAAAAGCCAACCTCTTCATCTTGGTTATCCTCGGCCTCTCCCTTGGCTTCTACTGTTTCTATTGGCATAACAACAAATCCGCTTGAAACCGAGGTTATATCCTCTTCCGCCTCAAAAATTTCTTCTACTGTCGGCTCTGCTGCTTCAAGACTTATTTCAAGCTCGGGAACCTCACTTGGTGCCTCGGCTACTTCCTCGGCTGCGATAAACTGTGCCACATCGGGCTGCTTATCAATTTCAAGCAATACTGCCTCCGCCGCACGTTCAGCATCCATAGCAACACAGTCGGGAATTTTAGAAATTAACTCAATGTGCTTTTTGTAAAGCTCCATCATCTCGTTTTTAAAGCCCGATATTTCTATTTTTATTTTATCAAATAACGCCTGCTCTCTCCTTACAGCATCAGCCGCTGCCGCATCGGTTGCCGCCTTCTTCTGCTCGGACTTTTTAAGCAGCTCTTCCATTTCTTTTTTGGCGATTTCCTTCTTTTCGCCAAGCTTTTCATCGAAGTTGGCAAGCATATCCTTGGCTTCACTTGTGGCTATCTCGGCTGCCGACTTGGCATCCTCAATTATTCTTTCTGCCTTTTCCTTTGCATCGTTTACAATGTTATCAGCCAACTGTTGAGCGCTTATCAACACATTTTGCAAGCTGGCTTGAGATGTCCTATATTCCTCTATTTCGGCGGTTGCTCTGTTTAACCTTTCCTCTAAACCTTTAACATACTCTTCGTACTGACGGAAATCCGCCTCTACCGAATCAAGAAAGGTATCAACCTCGTCCTGCTTGTATCCGCTCATCGCCTTAGAAAATTTTACATCCCTTACATCATTTGAAGATAGCATTGCCCAATCCTCCTGTTTATGTTTTTATATAAGCAAACTCGGTTTGCTTTAATCAGCATATTCATCCATAAAAAATTCGCCCATTATGTCAACACTTCCCGGAGTAATCATAAAGGTGCTGTTTGCCACCTTACGAATTGTTCCGCCGTTGGCATAAGCCGCACCGCTTAAAAAGTCTAAAATGCGACGTGAGGTTTCACGGTTTGCCGATTCTAAATTAAGCACAATGCTTTTTTTGGCATTAAGATGGTCGGCTATCATAGTTACATCTTCAAAATGGTCTGGCTTTACAATAACCACCTGCATTTGCGATGCTACTCCCGATGAGCTTTTTGATTTACGCTCACTCTGAAAGATACGGGGCTGACTTTTTCTCTCGCTCGATGCATAAACATCCTGCGATTCATTCTCAAATTCCTCTACTGTATCATCCTCAAAATCGGTTGCATCAATTTTCATAAAGTTTTTTACGTTGTCCCAAAGTCCCATTTATAAACACTCCTTTAAATTTAGTAGTTTCTTTTTCCGAAAAGGGCGGTGCCGACACGTACCATATTGGCGCCATACTCAATAGCGGTTTCAAAGTCATCCGACATACCCATAGAAAGTATTATAATATTATTATCTATTTTTTTGGTGCGTATGTCAATATACAGTTCATACATTTTGGAAAAATATTCGATATTTTTATTGTTTTCATCTATATGTGGTGGTATTGTCATAAGTCCCTTGATGCAAATTCCATCCAATTTTTGTATTTCATCGTATGCAGAAAATATTTCGTCAGGCGAAAACCCCGCTTTTGATTCCTCGCCGCCGATATTAACCTCCAAAAGAATATCGGTGACAACTCCCTTCTTTACCGACTCTTTTGAAATAACACCCGCAAGCTTTAGCGAATCAACCGACTGTATTAGCTCTACCTTTCCTACAATGTCCTTAACCTTATTTGTTTGCAAATGACCGATAAAGTGCTTATGGACATTCGCATTAACCTTTTCTTCCTTAGACAAAAACTCCTGAACACGATTTTCGCCAATATATTTTATTCCACGACTTATCGCATAGTTTATCCTTTCGGGCTCAACCGTTTTGGTAGCGGCTAAAAGCATTATATCCTCGGGACTTCTGCCCGATTTTTTTGCTGCCGCCGCAACACGCTCGGTTATGTCTTTATAGTTTTCATCAAAAATATTATTCAATAATTTTTCCGTCATAAATATTTTTCCCTTTAACTATAACTTCATCATAAAGTCTTAAATTACCGTCATCACTTTTCTTTTCGCAAAGGGCAAAGCCATCATACGAATAGATTATATTTACGGGCACAAATTTAGCAGTAACACCGTTAACCACATAAACGCCCGTGACCGCTTTTTCGCCCGTTTTTACACCGTTTTCTACAATATCGGTTTTTACAACCCTCAACGCCTTACTGCTGACACGAAGTCCCGAATAGGTTTTTTTAACCACCGTCATAGTGCCGCTTCGCATTGATGAGAGCTCTCCGTTCATCTCTTGGCAAGAGAATATTATCACTGCCCTATCACTTCCGGGTGACATATTTATTTTGTGCACCGTAACATCCAACTCAGGATTTGATTTAAGGGATGTGTTTATGCTTAATTTGTCGCCCACCTTGAAACCAAGCGAATCGTTTATTGAAACGGTTGCCGCAATATACCAGGTATAATCCGAAACCAATTTACCCACAACAGATGAATCGTTATTATTGGCGGGCTGCATTGTGTCTAAAAATTCAGGGGTTATACCGTCAAGACTTTGTGGGGTTAAAACACCCTCGTAGCCATCGGTGGTTGATACAAAGTATCCCGACTTGTCCGACCTTAAAGCCGAGCTTGGCTCACCGATTTGCGCTTCAAGCTCAATTTTTTTGGCTTTAAGCGCTTCAAGCTGTACCGTAAAATCGACCTCTTGACCTGTTGCGAGTTTTCGGCGATTAAGTAACGTCAGCATTTCATCCATTTCATCCTGAAGGGAGGAAAACTGACCCGTTGCACCCGTAGCCGATATAATATTAAACACCTCGTATAGCTTACTGTTTAAAGTGCCTATATCCACCGCATTTAAATCATTGTAGTTGTGTAGCTCCTCAATATTTTCTATTTCTCTTTTAACCGTCTCAAGCTCGGCAGCGGCAATAGACTGTGTGTCTGTAGCATATATTTTTGCAATTATTCCGTTTGCGGCAACACGCTCGTTATCATTTATTTCAAAATGCAGTGCCTGGTTTGTATTACTTTTTATTGTTTCCTCGTTGCGTATTATAACCCCATTGATATTTATGCCATCCACCGCCTTATCGGTGTGCACTATTTCAGTTGTAACGGGATTATGAAACACAGCATAAAGCTGATGAATAAAAAAAACTAGAAGCACCGCACCTACTATACCTAAAGCAAATTTAGATTTTTTCATTTTTGGTGCCTCCCTTCAATTATTTTACATGCCGCATCATATACATCCTCGGTATCAGCATAAACCCACGATATATCCTCACGCCGAGTAAACCATGTAAGCTGACGCTTTGCATAACGCCTTGTTTGTCTTTTGAGGGTTTCCACCGCCTCTTCAAGCGTTTGCTCACCCTTTAAATATTTGTGTAATTCCTTATGACCTATAGCTTGAACAGCGCCCTTGCCGCTTGGCAAATTAACAGTGAGGGCTGCCTCATCAAGCAAACCGCTTTTAAGCATTTTATCAACCCTTGCATTTATCCTGTCATAAAGCTTTTCCCTCTCCTTATAGGTTATACCGATTATGATAGTGTCATACTCACTGCCGCTGAGTCTTGATAACTCATTTTGCTCCCAAAAGGTCACACCCGTGTTTTCGTACACCTCCAACGCCCGTAAAATTCTACGGGTGTTGTTTGGATGCAGCTTGGCGGCGGTATCGGGGTCAACTAAAGATAACTTATTTAGCATATATTCGCCGCCGTATATTTCAAGCTCTTGTTGTAGCTTTTTTAATACCGTTTTATCATAATCTTGCTCGGCAAAGGCAATTCCATCGACCAACGAGTTTACATAAAGTCCCGTTCCACCCACCAATATTGGTAGGTTTCCACGTTCATATATCGCCTTTATGGTGGTTTTTGCGAGGTTTACATAATCTGCAACCGAAAAGGTTTCGTTTAATTCTAAGAACTCTAATAAATGGTGTTTTATGCCCTGCATTTCTTTGCCTTTCACCACTGCAGATGCTATTGGCATACCCTTATATATTTGCATTGAATCGGCAGATACTATCTCGCCTGAATATTTTTTTGCAAGGCGTATACCCAAATCGGTTTTGCCCGAGGCGGTAGGTCCTACAACACATAAAAGCGGAATTTTCTTGTTTTCCATTAGACATTCACACTTCCTGTGCGCCCAAAATATTTTTCCAATTCCTTTTTGGTTAGCTTGAACGCAACGGGACGCCCGTGCGGACAATACATTACATCGCTGCCGCCAAGTATTTTTTCGGCAAGTGCTGTCAGTTCGTAATCGGTTGTATATTTATTACCCTTTATTGCCGCTTTGCAAGCAACGGTATGGAATATATCATCAAGGCGGGATACCTCGGCGCTGCCCGAAACCGATAGCATTTCGGCTATTTCGCCTATAAGCAGCCCTATATCCTCCTGCCTTAACACTGCAGGTATTGCCCTTATAACAACACTGCCGCCGCCAAAGTCCTCTATATCAAAGCCGGCAGATAAAAGTGTATCGCTATTGCTTATAACCGCCGAATATTCCTCTTTTGTGAGGGTTACGGTAAGTGGGGTGAGAAGCTCTTGTATATCTATGCTTTGCTCCTTTTTAAGCTCATCGAACAAAAGTCTCTCATGGGCGGCGTGCTTATCTATAAAATAGAGCTCACCCTCTACCTCGGCTACTATGTATGTATTAAAGGCCTGTCCTATATAGCGAACCTCTTTTTTTGCCTGAACTTCCGTTTCCTTGGTAACCGCTTTTTGAATGGTCACCTCTAATTGCGGTTCATCTTTTTTCTCATAAACCGTGGGGAACTCTAATTTAGGACTCTCCAGCACCATTTGGTTTTTCGGCGGTGTGGCAGGAATAACCCTTTGTGTTACTATCTTTTCCTCCGCCTTTACGGGAACCCTTATTTGCTCGGCTTTTTTAGTAAATACGGGCTGATAGGGGTTAAAGGTTGGCTTTATCTTAATTTCGGGGCGTGTATCTCCCTTTGCCAATGCATTCTTAACTGTGTAATAAACGGCGTTAAATATTTTTCTTTCATCCGAAAAACGCACCTCGGTTTTTGATGGATGCACATTTACATCCACCGTTTCGGGCGGAACATTTATAAACAGCACACAGCACGGGAATTTACCCACCATTGCGGAATTTTTATATGCCTGTTCGAGCGCCGCCATAGCGGTGTTAGAACGAATAAGCCGACCGTTTAAAAAGAAAAACTCACCGTTTCGGTTTTGCTTACAGTATACTGGCTTGCATACCATACCCGTAACCCTTATACCCTCAATAGTATCCTCGGCAGGAATAAGAGATGCAGCGAATTCTCTGCCCAGCACCGAATAAATAACATTGCAAAGATTTGAGTCACCGTTAGTGGCAAGCACCTGCTTGCCGTCCCTTATAAAACGGAAGGATATTTCGGGGTGCGAGAGTGCCATACGGTCGATTATTGCCGCTATATTGTTGGCCTCGGTAACATCGCTTTTCAAGAACTTCATACGAGCAGGGGTATTATAAAAAATATCCCTTACAACAATCATTGTACCCTCATCACAGCCAACCTCTTCGAGTGCCGTTTGCACACCGCCCTCAACAACACAGCGTGTACCCTCGGACTCATTTTGAGTACGAGTTATAATCTCGGTTTTTGAAACTGCCGATATTGCCGCTAACGCTTCACCTCTAAAGCCCAAGGTGTAAATGGCATCTAAATCCTCTGCCGTGCTTATTTTACTTGTGGCGTGTCGCTGAAAAGCCGTTGGCACATCCTCACGGGCAATGCCGCAGCCGTTATCCTTAACCGACATATAAAGAATACCGCCACGCCTTATCTCAACCGTGATTTTTGTAGCACCGGCATCTACCGAATTTTCTACGAGCTCTTTTATAACTGCACCGGGGCGCTCTACAACCTCGCCCGCCGCAATAAGCTCTGCAATATTTCTTGGTAAAACCTTGATATTAGCCATAACGGTACTCCTTTCCTTTTAAAGTGATTTTGCTTTATCTGATAAATCGTAAAGTATTTTCATTGCTTCAATGGGGGTTAGTGTATCAACATCCAGCGCCTTTAGGTCGTTGTATATAGACTGTGCATTAACCGTTTCCATAGAAATTTGCCCATCGGTAAATTGAGGGCTATTTGCGGGTGCGCTGATACCATTTTTGACAACCTCTGCCAAAATCGTTTTGGCTCTGTTTATAACGCTGTTTGGTATGCCCGAAAGCTTTGCAACCTCTATGCCGTAGCTCTCATCTGCGCCACCACGAACAATACGGCGCAGGAAAATTATATCATCGCCACGTTTTTTTACGGCGATATTATAGTTCTTAACTCCTTCAAGTTCGTTTTCACACTGTGTTAGCTCATGGTAGTGTGTTGCAAAGAGTGTTTTTGCTCCGAGTGTTTTGCGATCCGCAACGAATTCTAATACCGCCTTGGCTATTGCCATGCCGTCAAAGGTTGATGTGCCTCGACCAATCTCATCAAATATAAGTAAGCTGTTTCTCGTTGCGTTTTTAAGTATATTGGCAACCTCGTTCATTTCAAGCATAAAGGTTGACTGTCCGCTTGCTAAATCATCCGATGCACCCACACGGGTAAATACCGCATCAATGATACTTACATTTGCGTTTTCTGCGGGA
This sequence comes from Acutalibacteraceae bacterium, assembly GCA_045650565.1. Lineage (GTDB taxonomy): Bacteria > Bacillota > Clostridia > Oscillospirales > Acutalibacteraceae > SIG565. Next base: position 6,263 of record JAZRRG010000010.1, on the reverse strand, counting down.
ACAAACGAGCCCATTTGCGCCATAATTGCAATAATGGCAACCTGTCGCATATATGTAGATTTACCCGCCATATTGGGTCCCGTTATAATTAAGCACCTATCATCATTGCTGTTTAAGAATGTATCATTAGACACAAACGGCGCTTTCAGCACCGTTTCTACCACAGGGTGCCTGCCCGCCTTAATAGTAAAGCTGCCCTCGGTGTTAAGAGTCGGTCTGCAATACGAATTTCTAACCGCAACCTCGGCAAAGGAGCAAAGTACATCAAGCTGTGCCAATGCCGCCGCAGTTGTTTGAAAGCGCAACGCTTCGTTTGCAGTTTTTTTGCGGATATCACAAAAAATCTCATATTCAAGCGCCACCACACGCTCCCTGGCTGAAAGCACGTGGGTTTCGATTCTTTTTAATTCTTCGGTTATAAAGCGCTCACAATTAGTTAGCGTTTGTTTTCTTATGTAATGCTCGGGCACTTTATCAAGGAAGGAATTTGTAACCTCAATATAATAGCCGAACACTCGGTTGTACCTAACACGGAGATTTTTAATGCCTGTTTTTTCTCGCTCGGCGGCCTCTATTTCGGCAATATAGCCCGCACCGTTTTTAACAGCATTTCTTAGGTCATCAACCTCAGCACTATAGCCCGCCTTTATAATCTCGCCATCCTTAACCGATAGCGATGCCTTCTCATCAATGGCGGCATCAATTAAACTACGTATGTCCTCGAGCAAATCAATATTTTTGTTTATCTCACAAAGCATACGACTATCACTGCCCTCAATCAGCTGTTTGATTGTAGGCAGCACTTCGAGGGTAGCGCAAAGCGTTCTTAAATCTCTGCCGCAGGCGGTGCCGTAAACGGTTTTTGTAATAATACGCTCAAGGTCCTTAACCGAGGATAAGCAGTTTATAAGCTCACCACGGAGAAGCGCATTATCAACCAATTTTTGCGTGGCATTTTGCCTGGAATTGATTAAATTTATATCCATAAGCGGCTTTTCTATCCAGCTGCGAATGAGTCGCTTGCCCATAGCCGTTTTGGTTTTATCAATAACCCAAAGCAAAGAGCCCCTCTTTGCCTTTAGGTGCATTGTTTCAACTATTTCGAGATTTCTAATGGTGGTTAAATCAAGACTCATAAACTGTTTTTCGGTATAGAAATCTATTTTGTTAACCGACAGCGTATGAGATAAACCCGTTTCATAAAGATACTCAATAACCGCACCGAGTGCCTCGGCAGCGGCTGATGAAGCGGGTACACCGAGTTTTTCCATTGTCAAGGTGTTAAAGTGCTTTAACACCCTGTCTTCCGTTAAGGCAAGGTCAAAGCTTTGCTTGGCTCGAAGGGTTACGGTGCCCATAAGCCGATTACGCACAAATTCGGCGGCATTTTCTATGGGAGACTCCTCGTTTAAAAGAATTTCTCTTGGAGAAAAGCTGCCAATTTCACTTATAAGGCGCTTTTCGGCATCATCACCCGTAATTTCAGTAAGGCGCAGCTCACCCGTAGATGCATCGGCAAAGCAAACACCGAAGGTCTTGTCCCGTTTAACTGCGGCGCAAAGGTAATTGTTTTTGCCCTCATCAAGCATTGTATCTTCCAATACCGTGCCGGGAGTTATTATTTTCACAACATCACGCTTAACGATTCCTTTAGCAGCGGCGGGGTCCTCAACCTGCTCACAAATAGCAACCTTGTAGCCACGCTCGATTAGTCGGGCAATATAGCCGTCGCAGCTGTGATAAGGTATCCCGCACATCGGGGCACGCTCATCCTGACCGCAATCCTTGCCTGTTAAAACAAGGTCCAGCTCCTCTGATGCAAGCTTTGCATCCTCAAAAAACATTTCGTAAAAGTCACCCAAGCGGAAAAACAGTATACTATCCTCGTGCCTACTTTTAATTTCCATATACTGCCTCATCATCGGTGATAGCTCAGCCATTAAACATCCCTCTTATATCCAAATTTGATACTTTTAGTGACATCCGCCACAGGTCGAACAGTTGCCTGTGCAATCAGAAATTTCACAGGTCTTGGGGTCGGCACCCTGTGCGCACATAGTAATAATTGCGTTTACATCGGATAAAATTTTATCCACCGCTGCTCGTGCCTCGTTATATTCCTTCATTGTGGGGTGCTCCATTATTTCGTTATAGAGTCCACGCAGTTCCTCGTTCATTTTCTTGACCGCCTCATCGTCTCTTTGCTCCTTTGAAAGCTCATTATCGAGATTCATACGGGATAAATTAAATTTCCCTATTTTGTCCTGAAGAACGGTATCGTTTTCGCTGTCTAATGTCGCCTTTGCGAAGCGTATATATGCCTCATCTGCCTGTAAAGCTTCGCCTAACTGTCTTGCTGCTGATATTACATCCATTTTTATATCTCCTTACTGTTTTTATATCAAAGTACCTTTAAGCATATTATGTGTATCGGTAACCCGAACATCCACAAATTTGCCTAAAATGTGAGCATCCGCCTTAAACTCAATAACCTGTGTGCCGCTGGTTCTGCCAAGAACGAAACCATCGTTTTCCGATAATTCCTCACATAAAACACGGTAGGTTTTCCCAAGCATTTTTGTCTGTTTTTTGCTGCCTATTTCATCCTGTGCTTTGAGCAGCTCATCAAACCATTTTCCCTTTTCGCTGCGGCTTATCGGGTCAGGCATTTCGGCGGCAGGTGTGCCGGGACGTGCCGAATAAATAAAGGTGAACAGCGAATTGTATTCCACCTCTCCCACTAATGAAAGCGTATCGCAAAACTCCTCATAGGTTTCACCGGGGAAGCCCACAATAATATCGCTTGTCAGCGCTAAATCGGGCATACGGCTTTTTGCCGCCTTTATGAGCTCTAAATACTTCTCCCGTGTGTATTTTCGGTTCATCGCCTTTAATACTCTATCATTTCCGCATTGCACGGGCAAATGTAAATGGTGCGCTACCTTTTGGCAGTCCCTCATAGCATCGAGTAGCTCGAGAGTACAGTCCTTGGGGTGCGATGTCATAAATCTTATGCGAAAATCACCCGGTATATCGTTAATTTTCCTGATAAGCTTCGCAAAATTTATGTCTTCATCAAGTCCCTTACCGTATGAATTAACATTTTGTCCTAAAAGTGTAATATCCTTGATTCCGCTATCGACCATCCGCTTGGCTTCGTTTATAATCTCCACACTCGCCCTTGAGCGCTCACGCCCTCTTACATACGGAACTATACAGTAGGTGCAAAAATTATCACAGCCGTACATTATGGGCAACCAACCCTTGATGGCTTTATCACGGTGAACAGGTATACCCTCTACTATGTGTGAAACATCGGTCGAAATATCGAAAATTCGTTTAGAGCCACTGATACGGCGATAGATATATTCGGGCAAACGGTGAAGCACATGTGTACCAAAAAGTATATCAACATACGGATAGCTTTTTTTAATTCTTTCGGCAACCCGCTGCTGCTGTGCCATACATCCGCAAACGGCAACTATCATATCAGGTCTTGCTTTCTTTATCTGTTTTATGGTGCCTATGTTACCGTACACCCTGTCCTCTGCATGTTCACGAACGGCGCAGGTGTTAAACAGTACAAAATCTGCCTGCTCGACTTCCTCGGTGATTTTATAGCCCATTGCTTCAAGCATACCCTTTATGTGCTCGGAGTCGCTCACATTTTGTTGGCAACCGTATGTATTGATACACGCCTTTGGCTCACCATAAAGTGAGGCGGATAATTCTTTTGTCTTTTCAATATATTTTCTTTGCTCTTCAAACATCCAAACATTCCTTAACAAATGCATAATTTATTTCAGTATATATTATACTATATTTATATGCCATTATCAAGGGCGCAAAAATAAATATATAAAAAATTTGAGAAAAAACTTTACAAAATAAAAACTGTGTTGTATAATGTATTTGTTAAAATTTATTTAAAGTGAGGTACCTTACTATGAAAAAGCTTTCCGCTATTCTCTTAGCACTTTTAATTTTAGTTGTTCCTTGTTGTATAGGCGCTTCTGCTGCAGGTGCAATCAATGCTAATGAGCAGAAAATTCTCGATGCGCTTGACCAGTACATTACACTCGGTACAACCAAATACCACATTCCTGATGAATATATTACCCATGCAAAAAATTCCTTCTTGACTCTCGATATTACTGAGCAAGAGACTGAGGAAATCCTCGGCTACATTAATGAAGGTATTGAAATCCTCAAGAGTGATGCGCTTCCTAACGAGGAGTTCCACATGAACGTTATTCCCAGAGAGGATAAGGAAAAGATTCTTGAGTTAGGTAAGAAGGCCTGTGAGGTTGTTGACCAAACACTCGTTTACGATTCAGAGGAGCACACCGTTATCATCACAACAGAGGATGAGAGCGGTAACCCGGTTGTGTTGTTTGATTCTGAACCAATTATAAAAACAACCGGCGCCGAGGTTAACACCATCGTTGTTGTTTCTGCTGTTTTAGCAGTTGTTATGGTTGCCGCTTTTGTAATTTCCAAAAAGGTTAAGTTGTTTTAATCTTGTTTAAAAACATTGACTTTAAGAAGCTAATGGTGCTAATATGTGTGCCATTAGCTTTTTGTATATTAGGATATACGGTTTTGTTTTTTTCGGCAAAATCGGTAATACTTTCCGTTGTTAATATATGGAGTATGATGGCAGCCGATACCCAGATATACGACACGGATGATTCCTACACCGACCTTTATTCAGGGGAGATTTTTAACAGCTACACCGACACTATACCCAGTAGCAAAATCACCTTCCCGTATGCAGGTACAAAATACGGTGAAATTAGCATTGATGGTACGAGCGTTAGCTGTCCGCTTTTCTTTGGTGATGACGCAAAGACACTTCGTCGTGGTGCGGGACAGTATAAGGGCAGCGCCTTTCCGGGAATGTGCTCAACAATAATTATTGGTGGGCACAACAACTCGTTTTTCTCAACACTTAAGGATGCGCAGGTTGGAGCCGAGGTTACGGTTAAAACCCACTATGGCGTTTACACATATAAAATAGTCTCCACCGCCATCAAAAGATTTGATGACCGCAGCGCTTATAACCTGAGAGCCGAAAATGAAAATCTTATTTTATACACCTGTTATCCGTTTAATGCTTTGGGGCTTACGAGTCAGCGCTATTATGTGTATTGCGAGTATGTGTCAGGACCCAAAATACTACTTAACGAATAGGAGGTTGAAGTATGACCGATTTAAATAAGGGGCGGTTGAGAGCCGCTGTAAGCTATGTTGTATCGGTAATTACGGCTGTGTTTATTTTTCTTTTTGGAGTCAGCTCCGCACTCGGCATTTTAACCTCCAAGGGTTATATAAAACACACCGTTAAAGCTACCGATTATATAAACATTTCAGCCGATGAATTAAGGGAAACCCTTGTCTCCCTTGCTATACCGAGTGGGTTACCCGAAAACTTTTTTGCTGATAAAATTGATTATGATTTATTAAAAGAGCTTAACAATAATTGCATTGATAACGCTTATAATGGCTCCTTTTCGGTTGAAACACAAAATGTTAAGGAAAAACTTTTATCTATCTTTTGGGAATATGCAGAATCAGGCGCATTGGCATCCGACGTTGCGGTGACCGATGAGTCGCTCGAATATCTTGCCGATTTATGCACCGAAAAACACGAGAAAACGGTGGCGAGCAGTCTTTTTAAATATCTTGCCTTTTACTCAGCGAAAATCAACCGCTTCACACCCTTTGCTATTATTGGCGCATTTATTATGTCGGCTCTTGGTGTACTCTTTCTTATAAAGCTCGGTAAGGCGGCAAACGAAAAACGATTTATATACTTTTCTCTTTGCGGCGGCGGTATTATGCTGTTTGCAGTACCATTCATACTGTTAGTTGGCGGTTTTATCAAAAAAGTCAGTATCGCTTCCCGTTCTATGCATTTGTTTGTTGTGGCTTTCATAAACAACATTTTGCTTTTTTTGATTATTTTAGGTATTATATTGATAGCCGTTTCGGTATGCATACTCGTTTTAAAAAAGAAAGCGGCTAAAAAACAAAAAAACTCTTGATTTAGAGAGTTTATTAGTGTATAATAAATCCGTTGCAAAATTGCAGCGGATTTTTATATGGGTTCAAGTTAATACTTGCCGGTGTGATGGAATTGGCAGACGTAGTGGACTCAAAATCCACCGGTGGCGACACCGTGCCGGTTCGAGTCCGGCCACCGGCACCAAAATCCACAAGTTTCTTTTTTTGTTTCTTGTCCTTTTTTCTTTTTAAAACAC
>JAZRRG010000009.1:0-1541 GCA_045650565.1 Acutalibacteraceae bacterium | reverse complement strand
TAACAAAGGAAGAATATTTAATATACAGCGGTTTTCCACGTCCGATGGGCCTGGAATTCGAACGGTTGTTTTTATGAAAGGCTGTCCTCTAAACTGCGCGTGGTGCCATAATCCCGAATCGAAAAGCAAAACAATCGAGATTTTCTATAAAAGTGAACTATGCATTGCTTGCGGAGCCTGCGCCGACGTTTGCGCTGCGAATGGGCATACCTTGACGGATGGTGTGCACCATTTTGACCGCAAAAAATGTGTGCGCTGTGGAAAATGTGTAGAGGTCTGTTATTCCAACGCATTGGAAAAGTGCGGTAAAGATAAAACTGCTGAAGAAATTATAGATATTGTATTGCAGGACAAACCGTTTTATGAAGAATCGGGTGGCGGCATAACCCTCTCAGGTGGCGAGCCGCTGATGCAGTATGATTTTACGCTGCCGCTTCTCAAACTTTCCAAAGAGCATGGCTTGCACACGGCGATTGAAACAAGCGGTTTTACAGGTAGAGATTTGACAGAACTCAACCAATATGCAGATTTATGGCTTTATGACCTCAAGCTTTTCTCCGAAGAAGAGCATATAAAGCACACGGGCGTTTCTAATAAGGTAATATTCGAAAACTTGTTTTTGTTAGACCGCATTGGTGCAAATATTATATTACGCTGTCCGATTATTCCAGATGTGAATATGACCACCCAACATTTTGATAGTCTTGCCAAGCTGGTAAACAGTCTTAAAGGTGCTACCGCCATTCATTTAGAGCCGTATCATCCGTTGGGTCTTTCAAAAGCAGAGCTGTTAGGAAAAGGTCAAACATACCTAAATGATAAATTTCTGGAGCCGTCGTCACTTGAACCCTTTGCCGATATATTACAGGCAAAAACGAATAAAGAAGTTATTATTATATAACTGTAGCGAGGTGAAATTCACCTCGCTTTGCTATGTATAAAAAACCGCCGAAAAACCATAAAATTAGGGGCTTGTGTTCAATAGGGTAAACCTGTGAAAACCCTAGTGTTTATGCGGGTTTCAGGCGGTTTGCCCTATTATAACACAAGCCTCTATACGTCTTACAATACCTGTTGCCTTCATATATTTACTCCTTTTCTCTACTCTAAAATGTGTCCAAAACCCTGTATTTATGCAGGTTTTCGGGATTTATTAATTTGCTTAAATCAAGTCTCGTTCCATCAAAAAAGCACGACCCTACCAAGGTCCTTATTGGGGACGAGTTGTTGTTTTTTGCTCTTTGTTAGTATCACACTTTTTGTAGAAATTATGAGTAGAATTTCCAATTGTTTTTAAAAATTCAAATTGAGATACGAAAAGGGCGATGACTTTTCGAGTCACCGCCCTTTATCAGTCAGAAAAACAGTTTTCTTTCTATCATTTCGCGAGCCGAACTGTTTATGGCAAAGTAAATAAGTAACCCGCCAAACAAGAACAGAACTACCAACGGATAGATTGACCAACCGATAAAGTGTAGGTCAAATGTCATCTTCATCAAAAACTCGACGAGCAACATAAAGGCACCCAAAGCCATAAATGC
>JAZRRG010000008.1:0-1006 GCA_045650565.1 Acutalibacteraceae bacterium | reverse complement strand
CTACTCCAAATGCATTGTTTTTGAAAATCCTTACGGCGGTGAATCGCTTGAAATCGTTGTGGGTGATCGTAATGAATTTACGCTTTACTACAACGGTCATGCCCATTATGCGAATTACCAGTACGACTACGATCTTATGATAGAAAGAATACGCGATATCTTTTGCAATCGCATTTGCGCCGGTACACTTACTGATAAAAACGGTAAATGGTATGGTAGCGGATATTTTGATAAAAATAAAATAACAGAACAACCGCAGAAGGTGTTTGAATTTGTCTTCAAGGAGAAAGAATTTTACAACCACCTGACAAAGGTTGGTTATAATGTGGAATACGATTTTTGGAATCCGGCGGATAATATAACCCTACAAAACGGTTAATTTATAATTTAACGAATATAAATCTTTTAGCGAAAGAAAGGCACTACACCTTGAGTGGGAGTAGTGCTCTTCTGTATTTTAGGGAATCCAAGGCACAATATACGGGTACCGCAAATACCGAAATGCACCACCAAAACAAAAAAGCCCTTGTATGCCAAGGACTTTCGGTCAATTTTTAACGATAAAAAGAAAACAGTAGGTCGATACGATTGTATCAATCTACTGTTCTTTATTTGGTGGAGCCGAGGGGAATCGAACCCCTGTCCGAAAGCAACTTGGAAGGAACTTCTCCGGGTGCAGTTTGTTATTTACATTCCCTCATCCCGGCGGGAACAAACACCCTACGGGAATCAGTAGCTTCATAATGCGTGGTGCGCGCAAAGCTTTGCGCACGCACGGTCTCCACTCAGATCACACCCTAGCCCGGCTCGTGGACCTTCCGGGGAGGATGGGCGCCTAATTAGGCAGCCAGAGCAACAGTATTGTTGTCAGTTAAATTTAAAAGTTACCCGTTTTATCGTGGTCAGGCGCCACGACCCGCTATTCCAGCCTCACTACCCCCGTCGAAACCAGTACGGCCCCATGGAGGCTGCATGGGCGCTGGGACCCATGCAGTGTGTTTTTTAG
>JAZRRG010000007.1:0-2005 GCA_045650565.1 Acutalibacteraceae bacterium | reverse complement strand
CCGACGGTTGCTGCAGAGGTTACTTTAAGTGACGGAATTCGTGCTTTGGCAATATCACCGTCAGGTGCATCTACAGGAAAGTTTGAGGCAATCGAGCTTCGTGACGGCGGGGAGCGGTACAACGGAAAAGGTGTAACCAAGGCGGTGAATAGTATAAATTCTGTTATTGCACCGGCACTTAAAGGTATTGATACACTCAATCAGCGGATAATTGATATGGAACTCTGCCGATTGGACGGCACCGATAATAAGGGACATCTTGGTGCAAATGCAATGTTGGCAGTGTCAATGGCTGTTGCACGTGCTGCGGCAAGACATTTTCGCGTACCGCTATACCGTTATTTAGGCGGTATCAGCGGTTTGGCGTTGCCTACACCTATGATGAACATTTTGAATGGCGGAGCACATTCGTCAAATAACATTGATATTCAGGAATTTATGATCGTTCCGAAAGTCGGAAGTTTTTCGGAAAATTTACGAGCAGGTGCGGAAATATACCACGCCTTAGGCACTGTGCTTAAAGCGTACGGAAAGTCAACCGGAGTAGGTGACGAGGGTGGATTTGCACCTGATTTAAAGGATGACCGAGAGGCAATAGAATTAATAATAAAAGGCATTAGCTCGGCGGGGTATTCAACCGATAATGTAAAACTTGCATTAGATGTGGCGTCTAGTGAGTGGTACCGTGACGGTGTATATAGTTTGCCAAAGTCAAAGCAGACTTTGACATCAGAGCAATTAACCGAAAAAATATCTGCTTTGGCAACAGATTATCCGATAATTTCGGTTGAAGACGGCTTGGGTGAGGATGACTATTCCGGTTGGAAGATAATGACCGAGCGTTTAGGCGGAAGAATGATGCTTGTTGGTGACGATTTGTTTGTAACTAACACTAAAAGACTGAAAAACGGAATCAAGGAAGGCATTGCTAACGCTGTTTTGGTAAAGCTTAATCAAATCGGAACGCTTAGTGAAACATTGGAGGTAATTAATATCGCTAAGCGTGATGGGTACACGCCGATTATATCTCACCGTTCGGGCGAAACAGAGGATACTTTTATTGCCGACCTTTCGGTAGCCGTTGGTGCAGGGTATATTAAATCGGGAGCACCTTGCCGTACCGACCGCACGGCAAAATACAACCGTCTGCTTAAAATTGAGAGCGAAATAATGTGATTTTAAAAGAAGTAATGCAACTTAAGGTTAAAAATCTGCCGAAAAAAGTAAATTTTCGGCAGATTTTTAGTGTTTCTAACTAGCCAAAGCATTTAAATTGTAACTTGACAATATATTGTTATCAAAGGGCTTGGACAATTTCAACAAATAAGTCACTTAACGCGTCGCTTAGGTCGACAATACAAAAGGCGGTGGTCAAATGATAAGTTGTGTTTGAGAATTACTATTGTGCAATTTGACGATTAATTATACTTATAAAAACCTAAAAAAGGGAAAATGTATATAAGAGTTGGTATAAAAATTAAAAAATATTCTAATATTTTAGTGGAATTTTGACAAATTATTATTGACAAAATTGATAATTTGTTAGATAATACTAAATAGAACATTATGCAAAGTGGGTATTTGTCTGTAAACGCCACTTTGTTGTCAATTAAGGTGGCAATGTTTTAATTCTAAAGTTGAAGGTGAAGAAATGTATTCAGGTAGAATCAAAAGGCTGGCTGTGATGCTTGTTATCCTTATTATGATGTCGATTTTTGCACTACCGGCAGTGTCGGCAACCGAAGGAAATGCAGGTGCTACAGGTGAATTATCGAGTAATAATTCCTATGGTACCGATAAATCGGCCGAATATAAACGATATCTCGAATCAATATCTCAATACAATTACGCAAAAGAGGATATTGTAATTAATCCTTTGGGATACACTCTCGCTGAAGGTGTTGAATATGACGACGCTTCCGGCAAGGTTAGTGTTTTGACTGAAAAGCTATATGAGGTGTTGGTTGATGTAACAACTCAAAAGAAGGAGTCGAAATCCTGCCTT
>JAZRRG010000006.1:0-39552 GCA_045650565.1 Acutalibacteraceae bacterium | reverse complement strand
ATAGGGCAGCCAAGTGCCAAAAGCACAATTTCGCCGGTGCTTAACCGCCTTTTAGATTTAATTCTTTCCTTTGCGATTTTCGCAAGAGGTGTTTCGGCAACTACTTGTGCGACAATTTTATCAACAGCTCCTACTTGCGAAACCGCTTCCTCCTCCGAAAGCCCTTCTTCTTTTATATCTTCAATCATTTCGCTGTAAAATGTCAAACGTTCCTCTATGTCATCCTGCGGTAGTCCCGATAAACCTTTCCGCAATTGCTCAAGAAATTCCAGTTTACTCATCGCCTTCATCCTCCTTGGTTACAAATCGGTATATAGATAAGATTTCCTCCCACTCGACTTTGAAATCCTCAATGCGCTTTAATCCTTCGCCAGTGATATGGTAATACTTCCGAAGTCTGCCACCGTGCTCAGCCGTGCGAACGGTCAGCATTTTCGCTGCTTCCAAGCGTTTGAGAATGGTATATAAGGTTGATTCGGAAAGCTCAATATACGGTTTCATATCTTTTATAATCTTATAGCCGTACGAATCTTTGCTCTTAATGGCTGCTAAAACGCAGACATCCAAGAGACCCCGCTTTAACTGAATGTCCATATAATACCTCCTTTAACGTAATACATCATATCACGAAGCATTAAGTATGTCAATAGCTTTAAAAAAATTGACAAAAAAATAGCGGCAGGGAAGTGTTAATCTCCCTGCCGCTTTTCTCGGTTAGTTATAAATTGTTATTATTCCCATTCGATTGTGCCAATTGGCTTGGGTGTTAGGTCGAGTAGCACACGGTTGATGCCATCAACCTCGTGGGTTATTCTATCGGTTATTTTATGCAAAATCTCATAAGGGATTTCTTCAATGGTAGCGCTCATAGCATCAATGGTATTAACCGCACGGATGATAGCCGGCCAAGCTTCATAACGGCGCTTATTTTTAACGCCAACGCTCTTAATATCAGGTACTACAATAAAGTATTGCCATACCTTTTCGGCAAGACCGCATTTATCAAACTCATCACGTAAAATGGCATCGGCTTCACGCAGCGCATCGAGTCGGTCACGGGTTATTGCACCAAGGCAACGAACGCCCAAGCCGGGGCCGGGCAAGGGTTGGCGGTAAACCATAGCGTGAGGCAGACCCAACGCTTCGCCCACAATGCGAACCTCATCCTTGTAAAGAAGTCGAAGGGGTTCTACAAGCTCAAACTCAAGGTCCTCGGGCAAGCCGCCTACATTGTGGTGAGATTTAACCAAATCGGAATCCTCCGAATGCTTCATACTTTCAAGTATATCAGGGTAAATGGTGCCCTGTGCTAAAAACTGAACACCATCAAGCTTTCTTGCTTCATCGGCAAAAACATTGATAAATTCAGCACCGATAATTTTTCGCTTTTTTTCTGAATCCCAAACGCCTGCGAGCAAGCCCAGGAAACGTTCGGTTGCATCAACGTAAATTAAGTTTGCATTAAGTCCTTCGCCGAAAATCTTAATAACATTTTCCGACTCATCCTTGCGCATAAGACCGTGGTTTACGTGAACACATACAAGCTGTTTGCCGATTGCCTTTATAAGAAGGGCGGCAACAACCGATGAATCTACACCGCCTGAAAGTGCCAACAAAACCTTTTTGTCGCCAACCTGTTTTTTTATCTCTTTTATTTGCTCATCGATAAACTTATCGGCTGCCTGTTTGGTTGTAATACGCTCCATTGTATCAGGACGCAAATTGTTTTCCATTATTTTTACCTCCTGTTAGTTAGTATAATTATCGAAGTAGCCCTGAACCAGAACTACAGGTGTACCCTTATCTCCTGAACCGCTGGTTAGGTCACAAAGTGAACCGATAAGGTCGGTCAGCTGTCGGGGAGTAGTGCCTTGAGCTGCCATATTACCTACAAGTGAGGAACCGTCCTTTGCTTTAATACTCTCGGAAATTGCCTTTTTAAGCTCATCACCCGATAAATCCTTAAAATCATTATCGGCAAGATATTTAAGCTTTAACTCATTCGGTGTACCGATAAGTCCGTCGGTAAAGGCGGGTGAGACAACGGGGTCGGCAAGCTCCCAAATTTTGCCCTGTGGGTCCTTAAAGGCGCCGTCGCCATATACCATGACCTCAACCTTTTTACCCGTTGCATCAAAGATGCGCTTTTGAACATCGAGCACTAAATCTTTGCATTCACGGGGGAAAAGCTTAATCTTGTCCTCGGTCGATTTATTTGAGCCCAAAAGACCGTATTTTTCATTACAGCCGCTGCCGTTTACGGGGGCGGTTAAAATTTCATCAAGACCGCAAACTATTTTAGCACCGCCACTCTTTAGCAAACGCTTTGTACGGGCACGGGTGTGTATATCACAGTTGAGTACACAGTCAGTATAGTCAAGAATTGCCTTTGCCTGATTTGCAAAGATAATTTCAACCTCACAGCCGCACTCTTTTATAAGATTTTCGTAGTATGCCACATAGTCAACACCCGTGAACTTAAGCGGATGAACACCGAAAACCTCACGGTAACGCTCAAGTGTTAAAACATCAGAGTGAGGGTTAATACCTGCTTCATCGAGCTTGTCCCAGTCTGCTAACTCGTTACCCACTTCATCCGACGGGTAAGAAAGCATTAAAACTATTTTTTTTGCACCCTTTGCTATGCCACGAAGACAAATTGCAAAGCGGTTACGTGAGAGGATGGGGAATATAACACCTATTGTGCCACCGCCGAGCTTTGCCTTAACATCGCTTGCTATATCATCGACCGATGCATAGTTACCTTGTGAGCGCGCTACTATTGACTCGGTCATAGAAATAACATCACGCTCACGAAGCTCGAAGCCCTCGCATTCGGCTGCCTCTAAAACTGAATCGGCAACGATTTTTGCAAGGTCATCACCCTCGCGAATAATGGGGCATCTAATGCCACGGGAAATTGTACCTACTCTACGTTCTTTAACGTCCATTTTTTGTTGGTCCCTTCATATTAAAATAAAAATTTAAAACTACTTAAAAAGCGGTGTTGAAAAATACCGCTCGGCAGTATCGGGCAGTACGGTAACTACCGTTTTGCCCTTGCCTAATTTTTTTGCGAGTTTAATTGCGGCTGCAACGTTTGTACCACTGCTTATACCGCACAAAATGCCTTCCTTTGCGGCTAAATCTTTAGAGGTTTGCAGCGCCTCCTCATCATCGATAATGCAAAGTTCATCATATATATTTTGGTTTAAAATGGCGGGGATTATGCCATCGCCTATACCCATTTGTATATGTGTGCCTATGCTGCCACCCGAAAGTATTGCGGCATCCTTGGGTTCAACCGCCCAAATGGTAATATATGGGTTGGCTTCCTTTAGCGCCTCACCAATGCCTGTAATGGTGCCACCTGTGCCAATGCCCGAGCAAAAGCCGTGAATTGGTCCGTTTACAGCATCAAGAATTTCCTTACCTGTGACCGAACGCTGTATCTCGACATTGGCGGGGTTTTCAAACTGTTGCGGAACAAATACATTTTTATCCTCTTTTTGCATTTTAAGGGCAAGTGATAAGCACTCCTCAATACAAAGACCGATATTACCCGCATCGTGCACCAAAATAACCTCGGCGCCATAGTGCTCAACCAATTTTTTGCGTTCCAAACTTACCGAATCGGGCATAATAATACGTACCTTATAGCCACGAACTGCGCCCACGAGCGCCAAACCGATACCTTGATTACCGCTTGTCGGCTCAACGATAATAGAGTCCTTATTAAGAATTCCCTTTTGCTCTGCATCACAAATCATATTGTAGGCGGTGCGTGTTTTTATAGAACCGCCAACATTAAGACCCTCAAACTTTACAAGTATCTCAGCAGAGTCAGCTTCAACCATATTATTAAGCCGTATCAGCGGCGTATTACCCATTGCATCAAGAATGGTATTGTAAACCACAAAACTCACCTACCATTTATCAAAAAAAGAACACAAAATATTATAGCAAAAAAATTGTCATTTTTCAATAGAATAGGACACATTTTTCCATATTTTTTTAAAATTTCTCGGTAGTGTAGCTACATGGCAACCGATAAAACCAGCATTTCTTTAATTTGGTTGTAAATTTGCTCGGTGCTGTCCATTGGTAACGGGTTTTCGCCAATCCCTACCTCCACGGTAAATGCGGGGCGATTAAAGGTTTTGATAAACCAGTCCTTAAAGCCGCCTCCCACCGCAAGACCTGTGGGGTAGTCAAGCGCATAACCCGATGAGGTTGCCATAATCTCCGCCATTCTTCTGCTTCTTGCGGGTTGAAAATTTTCATACTGCCAATAAATTACCTCGCCTTGCGAGTGAAAAGCGAGTGCATGGCGTATCTTTGATGTTTCGCAAAGCAACCGAATAGCAGTGCTTTCGGGCTCACTAAAGGGTCTTGAACCCCCGTAGCGTGTGGAAGCAGGACCGTGAATGCCGCTATCAATTTCCGCCTTATGTAGTTTTTCCCAACCGGCATCAAAATTATGATTTATATCTACGCCTCGAGCATTTGCGTTCCAGTGGGCAGTATCTCCACGGGAGAGCTTTATTATATTTTTATACATATTATTTGCGCCCGTCACGCCTCTTATGCTTATCTCGGCACCATCGGGGTTAACGCAGGGTATGATTATAATTCCACGACCTGTCATAACACGCTTTATATTAAGTCCCGCTATAGAGCCACCGTTTTGCAAAGCAAAACACAATTCCTCGGCAAATTTAAGTAGTAGGGTGGTGGTTATATGCTCGCTTCCGTGAAAGGTTGCGGCAAATAGTACATATTCACTCGCTCTGCCGATTTTTAATGCCGTAATATCTCGTCCTAAAACCGATTTACCAATAACACTCGTGTGTAAGAACGGATAGGCATCAGTTAGCTCCTTTATTGCCTTTTTTAATGAATAATAGTCGTATTTTTTGTTTTCAATTATTTTGCACATAAAAGCACATCCTTTCAAGTAAAATATATGCGACAGTTTTAATTTAATGAACTGCAAATACTACTTGACATAAACAGCTTTTAAAAATAAAATATAATAGTACTTTATATGCGCCATTAGCTCAGCTGGATAGAGCACCGGCCTCCGACGCCGGGTGTCGCCGGTTCGAATCCGGTGTGGCGTGCCAAAAATCCCGTTCACTTTAAGTGGGCGGGATTTTTACTTATTACTTCTTTCCTCTTCACCCTTACCTCAACCAAAACTCCTTACGGGATTTTTGGAAAGTAAGAAGTAACAAGTAATAGGTAAGAAGTGCGGTGTGGCTTCGCCACGAATTGTATATACAATGCTTCGCATTGATTTTACGTCGCTTCTATGCTACAATACTTATCGGCGGTGATTAAATGAATATAAACAGTTGGATAAGGGAAAACACTGAGAGCTTAGAGGACAAAACAGTTGCTGTTACGGGCAGTACGGGCGGACTCGGTAATGAGCTGTGCTTTGTGTTGGCGGATTTATCTGCAAAGCTGATATTGGTTGACAGAAACAGCGAAAAACAGCAAAAATTAGTACAAAAATTGCTTAAAGTATACCCTAAAACCGAGATAGAATGTATAACCGCCGATTTGTCCGATTTTTCATCTGTTAAAGCGGCAACCGAAAAATTAAAGGAATTGTCCCCCAATATTTTTATACATAATGCAGGAGCATACAGTATACCGAGATATAAAACCGATTTGGGCTATGATAATGTATTTCAAATCAATTTTGTGTCGCCGTATTTTATGATAAGGGAATTGCTACCTGTTCTTAAAGCCAAAAGCGGTAGGGTGGTGGCAGTAGGCAGTATTGCGCATGGCTATTCGGAAACCGATAAAAATGATATTGATTTTTCCTTGCGGCGAGCCGCATCAAAGGTATACGGTAATGCTAAACGGTATTTAATGTTTTCACTTTTTGAGTTGTTAAAAAACGAAAAACAAGCGTCTCTCTCCATAGTCCACCCGGGCATTACCTTTACAGGCATTACGGCACACTATTCAAAGCCCATTTTTGCGGTTATTAAGTACCCGATGAAAATTATATTTATGAAGCCCGAAAAGGCGGTGCTTAGCATAGTAAAGGGTGTGTTTAAAGGGACACCGCATAATATGTGGTTTGGTCCTAAAATTTTCGGTATATGGGGAATGCCTAAATTATCACGGCTTAAGACCTGCAGTGTTGCGGAGAGTGAGTTTATCTACAAAACCGCAGAAAATATATACAAACAAATAAAAAAGAGGGCATAGCCCTCTTTTTTATTTTGCGTATCCAAGTGTTTTTATAAGAGTAATTACCTTATCAGCATACATATCACAGTCCTTAGATGATGAGCATTCAACCATAACCCTAATGACCGGCTCGGTGCCGCTTTGGCGCAGCAAAATTCTGCCCGAATTGCCGAGTGCTTTAGAAATCTCGTTTACAAGCGCCAATACCTTTTCATCGCCCATAACGGCTTTTTTATCTGTAACGGCGATGTTTTTAACTGTTTGTGGAAACATTTTAACGGGAGAAGCCAATTTGCTTAAGGTGGATTTATACTCCATCATACATTCGGTTAGCATAATGGCTGTCAGTATGCCATCTCCCGTGGATGCATACTTGCGAATTATGGTGTGTCCGCTTTGCTCACCGCCAATGCTTATATCGTGCTTAGCCATTGCCTCGTGCACATATTTGTCTCCAACGGTAGTTTGTATGCATTCCATACCCGCTTGTTCGATGGCTTTAAAGAAGCCGATATTTGACATAACCGTTGCCACAACCTTATCTCCTTTAAGCAGTCCTTTTTTGCGAAGCATTTGGGCTATTATAAATATTGTGTGGTCTCCGTTTACAACCTCTCCGTTTTCATCTACTGCGATACAGCGGTCGGCATCGCCGTCAAAGGCAAAGCCAGCATCACATTTTTTTGCTTTCACAAACCTTTGTAATGCGCCAATATTGGTAGACCCTGCATCCATATTGATATTTATTCCATCGGGCTCGGCATTTATCACGTGGGTTTTAGCACCTAATGCATCAAACACCGCCTTTGCTATCATCCAAGCCGAACCGTTAGCACAGTCAAGTGCTATATTTAAATCCTTATATGAATTGGCGGCAACCGATATCAGATAACCTACATAGCGGTTACGCCCTGCAGCGTAATCGATGATTTTACCAATATTTTCTTTGCTGGCAAAGGGCAAATCATCACCATTGCCATCTAAATATTTTTCAATGAGCGATAGGGTATAATCATCCATCTTTTCGCCGCTTTTGTTAATGAGTTTTATACCGTTATCATAAAATGGGTTGTGCGATGCCGAAATCATAATTCCGCAGTCGAAATCATCTTGGCGCACTACATACGACACACTCGGTGTTGTGGTAACGTGCAGCATATACGCATCAGCACCCGAGGCGGTGAGTCCCGCTGCTATGGCATATTCAAACATATAGCTTGAACGGCGGGTGTCCTTGCCGACAACTATTCGGGGCTTGTGTGTGACCGTGTGTCCGTCCGATAATGATGAAGAATAATACCAACCAAGGAATCGCCCGATTTTATAGGCGTGGTCAGAGGTGAGCACAGTACCCGCTTCACCTCTAAAACCATCGGTGCCAAAGTATTTAAGATTAAACTGAGTATTCACAAAAATCTCCCCTTATGTTTTATTCTATGCCCTAAAACATAAATTATAATATAGTTATAAAACGGGGAAACAAAAAAAGAAACGCAGTGTTTCACTGCGTTTCTAAAGATTATAGTAAGGATTTAAGCATTTCTTCACGGGATAAGGGAGATAGGTCGGCGGGTGGCACATCAAATACCGTTTTGCAACCCGTTTCACCACGTGATTTCATTTTCATAATTGCTCTGGCGTAGCATAAGAGCACGCTCGCTGTAAATTCGGGGTTGGAATCGAGCTTTAAACGATATTCAATTATATGTGAATTACCGCCTCCCGTTTTACCCGAACGTATAACAAAGCCGCCATGCGGTATGCCGCTGTGATTTTTGATAAGCTCCTCTTTGGTTATAAAGTGAACGGTTGTATCATAGTCGGCAAAGTATTTGGGCATTGTTTTAATTTCGTTTTCTATGCGCTTCTTATCAGCGCCCTCCTCCGCTACAACAAAGCAAAGCCGTGTATGCTTTTGCCGTGTGGTAAGCTCGGGGTTTTCGCCTCGGCGTACACTCTCAAGAGCACTCTCTACAGGGCAGGTATACTGCCTTGCATCAATAACACCGTCAATACGGCGTATGGCATCGGAATGCCCCTGACTTACACCCTTGCCCCAAAAGGTATAGTCCTTGCCATCAGGCAGTATAGAGGATGCATACAAACGGTTAAGTGAAAACATACCGGGGTCCCAGCCCGCTGAAATTAGTGCAATGTTTCGGTGCATGCTTGCCGCCTTGTCAACATTTGCAAAATGTAAGGGAATGTCTGAATGTGTATCAAAGCTATCGATAACATTAAAATCTTTGGCAAGTGCAGGTGTCATTTTTGGTAAATCGGTTGCACTGCCGCCGCAGATTATCAACACATCAATATCATTTCTGTATTTTAAAATATCATCGGCATGGTATACCTTGGCACTATCGGTGTTGATTTTTACACTTGCAGGGTCACGACGAGTAAAAACGCCGAATAGCTCCATATCAGCATTTTGCTTTATGGCAAGTTCGACCCCACGGCCCAGGTTTCCGTAGCCGTAAATTGCTATTTTCATAATATCATCTTCTTTCCACTATTTAGTAATAATGATTGTAGTTAGTCGAAACGCTCGAAAGCGTTTCGACTAACCTTAATTATTATAATAAAATTAGTTTGCTTTTTTGTCAATATTTTTATGCTGTTGACACAGTAAAGCATAAATGTTATAATGAGAAAACCTTTTTAGGGGAAGTGTTTTGTATGAGTGTATTAGAACTGTTTATTTTAGCAGTTGGGCTTTCAATGGATGCCTTTGCCGTAGCCGTATGTAAGGGATTGTCAGCGCCAAAGCTAAAACCGTGTCATTTAGTTTTAACGGGTGCGTGGTTTGGCGGATTTCAGGCGCTTATGCCGTTAATCGGCTTTTTGCTCGGCTCATCGTTTGAAAAGTACATAACCCCTATAGACCACTGGGTTGCATTGGTACTACTTGCTTTAATCGGCGGTAATATGATAAAAGAGTCGTGCGGTTGTGAGGAGGAAAACCACGATGCCTCCTTCGGCTTTAGAACAATGCTCGTTATGGCACTTGCCACAAGCGTGGATGCTTTGGCGGTGGGAATTACCTTTGCAGTATTGCCCGAGGTTAATATTTGGTGGGCGGTTATCTTTATAGGCATTATAACCTTTGTGCTATCTGCTGTTGGCGTTTTAATAGGTCATAAATTCGGCCAAAGATATAAAAACAAGGCCGAGTTTTTGGGCGGCGCAATACTTATCTTGATGGGTATTAAAATTTTGCTTGAGCATTTAGGTGTTATAAATTTCTAAAATTAACGGGGCTTACATTTTGTAAGCCCCGTTTTTTATACACCTGTCGGGTCGGCAAATAAATTTATCGGCAAGGGTTTAAAAGTAAACACTGTAAAAAGAATTATCAAAATTGCCACCGTTATAAGTGCGGCAGGGGTGCTAAAACTTTTTGTGTGGCAGCCGTTCTTAATAAAAATGTTTGTAGATAAAAAGGTAATAATTACCGAAACTATAAAAATCAGAATGTTTATAAAATCGTAATTTTTGCCGATAACTCCGCTATATGTGTAATATGCGGAAACTATAAAGAAAAGCCCTAAAAGAAGCCCCTTAACACGTGATGGTATAAAGTAAGGTATATCCTTAGCAAAAGAAAAATATTCAAAAACAGAAAAAATCAGTATCGGATAAAAAAGCAGCTTTAAATGCTCCCAGATGCTTTCGTTAATTGCCGAAAATATGCCTACAATAATATTTTTGCCTGATAGCTCATAGGCGAAATGTAAAAACGTTCCTAAAACGGTACAAATAACAATACCCCATAGTGTGTATTTAATTTTCATAATATCTCCTCCCCATATTATTGATGGCAAAATAAAAGATATTATTCATAAAAAAACTCTCTTACTTCATCCGAAATAAGAGAGCTTTTATTATTTCTTTTTTTTATTTTTGCTTTTTTTGGTTTTTTGTTTTTTAACCTTCACGGGATGGGAGGCAACATAGTTTTTCCATTTAACCCAAAGGGGACCTGAAATAAACAAGGAGGAAATACTACCTGAAAGTAGACCGAATACCATAGGAATTGCAAAGCTGCGAAGTGTTGTAAGACCAAAAAATTCAGCGACAATAATAATTGTTGTAACCGCCACGATGGTTGTAATGGTGGTAACGATTGTACGAACCATTACCGAGTTAATACTTTCGTTCACAAGCTCGCCTATGTTTTTACTTGGATATAGTTTGCGGTTTTCACGCACACGGTCATAAATAACGATGGTATCGTTAAGCGAATAACCGAGAAGTGTTAATATAACTGCGATAAGATTTGAGTCGACAGGTAAACGGAATACAGTACACGCAAGGAAAGCCACAATACAGTCAAGTATTAAAGCCACAAAGGCAGTAAGTGCGGCTGAAACACCGCCGATGTTACGGAAACGTATACCAACATAAATTACAACAAATATACCTGCCAATAACACGGCTACCAAGCTCTTTGCAAAGAAGGTGCCCGCAATAGTGGGGCTTACCGAGTTTGAATCATAGCTTTTAATGTTGTTGTCCTTAAAATCGGTAGTAAGAGATTTTGTTAAAGCTGTTTGCTTTTCGGTTGAAAGTGAGCTGTTACCGGGAAGCGTTATAACAATTTGCTTTGTGGCACCGCTTATATCTTCGCTCAAAGAAACAGAAGCATCGCTACCGAGTGCCTTATCAACCGTGGCATCAACCTTGGCGGCCTCTATAGTGCCTGTATAGGTGTAGGAAAGACGTGTACCGCCGCTAAAGTTTATATCAAGCTTAACGCCGAATATACACGTAAGAACAATACCTACAATTATAACTGCTGCATAAATAATGGCAGCCCATTTTAAAATTTTGTTGAAATCGATGTTAAATTTAGTCATTGTTCTTTGCACCTCCGAATAACCAGGGTTTACGGAAAATCTTGAAACGGGAAATACTCTTCATCATAAGCTTGGAAGCGTAAATACCCATTATAAGATTGAATATAACACCAATAAAGAGCGTATAGCCGAAGGAATAAATCGAACCTGTAATAGAGGAGCCAAGCAAAGCCATAATGGGTGAGAACAGCTTTGCAAGCAAGCTGTCGGGAGTACCGAAGGCGCCCATAAGCACTGCGGCTATAATAACGATGGTTACGTTTCCGTCAAGCACCGCATTAAAGCTGTTATCAAAGCCCGAGGCGATAGCACCGTCAATGGTCTTGCCGTTTTTAAACTCCTCACGGATGCGTTCGGATGCGATAACGTTAGCATCAACACCAACACCGATGGAGAGTATAATACCCGCAATACCGGGGATGGTGAGCGTAAAACTATCAAGTCCGCCAAAATAACCCGAGATACAAGCAATCATACCCGCCAGTTGTCCGAGAAGTGCTATTGATACAACAACACCCGGTAAACGATAACGGAGAATCATAAGCAAGCAAACAAGTGCGAAAGCGATAGCACCTGCCACAACCATTACCTTAAGTGCGTTTGCACCAAGCGTGGGTGAGATGACCTGCAGCTTACTGTTATCAGGTGTTAAGGCAAAGGGAAGGGAACCTGCATTTATTTGATTGGCAAGTTCTTGTGCTGTTTGGGCGGTAAAGTTGCCTTCAATATATGCGTTGTTTGTTGTGATTTGCTCTGAAACAGACGGGGCAGAGAGCATTTCATCATCCATCCAAATAGAAATTTGTGAATATTTACCCGTTGCGGTTTTAAACTTGCTCATACCGGAATTGGTAAATTTCAGATTTACAACATACTCGTTTGTTTCGGACAAAACACCAACCGATGCAGAAGCAATATCGGCAGAACCGCTTAAAAGCACGGCACTGCTGTCGGTGTTTGCGCAGAACGATAAAACGGCAGTCTTGCCAAGCTTTTCAACCGTGCTTAACGGGTCAAAGCTTGTCTCATTGGCATCCCACGGGAAGCGAACAATAACCTGCTTGCTTATGTTATCGGCATAGACTTCATAGTCGGTTATGTTGTATGCCATCAAACGCCTTTCGATAATTGTTTTTGCCGACTGCATATCGGCGTTTGTGATTTCATCAACCTGCTTGTCGGGTGAGAAAACCGCCTCAACGCCACCGCTTATATCAATACCCCAACGAATATCTTGGGCGCCCTTGATATAGATAAGTCGTGTATCGCCAAAATAATTGGAAATACCGAAAAAGGCAGTAAATGTGAGGGCTAATATGATAAATAGCACCACAAAAAAGGTTGCCTTGCTTGTCTTTTTTGACTTCACTTTTATTCCTCCAGTTTTATTAAAATAATTTCGTTTATTTATCAGCCGTAAGCTGTTGGAGTGCTGCCAGCTTTACAGCACAGCAAAGAATTTCAGACGCCTTGCTTACCGCTTCAACCGAGGGGTAAGATGGGGCAATTCTTATGTTGCTGTTTTCGGGGTCATTTCCGTAGGGGAAGGTAGCACCAACCGAGGTTAGCTTAAGACCTGCCTCGGCACAAAGCTTTTCAACCTGTTTTGCGCTGCCCGGTAAAACATTCAAGCTTATAAAATAACCACCCTTAGGTGTTGTCCAGCGGGCTATATCCTTGCCCTCAAGCTTTTCTTTAAACTGTGTCAGCACCGCTTCAAATTTCGGTCGAAGAATGTCAGCGTGGTTACGCATGTGGCTTTTGAGTAAATCAAAATTCGGGAACATTCTTGCGTGTCTTAACTGATTAAGCTTATCGGGACCGATGGTTTGGTACATCATACGTTTTTTAAGCATTTCAACATTTTTAGGACTTGCAGCTTGGGCGGCAACACCGGCACCCGGGAAGGTGATTTTTGATGTGGATGTGAACATAATTACATTATCCTCAGTGCCGTTCTTAAGACATTCTTCGTATAGGTTAAGCAGGGTATCACCATCATCATAAAGGTCGTGAATAGCGTAGGCGTTATCCCACATAATCCTAAAATCACTCGCAGCTGGTTTCATCGCAGCTAAACGGCGTACCGTATCATCAGAGTAGGTTATACCCTCGGGGTTAGAGTATTTTGGTACACACCACATTCCCTTAACGCTCGGGTCCTTAATAAGCTCCTCAACCGCATCCATATCGGGACCAAAGGGGGTGTTCTTTACAGGAAGCATCTCAATGCCGAAATGCTCACAAATACTGAAGTGCCTATCGTATCCCGGAGAGGGGCATATAAACTTAACATTTTTTTGTAAAAGCCAGGGCTTTTCGCCAAAGCCGTGGGTCATCGCTTGAGCAATGGTATCAAACATCATATTAAGCGAGGAGTTACCCCCTACGATAATCTGCGTGTGGTCAACCCCCATAATTTGTGAAAAAAGATGCTTAAGTTCAATAAGACCGTCAAGACCTCCGTAGTTGCGGCAGTCGGTACCCTCGCAGTTTTTATACCCTGTGTTATTACCTACAAGGTTAAAAATCTCACTACTGGCATCCATTTGGTCAAATCCGGGCTTACCTCTTGTCATATCAAGCGAGGTCCCCATACCTTTCAAATGGGAATATTCTTTTTTTACCTTTTCGAGCTCTGCAAGTCTCTCAGCAGGACTCATATTTAAATAGCTTGGCATACCTATCGCCTCCATTAAACCCGACTCCTCGGGTGTATACCAAAAACAAAATTGCATATAGTCTATTAAACCAAAAAAACAGTAGTTTGTCAATGCTTATATATAATTATATAAAAATAATGCCGTCGCAAAAACCGACGGCATTGTCATTATTTTCCTAAATTAAATTTTTCTCCACAGCCATAATTTTCGTATACATAATCAATATCCTTATCGCCTCTGCCTGAAAGACAAACAAGTATTGAACCGCTTTTATGCTCCTTGGCATAGCGTATCGCAAAGGCCAGAGCGTGTGCGCTTTCAATGGCGGGAATGATACCTTCGTAGCGACAAAGAAGGAAGAACGCCTCCATTGCCTCCTCATCGCTTACGGTTTCGTAGTGAACTCTGCCCTTATCTCGAAGCAGTGCATGTTCGGGACCTACACCCGGGTAGTCAAGACCGCTGGCTATTGAGTAAACAGGTAACGGCTCACCGTTTTCATCCTGTAAGAGATAGCTTTCAAATCCGTGCAGTCTACCCTTTGTGCCAAACTTCATTGTTGCGGCGTGGTCACCGATATTTTCACCCTTACCCAGCGGCTCAATTCCGTAAATTTCAACAGGGTCGGCAAGGAATGGGGTAAACATACCAAGCGAGTTGGAGCCGCCGCCCACACACGCACAAATAGCATCGGGCATAATACCCGTCATCTCTAAAAACTGGTCACGTGCCTCATATCCGATAACCGATTGAAAATCACGCACCATTTTTGGAAAGGGATGTGGACCGAGCGCCGAGCCGATGCAGTAAATTGCATCCTTGTACTCTTTTAAATATGCTTCAAACGCTGCATCAACTGCTTCCTTGAGGGTTTTGAGTCCGTGCGTTACGGGTATTACATTAGCGCCCAGCATTTTCATTCTTATAACATTGGGCTTTTGCTTTTCAATATCTACTTCGCCCATATAAACATCGCATTCCATGCCATAGTATGCAGCAGCAGTGGCTATAGCAACACCGTGTTGACCGGCACCCGTCTCGGCGATAAGCTTTTTCTTGCCCATATATTTTGCAAGCAAGCCCTCGCCCATACAGTGATTTAATTTATGTGCACCGGTGTGGTTTAAATCTTCACGCTTTAGGTAAATTTGGCAGTTGCCGAATTTCTTTGATAAACGCTCACAATGGTAAACGGGTGTGGGTCTGCCTTGGAATTCTTTTCTAATGCGGCGAAGCTCATTTATAAACTGTGCCGAATGGCAAATCGCCTCGTATGAGTCATCCGCTTCTTTAAATACCGGAATTAGCTCATCCGGCAAAAATGAGCCGCCGAATTCACCAAAAAAGCCATCTTTATCGGGGTATTCCTTTAAATAATTGTCAAAATCTCTGTAGTTGTTCATAATAGTTTTTTCCTTTCAAATGTAAAATGATTCGGTTGAAAATCAACTACGCCATCGTTTTTTCAAAATAAACATATTATCACCTAAAATAAAAATAATCCTGTCCCTTATGGGACAAGATTTTAAAATCTTGCTTATGCCACCCAAAATAGAATAAACATAACTGCACGTACCGACATACGTGGTGCTTGTGTTAACGGAAGCACACCCCGTCGGAGCCTACTGGAGTTTTCGGTCCGCCCTCAAAAGCCCATTCGTTTAGCCCTTATCTTACCGCAATTCCACCATCTGCAGCTCTCTAAAAAGCAAGGAAAAAACTACTATTCTTTCTCAAAGGTTTATTGTCGTTAATTTTAACACTAAACTCTAATTTTGTCAAGATTTTGACCAAAAAAATAAATCTTTAATAAATAACCCTTTACTTATTTGCGAAAATATATTATGATATAATAAATGATTATGTGAAGGTGGTACCCAAATGAAGTATATTGAAGTTGAAAATTATGAACAGTTAAGCCGTACGGCAGGTAATATAATTGCCGCACAGGTTATTTTAAAGCCCAACTCGGTTTTGGGCTTGGCAACAGGTTCATCTCCTGTTGGCGCATATAAGGAGCTTATTAAAAAGTATGAAAACGGTGAGCTTGATTTTTCATCGGTTACCTCGGTAAACCTGGATGAGTACATTGGTCTTGATGGTGATAACGACCAAAGCTACCGCTATTTTATGAACACAAATCTTTTTAACCATATAAACATTGATAAGGCAAAAACCTTTGTACCAAGCGGTATTGCAAAGGATATCGAAAAAGAGTGTAAGGATTATGATGATAACATAGCACGTCTGGGCGGTATTGATTTGCAGCTTCTTGGTATCGGTCTTGATGGTCACATCGGCTTTAACGAGCCCGATGAGTTCTTTACAAAGCAAACACATAAGGTAACACTTGATGAGTCCACCATCCAGGCAAATGCAAGATTTTTCGAAAGCATTGATGATGTTCCCCGTGCCGCAGTAACAATGGGTATGGGAGGTATTATGGGTGCTAAACGAGTATTGCTTATTGCAAACGGTGAAAGCAAAAAAGAAATAATAGAAAAGGCGTTTTTCGGGCCCATTGACCCGAAGGTACCCGCATCAATCTTACAACTCCACAGCGATTTAACTGTAATATACAGCAAAAAATAAAATTTGGAGAAGTTTTTAAATGGATAAGAACATTTTAGAGGTTTTGCGCAAATACGGCTTCAATGAAAATCAGGTTTCCGATTGGGCACCCTATGGCGATGGTCTTATAAACAGTTCCTACAGTTTTTCGGTAGATGGTGTAATGTATCTTTTACAGGAGATAAATACATCGGTTTTTAAAAATCCGGTAGGTCTTATGGATAATTTTGTGTCGGTTACTGAATATATTAAGGAGATATTAGTAGCCGCCGGAGGCAACCCGGAAAGAGAAACAATAACAGTAATTAAAACACTTGATGGTAAGAATCTTGTTGTTGACGGTAACCGAGCATACCGTGTGATGCTGTTTATTGATGGCATTAGCATAAATACCGCCGAAACTTCGGAGCAGCTTTATTCTGTAGCGGCATGCTTTGGAAAATTTCAAAATATGTTGGCTGATTATCCTGCAGATACACTTTTTGAGGTTATTCCCGATTTTCATAATACACCCAAGCGTTTTGAGCAGCTTGAAGCGGCTATAAAGGAGAATAGGGCAGGGCGGTTGGATACAGTAACGGCTGAAGTAGCGTATGCTATGAGTATGAAAGATAGAATAAGCGCCGTAACCGATGGATTAAGGGACGGCTCTATACCGCTTAGAGTTACGCATAATGATACAAAGCTTAATAATGTGTTGCTTGATGCAGATACGATGGAGGGCATATGTGTTGTTGATTTAGATACGGTAATGCCCGGCTCGTATTTGTATGATTATGGCGATGCTTTGCGCTTCGCAGGCAATAACACTATTGAGGACGACCCTGATTTATCAAACGTTTATTTTGATTTTGATAAATTTGCGGCATTTACAGAGGGCTATTTATCGCAGGTGAAATCAGTTCTTACAAAAAAAGAAATTGAGCTGCTGCCGTTTTCTATCGGTCTTTTAACCTTTGAATGTGGTATCCGTTTTTTAACCGACTATTTAAACGGCGATACATATTTCAAAACATCCTATCCCGAGCATAATTTGGTGCGTACCCGCAACCAATTTAAATTGGCACAGGATATTGATAGCAAACTTTCAAAAATGTCTGATTTTATTGCAACAGTATAAAAAAATCACTCGGCTTTGACCGAGTGATTTTTTTAGGGTTTAGGGAACGACCTATGTGTCGTTCCTTTATTTATACGGTTTACTGTTATTAGTTAAACCGACGATGTAATCAATACTTGTGTTATAAAATTTGGCTAAGCGTATCAACACTTCGATGGGGAAATTCACGTTGCCCAATTCATAATCAGAATATGTCGTCTGGTGGATTTTTAAATATTCTGCTATCTGTTTTTGCTTTACATCTCGGTCTGCTCTTAATTCTCTAACTCGTTTAAACAACATAATCACCCCACACCAAAAATTATGCAATAAGGGAATATGCCTTATCTACTTTTAAGGGAAATCACCTTAAAATATTTTTGCATAGTGAGATGATTTTTATGCTTAGTTGTGCGTTTATAGGTCACAAAGATTTTTCCAAAAATATAAAAGATTTATTGTATTCAGAGATAGAAAATTTGATTGTAAAAGAAAAGGGTAATAAACGTAGGCGAATATGATTTAAAAAATTGATAAAACAAATTTAATTCTGACAAAATTTTGTATAAATTGTTGAAAAACCTAAAACGATGTGGTATAATGTTTGTCGATATAGGTCAAAAGGAGGTAAACCGAAAATTAAAGGGTGATTTATTCTTCTTTTGACCTTTTTCACATTATTTAAATTGGAGGAATTCAAAATGGCGAACAATCTCGTTTACGACGTACACGACAAACCGAAATTCGGTCAGTTGCTTGTTTTTGCTTTTCAACAGTTGTTGGCAATTCTTGCAGCAACCATCGCAGTGCCGGCTATTATCGGTAACGGTATGTCACAGTCAGCAGCTCTCTTTGGCGCAGGTATCGGTACACTTGTGTATCAGCTTTTCACCAAGTTCCGCAGCCCCGTTTTCCTTGGCTCTTCCTTCGCATTCATTGGTTCAATGTTTGCAGCTTTCGGCGGTGCCGCATCGGTTTCGGCAGGTTATGCAGGAATAATTATTGGTGCAGTATTTGCAGGTCTTGTTTATGTAATTATTGCAATCATCGTTAAATTTGCAGGTGTTGCTTGGATTAACAAGCTTATGCCCGCAGTTGTTATCGGACCTACAGTTGCTATCATCGGTTTGTCCCTTGCAGGCAACGCAGTAGGCGATTTGGTAAAGGGCTCCTTCACCGTTGAAGGTGTACCCACCGCATCCATCTATGTTGCCCTTATTTGCGGTTTGGTAACACTCTTTACAGTTGCTATCTGCTCGGTATACGGTAAGAGAATGGTTAAGCTTATTCCCTTTATTATCGGTATATTAGCAGGTTATGTAGTTGCAGCTATATTTACAGTAATCGGTATCTATACCAACAATGCGGCTCTTATGGTTGTTAACTTTGATTTGTTCAAGGAAATGACAATCTTTGCAGTTCCGGACTTCTCATTTATTGAGGCATTCAAGGGTGCTAAGGAAATTGACGGTACCTTTATTGCTACCGTTGCAGTGGCTTACATTCCGGTTGCATTTGTTGTATTTGCTGAGCACATTGCCGACCACAAGAACCTATCATCCATTATTGATAATGACCTTCTTGAAGAGCCGGGCTTACATCGCACACTTTTAGGTGACGGTGTTGGCTCTATGGCAGGTGCGTTCTTTGGCGGTTGTCCCAACACAACCTACGGTGAGTCGGTTGGTTGTGTAGCAATTACTCGCAACGCTTCTGTTGCAACCATCACAACAACAGCTGTTATGGCTGTCATCATTTCCTTCTTTGGACCCTTCGTTACATTCTTGTCATCCATTCCCAGCTGTGTAATGGGCGGCGTTTGTATCACACTTTACGGATTTATCGCAGTAAGCGGTCTTAAGATGCTCCAAAAGGTAGATTTAGGCGAAAGCAAGAATTTGTTCACGGCCGCAGTTATACTTATTTGCGGTATCGGTGGTCTTACCGTTTCGTTCGGTGCAGTTACCATAACATCTATCGCATGTGCACTTATCCTTGGTATTATCGTTAACCTTGTTCTCAATGGTAAAAAAGCAGAGGGTGACAAATAATGAAAAACTACGATAATGTAGTAATTTTTAATCATCCGCTGATTCGGCATAAAATAGCAATTCTGCGTGATGAAAAAACAAGTATGAAGGAGTTTCGTGAGCTGGTTGAGGAAATCACCACACTTATGACCTATGAGTCATTAAAAGACGGTGTTTACACAACCGAAATCGAGGTTAAAACTCCGCTTGAAACCTGCACACAGCAGGTTGTTAAGGATGATTCTGTTGCAATTGTTCCGATTTTACGTGCAGGTCTCGGGATGGTAAACGGTGTTCACGTTTTGTTCCCACTTGCAAAGGTAGGACATATCGGTATGTACCGAAATGAAGAAACGCTTGAACCTTGCGAATATTATTGCAAATTGCCCGATGGCATTGAAGATAAGCTGGTATTGCTTGTTGACCCGATGCTTGCCACGGGCGGAAGTGCTTGTGATGCAATCAATTTGCTCAAAAAGCGTGGCTGCAAGCACATTAAGTTTATGGCAATTATCGGCGCACCCGAGGGTGTAAGCAAGGTGGCGGAAGCCCACCCGGATGTTAACATTTATGTATCCACACTTGATAGATGCTTAAATGAAAACGGCTATATTCTACCGGGTCTTGGCGATGCGGGGGATAGACTTTTCGGTACAAAATAATTTAAAAATAAAAATCGGCAGTTCGTTTGAACTGCCGATTTTTTGTATTATTTTTAATAGTTTTCTTTCTTTATTTCAAAGTAAGCTTGCGGATGTGCACATACGGGACAAACCTCGGGAGATGCCTTACCAATGTGAATGTGACCGCAGTTTGAACACTGCCAAATAACATCGTTATCTCGTGAAAAAACAATACTGCCTTGAACATTGGCGAGTAATTTTAAATATCTTTCCTCGTGCTCCTTTTCGATTTTTGCAACGCCTTCAAAAAGGGCGGCAATTTCATCGAACCCCTCCTCTTTTGCGGTTTTTGCAAAGGAAGCGTACATATCAGTCCACTCGTAATTTTCGCCTTCAGCGGCAAGTTTTAGATTGGTGGCAGTATCCGAAACACCGCCGTTTAGGAGTTTATACCAAATCTTTGCGTGTTCCTTTTCGTTGTTTGCGGTTTCCTCAAAAATTTGCGCAATCTGAACGTAACCATCTTTTTTTGCTTTTGATGCAAAGTAGGTGTACTTGTTACGGGCTTCCGATTCACCCGCAAATGCCGCCATCAAGTTTGCTTCGGTTTTTGAACCCTTTAATTCCATAAAAACTACCTCCGTTTTTTATTTTATTATACACCAAAAATGAGAAATTACAAGTCGAATTCATTTTCCTCAACAAAAAATTCTTTTGCATTGATTTTTTTATTGTAAAGAGCTATTGTTGCCTCGGCGTGAACTGTGTAGCACATCAAAGCATAGGGGACTGTGAAGATAAGCGGAACGGCAAGAAAGGATAGCAAAAGCCAACCCGTAAAGGATAAAATTAAGACAATGAAATTTCCAATACTCATCTTTGATGCCTTGCGAGACAAAAGCGTTGCTTCCATAACATCGATATCGTCATTGATAATGAAAATATAAGGGGCTAAATAATAGCGAAGCGCTAGAAAAATCAAAATTGCTATGGCAATGGTACGTAAGAATGCGCCGAAAACCCATAAATTACTAAACCAAAGCGGCATGTCCTTATTTGCAAAAAGCGGAAGCTCACCGGAGGAGAGCGCCTCAATTACAAGCGAGGGCAAAAGCAAGAGAATTGCAATTATACCAAACTGTATCGTGAAGGTAATACATAGGCGTATTGCTCTTGCCAGGCGGGTGGGGGAAGAGAAGTAGAAAAATACTGTGTATAAATCGGTGTCTTGGTTATTATATATCGCTCTAAAAACCTTTAGCACTCCAAGCATTAACGGAAAGCCGATAGCAAGAGTGACAAACACCAAAAAAATCGAAAGTATTATAAATGGTGTGCCGCTTGTAAAATAGGGGTACAGCATACTAAAGAGTACAAAAACAAAAAGTAAAAAGAATATAATGAGCATAACCGCACCAATACCCAGTGGCCAACGACCGCCAAGCAGTGCTTTTGCTTGTTTTTTGATATTAGAACTGTTGGGTAACATATTTTTCACCTCGTTAGTACAATTGTACCATAAAATTTGTCCAAAGAGTTAAATAATTTTTAATTTTGCGAAATTTGCCATAAGTTTTTTTGTGCCAACATTTTTGAAGTTTATTTCAAGTAAGCTGTCCTCACCCATATAGTTAACCGCAACGATAACACCCTCACCAAAGGTGTTGTGCTCCACGTTCATACCTATAGTGTATTTTACACCGCTTTTATTATTTTTGACAGTGCCAAAGCTTCCGCTATAGGCGGAATGTGTATGGCGTGGTATAGTGCTGCCCGCCGAGTATGATGAAAAGGCGCTTTGCGGTCGGATGATTTCACAAAATTCTTCGGGTATTTCCCTTAGAAAACGGGATGGAGCGTTTCTACCCGTGCTTCCGAAAAGCAGTCGGCATGAGGCGTTGGTAATGGTGAGCTCACGCTTTGCTCTGGTGATAGCAACATATGCCAATCGCCTTTCCTCCTCAATGGCTTGAGGGCCGTCATAAATAGACTGATGCCCTGGGAAAATACCCTCCTCCATACCGCAAATAAACACATTTTTAAACTCAAGACCCTTTGCTGAGTGTATGGTCATAAGTATTACCTTATCATCATTTTCCATAGAATCAAGGTCGCTAACAAGGGCAATTTCCTCTAAAAATCCCGATAGGGAGGGGTTTTCGTTTTCGAGCTCATACATAACTATGTTGGATGCGAATTCGTTTATGTTGTCTATGCGGTCCTGCTCTTCCTTACCTGCTGCCTTTAGCGCCTCAAGATAACCTGTTTTCTCGAGCATATTCTCAAATAACTCGTGTATAGATACTTCCTCCGCTGCCTTGCGTAATGCATCAATAATAAGGCAAAACTGCTTTATTTTAGCAGCAGCACGTGAAAGCAAGGGGTATTCATCGGCATTTTTAAGCACCTCATAAAGAGATAACCCTAAACTGTTTGAAATTTGTGTTGCATTATCAATGGTGGTATCTCCTATACTGCGCTTTGGCTCGTTTATAATTCTTTTAAGGCGCAAATCATCATAAGGGTTGCTAATTACGTGTAAATACGCTAAAACATCCTTAATTTCTTTTCTTTCAAAGAACTTTGTACCACCGATAACTCGGTAGGAAATACCGCTTCTTGCAAACACATTTTCAAGCGCATTGGACTGCGCATTCATACGGTAAAGCACGGCATGGTCTGAAAATTTTGCGCCGTTTTTAACATTATTTAGTATTTTATCGGCTATGTACGATGCCTCGCTTTTTTCATCGAGCGCTGTATGCAGGACAACCTTTTTGCCCTCGCCGTTATCGGTCCATAAATTTTTACCTTTGCGCCCTTGATTATTCTTAATTACAGCATTTGCAACATCGAGTATATTGCTTGTTGAACGGTAGTTTTGTTCCAGGCGAATAACGGTGGCATTACGGTACTCATCCTCAAAGTTTAAAATATTCTCAATGGTAGCGCCTCGAAAATGGTAAATGCTTTGGTCATCATCACCCACAACGCAAATGTTTTTGTGCTTTTCAGCGAGCATACTTATAAGAACATACTGTGCGTGGTTTGTATCCTGATATTCATCCACCATTATGTACCTAAACTTTTCCTGATAGTAATCGAGAGCATCAGGGTTTTCACGGAATAATTTAACGGTATTGTTTATCATATCGTCAAAATCCATAGCATCGTTATTAAGCATTTTGATGGTGTATTTTTTATATATTTTGGCGATGGTATTGTCACGATATGCATGTGTTTCCTTTAAAAATTCTTCGGGGTTTATAAGCTTGTCCTTGGCACGGGATATTGCCGATAAAACGAGTTTTACGGGTAGCATTTTTTCATCAATGCCATCACTTTTCATAATCTCTTTTATAATCTTTTTTTGGTCATCAGTGTCATATATTGTAAAGTGAGAGGTGTAACCGATTTTTTGTGCAAAGCGGCGCAAAATTTTACCGCAAACCGAGTGGAAGGTACCCGCCCATATATCGTTCGCCTGCTCACCCAATTTTGCCGCAATACGTTCTTTAAGCTCGTTCGCCGCCTTGTTTGTAAAGGTTATGGCAAGAATCTCCCAGGGCTTTGCAGGATTTACTGCAAATGGGTAGCCATCAATTTCCTGTATATCGCCATTTAGAAAGGCATTTGCCTCATTTTTTGTGATATCACTTAAAAACGGCTCACAGGGGGATGAATAAGCGCTTCCATACTTAACAAGACAGGCAATACGGTTAACAAGTACAGTAGTTTTGCCGCTACCTGCCCCTGCAAGTACCAAAACGGGACCCTCGGTGGAGGTAACAGCTTTAAGCTGCATGTTATTCATTCTGCTAAAATCTTTTTCAATGACCTTGTCTCTAAGGATAGCGTTGCTCATAAAATTCACTCCTGTACCCAAATATTTTACAATATTATTAAAAATATATCAATATTGAAATTGACCTTTTTGAAATTTTGTGTATAATAGAGTATAGTTTTGTTAGGAGTTGTTTATATGAAACGAACCGAAATAGTAAATATTCTTAAAAATACCGAAAAGTTTGATAATCAAACAATTACGGTTTGCGGCTGGGTGAGAACCATTCGCCAATCTAAAAATATAGCATTTATGGAGATTAACGACGGTAGCGGCTTTAAGGGCTTGCAGGTTGTTTTAGAGAGTGAAAAGCTTGAAAATTTTGATGAAATAATCGCCCAAAACGTAGGTGCGGCAGTATCGGTAGAGGGCGTTTTGGTGGCGACACCTCAGATGAAGCAGCCCTGTGAATTACAGGCAAGGGCTATCGTTGTTGAGGGTGCCTCAAGTCCTGATTATCCCCTTCAAAAGAAACGCCATTCGCTTGAGTTTTTGCGTACAATTCAACACCTGCGTCCACGCACAAACACCTTTTCGGCGGCATTCCGTGTGAGGAGCGTTGCAGCATACGCAATACACAACTTTTTCCAAGAGCGTGGATTTGTTTATGCTCATACTCCGCTGATTACTTCAAGTGATGCCGAGGGTGCGGGAGAGATGTTCCGTGTAACCACATTACCCGCTGAAAATCCGCCCTTAAGCGAGGATGGACAGGTTGATTTTTCGGCTGACTTCTTTGGCAAACCTACATCTCTTACGGTTTCGGGTCAGTTAGAGGCCGAGTGTATGGCTTTGGCTTTTGGTAAGGTTTACACCTTTGGTCCTACCTTTAGAGCCGAAAAATCCTACACGGCTCGCCATGCGGCAGAGTTTTGGATGATTGAGCCGGAAATCGCCTTTGCTGATTTGGCGGAGGATATGGAGCTTGCACGTGATATGCTGAAATATGTGCTTAAATTCGTGGTGGATAACTGTCCCGATGAGTTGGCATTTTTCGAGCAGCATTTTGAGGCGGGACTTCGTGATAAATTAAATTCGGTTATCAACGCTGATTTTGCAACAGTTACCTATACAGATGCCGTAAAAATGCTTCAAGAAAGCGGTCATGAATTTCAGTATCCTGTTTCTTGGGGGTGCGATTTGCAAACCGAACACGAGCGTTATTTAACCGAGGAAATATTTAAAAAACCGGTTTTTGTTACCAACTATCCCAAGGAAATCAAGGCATTCTATATGCGCCTTAATGATGACGGCAAGACCGTTGCGGCGGTTGATGTTTTGGTGCCGGGTATCGGTGAGATTATCGGCGGCAGTCAAAGGGAAGAGAGAATCGAGCTTTTGCGTGAGCGCATAAAGGAAATAGGCGCTGATGAAAAGGATTATGACTGGTACTTAGACCTTCGCCGCTTTGGTGGTGCAAAGCATGCCGGCTTTGGACTTGGCTTTGAACGGCTGATTATGTATATGACAGGCATTCAAAATATTCGAGATGTGTTGCCCTTCCCACGCACAACAGGATATGCAGAGTTTTAATTTAACGCCCGACTTTGAGTCGGGCGTTTTTGTTTAAAAAACTGTGAAATTAACAATACTATACTTGTTTTACCAATAATACTTGACAATATAGTTTAATAAAAGTAAAATGTATAGTGACTAATTGTATTATTTTATAAGATTATTTGTTATATATAATATACATACCCGATTCTATAAATGGAGGAAAATTTATTGACAGCAAAATCATTTGATAATACCGAAAAGAAAAAAGTATACAAGAAAAATAACGGCGCTACCAAAAAACAAGCGCCAAAAAACAATGTAAAAAAATCGGCGCCGAAAAAGAAATATAATAACAGCGCCCAACCGAAGCCGAAAAAAACAGTAGCACCTATAAAGGTTATTCCGCTTGGCGGTCTTGATGAAATTGGAAAGAATATTACTCTTTACCAATATGGCGAGGATATGTTCTTGGTTGATTGCGGTATGTCCTTCCCTGACGAAGAAACACCGGGTATAGACATAGTAATACCCGATTTTACCTTTGTTTTGGAAAACAAGGAAAGAATAAAGGGGCTTGTTTTAACCCACGGTCACGAGGACCATATAGGCGCTATTCCGTATTTGCTTAAAAATTTAAATATACCTATTTACGGCACCCGCCTTACATTAGGTCTGGTTGAGGGGAAGCTTAAGGAGCACGGCCTTCATAAATCGGCGGTGCTAAATGTAGTAAAGCCGGGAGACATTATAAAGCTCGGCGCCTTTACGGTTGAATTTATACACGTTAACCATTCAATACCCGATTCGGTAGCCGTAGCGGTTAGGTGCCCTGCGGGACTTATAGTTCAAACGGGTGACTTTAAGATTGACCCCACACCTATTGATGACTTTGTTATTGATATGGCACGCTTTGCAGAGCTTGGTAAGGAGGGCGTGTTGGCATTGCTTTCCGATTCGACCAATGCGGAGCGCCCGGGCTTTACGGCATCCGAAAGGATTGTGGGAGAATCCTTCGCCAACCTTTTCAAAAAGGCGGGCAAGCACCGTATAATCGTTGCAACCTTCTCTTCAAACATACACCGTATTCAGCAAATTATTGATGAGGCGGTGCGTTGCGGAAGGCGTGTTGCGGTATCGGGCAGGAGCATGATAAATGTTGTAAATGTTGCTTCACAGCTCGGCTATTTGAATGTTAAGGACGGCGTGCTTATTGATATTGATACAATAAAAAATTATGCGCCCGAGCAGCTTGTAATAATAACCACCGGCTCTCAGGGTGAGCCAATGTCGGCGCTTCACCGCATAGCCGCAGGTGAGCATAGAAACGTTGAAATAGTGCCGGGGGATATGATTATAATTTCAGCCACGCCAATTCCGGGTAACGAAAAGCTTGTAGGCAAGGTAATTAACGTATTGATAAAACGTGGCGCTAATGTTGTATACGAAAAGATGTACGATGTTCACGTGTCGGGTCACGCTTGTCAGGATGAGCTTAAGCTTATGCTGAGTATTATAAAGCCAAAATATTTTATACCCGTACACGGCGAGCAAAAGCATTTAGTAAAACACGCTAATCTTGCCAAGAGTGTGGGTGTGGGCGATAAAAATATAATTATTGCTGCGAATGGCAATGTAGTTGAAATGAGCAGTAAGGGCATCAAGGTCGCCGAAACCGTTCAAGCAGGCAGAGTATTGGTTGACGGGCTTGGTGTTGGTGATGTCGGAAGCATAGTTCTTAGAGACCGCATACATTTAGCCGAGCACGGAATCATCATTATAGTTCTCGCAATGGACAGTGTGTCGGGCGAGGTTATATCAGGACCCGATATCGTGTCACGTGGATTTGTGTATGTTAAAGAATCGGAACAGCTTATGAACGAGATAAAAGAGCTTTCGTGTGATATTCTCGAAAGGTGTTATTATTCAAATATCTACGATAGAAATGCAATAAAAGGAAAACTGCGTGACGGCGTTTCAAAATTCCTTTATGAAAGAACCCGCCGCAGCCCTATGATTTTACCCATCATAATGGATGTTTAGGAAGTGATTTTGTGAAAAGAAGAAACGGATTTGGCTTTGAAATTATTTTTATCACTGTAATTTCCCTTTTTGCCATAGAATCTGTAATTATGTTCTTCTACAATAAAACAGTATTCACAATAAGTATGTTCCTAATGTTATTGTGCATTGTATCCTTCTTGGCTTTGTACCGAGGCACAAAGCGGTATATAAATATGCGTCTTATAAAGGGTATTGAGCTAATGTCACAACCACAGGCGGGGGCACTTGATGGTCTTGCCGCACCCGTAATAATGGTATCGTGGGATAACCGCATAGTATGGGCAAACAAGGCATTTGGTTCATCCATTATGAATAGGCAGGATGTGTTGGGCAACGATATTTTATCACTGATAGACCGCACAACCTACGAAAAACTGATGAACAAAGGTGAAATTGAAATTGCCTTTAACGATAAAATCTTTAAGGCGTTTCTAATGCCTAAAAAGGAAATTAAGGTTATATATTTTGTTGACCAAACAGCATTAAAAAAGATAGCATCCGAATATAAATTCTCACGACCCGTAGCGGCGATATTGGAGATAGACTCACTCGAAGAGGTCCTAAAGGATGAAAAGGACAGTAAAAAGGTACAGGTGCGAGGCGCCGTTCAAGATATTATTGAAAAATGGTTCTATTCGGCAAACGGCATTATTCACACACAGTCACGAAATAGGTTTTTGCTTATATTTGAGGAGCGCTATTTAAAGAGGTTTGAGGAGGAGAAATTCTCAATACTCGAAAAAATACGAAACTATGAAATTGGCGGCACCAAGGCGCTTACAGTATCCATCGGTGTTGGTCACGGTTGTAAAAGCTTTACCGACTGTGAGGCATTAGCCCGTAAGGCGCTTGATATGGCGCTTAGCCGAGGAGGAGACCAGGTAGCAGTTAAAAGTCCAAGTGAAGACTATAAATTTTACGGTGGCGTAAAGGCGGTTTCCGAAAAGGGCTCAAGGGTAAGAACGAGAGTTATGGGAAAAACGCTAAAGGAAATAATAACCGTAAGCTCGAATGTCTTGATAATGGGTCACCGCTATTCAGACCTTGATAGCTTGGGCGCTGCCTTCGGACTTGCAAATATTGTAGAAAATTTAGGAATCGAAGCCAAAATAGTGGTAGACCGTGAGCAAACCATGGCTAAAACACTCGTTGAGTATCTTGATTCAAACGGTTACGGGGCATTGCTTATAAACGAAAAACAGGCGCTTGATGTTACTGATGAGGATACGCTGCTTGTTGTTCTTGATACACATCGCCCGAGCTTTTGCGAAAGCCAAGAGGTTTACAAGAATGTACTTAGAACTGTGGTTATCGACCACCACAGGAAAGCCACTGACTTTATAGATAATGCTTTGGTGTTTTATAATGAAACCACGGCATCCTCTACTTGCGAAATAATAACAGAGCTTTGGCAATATATGGGTATAGGCGATATGAATATGCACATTGCCGAGGCACTAATGGCGGGTATTATGCTTGATACCAAAAACTTCGTTTTGGGTACGGGTGTCAGAACCTACGAGGCGGCGGCATATTTGCGCAAGTGTTCAGCACAGCCGGTATCGGTTAAAAAACTGTTTAACGATTCGATGCAGGTTTATAAGAGTAAGTATGAAGCAATATCCTCGGCACAAGATTACGGAGACTATGTTATAGCAGTAAATCGCTCACTTGATACATTTACCCGCATCGCATCGGCACAGGCGGCGGATGAGCTGCTTGGTGTAAATAAGGTAAAGGCATCCTTTGTGCTTTTTAAAAGTGGGGATGCTGTGAGCATTTCGGCTCGCTCGTATGGCGAGGTTAATGTGCAGCTTATAATGGAAAAATTAGGTGGTGGCGGTCATAAGACAATGGCGGCATGCACCTTAGATACAGATAGCTTCGAACAGGCAACCCAGTTGCTTAAAACAGCTATAGAGCAATATATTGAAGGATAGGTGATATAAATGAAGGTTATTTTACTGGCCGATGTTAAGGGTCAGGGTAAAAAAGGAGAGCTTTGCAATGTATCGGATGGATACGCAAGGAATTTCCTTTTCCCTAAAAAATTAGCGGTAGAGGCAGATGCAGCGGCTATGTCAGAGCTTAAGAGCAAAAACGCTTCAGCCGAGCATCACAAAAAAGAGGAAAAGGCAGCGGCACAAAGATTAGCAGAGCAGCTTGAAGGTAAAAGATTCACATTAACCGCAAAGGCGGGTGCTAACGGTAAGCTGTTCGGCTCGGTAACCTCTAAGGAAATTGCTGCCGAGGTAACACGTGCCACGGGCATTAGTATTGACCGTAAAAAACTAAATGTTGCCGATATCAAGGCATACGGCGAGTATACTGCCGAAATTAAATTGTATACAGGGATTTCTGCAAAATTTACAGTGGAAGTTAAGGAATAAGGATATGGAAGAAAAAACGATTTTTAATCTCGATGAGCATCGCTTACCCTATGCCCCCGAAGCCGAGCAGTTCCTTCTGGGCTCAATTCTTATTGACCCAAAAAGTATTGAGCTGGTTACAGGCACTATACAGCCCGAATATTTTTATATTCCGCAGCATAGGGAAATATATAAAACACTCTCATCTATGTTCGAGCTCAGCCGTAGTATTGACTTTGCGACTCTGCTTGAAAAACTAAAGGACGACGGTGTTTATGATGAGGCAGGCGGTAAGGAGTATATTTCAAGACTTATTCAAATGGTGCCCTCATCAGCCAATATTCTTACACACGCTTCAATTATAAGGGAGCGCTATTACACACGCTCACTTATTTTGGCGGCGCAAGGCATTATTAAGGATGCAAGTGAGAATTATGAGAGTGCCGATAAGCTACTCAATGCTGCCGAGGAAAGAATTTACGCCATAAGACAGGGCAGAGAGGTAGAGGGACTAACACACATCAAGGATGTTATCGAGGCCGAAACCTATGACCGCCTAACCAAAATTACCGACCCTGAAACCAAAGATGATTTCGTTGGTATTCCAACAGGTATAGGGGATTTGGATAAGGTTATAACAGGACTTAACAAATCGGACCTTATTATTGTAGGCGCCCGTCCCGGTATGGGTAAAACCTCGTTTGCACTTAATATTGCCCGTAATGTAGCGATTAAGGCGAAAAAGACGGTGTGCTTCTTCTCACTTGAAATGACACGTGACCAATTAGCACAACGTTTATTATCTAACGAGGCATCAATTCAAAGCACAAAGCTTAGAACGGGTGAGTTAACACCTGATGAGTGGACACGCTTGGTTAACGCAGGTGCACAGTTATCAAATGCGTCTATTTACCTTGATGAAACATCAGGCATTACGGTGCCCGAAATCAAGGCAAAGCTTATGCGGATGAAAAAGGTCGACTTGGTTATTATCGACTATTTAGGTCTTATGCAGTCGGCAAAGCGTACCGAGAACCGTGTTCAAGAGGTTTCGGATATTACACGAAACCTAAAAATAATGGCTAAAGATTTGAAGGTTCCCGTACTCGTTTGCGCTCAGCTATCACGTGGTACCGAAACCAAGGGCAAATCACACCGCCCGGCACTTGCTGACCTGCGTGAATCAGGTTCTATTGAGCAGGATGCAGATATAGTACTCTTCCTTTATCGTGAAACCTATTACGATAGCGAAAAGAAGGAAGATGATGAGAAGGGCGATGAAAACAAGGCAGAGTGTATTGTTGCAAAAAACCGTCACGGTGAAGCCAAGACGGTTGAGCTATATTGGGATGGTCAGTATACACGCTTTGCCTCGCAGGATGTGTATAGATAATGCAGCAAAAGGTTTTAAGGGCAATTAAAGATTATGATATGCTTAAAAACTGCACCGAAATTACGGTGGCACTCTCGGGTGGCGCTGATTCGGTGGCGCTTTTGCACTGTCTTTTATCACTTAAAGGCGAGCTAGGGGTTAAAATATACGCACTTCACCTAAATCATTTACTGCGTGGCGAGGAATCCAATAGAGATGAGGCCTTTGTAAAAGGGCTTTGCGAAAAATTAGGAGTTGAACTTACAGTACAGCGTACCGACATAATGAAGGAAAGCAAGGTGTCGGGCGAGAGTATCGAACTTGCCGCACGGCGTGTAAGGTATGCATTTTTTGAAAAGGCGAGGCACGGTGCTGTGGCAACCGCACATACCGCAAGTGATTCCGCCGAAACCGTACTCTTTAATTTAACCCGTGGTACCGCAGCGGCAGGTCTTTGTGGGATTCCGCCCGTAAGGGAGGGCTTTGTACGACCACTTATATACTGCACAAGACAGGATGTTGAAGCATATTGCGCACAAAACGGTATAGAGTTTGTGAATGACAGCACAAACTTTACCGATGAATATACCCGCAATAAAATACGCCATAATGCAGTGCCTGTATTACGGGAGATTAACCCGTCGTTTGAAAATTCGGTAATGCGTATGTCAGCCGCCATTCGTGAGGACAATGCATTTTTAGAAGAGGTGGCAAGGACAGAATATAATAATGCACTTATTGAGAATGGCTTAGATGTTAATAAAATAAACAAGCTGCATCCTGCAGTCGTCAAACGAGTGTTAAGATGCTTCTTTTATGAGCAGTTTAATGCCGAGCTTGATAGCGTGAATTTAAACTTGCTTCAACAAACAGTCAAGGGCAAAATCGGTGCAACGGTGTTACCATCAGGCGTTACAGCAAGTGTGAAAAACGGTTGTTTGATGCTTTCAAAGGGAACGGAGAAGCCCAAATTTCACTACAAAACCGAAATAAAAGAAGAAAATATTCAAAAAATTAACAATTTATTATTAAAAAATGTGTTAGATTGTGGTAAAATAGTCGGCGAGTTAACAATACGGACAAGACTCACGGGGGATAAAATCCGAATTGCCGACCGAGGCGTTACAAAATCACTTAAAAAGCTTTTTTGTGAAATGAAAATACCCGAAAACGAGCGAGATTTAATTCCCGTTGTCAGTGACCAAAAGGGTGTTGTTTGGGTGCACACGGTCGGGGTTTCTGAGCGTGTGAAATGCACATCCAAAACCGAGAAAGCTTTGATAATAAATTCGGAAAAAATATTAGGTTAGTTTTTGGGGATGATAAAATGTCAATGGATAAGGATATTGAAAAGGTTTTACTTTCAAAGGAAGAAATCGAGGGAATTTGCCAACGGTTAGGAAACGAGATTTCACGAGATTATAAGGGCAAAAAGCTGCTGCTTGTGAGTGTTTTAAAGGGCGCCGTTGTTTTTATGGCGGACATTATGCGCCATATAAGCATACCTCTTGAAATTGATTTTATGTCTATCTCATCCTATAAGGGTGCCGAGAGTACAGGAGTTGTGCAATTCAAAAAGGACCTTGATATAAATCCTGACGGTTATGATATACTCATAATTGAGGACATACTTGATACAGGCAGGTCACTTAAATACATAGCTGATGTGTTGCTTCATAAAAATGCAAACAGTGTGAAAATTTGTGCGTTTTTGGATAAGCCCGAAAACCGCAAGGCAGATATAAGCGCAGATTATGTAGGTGCGGTTGTGCCTAATGAATTTGTGGTTGGCTATGGACTTGACTATAACGAAAAATATAGAAATCTACCTTATCTCGGTGTTCTGAAACGAGAAATATATAGTAAATAATACATACGAATAGCGAAAGGATGTAATGAATGAAGAAAAATTTAAAAAGCGTGTTGC
Source organism: Acutalibacteraceae bacterium (assembly GCA_045650565.1). Taxonomy (GTDB): domain Bacteria; phylum Bacillota; class Clostridia; order Oscillospirales; family Acutalibacteraceae; genus SIG565. The sequence continues at coordinate 6,421 of JAZRRG010000006.1, read as the reverse complement.
TGTATATCGGTATACCGCTTATCCTGCTTGGCGCAATAGCTTTTGCAAGCTTTGGCGGTCGCCAAGCGGCAGATACAAAATATTATGAAATTGTAGATATGATAGTTACCAATGAGGTTTCGGAGTATGAGCTTAATCTTTATAGCGGAGAGTTAAGGTATGTTAAGCGCTCCGAGCCAAATAAAACCTATCGCTATACAGTTGCAAATCCCAGTATTTTTTACGAAGATGTTGCCGAGTATGTTGAGCAAATAAATAACCAAAATCGTACCGAAAATCCTGAGATGATGATTAAGTACGATTATAAAAGCGGCAGTGCTGCTTCTTGGATAGTTGATTTGCTGCCTACTGTGATTATGGTCGGAATAATGATTGTATTTTGGATATTCATTATGCGCCGAATGGGTGGCGGTATTGGTGCCGATAAAACTATGAGTTTTGGCAAATCAAAGGCAAAAAAGGCAGACAACAAGCGCAAAACAACCTTCGCCGATGTTGCAGGTGCTGATGAAGAAAAGCAAGAACTTGAAGAAATTGTAGATTTCTTAAAAGCCCCCTCAAAGTTTAATGATTTAGGTGCCCGTATCCCCAAGGGCGTGTTGCTCGTAGGTCCTCCCGGAACGGGTAAAACACTTCTTGCCCGTGCCGTTGCAGGTGAGGCAGGGGTTCCGTTTTTCAGCATTTCGGGTTCCGACTTTGTTGAAATGTTCGTAGGTGTTGGCGCATCCCGTGTAAGAGATTTGTTTGATGAAGCAAAAAAAGAAGCTCCCGCAATTATATTTATTGATGAAATAGATGCCGTTGGTCGCCAGAGAGGTGCGGGTCTTGGTGGCGGACACGATGAGCGTGAGCAAACTCTTAACCAACTACTTGTTGAAATGGATGGCTTTGGCGCTAATGAGGGCGTTATCGTTATGGCGGCAACCAACCGCCCCGATATACTTGACAAGGCGCTGCTGCGTCCGGGTCGATTTGATAGACAAATCACCGTAAACTATCCCGATGTTAAGGGTAGAGAGGATATTTTAAAGGTGCATTCCCGTGGGAAACCGTTAGGTCCCGATGTGTCGCTTGAAACCATAGCAAAATCGACTGCCGGATTTACTGGTGCCGATCTTGAAAATCTTTTAAACGAAGCGGCATTACTTGCCGCCCGTAAGGGACTCAAGGCAATAACTCAAGAGCAAATTGAGGAAGCTACCATAAAGGTAGTAATGGGTACCGAGAAAAAGTCTCATGTTGTTAAGGATAAGGATAAATGGATTACCTCTTATCACGAGGCAGGTCATGCGGTGGTTTCCTACTTTTTACCAACCCAAGACCCCGTTCATCAAATATCTATTATTCCACGTGGCATGGCGGCGGGTTATACAATGTATTTACCCACCGAGGAAAAAGGGCATATGTCGAGAAATCAAATGCTCGAGCAAATTTGCTCGTTACTTGCAGGTCGTGCGGCTGAACAGCTAACACAGGATGATATTTGCACAGGCGCATCTAATGATATTGAACGTGCAACAGAACTTGCAAGAAAAATGATAACACGCTTCGGTATGAGTGAGAAGTTAGGTCTTGTAGCATACGGTAACGGGAATAACGAGGTATTTTTAGGTAGAGATTTCTCATCAACTCCTAACTACTCCGAAAAAATTGCTGCCCAGATTGATGAGGAAGTAACCGCTATTGTTACTAAACAGTATCAAAAGGCAATCGAAATTTTGAAGGGCTCTATGGATAAATTAAATCAAGTCGCTAACGAGCTTTTCCACAATGAAAAGATTGATGGTGAGCGCTTCAAAGAAATAATGGTAAAAAATAAAGAATAAACTTAAACCCGATAGGATTTTTTCTATCGGGTTTGTATCAATAAAAAGGGGGGAGCATTTTGAGTGGTTATAAGGCGTTTGCAGGTGTCTATGATATTTTCACAACCAATGTGAATTATAAAAAAAGAACAAGACACTTATGTAAGCTTTTTAAAAGGTATGATAAAATGCCGTCCCTCTTATTAGATGTTGCTTGTGGTACTGGTAGTTTTTCTTTGGAATTTGCAAAACGAGGTGTGTCGGTAATAGGCGCCGATATGTCATCCGATATGCTGTCAGTCGCTAATGAGAAAAAAAGTAAAAAGGGTGCAGACATACTCTTTTTGTGCCAAAGGGCGCAGGATTTGGAGCTGTATGGCACTGTTGACGGTGTGGTTTGTTTGCTTGACAGTATAAATCATATAACCGATTATGCCGAGCTTAAAAAGGCATTTAGGCGAATTGCGCTATTTCTTGAAAAGGACAGACTGTTTATTTTCGATGTTAATACCGAGTATAAGCATGAGTGCATTTTAGAAAACAACACCTTTGTTTATAAGAAAAAAGGTATTTACTGTGTTTGGAAAAATGAATATGATAAGAAAGAAAAAACAACCAATATCAGTATCGAACTGTCAGATGGATGTAAGGAGAGCTTTAGCGAGCGCTTTTATAGTGATGAGCAGTTAATAACGGCGTTGGATGAAGTAGGGCTTAGCGTTGAAGCCGTTTTGGGTGAAAACACATTCAAGCCACCAAGGGAAAAATGTCAACGCAAAATCTTTGTTACAAGAAGGGTATAGAAATGGGAAAGCTAATTAGATGTATAACAAGCAACGGTCAGGTTATGGCAACTGCAGTTGATACAACCGATATAGTAAATAAAGCCGAACAAATACATACAACCTCGGCGGTTGTTACTGCCGCATTAGGTAGGTTGCTGACCGCCGCATCTATGATGGGAAATATGCTGAAGGGAAAGGATAATTCCATAACGCTTCGTATTCAGGGAGGCGGTCCTGTAGGTGCACTTATAGCCGTTTCGGACTTTAATGGTGATGTTCGTGGCTATGTTACAAATCCAGTAGTTGAATTACCGCTTAATGATAAGGGCAAGTTGGATGTTGGAACAGCGGTCGGCAAAGAGGGTAACTTGTATGTTATTAAGGATTTAGGACTCAAGGAGCCATATAACGGTATGGTGCCACTTGTGTCGGGCGAAATAGCCGAGGATATTACTGCATATTACGCTATAAGTGAGCAAACCCCCACCGTTTGCGCATTGGGAGTGCTTGTTAATCCTGATTTAAGCGTTAATGTAGCGGGTGGATATATAATACAGTTGCTCCCCGCTGCCGAGGAAGCCACAATAGAAAAATTAGAGGATGGCATAAAGGATATAGAATCAATAACAAAAATGCTGCACGACGGTATGTCCCCTGAGGATATACTTCGCCGAGCGCTTAAAAACTTTGAGGTGGAGGTTCTTTACAGCCAGGATATAGAATATAAATGTAACTGTAGTAAGCAAAAGGTTGAAAAGGCGCTTATCAGTATGGGTAGGCAAGAGCTTGAGAGTATGGCTGCAGAAATGGATGAGGCGAAAGTTAATTGCCATTTTTGTGATAAGGTTTATAAGTTCTCAAAAGCCGAAATCAGAGCATTAGCCAAAAGTTAAAAATAATAAAAAAATTTACAAAAAACTGTTGACATTTAATTGGCGTTGTGGTAATATAATGCTTGTCGCTGGTGAGTTTCAAGAGGAAGCAATACCGCGTGGCACAGTTGTGGGAGCATAGCTCAGCTGGGAGAGCATCTGCCTTACAAGCAGAGGGTCACAGGTTCGAGCCCTGTTGTTCCCACCAAATGTGGCCTGGTAGTTCAGCTGGTTAGAACGCTAGCCTGTCACGCTAGAGGTCGTGGGTTCGAGCCCCATCCAGGTCGCCATCTATGCCTCTGTAGCTCAGTCGGTAGAGCAGGGGACTGAAAATCCCCGTGTCATTGGTTCGATTCCGATCGGAGGCACCATTTATGCGGATTTAGCTCATCTGGTAGAGCGCCACCTTGCCAAGGTGGAGGTAGCGAGTTCGAGCCTCGTAATCCGCTCCAAAAGGACGCTTAAAAACTTTAAGCGTCCTTTATTAAACTAAAGCCAAAGCAATAAATAAGGCACCATAGCCAAGTGGTAAGGCAGAGGTCTGCAAAACCTTTACGCCCCGGTTCAAATCCGGGTGGTGCCTCCAAAAAACAAGAGCAAGTCGAAAAGACTTGCTCTTGTTTTTTGTGTTTGTGTCCGCAAGGACACAACATCGTTTGACCGCTTGCGGTCAACATCATTTCGAGCGAAGCGAGAACATCGTTTTCAATAAGCGACACAAAACGATGTTGCCTTCGGCAAACAGTGTTGTGCTTCGCACAAACGATGTGGGCTTACGCCCAACGATGTTGCACTTTGTGCAAATATGTGATATAATGTTTAATATAAAGAACAAATATAAAAAGAATGCAAGAATCATTATTTTATGGGGGTTAACATGAAAGTTACATGTGCAATTTGTAAAAACGAGTTAGATGTGGGTGCAACTCGAATTGTGAAAATTAAAGGGAAGGATTGGGCTTGCAGAGAATGCTTAAAAAAGGCCAATCTTTCTGTTTTCTCTTCCAGTGGAAAATCAGCAAATGAAATAATTTCTTTAATACAAAAAGATTTTAACAATACTTCGGATAATAATTCAACAGAACAAGGAACAAACGATGATTCTTCCGTAATAACTAATGAAATTCGCTATGTTCTTAAAGGAACAAACGGTCAACTTTATGTGTATGATAACAAAATTGAAATTACAAGGAAAGGTTTTTTTGCGTTAGCATACCAAGGGTTGAAAGGTTCTAAAACGATACCAATTTCAGAAATTAAGAGTATACAAGTAAAACCTTGTGGATTTACTATTGGCTATATTCAATTTGGTATAGGTGGTGGTATGGAAAGTCGTGGCGGACTAAAAGATGCACATTCCGATGAAAACACCATCACATTTTCTACCACTAAAGATAATAGAATTGCTCAAAATATAAAAATGTATATTGAGAATTTACTGTTTAATAAATCAAATGTTCAAACAGTAATTAATCAAACAGTGTCCACTGCTGATGAAATAAAGAAATATAAAGAGCTTTTGGATGAAGGGGTTATCTCAAAAGAAGAATTTAACGCAAAAAAGAAACAATTATTAGGTCTATAATAGGAGCAGAAAAAGTGAATTGTTTTACTTCTTTTTTTGTGATGAAATCAAATATTAGTGTTGATATTAAAAAGTTAATGCAGCGAAGCGCATACGAGAGAGTTTTGTATGAGTTAGTTGAAGCGTCAACGAAAGTGTTTCCGGGACACTATAAGCATATCAGTAAGCAGCCAAATGGAGAGTGCGATTTTATCAAGTTAGATGATCAAACAAAATTTGAAGCTAAACTCGTTATGACAACACAACTTGGTAAAGCTGCTTTTAGCCGAAAGGGTAATGTAAATAATTACATTATTGAAATGTATAAAGAAGCTGCGGAGTTCTCACACTGTTTTAATAATCATGGAAAGAAGATTGAAAACTGTGCGTTATATGGTGTTATACAGAAGCACATCCAAAAAACTAAAGAAGATGAGAATGTAATTCTTTTTATTCCATACCCTATTGTTCCAGATGCTGAAGATTTTCCTCTCAAAGGCGCTAAAGATTTTTTGACGTATATATACAAAGTTTTACTAACAAATAAAGTAGTTGGGAAAAGAAAGATATATTTTATATATTTAGGCGGGGACAGAAAAGTAGTGTTGCGTAATATGCAGACGGATGATCGTGAATATCTTAGTTGTTCCCAGTTGGACAAATTCTTAAAATATGAAATTGTAGATTTGCAAGAAATAAACGCTTCTCAAGAAGATTAAAGGAATTCCTAAGTTTTCAGGCATATTCAATTCGTGTCATTAAGTTCAAAACGTCCCAAAATCCCGTTCACGTAAGTGGGCGGGATTTTTACTTTTTCACTTTTTGTTATTTGTTATTCATTATCGAGAAAAATCAGCAAACAATAAAATATATTGTTGATTTTGGAGGGCGTAAAAATGGAAGCAATTTGGACTCGGGAGCCGAGGTTTGAAAATTCAAAGCACCTTGAGGATGGCACAAAAACACAGGTGCTTATAGTAGGCGGTGGCATTACCGGTATTTTGTGTGGGTATATGCTTAAAAAGGCGGGAATTGAGTGCATTATAGTTGAAGCCGACCGCATTTGTAATGGAGTAACGGGGAATACCACTGCAAAAATCACCCTTCAACACGGGCTTATTTACGATAAAATCATCAGAACATACGGTGTTGAAGCGGCAAAAATGTATCTTAAAGCCCAACAGGTTGCATTAGATTTATATAATGAAATATGCAGCACGATTGACAGTGATTATAAGGTGGAAGATGCCTATGTTTATTCGGTTGGCAATCCCAAAAACATTGAAAAAGAGGCGGCAGCTTATGTAAAAATCGGTTTAAAAGGGGAGTTTTTAGATGAATTAGAGCTACCTATAAAAGTACGTGGAGCTATTTGCGTTAAAAACCAAGCCCAAT
>JAZRRG010000005.1:0-1002 GCA_045650565.1 Acutalibacteraceae bacterium | reverse complement strand
AAGCGGTAGTACCACTTTTTACCTTTTTTTCTGACAGATCCTTTTGCCATAATAAAACTCCTTTCTGTTGGCAAACGGAACTGTTGCAATGTGTACCTATATTATACCATTTTTTGAGCAAAATTGCAACAGTTCCTATGTATTTTTTACCTGTCAGCTTACTGATTTTACGCTATCTATATCCAGCAAATCAACGCCCTGATTTATCTTTAAAAACTCTGTTAACGCATCGGTTCTAATAATGTGTTTACGGCCTATGAGCAGCACGGGTATTTTGCGCTCGCTCACTAATAAACGCAACGTATTTCTTCCAATGCCGGTATATTCAGCAGCTTCTTCAATAGTCATTGCAATTTTTTCTACCATTGGCGATCCTCCTTATTTTATTTACCTCCATTTCCGCCGGAGGTAGGCTTCGAAACATATAACATATAAATTCTCCTTACAGGCGGTGGCAAGGTTGCCACCGCCATATACTTCGGGCTTTTGAATCGCCCGACCTTTACTTCCTTTGTTTGTCCCTATATATCAATCCCGCGGATTTTCGTCAGCAGGATATTGTCGTCAATTTAAATTCTTCCTTCATCATTTTAATTAATAGCTTACTTTTTCTTCGGCTTATCAGCCAAATAAATTCTTGTTACTTCGGTCCTATGATGACCTAAGTTTTCGCTTACAATCTTACGTGCTTTCTTTGGTCTTTCTTGCAACGCTTCGGCGTAGGTTCTTTGTGCGTAGGTATGTCTCAGTCCGTGCCATGAGATTGTCTCGGTTCTTTTCTTTTTACCGTCTTCGTATAAATCTTCACGATTTTCTGCTATAAAACTTTTTCGATTATAGCTCATCCAATTCTGCAACGAACGCTTTTCACGCTTGACTCCGTCCTTTTCGCTTGCGGAGATTAAGTAATCTCTCGGGTATCGGCCCGAGCATCGTGCATAATCCAAATATTTAGTAACAATACTGCGTTGCTTTGCACTTAAATCAATAGCTCTGGTTTGA
>JAZRRG010000004.1:0-6452 GCA_045650565.1 Acutalibacteraceae bacterium | reverse complement strand
AGGGTGTTGTCATCCTAAACACCTCCCGTGGCGCCCTTATTGATACCGAGGCGTTACTCGAGGGTAGAAAATCACGCAAAATAGGGGCCGCCGGTCTTGAGGGTTATGAGGAAGAGTCTGATGTTTTTATTGAAGATTTTGCGGGACACATTATTGATGACGATAATTTAGCACGGCTTATATCTATGCCGAATGTTTTGGTAACCTCGCATCAAGCATTTTTAACCGAGGAGGCACTCAAGGGCATTGCCGAAACCACCATTAAAAATATTACAGACTTTTGGGATAACGGGGAGAGCGATAACGAGCTTTGCCAAAAATTCGATAAAATTGAGACCTGTAGAAAATGTTTTTAAGGAGATTTTGTTTTGAAAAATGTAGACACCAACGCCCTATTCAAAATCGAGTATGGGCTATATGTTGTAACCTCAAAGGGTGATGAGCTTGATAACGGACTGATTTTAAATTCGGTAGCGCAGGTAACCTCCGAGCCGCTGAGGGTGGCGGTTGCAATAGATAAATCAAACTATACTCACGATATAATTAAGACAAGCAAAATTATGAATCTATGCTGTTTAAATGAAAAGGCGCCTTTTTCGGTGTTCGAGAACTTCGGTATGAGAAGCGGCAGGGATGAGTATAAATTTATCGGTATTAAGGCGCAGCGCTCGGACAACGGACTGCTCTATCTCACCGAATATTCCAATGCTTTTATATCGCTATCGGTAGAACAGTATATTGACCTTGGGTCACACGGTATGTTTATTTGCTTGGTTACCGAGTCCCAAACACTTGAGGATACACCCACTATGACCTACAGCTTTTATCACAAAAATGTAAAACCGAAAAAGCAGAGCAATAAAACAGGTTATGTGTGTAAAATATGCGGTTATGTATATGAGGGTGAGCCGTTACCTGATGACTTTATCTGCCCCTTATGCAAACACCCAGCAAGTGATTTTGAAAAGATAGTGTAAAAAACAAGGTATCATAAGAGTTACACCTTAAAAAACAGTAAAACTCTCTGCTGAAATTAAGCAGAGAGTTTTTTAATTTTAGGTATTATTTGATTTACTGTTCTAAAGTTTTAAATGTTTTGGTATTGAAAAAATCATAAAGGGATATTTCTAAACCATCGCATAATTTTTTAAGTGTAACAACACCTGCATTCTTGCTACCACCGTTGATTATATTCTTTAATGTTGAGGGCGGTACGGCTGAGATTCTCGCAAGAGCGTTTACCGTCAATTTCTTTTGCTCACATAATTCTAATAATCTATTTGCTATAGCTTTTCTTGTATTCATAACATCACCCCTAAAAGTTCTATATATAGTTTATGCTTTTTAGGAAAATTATAGCGACCATATATGGTAAGCTTAGGTTGGTGGTGATTTATTATGAAAGATAAAACTTGTTGCTTTTTCGGTCATAGAAAGATAAACGAAAGCAAAGAATTAAAATCAAAACTTGTTGAAATTATTGAAAACCTTATTGGTGAGAAACAGGTCGATACATTTCTTTTCGGAAGTAAAAGCCAATTTAATAGTCTTTGCCAAGAAATAGTAACCGAGATAAAAGAAAAATACCCGCACATAAAACGAGTCTATGTACGAGCAGAATATCCGTATATAAGTGAGTATTATAAAAACTACTTGTTGGTGAGTTACGAGGATACCTATTATCCTGAAAAAATAATGAACTTAGGCAGAGCATCTTATATTGAACGCAACTATGTTATTCGTGTATTATATAATACTTGGCAGTGTTTTCTCGCCCAATAAGTAGCAATTTTACACCCATATTCCCTGATTATTACAATACGAGACAAAAATAAAAGGATGTGCTGTATACACATCCTTTTATTATAAGAACTTTTGTTATTAAATACGCTCTACACCAATAGTAAGCTTTGCACCGTTAATATCCCACTCTTTAACAAAGCCTGTGGGTGTAGCGGCGGTAAGGGAATCGGCTAATGTATCGCCTACTATACCGTCCTTATACTTAACTGCCGTTTCTACTGCTAACGGCTCACCCAAAACGGTTATGTTAATGTGGTCCATAACATTAAAGCCCGCTTCCTTACGCATTGTTTGTACCTTTGATACAACCTCTCGAACAAAGCCCTCGGCTATCAGCTCCTCGGTTAGTACCGTATCGATAGCCACAGTAACACCGTGGTCGGTAAGAGCAAAGAAGCCCTCCTTTTGCTCGGATTCTATTAGCAAATCCTCGGTTTCGAGCACAACGACACCCGACGGTAAATTAAGAGTCAACTTTCCGTTCTCATCAAGCTCTGCCTTTGCAGCATTGCCATCAAGCTCTGCAAGGGCTACTCTTATCTCGTTTAACTGTTTACCAAACTTTGGACCAACAGTTTTTAGTTGCGGCTTAAACTTATAGGAAACAAAGCCGTCAACATTATCAGTAAAGCTAACATTTTTAATGTTAAGCTCATCCTTAATAATATCAAGATAGATGTCATCAAGCTCACCATCAAGTTTTACATACATAGTATTAAGCGGTTGACGGTTTTTACGGTTAGAGCCGTTTCTTGCAGCACGGCCAAGCACTACTATTTCGAGCACCTTATCCATACTGTCTTCAAGCGAAGCATCGATACGACTTTCATCTACCTCGGGGAAACGGCACAGGTGAACGCTTATGGGAGCCGACTTATCTACATTGCAAACTAAATTGCGGTAGATATTCTCTGCCATGAACGGAATCATCGGCGCTGCCGTTTTAGCGGTTACCGTAAGAGCAGTGTAAAGTGTCATATAAGCGGCAATTTTATCATCGGTTAAATCCTGCACCCAATAACGCTCACGGCCACGGCGAACATACCAGTTGCTCATTTCATCCGTAAATTCCTGTAAAGCACGTGCCGCCTCGGGAATGCGATAGTTAGAAAGGTTATCATCAACCGTTGTCGCCATAGAATTAAGACGGGACAGTAACCACTTGTCCATAATGGTAAGCTTACACTCATCAAGCTTATATTTTGTGGGGTCAAACTTATCTATTTCGGCATAAAGCACATAGAATGCATAGGTGTTCCAAAGGGTGCCCATAAATTTGCGCTGACCCTCGGTTACGGCTTTAGCGTGGAAACGGTTAGGAAGCCACGGAGCTGAGTTTGTATAGAAATACCAACGAATCGCATCGGCACCATGTGTCTCAAGCGCATCGAATGGGTCAACTGCATTGCCCTTAGATTTACTCATTTTTTGTCCGTTCTCATCCTGAACGTGACCAAGCACTATTACATTTTTATAGGGCGCTTTATTAAAAATAAGGGTTGAAATAGCAAGTAAGGAATAAAACCATCCACGAGTTTGGTCAACGGCCTCTGAAATAAAGTCTGCCGGGAACTGACTTTCAAACAACTCCTTATTCTCAAACGGGTAATGGTGCTGTGCAAACGGCATAGCGCCCGAGTCAAACCAACAGTCAATAACCTCAGGTACACGGTGCATTTCTTTGCCACACTTCTCACACTTAAAGGTTACCGCATCTATAAATGGGCGGTGAAGCTCAATATCCTCGGGACAGTTATCAGACAACTCCTTAAGCTCCGCAATACTGCCAATAGAGTGCAAATGTCCGCACTCACACTGCCAAATATTAAGCGGTGTGCCCCAATATCTATTTCGGGAAATACCCCAGTCTTGAACATTTTCAAGCCAGTCGCCAAATCTACCCTTGCCAATACTCTCGGGTATCCAGTTAATTGTATTGTTGTTTCTGATTAGGTCATCCTTAACTGCCGTCATCTTAATAAACCAAGATTCTCTCGCATAGTAGATAAGCGGAGTATCGCAACGCCAACAGAACGGATAATCGTGTTCGAACTTGGGTGCATCGAAAAGCAAACCCTCTTTATCAAGGTCTACAAGTATCGGCCCGTCGGCATCCTTAACAAATTTGCCGTGATATGCCGTCTCACTTGTCATCTCACCCTTGCTGTCAACAAACTGAACAAAGGGTAAATCATATTTTCTGCCGACCTGGGCATCATCCTCACCGAATGCGGGGGCTATATGAACAATACCTGTACCATCACTCATGGTAACATAAGTATCACAGGTTACATAGTGTCCCTTCTTGTTTTGTTTTGCGGCAACCTCACCCGCACAGGCAAACAACGGCTTATACTCTTTATACTCAAGCTCGGTACCCTTATATTTTTCAATTACGGTGTAAGCAGGGGTTTCTTCATTGCCTAATTTACCGAGCACCTTATCAAGCAGTGCCTCAGCCATATAGTAGGTATAACCATCCGCCGCCTTTACCTTGCAATAGGTTTCATTCGGGTTTACGCAAAGCGCCACGTTGGAGGGAAGTGTCCACGGTGTAGTTGTCCAAGCGAGGAAATATGCATCCTCATTTACTACCTTAAAGCGAACAACCGCACTGCGCTCCTTTACATTTTTGTAGCCCTGCGCTACTTCGTGAGAAGATAACGGTGTTCCGCAACGGGGACAGTAGGGTACTATTTTAAAGCCCTTATAAAGAAGCTTCTTTTCAAATATTTGTTTGAGCGCCCACCACTCCGATTCAATAAAATCGTTATGATAGGTTACATACGGGTCTTCCATATCAGCCCAGAAACCAACGGTGTGCGAAAAATCTTCCCACATACCCTTGTATTTCCAAACACTTTCTTTACAGTGGGCAATAAACGGCTCCAAGCCGTACTGCTCGATTTGCTCCTTACCGTCAAGTCCCAAAAGCTTTTCAACCTCAAGCTCAACGGGAAGTCCGTGTGTGTCCCAACCCGCTTTTCTCGGCACCATTGAGCCCTTCATCGTGCGGTAACGGGGAATCATATCCTTAATAACCCTCGTTAGCACGTGGCCAATATGCGGCTTACCGTTAGCAGTAGGCGGACCGTCATAAAACACATACGGGGTACCGTCCTTGCGCTCCTCGATACTCTTTTCGAAAATTTTGTTATCTACCCAAAATTTACCGATTTTTTTCTCCTCTTCAACAAAATTAACATTAGGTGAGATATTGTTATACATATACAACCTCCTAAAAAAATACGGGCTCCCGTCCATAACAGGACGAAAGCCCACTTTCGTTAACCACCCATTACGGCAGACTGACATCTGCGGTTCTGTTAACGGTGAACAGCCGGTACCGCCTACTTAATTCAGCGGACAACTCAGGAGTGATTTTCATACACGACGCCTATATCGGACTCCCACCCTCTCCGACTCGCTAAAATATCCGTTCGAGACTACTCTCTCCATCACAGTCTTTAGTATTTAATTCCAATAAATTTTATCATACTTTTAAACTAATTGCAACTAAAATTTAATAAGACAATCTTTTATAATCATATATTTGATTTAAAGGAGTGGATTTTTTTGTTTTGGGAGCTTATTTACAAAATTGCTTCACAGCTTTTTTATTTAGCGCTGCACGTAGCGCCATCGGGTTCCTTTCCGCCGCCGCTTAAAAAAAGTGAGGAAGCCGAACTTCTAAAGCGTATGGCAGAGGGCGATAAGGCGGCAAAGGATAAACTGATAGAGCACAATTTACGGCTTGTAGCCCACATAGTTAAAAAATATTACGGTACGGGGGTAGACCCGGAAGATTTAATTTCTATTGGAACAATAGGTCTTATAAAGGGAATTTCAACCTTTAAAAGTGATAAGAGCATACATCTTGCGCCCTATGCGGCGAGGTGTATTGATAATGCAACCCTCTCACAAATGAGTTTTTGGTTACGAAAAGAACTCCCCATTGGAGAATTACCGAGCAGACGGCAGAAAATATGTATATAATGTCGCACACCGAAAACGGTGAAACAAAGCATTCTCCCTTATTTGTTTTAAGCTTTAGACTTATGGCACCGAGAAAACTGCTCGAAGCACAGTTGTTTAATAAGCAATACCACTCTTATGAAGATATTGATAACATACCCGACCGCTTACGCTTTTGCCGACATAAGCTTGGTCTTATGCAAAAGGAAGTGGCACAAATTGTTGGCATTGCTCGCAGCACATACATAAATCTTGAAACAGGTAATCATAATGGCTTTGATAAAATGACAGCGGACAAGCTTTCCAAACTCTATAATATCCCTATATATGACCTTCTGGACGATTACAACCGCTTTATAGCATACGGACAGGGCAAACTTATACGTGAACATAGGGAAAGTCTCAATCTCGGCAAAAGACCATATGCAAGGCTTGTTGGCGTGGATGCCAATATGATTAGGCTTTGGGAAAGTGAGCGAAAGCAAATTAGTCTTAAATCTTGGGAGAAATATTTTAAGGATCGTATCACTCTTTAATGGACGACCGCCTCACATTTTTTGTGAGGCGGTCGTCCGTTAAAGAGTAATGCGATCCTTAAAATATTTCTCCCAAGATTTAAGACTAATTTGCTTGCGTTCATTTTCCCAAAGTCTAATCATATTGGCATCCACACC
>JAZRRG010000003.1:0-12154 GCA_045650565.1 Acutalibacteraceae bacterium | reverse complement strand
CCATCGAAGCCTGCTGCTTTGAGTTTATTAAGCATATTTTCGGCGTTGGCCTTTTCCTTATATGCTCCAACCTGCACCCTATAAAGCGTTTCTTTTTTAGGCAACACTTTGAGTTTGAGTTTGCCGAGTTCCACAACTGCTTCGGTAATAGCCGCAGCGCATTTTTCGGCAAAGTCATCACTTAAAATAATCGGCACATCGGTTACCGAATCCATAAAACCGCATTCAAGCAGCACGGCGGGCATACGGGTTAGTCGCAGTTCTGCAAAGTTCGCACTTTCAAGTGGGTTTGCACGATTGCCCTTCAATGCCGTTTTTTCTATAAGCTTATTATATAAAAGCTTTTGAGCACGCTTTGTGCTCTCATCCACCTTGGTGTAGACATATGCCATTATACCTCCACCCTTGCCACCGTTAATACCTGCGTTATGATGTACCGAAACATATAAATCGGCGCCGAAGTCGTTTGCCTTCTTTGCACGATTGGCAAGAGATATATTTGTCTTGCCGGTTGTATCATCAATGCGTATTAGGGAGAGTCCGTCGTACTGACTTAACTTTTTCTCAACCTTATCACAAATGCGATCGTTAAGTGTCCACTCTCTTGTTTGGTTTTTATCAAGTTCTTTCAAAACCCTTTTGCCCGGCTCGTTTATGTAATGCCCTGCATTAAGCGCAAGTTTAAACATTGTTTTCCTCCTTTAAGCTCTTAAAAAAGTTGTCGGCAGCGAGTGCTTTTTCGGTGAAGGAATTGTTGTACCACCAAGCACAAACGATGGCACCGATTTCTATTAGTGCTTCTACTATGCCTAATACTGTGTCCTCACCTATGTCAATTGTTTTTACGCCAAATGCCTTTAAAAGCATATTAACAATCACCAAAAGTATCATAATGGTTCTTACTATTGTCCATTTTGAAATTTTCATGAATTATACTCCTTTCTTCAACATCATTTATTTTTCTTTGCATTGTCTTGAGGCGCTCTTCGATTATTGGTATTTTTAGGGCAAAGGAATTGTGGGCGTCAACCTTTTTCTCCAACTGCTCTATGCGGTAATTAGTAAGCTTACCTGAGGTTACTATACCGCCGAAAGTACCTATCATGGTTCCCACAAGCGCCACCAATGCGGAAACTATTCCATCATTCATTTTTTATTATCTCCTTAATTTTTTCCGTTTGTTCTGTATTGAGTTTTCGGTCGCTAAAAAGCGATGAATATGAGAAAAACACAAAACCATCGGTATTATTTTGGTTAAGTAATGTTATTTGCCTTGAAATTATATCGTTATACTTATTCCACTCTGTCTTATCGGGTTCGTTTTCGGTGCCTATTTTATAATTTGCAAGACCTACGTAAAGCGTCGCATTTGTATCCTCAAGCATTGCCTGCCAAACGGGTAGCAGGTTATCAAACATGAACCTTTCTATAGGATATTCAAATCCAAAATATAGTTGCGGCATTATGTAATCAACATAGCCCCCGTGTGCCCATCCTTCAACATCGGCATACAGCTCGTTATAACAGCGCTCTATATCGGCGGCGGGAGAAACACCAAACTGAATATTTTTATTAAACGCCTTTACAGCACAGTAAAGCGTATGTATAAGTGAGCTTACATTTTGCCGTCGCCAATCAGGTAAATCAAGTATGGTCTGGGTGCTTTGCTTATATTCGGTATATAATGCTTCATCAAAGGATGGGTCGGTTGTAGGGTAAAAGTAATCATCTAAATGTATGCCATCCACCGCATAGTTTTCTATTATCTCCCTAATACCTGACAGTATCAATTTTTTTACCTCGGCGGCGGCAGGGTTCAGATATATGCCAGTATCGGTTATGCAGACATTCGTGTCGTTGCCGTCGTTATCATCATTTAGCCATATTTTTGCGGGACTGTCATCGGGCAGAGTGCTTATGTCGTTACTCGCTGTGGATACCCTATACGGATTTATCCAAGCGTGCAGTTTTATACCGTTTTTATGAGCGGCATCGAGCATATATTGCAATGCATCTCCATTATAGCTGCTAATATATTTACTTTTCGGGAAAAGCTCACTTTCATACACCGCATCGCAAAAGGGACGCACGTGAACAAAAATATTATTAACCCCTAAATCAAGACAATTTTCTATACACCTATCAAACTCTTCTTCAAAGTTCTTTTGTGCAAAGTCGCCTAATTCACTAAAGGTTACCCAAACGCCGACAAGCTGTTTTTCTTGTTCGGGCTTTTGGCTGTCCTTTGGTGATGTCTCCACCCCCTGACAGCCCGTTAACAGTAAACTGAATATAACTGCAAAAACAACTACCCTTCGCATATCGTCCTTCCCGCTACACCATTTCTTTATATAAAAATGTGAGCTTGTTTAATTTTATATTGCCGTACGCTCTTATTTTTACAGCAATCCCCAAGC
Organism: Acutalibacteraceae bacterium; assembly: GCA_045650565.1. GTDB lineage: Bacteria > Bacillota > Clostridia > Oscillospirales > Acutalibacteraceae > SIG565. The sequence goes on along the minus strand of JAZRRG010000003.1, from coordinate 9,737 downwards.
ACCTTACAAGCGGTAAAATCCGATAGGAATTCATCACCTTTTTACCGTTGTATTTTATATTTATGACCGTGTCTTTTGTGTTATCACCCATTTCGTTAAAAAACGAGACAAACACATCTCTCTCGGCAAACGTATTCACAAAGAATTTTGTGAATAGCTTTTTATTATAATAATCTTTGTTATAAAAAAGACCGGTTGACAAGGTGCTTTCGGTCACCTGCCTTTGAGGGATAAGAGATTCATCAAAAAAGTTATCGATTCCATCCTTGCCACTGATAGATGACATATAATAATGATTATTTCCCATAATATTACAAATGATATTTACGAAATTTTTACCCCCATAAGCCGCTTTGATAAACACTTCTTCTGGTAAATCCCAACAAAACCATCCCGCCGCAGTTACAAACTCACGGTTGGTTTGCAGCAATGTGCCCGATAAATCGAGCACATACACCCTATTGTTTAAGCATAAAAAATACTGCCTGTTACAGTAACACGCCGTGGCTTTGGAAAAATCTTCGTTAGCCAATTTTCCATCAACCGAGCGTGACATATTATACACTGCTACCGCACCATAATCGCTTAAGGCATTAAGGGTATACACCTTGTTATCACTATTTGCCCACACCAATCGGTTTTCGCAGAGCGCTACGGTTGAAGGCAGATCACATCCAATGCTTGCATGCAAATGTGTTACGGAGAATTTATTGGAAGCGTAATCAGCACAATAAATTTCCCTCTCCTTAAATATAATCAGGTTTTTGTTTTGCCGAGCGAAAGCCGTTATTCTCTGCGATGGGTCTCCCACCGAATAACTGTTTCCCTCGGGAAAGTATAACGGGTTATCCCTTGCGCTTACACAAATACGGGATGGCTCATGCTTATTACCTGCAAGGCACAAATATGCACCTGCTGCACCCGAAGAAAACCATATACTCTTATCGATATTGGCAAATTTAATATTGTTTTCGGGACTTTTAATTCTTACGGTAACCACAATATTATTCCTTTTTTCTCTAATCCTCGGCGGAACAAAATTTACAAACCTTACATACCTGCTTAAAGGCGTAAAGGTGATAAACATTTCTTCACCCTTATAGGTTATAACATCGGAAATATTATCGGCAGGTCTTAAGTTAAATGAAAGCATTTCATCATCCTCTAAATACACCTTGCAGTTTAAGTATTCAAGATACCCTTGTTTGATAATTCCCTCCGGCATTAAAAACCAGGTTGATGTACCATCTGAAGTAAAGGTGCATTTAAAGGAATTGTTAAGCATATTTATTGGCTCCTTAAAGGATGGCTCGGGTAGGTCTGCCAAAGATTGATGGTAAAGTTCTCCCCTGCCATCAACCATATACTCGGGTATATACATATCCTGAGGACCTATCAAAATCCATTCATCAAACCCGTCATTAAGCTCATACATTTTCAGAGAATACGCTTCATCTTTATTTTCTGCAAGTGAATTATTTACGCTGACCAACGCATAAATGCCGCAACCGAAGTTGCTTGCCGCCGAAAACACGGTTATTGACTGCGGCTTGTCATACTCATCGCTCGATACCCTTGTAAATTCAAGCGGTGCTATTTGCTGTGTCTTACCATCCTCGCTTAATAAAAAGCAATTATACCTTATACAAAAGTCGGGCTCCTCACTTGAAAATACTGCTACCTTATAATATTTACTGTCTAAAAAGACCGCCGCATTGCAAATCATTGCATCGCTACTCTCGAGGGAATTTTCGCTATAAAAGATTTCTCCATCGGTTAGCTTCATACTCGGTCTGTTAGTTAGAGCACCTGCCGAATATATCATATTTTTACAATCGGAAATTGCGGCTTCCTCAAGCAACCCATCAATACCGCTTTCAAAACCAGCAACCGTAAAGTCTTTTTGCCGAATTTTTTCAAACTTAGGATATTTCATATCTTTTCCCCCTCTACTGCGGTAAGGTATCGGCTATCGCCTGAAATGTTGATTTGCAACGTGTCCTCATAGCGCTATATGTATCGGCAAAAAAGCCTTGCTTTCCCGTATCCCCTAATATCAGAGCCAACCACATAGCAGTACCGTTGCAAAGCGCCTGCTTTGCCGATAAGGGTAAAGGGATACTTTGCTTTAATGATTTAATATTTAATGACTCGTCACTCAAATCTAGAATAACCTTGTTTAAGCAACACAAAAAATCCTTTTCGAACCCATCGGAATTATTAAGACCTTCCCCGTAGTCGCTAATTCCCAACAGGGTTACCGTTTCGTTATAAATTTCCTTTACTGTCAGCATTTGAGGCCTCCATTTCTTTAATGAGTTCGTTAATATTAGGCACCATTCCTTTGGGGAGCCGTTTAAGATACTGAATAGGCGTTATGCCACCCTTATTTAGTAAATTATCCAATACACTAACTGTGGTTTCATCGCTAAATGAAGCTGACGATGAAATCTCAGCCGAAGTGCTTATAATTAAATCTTTATATCGTTTGCCATCAAACTCTAAATACCAGGTTCCGTTTTGGTCGTTAATTTTTATCCGGCGGTTACCATACTGCATAATCCAAAATTCCGCCCAAATACGAGAAATCTCCTCAATGAATGCGAAATATCTCGTCTCAAGCATAGCAAGTGGAAGCTTGGCAGCGTTACGAAGCTGAATAATTGCCGAGGTATTATCGGGGTTAACGTCCCCTAATGCCGCAGCATTTGCTCCGTTTTGTGCTAATGTGTTATTTATAAGCGGCTCAACTACACCCGAAAAATTGCCTACATTATCGGGTGGAGAAACATATCTTATGGCATTAGCAACATCATCATTTGTTCCGTATATTTTAACGATTTGTCCGGGGTCGTTGGTGATTTCACCATCAATAATATCGCCGTTTACAACCATTGTTGGCATTCCCGTAGTCATTGCCGACCAAACACCGGAAGTTATCATACGGTTTATGGCAATTTGGTTTGGGATTAAATAGGTGATCTCACTGTCGCCATAGCAACAGTTATGCCTTGTTTCCCAACGGAAAACTGCCAACGGATACATACGTACACCGATATCCCATTTATCCCTTATAACCGCCTTTTCGGTAACACGACACGCATAAATTTTATAACTGCCATCAGCCGTATATTCTTTCCAAAGGCGTGTTAGCACCGTGATTTTTTCATCGGCGCCATATTCACTAATATCAAACTGCGGGTTTTCCGAGAAGCGAGACGCCTCTCTATAAACCTCATCAGCGCTTTTTTCTGTAGCGATGATAATATAGGGTTGCTTTTGCACATCCTCGGTATACGGGTCACCGAAATATACGTTCTCTATTTGCAGTGCCTCGGATACAATATCGCCCTTTATGGCAACTGTTTTGGTATCATCCGCATAAAGTCCTGTGGAAACACTCGAATCCCAATAGGTATAAATAATACCCGTACCGCCGATATACGCATTTTTTAATGCCTTTTCTGCCAAGATATCGAGCTTTAATCGTTCAGCGGTTACCTTTTGGTAATCATTAAGCGCCGACATAACGAGGGCAACCTCTTCACCATCGGTAAGATTTGAGGCAGAGATAGTTCCCTCAGTGGATATTTTGTTTCTGAAAGCTACCACCTTATCACGAATGCCTACTGTTTCGGGCACACCCTCTGCCGAATAGGAAATATTGATAGGACCCGATAAAAGCACCGACATTTTATAATCGCCTATTCGTTTGATTATATTGTGGCGCACAAGCGGACGAGAGTTCGAACACTTTGCTCCGTACCATTGGTCGCCAACATAAAAGCGCTCGTTGATTTTATTTTGCTCGTATAGACCCTTGCTGCCCATACTGCTTTTAAATTCGACACCCTTTTTGTACTCTGTATATATTTGTGTCGGACTGTAATTCATTTAGTCATCCCCCTGTTTTTTATGAGCTCTGCACCCCGAACGGGTGCAGAGCCGTTTAAATTATTCTACTGTAACTGTAGCAACATTTGACAAAACTGTGCCAATTCCATCTACCATAATTTTTACAAAGTAGTGGTATTCGCCTACAGTGAGTGTCTCATCCAGTACTAATACAGCGTTGTTGGCACCCTTGATTTTTACTGCATCATTACCTGATTTATCTGCCGCTTTATACCACTGGTATGAAAGCTCAGCGCCATCAGCTACGGCAGTAACTGTGAGTTCCTCTGCAATGTTACCCTCGGCAACTGTTATATCCTCGGGCTGTGCAGTAATGGAAACCTCAGGAGATAACCATGCCCAAATTGCATCGAGTCCGCTTTTCTTTACGAATACATCGTAATAAATGCGGTAATCGAATTTGTAGGCATCGGCATCCACATTTTGCTCGGGTGTGAAGATACGCATATTCTCGGTCTTACGAACGAGATGTGCGCCCTTCTTAGGACAAACCATCATATAAACCGATTTGCTGTTGTCAGCCGGTACAAAACCACCTGCCTCGCCTGCTTTGAATTCGTATGCAGTTCTCATACGCTCCGACATAACGGGGATAAGTGCCACACCGTTAATTGAATTTACCTTTAGGGAAATATCACCCTGTTTGAAATCGTTAACGATAATCTGGCGTGAAATTTCGGGGGTGTTCTGCAAGAGCGCATAGATACCACCATCGATAAATGCAACTAATTCCTCATCGTAGCCAACCTCATTTTGTACCTCTTTAATAAGAGCACAAAGGGTTTCGAACGGATGAGTAATATCGCCTGTTACAAGGTTGCTTCTTGTAGCGGCTAATCCTGCAAGCTTAGAAATTACATAGGCATCACACTCGGGAACAACCTTTGTGCGAACATATTCGCCAAGTATCTTGCCTGCAAGATTTGCAACACCTGTTTCATCCATATCCTCACGGTCAATCTGCAAGGAACGAGCACGGTCCATTTGCATTGTGTATGAGGTGTTTGACACTGTAATAGCGCCACGAGTAAAGCCGGTGTCACGATTGTAATCGGCTAAGCCCTGAAAATTAACGTCAGGGATGATAACCGTTTTGGCTCCGACAAACTTTTTACCGAAGGTGTTATCGGCAAAAAAGCCGGTAGCACTTTTTTGTGAAAAAAGCTTGTCAAGCTCAGCTGAATATCTTGTTGCTGTTTCTAATGAATTGATTGACATATTGTTTTTCTCCTTTTTAATTCCAGAGTCCCTTTATAAACTCCTCGTTTGCATCCGACACGGGCAAGCCGTGTCCGAGCTGTGAACCGACACTGCTTTGCTCGGTTTTAAGGCGCTGCTCCATATGCCGTTTGGCTTGGCGTGTTTGCTGATGGAGGTATCGTAAATACGCATCAAACAAATTTCCACCCTTCATCTTAACTGCCTCTAAAACCGATTCGGGTACATCATCTTCCGATTTAATTTCTGGAAACTCGTTCATTAATTCACTCATTCCCAAAAGCTCATCGGCAGGTTTTGCCCCTTCAAGCTCAATAATGTGCTCTACCAACTCGTTATTACCCGAACAGCTTTCCATTAAAGCATTTTTGTGGGCTTGGCTCTTTTGGTTTTCAATTTCGGTAATAAAGTCGGTTATGTTTTTTCCACTCGCTACTGCCAGTGTGCGAAGTCGTTCAAGTTCGCCACTCACTGTATCGTATTTGAGCCCCTTTTGTGCCAAAGCAGTCGCCTCTTCAATAGATAATTCACGAATTTCCTTATTAAATTTAACGTGAATTTTTTGGCTATTTTTATCCTGACCGATATTCTCAAGTGTGGTGTCCTGAGTATCGGTTACACCGTCGCTCTCACGTGTGTTTGGTAGCACTGCCGCTTCATCGATTTGTGTTTTACTCATAAGAATTCTCCTCTCTATTAAAGGCGCTATGCCTGTTCACTGCCATCATATTTAAAAAAGTCCTTGAACTCAGCCGATACACTCATACGGTTTGCCGAGTGCTTCGGTGATGTTTTTCGAACCTTTTTACCACTGTAAATATTGCCTAAAATTATTCCTAAAAGGAAAAAGGCAAAGCCGGTCATAACTAAAGTAACCGTTAACATTAAATCCATCCTCCGTTTATATCTTTATTTGTAATACCGCTGTCTGCGGTGCGCAATATACCCTCCTCCCGTTCGGGATGAAAGAGCTTTACATCCTGAAATGCATATCTTAATGCATCCATTAAATGATTGTTTTTATCTACAGGCAGCGCACGGTTGCCTGCCACCTTTTTGTCCCAAACATAGCTTGACATCTCCTTTAGAGTGTTAACACACCTGGGATTTACATAAATTTTATATTCGCATATATTGGTTATTCCGTTTATTATGCTGTCCGCCCCTTTAACCGAGGGCATAATACGGGCGATTCCGAGGCGCCGCAAATCATCGTTGCTTTTGGGCTCCGCACAGTCGGCACGAATTCTCTCCTTTGCATACCCCTTTTTCTTTATTAGCTCGGCTATATCGCTGTTTAACATCCTGCATTTATAAAACTCATCATATATGTAAATTAGTTTATCTATGGGATTAACCATAATGGCTATAAATGCCGTAGGGTCGTTTGTATAGCCGTAATCAAGTCCGAAAAAGTGCCGCCATTTCCACAACTGTTCGGTGGGTATATTTGGTATTTCAGCTGAATAGTTTTCAAATACCAGCCCATCGGCTATACCCCAATTCCCTAGCCCCGCCACGCTGTAGCGTGATGGGTTAGAGTTTTTCATACCCTCAAAAACGGCTCGGTCGGTGGCATCTAAAAACTCATTGCACAAATAGTTTGTAGAGTAGCAAGATACATTTTTTGCGGCTTTATCAAAAAATCTTTTCTTAAGCCAATGCTTTTCACTCCAGGGATTGAAGGTTAAGGTTGTTTGCTTGAATAGTCCCCTTGGGACACTGCCACGGGGTACCGATAAATCGAGTTTTTCAAAATCCTCCTCTTTATCAATTTCAAACGCCTCCTCTAACCACACAAAGCACAAATGCCCCGTATTAACCGTAGTTGATGCGAGTTTTAAAACATCATCAAAGCCACGAAACAGTATCTTTTGACCTGTCGGTAGATAGACCATCTCCATTGGCGACACCGTATTTTGCCATAGGTGTGCAACATTTAACTTTTCCTGAGCCCATTTAAGCTGTGCAAAGGTTGAATCTCTATGGGTGTTCATAACCGCACGAACAACCAGCAGGTTGCTTCCCCGATATTTCATTAACCGATATATAAGATTCAGCGCCGTTGTAGTAGATTTCTTTGAGCCCTTGCCGCCCTTTAAAACTCGGTAGCGGTTGGTATCGTTTCAATAATCATCGTAACCACCTCCGACAATATCGGAAATTTTAATTTTTGATGTCGTCAACTATCATCACCACCCCTGAATATAGATTATCGGTAGCGCCGCCTGACACGATTGAGCGCAGCTCCTTAATTGCGCTTAGGTCTCCCCCTGCCGCTTTCTTGTAGAGCGCCGCCATAATAACGGTGTACTTGGTTGGCTTTTTCATATCAAAGCCAAGCTCGGATAAATTTGCTTTTTCTTGGTCGCTTGCCTTTTGCTCTAAAAGAGATTCCATAATCTCCTTGAGCGTTTTTGCTTTTGCCATCTCGGACACCTCCTGACACACGCATTATAACGTTTCATTTTGCGACATTCACCGACATCTTTACTTTTGGGGCAATTTTTTTAAGAAAATAATGCACTTTTTTTCGCTTTGTGGTAAAATAGTCAGGTAGAAAGTAAAAATTGAGGTTGTTTTATGGAATATATACTCGCTTCACAGTCTCCTCGGCGCCAAGAGCTTTTAAAGCTTTTACTGCCGAATTTTGAGTGTTTACCCGCCAATATCGAGGAAATTTTACCAAAAGGTATAGACCCCTTGTTTGCCCCCGAATATCTTGCGGTACAAAAAGCTATGCATATTGGTGCCTCCCACCCCGATTCTTTAACTATAGGGTCTGATACCGCTGTGTTTTTAGGTGATATTATGCTCGGCAAACCAACCGACCGCAAGGATGCTAAAATGATGCTTAAAATACTATCGGGCAACACCCACAAGGTAATTACGGGCTGTGCTTTTTATAAAAACGGAAAAACATATAGCTTTTCGGAAATTTCGCTGGTTGAATTTTACCCGTTAAGCGATTCTCAAATTGAGGAATATTTAAACACAAATGAATATATAGACAAGGCGGGTGCCTACGGTATACAGGGCTTTGGCGCTGTGCTTGTTAAAAAAATAGACGGTGACTTTTTTAATATTGTAGGGTTACCCGTTGCAAGACTTTCAAGAGAGCTTAAAAAATTCGAAGAAACAGTTGTGGGAATATGAAGAAGAACGATGAAATTATTTTAGAAATAGATGGTTATACTTCAGGCGGTAGTGGTGTGGGTCATTATGAGGGTATGGCGGTTTTCGTGCCGCTTTCGGCAAAGGGTGATACCGTACTCACAAAAATATTAAAGGTGAAAAAGAGATATGCTTACGGCAAGGTAATGGAAATAATAAACACTTCACCCGATAGAATCACTTCCGACTGTGATGTGTTTAACCGCTGTGGCGGATGTGTTTATCGGCACATCTCATATAACGCCGAGTGCAAAATTAAAAGTGAAAAGGTTTATAACTCTATAAAGCGTATCGGTAGAATTGATATGGAACCGCAGCCCATAATTAGTGCCGAAAAAACGCTCGGCTACCGCAATAAAGCTCAATATCCTATAAGTCAAAACCGAAATGTAGGATTTTTCGGCACCCACTCACATAGGGTGATTGAGTGTGAAAACTGTCTTTTGCAGCCCGAAATTTTTGGGCAGATTTGCGCCGTTATAACTGATTTTTTAAAGGAAAATAACATTTCTATATATAATGAGCAAGACCTTACGGGACTTGTGCGCCATATATACATTCGCCATGCAGCAAAAACGGGTGAGATTATGGTGGTGCTTGTAATTAACGGTGATACTCTTCCCTTTATAGATATACTAACCGAAAGGTTAAAGGCGCTTTTAGGTGAAAATCTTAAGAGCGTACAGCTTAATATAAACAAAAAGGACACCAATGTTATTTTGGGCGATGAATGTGTGTCAGTTTTCGGAGATACATATATTACCGATATTCTCTGCGGTATTAAAATTCGCATTTCCCCCTTGTCTTTTTATCAGGTTAATCGTGATATGGCAGAAAAGCTGTACCAAAAAGCCGCCGAATATGCCATGCCTGACAATAAGACCGTACTTGATTTATATTGCGGTGCGGGTAGTATTGGTCTGTCTATGGCAAAAACGGCAAAAAAAATCATCGGGGTTGAGATAGTCCCCGATGCCGTACGTGATGCTGGAATTAACGCCCAAATAAATGGCATCCAAAATGCCGAATTTATATGTGCTGATGCTGCGGCTGCCGCAGAACAGTTAGCAGCCCGTGGGCTAAAGCCCGATGTTGTAATAGTTGACCCTCCAAGAAAGGGTTGCGAGGAGGCATTGCTTAATACCATTGCAAACGATTTTTCCCCCGAAAGAATTGTGTATGTTTCGTGCGATAGCTCAACCCTTGCACGTGATATAGCAATACTTCAAAATAATGGGTATAAATTGATGGAATATACCCCCGCCGACCTATTCCCCCGTACTTCACACGTAGAATGTGCCGCAAAACTAATACGAACTGAAAATCACAAATATTTATAAGCCGTGTTTCTTGACAAAACACGGCTTATAGTTTAAAATTGTATTCGTTAAATATGCCTACATAGTTAAATGGATATAACAAGCCCCTCC
>JAZRRG010000002.1:0-2897 GCA_045650565.1 Acutalibacteraceae bacterium | reverse complement strand
ATTTTGCCACAAGCCAAAACATTTCACTTTCCATCGGAAAGTTGACCTAACACAAAGTTTGAGTTAAAAAAACAACAATATTTGAGATGCGTAAAGCAGCATTTTTTAAAGTGCTGCTTTTCCAAAATGTTGTATTATTCCGATAATTATCAAAATATTATCCCAACAACTATTGATATTATTCCGATAATATGCTACAATAACAAAAAAACAGGAGGTAATAATTATGAAGCCCTTGTCTGCATCCTTCAACAAGGAGAATACACCATCGACTTTTAACGCACGTCTCATACGTTCGTATTCCCTCTTTATCAGTTTATTTTTTCTTTTGTCCGTACCATTTGCAGTAATATACACAAAGGAATGGAATATATTTCAAAATCTTTGGCTCATAGTCACCTCACCAAGCAAGCTTGTAACCGACTATTTTGCTCTTGGCGGACTCGGTAGCACTTTGCTAAACGTAGCAATTTGCGGTTTGATTGCAAATGCCGTTATATATATATTCAAAGTAAATTCAAATGCCCAAACCTTGGCTGGATATATGTTAATAATCGCACACGCATTCTACGGACTTAACTTTCTTAATATGTGGATGCCCTTTGTCGGAGTTATTCTTTTTTGCGTTGTAATGAAGAAAAAAACATCCGAAAATATACATATCGCTTTTTACGCTACCGCACTGTCACCGTTTGTAAGCGAAGTTCTCTTCAGATATCCAATGGGTAGTGCCGTAAGCACAAATATAAATTGGGTCGGCATTATCATAGCCATTATATGCGGAATTGCGGTGGGCTTTATCGTGTTACCGCTTTTACCCGGAACGACCGCAATGCATAGAGAATATAACCTCTATAAAGCGGGACTTTCTGTTGGCTTGATGGGAATTTTCATCTATGCCTTTATGTATAAAACTCTCGGTATCGACTCACCATCCACACTCCCCATAAGCAATCCCGAATATTATGCAATGCCCTATGCCTATCGCGGATTTATGAACGTTTTCTATCTGATTTTCTTCGGAATTACGTTTATAGCAGGATTTTTGTTAAAGAAGGGTAATATCAAAGAATATAGAGAACTCTTAAAATGTACGGGATACGGCACAGATTTTGCGGATAAATTCGGAATGCCCCTGTGCTTTATCAATATTGCAATATATGGTTTGCTGTTCGTTGCATATCTCAATCTCGTATTTCTTCTTCCAAATATCTTCCCGTTTCTCCCCGCAGGTGTTGGATTTACCGCCCCCACGGCAGGTGCGGTTTTGGGAGCATTAACGTTCGCTTCCGACGGTCAGCACCCGAGGAACGTAGCACCCATCGTTGTCGGATATCTGGGACTTCATGTTGTTGTAATCGCAATCTGTCTTGTTTCAGGTATTGATATTCCCTGGACACTTTCAACACAAGCATATATTAACGGACTCGCCTTTGCCACAGGTCTTTGCCCCATAGCAGGTAAATACGGCTTCAAATATGGAGTAATCGCAGGAATACTTAGCGCAACTATATGCACGGTAACCTCAAGTATGCACGGTGGCTTTGTTCTTTATAACGGAGGATTTACAGCAGGGCTCAGCGCACTTATTATGATTCCCCTTCTCGATTATTATAGCATCAAACCAAAACGCGAAGATGATATCTGATACAAAAAAACGCAGGATTTAAAAATCCTGCGTTTTTATATTAATAATCAAGCTCATCTTTTTTACGTCCAACAACGTACTTGTCAAAAATCACAAGCAAGGAAGGAAGCACGAAAATAATCAACAAAATCGCGCAAAGCGCACCCATACAGAGCGTTATAAAAATGCTTGCAATCACACCCGAGACAACTATATTTTCGAGTGTGATTTTCAAATCCCCCCGCAACCATCAAAGAATCCATAGTCGATACAATTTCGGCTATGGATTTTCGTTTTTTATAGTAAAAATAGCACTTTTTAGCCCCAAAATCGTTGCTTTTAACGGTTTTGAGGGCTTTTTAAGATGCAAAAATAACAATTCCGCTATTCCCTGCACTCGCTGCAACAGAAATAGCGGAATTCTATCGTTCACCCCTTTTTATCGTTCAGATATTAATTCTGCTAGATAAATTGGGATTTGACTACCTTTTCTTATAAATCACGAGCTCGGGGTTCTCACCGTTTTCCTCATATGTGCATACGAGAAGGAAATCCATGTTGGCGACAATTCCGTAGCATTTTGTTTTTCCCTCGAGCTGACTGCCAAGATAGGTCTGCTTATCGTCAAGGAATTTCACTTTTTCTCCGTTTGGAAGTGTGTATTCCATATTAACAAATTCACCGGGCAGCACGTTTAAATTCTCAACCTTGGGCAATCCCTCGATATGCAAAACTGTGGTGAATTCGTTTATCAGCTGTTGTTTGAACTCTACGAGCTTTTCTTTACCACCGATCTCGGCATATCTCTTCCAAATATCAAGGGTATATTCACCATCGGCATAGCACCATTTACAGTATTCCTCGTTGAAATTGCCATCGGTTTCTTTGCTGATATTACAGTCCTCAAGAGGCATACCGCAGCATTCGCACACTAACTCTCTTGGAGAACCGAGAAGCGTGTTGATCGACACATTAAACAACTGTGAAAGTAGCTTGAGAGTATCTATGTTCGGTATCGTTTCGCCGGTTTCCCATCGGGAAACTGCCTGCCTTGTAACAAATATCTTTTCTGCAAGTTCTTCCTGCGAGAGTCCTTTTTTCGTTCTTAATTCGTAGATTATATCTTTCGTTTCCATAAAATCACCACCTTATATTTTTGTGGTTATATTTTAACATATGATGTCGTAGTTGCCAAGCAACTCGCTGTTGCTATCTGATTATCAAATTCAGGTTTATCGATTGGTTAGATTATACCATAAATTCCCCGAAC
>JAZRRG010000001.1:0-4821 GCA_045650565.1 Acutalibacteraceae bacterium | reverse complement strand
TCTTCCGCTGTATATTGTCTGTTCTTTCGCATTTCTTTTCCTCCTTTTTTTATATTTTAACACATAAAGAAAAAGTAGACACTTTTTTGTGTCTACTTTTATCTTACACCTGCATTTTGGGCGCTTTTAGAAATTAAATGTTTTCTTCGGGTGTGCAGTCGCACTCAATATAACCGTCAACGCATTCATCGTTCTTTTTTAAGTAACGGTCAATAAGAACGGCAACGCCTGCAGCCATAGTAATAATACCGATAATAACAGAAATTGCAATAACAATATTTTTAGTTTTCATAATTAAACCACCCTTCCATCAATTAGTTTAACATATTTTATATAAAAAGTCAATCACATAAACGGGGCAAATAAATGTAAAATGCGTTGTTTAATTTTGATAAACAGAGGACGTTTTTTCCACTCATCAGGATTGATTTTAACGGAGTTGTCAATTATCTCTGAAAAGCTTTGCTTTATTTGGCGAATGGCTTTGGCTCCGCACATCCAAACACCGCATTCAAAGTGCAGATAAAAGCTCCTATAGTCCATATTTACACTGCCAACGGTTGCAACATTATCATCGGATATAAAGATTTTTGAGTGTATAAATCCCGGCGTATATTCGTAAATATTTATACCCGCCTCCAATAACTCGGCGTAATAATACTGTGTTACGGGATGCACATACCATTTATCAGGTATGGAGGGCGTAACAATATTTACACAAACACCCGATTTTGCTGCAAGACACAGGCAGCTTACCATTGTTGCATCAAGAATAAGATAGGGAGTGGCTATGTTAACATATTTTTGTGCATTGTTCAGAATTTGCATATAAATACCCGCTGCGGGATTTTTGTTACCTAAGGGGTCATCGCAGTAGGGGATATAAAAGCCGTCATTATCGGTTGCAAAATTGGCTAAATGCGCATCAAAATCTATCGAGGTTCCTGTAGTAAACTCCCACATAGAACAAAACATATATAAAAAACTGCTAACCGCCTTGCCCTTTATCAGTATTGCAGAATCCATCCAATAACCGAAGCGCTCTATTCTGTTAATGTATTCATCGGCAATGTTCATACCACCCGTAAAAGCCACCTTGCCATCAATAACAACTATTTTTCTATGGTCACGGTTGTTCATAAAAATGTTTATTGAGGGTACAATGGGGTTAAATGATGAAACCAGTATTCCTGCTTTTTTTAATCGCTTTACAAAATCCTTGCTCTGTGTTTTTATCGAGCCGAAGTCATCAAAAATAATTTTGATTTCTATGCCTTGTTTTGCTTTTTCCTTTAAAACTTCAAAAATCTCATCCCACATACTGCCTTCTGCTAAAATAAAAAACTCCAAAAAAATGTATCTTTCGGCTTTTTTTAATTCCTCAATTAGCTTTGGCATAAGCTTTTCACCGGGGCTTAAGAACTCACTCGTGGTCCCGTCATAAACCGGCATATCTGCCTCACGCCGTATGTACTCGGCTTGGCGAAAATGTATCATATCGGAATAATTGAGTCTTGAAACCACATGCGTGTCATCGGGTAAAAAACTACGATATTTTTGGCTTGAGCAAAGCAGCCGCCGCTTTATGTGCGGCATAACACGTCCACCGCCCCAAAGAAGATATGCGGTAACCCCAAAGAGAGGAATAAGCAAAATAAATACTATCCACATTATTTTATAGCTTTGATTACCACGGCGGTTAATTATTGATAACACAGTTAGTATCGCAATAAGCTCTGCCAGAGTATAAACCCAAACGCTTTTTTCAGATAAGTTCTTGATGGTTAAAATAAGCAAAAAAAGTTCTAAAATAATTATTAACAACGTTATAATAAGGCGAATAGGAAGTCGGTGTTGTTTAGATTTCATAAGCGGTTCCTCAAAATTATTATGTAAAGACATTATTAACGGACAACTAAATATTATCAACTTTTTTTGCAAAAATCAAATAAAACGAAAAAAGTTTACAATTTACGGTAGAGAAACAATAAAAACTGTGGTATAATAAACTTCAATAATTTTTTTGTGGAGGAAGTAAATGGAATATAAGGTTTTGGCTAACGGTGTAGATGGCTTATTTGTTGAAAACAAACGGTTTAACACTACGCTTGTATCATTTAATTTTTATTTACCATTATCTAATGATAATTTATCGGCAAATGCTTTGCTGCCGTATGTGCTAACATCCTGTTCGGAAAAATACGAATCCTTCACACAGCTAAATACTGCGCTCAATATGCTCTATGGTGCTGATTTGAGCGTCGCCGTTAACAAAATCGGCGATGCGCAGGTAATAAAGATGTCAATAGCGGTTATTAATGATGAGTACTCTATGACAAATGAGCCGATTATAGATAAGGCAACCGAGCTGTTGATGGAGCTGATTTTTAATCCAAAATTAATCGGTAATGAGTTTTATGCTGACGACACCGAACGTGAAAAACGCAAGGTAAGAGAACATATACTCGGTGAAATCAATGACAAGCGCCGTTATGCCCGTAAAAGACTTATAGAAGAAATGTTTTCGGGATACACTTATGCTCATTCGGTGTACGGCACTGTTGATTCATTAGAGATTGTGACGGGTAAAGAGCTTTATTCTGCGTGGTGTAATCTTTTAAGGTGTGCTTATGTTAGGGTGCAGCTTGTCGGCAAACGGCTACCTAGTGGCTTTTTTGAAAAAATTTCGGAGAAATTTAGCGTTAACGACAGAGTTGTTAGTGATGATTATAGAAATATATCTCATTTAGACAGCTGTGATAAGGTTAAATACGTAAACGATACTATGGCGGTTTCACAAGGTAAGCTGGTTATGGGCTTTACAAGTGATTTGTGGGGTAAGGATGCATACGCTCTAACCGTTGCAAGTGATATATTCGGTGGTGGCACATATTCGGGCTTGTTTGCTAATGTTAGAGAAAAATTAAGTCTTTGCTATTATTGTTCGGCTTCGGCAAATCGAAATAAGGGCTATCTTGTTGTTGATTCGGGCGTGGAATTTGACAAGGCAAAAAAAGCCGAGGAGGAAATACTAAATCAGCTGCAAATGGTAAAGAACGGTGAGTTTGACCAATTTACATTTGAGGCATCAATTAAAAATATTAACAACATGCTTTTGTCTTCGTATGACAGTCTCGGTGCTCTTGAAAATTGGTATGCGTCGCATATTTTTACAAGAAAAGTTGAATCTCCCGAGGAGGTAGCAAAAATTATTTCTATGGTAACTCGAGAAGAGGTAATTGAGGCGGCAAATGGAATTAAGCTTCATACAGTTTATAATCTTACAGGTGAGCAGGAGGGCGAATAGATGAATACTAAGGTGTTTAAACACGATGTTTTAGGTGAAAGCTATTCGCTTACAGTACTTGATAACGGACTTAAGATTTATATAATGGAAAAGCCCGAATTTAATACAGCATACGCAGTGTTTGGCACAAAGTATGGCTCGATTGATACGGCATTTTCCTTAAACGGCGGCGAAACTGTTAAGGTGCCTGAGGGTATTGCACACTTTTTAGAGCATAAGCTTTTTGAGAGTGAGGATGGCGATGCCTTTTCAAAATATGCTAAAACGGGTGCATACGCCAACGCCTTTACTTCGTTTGATAAAACATGCTATTTGTTTTCGTGCAGTAATATGTTTTATGAGAACCTTGATATTTTGCTCGGCTTTGTTCAAAATCCGTATTTTACCGCACAAACGGTAGAAAAGGAGCAGGGCATTATCGGACAGGAAATAAAAATGTATGATGATAGCCCCTCTTGGTGCGTTTTATTCAACGTATTAAGGGCAATGTATCACAACAATCCTGTGAGAATTGATATTGCAGGCACTGTTGACTCAATAGCACAAATTGATGACAAATTACTTTATCAGTGCTATAATACATTTTATAATCCCTCAAATATGTTTATTTGCATTGCGGGAAATGTTGAAACCGATAGGGTGCTAACGAAAATCAGAGCATCAATTAAGGACGGAGTGCCCGCTAAAATAGAGCGCGAAACCACAGCCGAGCCGAGCTGCGTGGTGTCATCCTATGTTGAAAAGAAATTGGATGTTTCGATTCCACTGTTTTGCTATGGATATAAATTTAAATTAGACCACGAGCCGACACTTAAAGATAATTTGTGCATAGATATTTTATTAAATGTTATTGCGGGCGATACTACACGCTTATATAAAAAATTAACCGAGAAAGAACTGATTAACGATGAGTTCGACAGTGAGTTTTTTTGGGGAAGAGGATATGCAGCTGCTTTGTTTGATGGTGAATCTTGCTCACCTAAAGAGGTTGCAGAGTACATTAAGCAAGAAATAGCCCTTTTAAAGCAAGAGGGAATCAGCGATTCTGTTTTTGAAGCAGTAAGGCGTGAGATTTACGGTGGAATTATTAAGCGCTATAACAGTGTTGAGCATATTGTTATGTCATTTATAGATTCAGCCGTTTGCGAATTTAATGTCTTTGATGAATTAGATATAATTAAGAGCTTAACCAAAGATGATTTAGAAAAATATCTTGATTGGTTTGATAACGATAACACGTCTCTATCGGTAGTCTTACCACGCTAAAGGAGGATAATAAATGTACGAGGGAGTAATTTTCGGGATACCTTTTAGTATTAATCCCGTCGCTTTCACAGTGCCTATTGGCAGCGGTTGGGATGTTTATTGGTATGGTATAATTATTGCGGTAGCATTTTTAATTACAATTATTTATGCAATGAAAAAGGCAAAGCAGTATGAAATTGATACCGATAGGATGCTGGATGTGGCACTGATAACAACACCTGTTGCAATCATTTGCGCACGGCTATACT